>NZ_JBALNF010000031.1:0-47260 GCF_036962465.1 Neobacillus vireti
GGAAGAGCTAAAAGAGCGAAATTGTGTTCGAAGATGAGCCAACATCGGACAAGGGCAAAACAAAAAAAGTGTCTGAAGAAATACCAAATAATCACAAATACCCCGTTACCGTATTTTTAAATGATTTTTTTATGAAAAACTACTGGTTAAAAAGGTGTGGTGAACCGTATCATAAGTAAATGAGTTTTTTTGTGGTACTTCTTTTTGTGAAAAGAGTAAAATTAGGATATCCTAGATAACCTATAAAAAAAGAAACTATTATTTTTTGAAATTAGGAGTAAAATAATGCAAAATAATTTACCGTTACTAACGATTGTTGTTCCTTGTTACAATGAAGAAGCTACCTTAGAGGAAACAATCAAAGAACTAACCAGAATAATGACAAATTTGGTTATAAATAAATCTATAAGTAATGAGAGTATTATTTTATTTGTCAACGATGGTAGTACCGATCATACTTGGGATATTATTGAGGAAAACATCGAAATAAACCAATATGTTCAAGGGTTAAAATTAAGTAGAAATTTTGGCCATCAAAGGGCATTAATTGCTGGTTTAGAAACCGCAAGAAATTTTTCAGATTGTGTGATTTCAGTCGACGCTGATCTTCAAGATGATGTGGAGATTATTCATCAATTTATTGAGAAGTATCAAGAAGGTTATGAAATTGTTTACGGAGTCAGAGATAAGCGTGATACTGACACTCTATTTAAAAGAAAAACTGCTTTATGGTTTTATAGCCTTATGAGGAAAATGGGTGTCGAGTTAGTACCCAATCATGCAGATTACCGTTTAATGAGTAAAAGGGCTCTAGATGAATTAGTAAAGTATCAAGAAGTAAATTTATTTCTTCGAGGGATCATTCCTCTTTTAGGTTTTAAAACAACTAAAGTTTATTATAATCGCAAGGAAAGATTCGCTGGGGAGTCAAAGTATCCATTAAAAAAAATGATTGCATTCGCCTTTGATGGGATGACGTCGTTTAGCGTTGCACCAATACGTTTTGTTTCGATGTTAGGATTTTTAATGGTACTAATCGGGATTGCGATAGCTGTTTACACCCTATTAGCAAAAATATTTTCCTATACCATTAGTGGCTGGACATCATTGATGTTATCCATTTGGATTGTTGGAGGGGCACAATTATTAGCAGTTGGAATTATTGGTGAGTACATAGGTAAAATTTTTAATGAGACAAAAGGACGGCCGAGATATACCATTGAACAAAATAGTGTACTTGAGAAACAAAAGAAAAACTTATCCTATTTAAAAAGGGATAAATAGAGGATAACAAGGAACTGTATGAAACCCTTGAGATTCATCAAAAAGGCACGGGAGACAAAAATGAACAATACATGGAAAGAGACCAGATTATTTGGGATGTTTAATGAAAAACTTACTGTTTTTTTGTTTTTTTATTCCTTTTTTATCATGTTATTTTTCACACAAACCTCACCCTTCTTTGTGATAACAGAGTGGGTGGATTCAAATGCGTTTTTTACAGTTGGTAAAGGTATGGCGAATGGTCTAATTCCGTATCGCGATCTTTTTGAACAAAAAGGTCCATTACTATATGGCATCCATGCAATAGCTTACTGGATTTCACATACGACGTTTCTAGGAGTTTATATATTTGAAAGCCTAGCAATGTTTGCTAATCTTATTTTAGCCTTCAAAATTGCCCGACTTTACTTTAATTGGATGCCCTCAGCTATTATATCTATTTTCTTCCCATTACTCATATTAAATCAACAAGCATTTCGGTTTGGGGATAGTGCAGAAGAATTTTCTATTCCATTCTTAATGACCCTATTGTATTTGATCTTGAAATATTTTAAGAAGGACTCTGTCTCTCTTTTTAAATGGCCTATTTATTTATTGAATGGGATTATGATTGGGTGCGTCTTTTGGATAAAATTCACTCTTGTAGGGGCGTGGATTGGATTTTACCTTGCCATTTTGTTCATTTGTGTAGGCGAAAAGAAGTGGAAGGAACTAATAAAGGCGATCCTTTTTACTATTGTGGGTCTAGTTTTATCAAGTTTTCCATGGTTCATTTATTTTGGAATGAATCATGCTTTGAAGGATTTTTTAGATGTGTACTTAAAATTTAACATTTTTATGTATTCATCCCAAACGAATCTAATCGAAAAACTTGTTAAATTTGCCATAACATTTGGTTCAGAATTTAATAGAAACTTTGAAAGTAAAGTATTGATTACGATTGGTTTACTTGATTTTCTATTCACATGGAAATATTTAAAAGTTAAAGGTCAAAAATGGATGTTAATAAGTACAATCATATTCTTGATAACCGGGGTATATATAGGAGGACAAGCCCACCGATACTCTTTCCTCATTATAACTCCATTGGGATTAATGGGACTTTTAGCAATTGGCCATTACTTGCAAAACGCTAAAATGCAATTGCAGATTCACATGAATAATACAAGCCGGTGGTTTGCTTTATTCTTAGTCGCATTAACAACTATTTTCATGTGCTTTGGTTATAATGTAAATATGAATTCTTCAAGATTGTATATAAAAGCCCCTCTGGCTCAACAGACATTTGCAAGAATAATGAATCAAGAGCCTCATCCAACGTTATTAAATTATGGAACTTTAGATGGCGGTTTTTATACTGTAGCTAATATTCTGCCGAATATTCGCTATTTTGAAATGCAAAACATTGACTATAGTGTATATCCTGAAAATAGGGACGAGCAGAATCGTTATATAAAAGAAAAAATGATTCAATTTGTTGTCATTAGAGGAAATCCAGCGATGAATCCTAATCAGCTCCAAATTCCTTATCTTCATGAAAATTACCATTTGGTTTCACAACAAAATCAAAATGTGGAAGGATTATCCTATAAATTTTTCCTATTTAAGTTAAACTAATAAATTTGGTCAAAAATAGACACTTGTTAAATAACTTTCTATAACTAATTCCAATCGAAGGTGTTTCATCCTAAAAATTCATTTTCTTAGGATGAAACACCTTCTTGTGTTGTCAATTTTCCAACTCTGTTTTAGTTTGAAAAGTAAAATCAGGAGCAGTACGGTCATCTTGAGTGTTATTTTTCATTATTATCTTAGGTCGGCGGTTTTTGTAATTGCCTGCCATTACTGCTTCCAGCTCTTTTTTTATCATATTAATTAGGAAGATTAAAAAAAAGTAGGCAAACAGTGGATCTAGGACAATCCATGGGACCCGATAGAATTCCCGGTAGTTTTGACCAATTAATCCCGACCATTCTTTCGTAAGTGAACTAACTTGACCTGGAACATTGTGAGCACCTATCCCCAAGCTCCCTGTCTCTGCTGTCCCGACAATTTCCTCCGGTGAGATACCACCCAAGTAAATATTGAAGGTACCAAGGAACATAATTAACACCAGGGTATTGAGTAATTGTTGAACAAATAAGAGCAAACCATAAGAGGCCATAAAAGGCTTCAGATGCCTTTTTATGATATGAAAATGACTTGCCCCCATCAAATATGAACCTTGAATAAAGGACTTTCCTTTTAGTTCTTGGATGATATCCGATGTACTAATTAGGACAGAAGGAACACCCACAATCACTAAAATAATCATCTGATAGGCAATAATGAACAATGCACCATCTTTTACATAGGTAGTTGAAGTAGCTGTAATAAGTAATAATGTAATAATAATATGCGGAATAATTCGAAATACAACAAACAAATCTTTTACAATTGGCAATAATAGCTTTAGCCAAAAGGAAAAAAGGATTCCCAGCAGACCACCAATCAAAACTCTCAGTATGGTGATGCCAATGGCAATAAGGATTGTATATTTTGCACCATAAATCATCATTAAAAGAATATCTGCTCCATTTCGATCAGAACCAAGAATGAAACGAAATGAAGGCGGGAAAGGCGGAAGACCGAGCCTATTCCCATTTTCATCGGAAAGAATTCGAATTTTGTTAAAATCCGCCGGACCATATAAAGGATAGAGAAAGCTTAGAATTAAGATAAGAAACAAAATCGAGAAGCCCAAAATGGTCTTTTTATAATTTAATATCCTCATATACTGTTACGTTCCTTTCTATTCATTCTAATGGTTACAATCCAAGAAAGTAAATTCGATAGAATAACAGGAACGGCAAAAAGCAGAAGACTTATAACATATGGGACAATCCGCTTAGCAAAGAAAGATTTTACAATTCCTATATACCCGTCAATGTTAAATAGGTATTCTACTACAATAATATTCGTAAGAATGTACCAGATAATTACTTTTAAATGAATGAGTAATAAAGGAATTATGTTACGTATGATATGTTTTAAGTAAATCGTCATGCGTGACAGGCCCTTTGCTCTTGCAAATATGACATAATCCTTTAACTCTTCATTTAAAAATTCTTTTAATAAAAACTGAATTAAGAAAAGGGCGGGGAGAAAGGACGATACGAAAGCTGGTAAAAAATAGGGTTGTGTACTCATTCCGCCATATAACTGAAACAGTTTAATATCGTAAGTTTTATATAGATAGATGACTAAATATTGTAACAAGAAGATGATTAATAGTTCGGGTGCACTCGTTGTGAAATCAATGAAACCAGTTAATCTTTTTCTTGCGGATGTGGGCAGCATCATGATGGTGGTTGAGACAACCAGCCCCACTATAATTACAAATAGGAGAGCAAGTAATAAGATGCTCATTGTATATAAGTATTTATCAATGGTTGAAGCATTTAAATATTCAAATATAAATGGAACTTCGTCTTTGATATGAAGAAACCAGCTTAGGTTACTCTTGGAGTACTCCCAATATAAGCTAATATCCAAATCTATTCTTTTTTCCTTAGCATTAAAGTGGAGAAATATAGGAATATTCATCAAAAAGACGAAACCAGCCAAAATGGCTGTTATGCGTATGGGGAGATACAACACTTTTTTAACCAAATTTTATCCATCCCTGGAAATAATATACAATAACGTGATTCTATTATAAATTATTCTGACCATGATTGTCATTTGAATGTGTACAAATAATTATCTTATCGAATAACTATGGAAGGTCCCCCAACTTTCTTGTCTAGCAAACTGAGGATAGGCAGACATAAAATTAATGATGATAGAAGCATGGTTTAGCTTAGGGTATGTGTTGAACAAAAATCTATCACCGTATCGTATAGCTGTTAATGCTAGCGGTAATTCCCGTCTAAATATTTCATTGCGTTTTGCTGACACATTTTTGGTATATTGTCCTTGATCTATTTGCAAATAAACAAAATAATATAAGGAACCTCCAATTTGTTTCCATTCACCTAATACTTCATCTCTCATCGGATTTATCTTATCCCAAGCATATTGAACTCCAATAGTTAAAAATAAATCTCCGGTTAAATCAGAGTGAGTTAATGTGTAGCATCTGGGAATAATGGGTTCAGTAGCAGTGATTTCATCTCTGTATTCTATTGATAGTTTTTCAGGATTGAAATTGCTCAAAGCAATCTACTCCAATCGTTTTTTTTAATCTTTATGCTGATTTTCGTTTTTTAATTCTCGTTAAAAGATCAAGGTACCTCTTTAAGGGCACCTTAAAAATGATGAGTTAGTAGCTAAAGTAACTGATGAAAGCGCCAATAAAATTATTCAAATATTCAAAAATCAGCTTAGTCTCTTAAAGCCATCATCAAAAAAAGCTAGATAAATAGTGTTTTCCTGAAAAATACATTTGTATTTTTCGCGTGGAGGTATTATAATCGAATAATAATTCAGAAAGATTAGTAGATAGAGAAATTAATAGGAAGAGGGGTGCCGTAGTGGAAACGAAAGAATTAAAGAGAGGCCTGAAATCACGTCATATTCAGATGATTGCGTTGGGCGGTACAATCGGTGTCGGATTATTTATGGGGTCAGCAAGTACAATTCAATGGACGGGTCCGTCTGTCCTGCTTGCCTATATCATAGCAGGGATTTTTATCTTCTTTATTATGCGGGCTATGGGAGAAATGTTATATGTGGAGCCCAGTACTGGCTCCTTCGCAACATTCGGCTATAAGTATATTCATCCGCTAGCAGGATATTTAACGGCATGGAGCAACTGGTTTCAATGGGTGATTGTTGGGATGTCCGAAATTATTGCTGTTGGGGCATACATGAAATATTGGTTCCCGCATCTTCCCGCTTGGATTCCGGGATTAGTTGCCTTTGTGATTCTTGGGGCAGCCAATTTAATTTCAGTAAAATCCTTTGGTGAATTTGAATTTTGGTTCTCGTTGATAAAAGTCGTCACTATTTTAGTCATGATCGTTGCCGGATTTGGACTCATTTTCTTTGGAATTGGCAATGGAGGAATCGCAACTGGGTTGACCAACCTTTGGGAACATGGCGGCTTCTTTACTGGCGGCTGGTCAGGCTTCTTATTTGCTTTATCACTTGTTATTGGAGCCTATCAAGGGGTCGAATTAATTGGGATAACTGCCGGAGAAGCAAAAGACCCGCAAAAAACGCTAACAAAAGCGACTCAAAGCATTATTTGGCGGATTTTAATTTTTTACATTGGGGCAATCTTTGTGATTGTGACAGTTTATCCTTGGAACCAGCTGCATTCAATTGGCAGTCCATTTGTAGCAACATTTGCAAAACTTGGAGTGACAGCGGCAGCAGGAATTATTAACTTTGTTGTCATCACTTCGGCAATGTCCGGGTGCAACAGCGGGATTTACAGTGCAGGCCGAATGCTATACACATTGGGCATTAATGGGCAAGCACCAAAAATCTTTACGAAACTATCTTCTAATGGGGTACCATTGTTAAGTACTATTGGTGTCCTGCTTGGTTTGGCAGTGGGCATTATTTTAAGTTATATAGCACCCAAAAATTTATTCGTCTATGTCTATAGTGCCAGTGTACTTCCGGGAATGATTCCGTGGTTTGTTATTTTGATCAGTCAAATAAACTTCAGAAAAGTTCAGGGTGAAAAAATGGACAAACATCCATTTAAAATGCCGTTTACTCCTGTATCAAACTACCTGACCATCGCATTTCTTGTTCTAATATTAATCGCCATGTGGTTTAATAAGGACACGCGTGTATCGCTTGTGGTTGGGATTGTTTTTCTGGCGCTTATTTCCATTAGTTATTACGCTTTTGGAATCGGCAAGCGTGCAGAGGAAGATGGCCATATCAAACGTGTTTCTTAAGACTTCTTAAAAATATGATTAGCAGGGGCAGTCACACGATGCCTCTGTTTTTATTTGGAATAAAAATGATTGGCTAGGCGAGTAGTCAGCATTATGATCTGGTTTGTGTAGAGTATAACCACATGTAAAAAAAACGCCTCCTAAAAGGTGCAGTGAACCGTACCATAAATAAGGTTATGAAATTTGTCTTTTAGATAGTCTAACTAATCACTTAGTAGACTATTTTTTATTTTCTATAATTTTTAATAGGAAATAAGTGCCTGTCACCTCCAGCTTTTTTTGCGGAGGTTATCCTAATGTTTGAGATATTTATTCTTAGAGCAGCATAAGGAAATATACACCTTAGAGGAATGCTTTTTTTATGAATCAGGAATTTCTTTACGTCATCTTCATTATTGCTTGGTTATGTTTTAAAACGTTTACGGGTCTTAAAAGAAACAGATGGAGAAGTCATCTCAAAAATCATTTTTAAAATCACCCTTCCTGCATTAGTTCTAGTTACCTTCGATTCTGTAAAAATAGAAACCTCTTTAATTTTAATACCAGTGATTGTCTTTATATTTGGAATCATGACTGCATTACTCGGTGTTCTATTTTTCAAAAATGAAAAAAGGGAACTAAAGGGTTCCTTTCTCATGCTTTCCGGATTTAATGTTGGGTTATTTGCCTTTCCTCTCGTTCATGCCATTTGGGGAGTGAAGGGATTAACCTATTTTAGTATGTTTGATGTCGGAACCTCTTTTACAGTCTTTGGGATTGCCTATATTTTAGGCAGCTATTTTTCAGAGGAAGGGCTAAGTCTAAAACCTCATGGTGGCAGTTGTTTGAATAAATTGTATTTACTATAAACGTCAACCACGGTTGACATTTGAGAAGTTTTTTTATATAGTAGGTGGCAATTAGATGATTGGAGTGAAAACACTTGAATCCGGAATTGGACTACTTGGACCTAATTGACTTACTAAGTGAGCGTCATCTTTTGCTTCGTAGAATCACAGAGAGATTGTGGAATAATAACAGTGATATTCATATTTCCAATTCTGAATGGTTTATCATGGCGAGAATTTATAAAAAGCAGCCAACGATTGCGGATATTTCAAAAAGTGTAGATATTTCGCGGCAGGCAGTCCATAAATTTATCAAAAGTCTGCAGTCAAAAGATTTAGTTGAGGTAATGAACGTAAAAAACAACAATAAAGAAAAGTGCATAAAATTAACTTTATTAGGTGAAGAATGTTATGAAAAAAACGCGGCACTAAAGGCTTCACTTGTGAAAAAGGTCGCTGAGAATATTGGAGAAAAGCAAGTAGCATTCCTGAAGGATTTATTAAAATCTGATTGGGGATTAGAGGAAGCCTATAAAGAGTAAAGAGTTGTGAGGATCATCCTATGATCTCCAACTCTTTTTTTTTGATTACTGTTTTAATAAACGATTTACCTTCTCAACTATTTTTTCAAAAGTAGTATCCAAAGACATTGCTAATTCTTTAAACAATAAATGTTGAATAGGGTCTAATATTTTGCGGTCCTGCTCATACAATTTTTTATGTTCCAAATGCAACTCCATGTCTTTCCTCATTAACGTACGGGCTATTTTAGCAATCTCCCTTCGATTCCCTGTTCTAATTATATCTTGGTATTGTCTGTACCTTTGTTTCGGATTATCAATCCAGTCTGCCTCCGGCTGTTGGAAGGAAAGTAAAATTTCCTTAGCTTCATTTGAATCCAGCAATTTTTGCATCACAACTTTATCGCTGTCAACAGGCGCACTGATGATGAGATTAGTCTGATCAAGAGGATGTAAAACATAGTATGTTTTGGTCACATTAGAAATAGTTTTTTCACAAATATCATCAATCCTGCTTACACCGTGTATAGAATAAATAACCATATCTCCGACATTAAACATTTTTATATCCCCCTATCGCATGATTGTAAACCTAGTTTACAATTTATCTTACTCCTATTTTCATATATTGTCAACCTCGTTGACAATATTGATAGACTTATGTACAGTTAGAAGGTGATTTTTTAAAAATAGGAGATGTAGAAAATGGAGATTGTGAAAGAACAACACCAGCAGCTTTCTGAAAGAGAGAAAAACGATGCGTCTCCGGCGATGCGATTTGAGATTGGGGAAAGAGTGAGGATAAAAGCGGTTGATAAAGAATCGATAAAGGGAATGGAACCTGAGGATTACTTTTATTTAAAAGGGTTTGAGAGTAAAACAGGGGTTATTAGTGAACAAAGGCAGAGTATATCTGGTGCATATTCATATAGAGTTCAATTTAACGAAAATCGTTTTGGATATTTTTATAGCAAGGATCTAATTTTTGATCCTCGAAAAAACAAATAAGAACCAAAGTTTCGGTGGTGTCAGGCACCATGTGAATTTTTCACATGGTGCCTGACACCTTTTGCTCTAATCTAATCCATAGTAGCCACAGACTACATAACCGACTGATTTTGCTGCGACTATGAGGGCGTCTTCGTCGATTTCAAATTTGGGATGGTGATTGAAATAAGGTTTTTCGACGCCTTTTGGGGTGCAGCCAATATAAAAGTAGCATCCAGGAATCTTTTCTAAGTAATAAGCAAAGTCATCTGAGGGTGACATCATTGGATATTCCACAACCTGCTCAATGTCCGGATCATTTGCCCCTTCAAGACTGGCTTTCACTCCTGCAGTAATTTCTGGATGATTATACAAAGGCGGATAATCAGATGTATAGGTTAACTCACATTGCACATCAAACTCAGCTTCAATCCCGCTTACAATGCGGCGAACTTCCTTTTCTATTAACTCTTTTGTGTCTCCTGTCATATATCGAATATCCCCTTCAATCTCCACACGGTCTTTAATTACATTAAATGTTCCTTTTCCGTCAAATGAACCAATGGTGATGACCCCCATATCAAAGGGATTTAAACGGCGGCTAATAATCGTCTGTACGGCTGTCACAAAATAAGAACCGGCAACAATTGCATCATTGGCCATATGCGGGGAAGAGCCATGTCCCCCTACCCCTTGTATTCCCAATTTAAAATAGGATCTACCTGCCATCGAATAGCCGCTGTGGTATCCTACAACACCTGCTGGATTCATTGGAAGTAAGTGAATTCCAAAAATATTATCCAAATCATCAAGTGCTCCAGAGTCAACAATGCTTTTTGCGCCGCCTGGCGGTACTTCTTCGGCATGTTGATGAATGATTTTGATAGTACCAGGTATCTCACTTTTTAATTGAATCAGACAATCAGCAAGGACCATTAAGTAAGCAGTATGTCCATCATGGGCACAAGCATGCATCACCCCTTTATTCTTCGATTTAAAGGAAAGCTCCGTTTCTTCTGTAATTGGGAGGGCATCAAAATCGGCACGAAGTCCAATCGTTTTCCCAGGCTTTCCACCTTTAATGGTCACGATAATCCCATGGCCATTCCCAACATTGGATTGAACTTCTACGTCCTTTTCCTTATAGAAATCCAAAATGTATTGTGCTGTTTTTTTCTCGTGGAAAGATAATTCAGGGTTTTCATGTAAATATCGGCGAATTTGAATCATTTCTTCTTGCCGAGCGTCTAACATGTCCATTAATTGTTTTCTCATGTTTATTAGCATCCTTTCTCAAAACTTGTTCAGAGTCGGTATTCAAGACCTCTATCTGCCCATTCCTTTCTTTCTCAACTATATAATTCCCATTTTTAAAAAAATGCGCGGTTACGTAAACCGTAGCCATGTAAGAAATATTCTAAAACCTTTTTGAACAGTCAGAACAGCATGCCCATTCGATCGCATACTACACTGTTTCCGGGTATTTAATTAGTCTGAAATCATGGAATCTTGACTACCTTATTATAGGTAAAGTACAATTAGTGGGTATATTTTCCTGAAGCTTTCTATAGGGAAATATTGAATTAATCAAATTTCTAAGCTAACCTTGAAATTGTTAACTTATCCATAGGAAGGTGTAAATATATGGCAATTGTACTTGCGTCCATTCTAGATGCAGATTGGTCAAAATTATCAGATGAAATACGTGATGTGGATCGTGCAGGAGTAGATGGTTTTAGTATTGACGTTATGGATGGAAAATTCGTTCCTAGAACAACATTTGGACCAAAAGATGTTTCTGATATTAGGGATTTAACAAATGTACCTATTGAAGTACATTTAATGGTTAGTAATCCAGAGAACCATGTTGAATCGTATTGCGATGCGGGAGCAGACCAGATTGTATTCCATATAGAGGCAGCAAATGATCCACTATCCATTATTGACTCCATCCACGCACGGGGTTTACGGGCAGGTATCGCCATTCTTAAAGAAACACCCCTCGACAAAATATCGGATGACGTACTCAAGTCGATAGATGCATTAACAATCATGGCGGTTACGGTAGGATTTGGCGGTCAAAAGCCATCTTCCGAAACAGTTCAGCGAATTATTGAAATTAGAGAACGGGCTAAAGAATTAAACCCTAATCTTTTCGTCGTAATAGATGGTGGAATGAAGCCGGATAATTGTTCGGAATTTGTTCAGGCAGGTGCTGATGCAGTTGTGATCGGGACAGGTATCTATCACGCTTCAAATTATGAGGAAGCAATTAAAATAACCCATCAAAATATTGATCCGAATGAACCAGTCACAAAGAAACGCATAGAGGACTTGCTTTCCATCCCAAGCAAAAAAGCGGTAAATGACGTGGAGAGAAGAAAACGTTTTGAAAAATAAAACAAAAAGAGCCTGTTTTTAAACATTAAACGGGCTCCTTCTTGCTTTAATGATCGAAATGGCATCATTCTTCTTTATAAAAGCGTTCTCCTGTTTCCTGATTGAAATAAACGACTAATCTTTTATTTGTTGTTGGGTCAAATGATACCTCATTTGTTCGGACGAAGCCCTTAGGTACTTGCTCTCCAGGCTTGGCTTTGAAGCGGCGGTCCCAAATGAACCAAGACCCAATGATTAAGATGATTAAAATTATGAGTTGAATTCCATAAAAGCCAACAATCCATTTCATAAGTTATACCTTTTCGGCAATAACGGCTGTTCCATAAGCAACAATTTCACTCATATTCTGGCCGATTTCTCCAGAGTCAAAGCGCATCATTATGATTGCGTTCGCACCCATGGCCGAAGCATTTTTTACCATCCGGTCAATTGCTTGTTTTCTGGCATCTTCGAGCATTTCAGTATATTGACTGATTTCCCCGCCTACAAGTCCCTTCAAAGAAGCAACGATATCTTTACCAATTCCTCTTGCTCTTACAGTTAAGCCAAATACTGGACCTATCACTTCTGTAATTTTATGATTAGCAATATTTTCAGTTGTTACGATAATCATATCGATCCGCCCCTTAACAAAATGATTACTACATCCTTTATTTTACTTTTCGCTTGATATAAATACCATTACTTTTTGTAGCAACCTCACTTTGTGTGAAGGAATGTCAGTTAAAATGGTTGTCCTTTTATTTTTTTTATGTTAGTAGGGTCTTGAAGGGGAACGTCCCACTTTATTACCAGCTTTAAATAGTTTATAATTATCAGATAATGCTAAATATATTAATCTATAAATATTAATTGTCACGTGATTATCATTGGTACTAAAACGTGTGTTCCTAGGCGGCGCCTTGCTTTTGTGACACCTATTCAGGAACGCCTGCATCTTTTTTTCAAATATAGAGATAAGGAAGCGGTTATAATGAGCAGCATACAGACAAAAACAGACGTTATTTTAATTGGTGCCGGAGTCATGAGTGCGACTTTGGGGTCATTATTGAAAGAGTTAGCACCGGAATGGGAAATTAAAGTGTTTGAGAAACTCGCAAACGCTGGAGAAGAAAGCTCAAATGAGTGGAATAATGCAGGTACCGGCCATTCAGCTCTGTGTGAGCTAAACTATACATCCGAAAAATCTGACGGATCTATTGATATTAGCAAAGCAATACAAATTAATGAACAATTTCAGCTCTCTAGACAGTTTTGGTCTTATCTTGTAAACCGTAATTTAATTCAAAATCCGCAAGACTTTATCATGCCAATTCCTCATATGAGTTTGGTACAAGGGGAAAATAACGTAACCTTTTTGAAAAAGCGATTTAAAGCGCTGT
Organism: Neobacillus vireti; assembly: GCF_036962465.1. Lineage (GTDB taxonomy): Bacteria > Bacillota > Bacilli > Bacillales > Cytobacillaceae > Neobacillus > Neobacillus vireti_B. The sequence goes on from NZ_JBALNF010000031.1 coordinate 13,299, forward strand.
CAAGTAATCCCTTGTTCCAAGGGATGGAATTTTCCGATGATCCTGAAAAACTGAAGGAATGGATCCCGCTGATCATGGAAGGGCGCACATCCAATGAACCCATAGCTGCAACAAAAATAGACTCCGGAACGGATGTCAACTTCGGTGCTTTAACCCGCATGTTGTTTGACCACTTAAGGAGCAAAAACGTCGAGATAAACTATAGCCATGGTGTTAAAGATATTAAACGTTCAAGCGATGGCTCTTGGGAAGTAAAAGTCCATAATATCGACAATGATCAAATAGAATATCATACAGCAAAATTCGTCTTTATCGGCGGTGGTGGCGGCAGTCTGACGCTTCTGCAAAAAACTGGTATCTCTGAATCAAAACATATTGGGGGATTTCCGGTTAGTGGATTGTTTCTGGTATGTAACAAACCAGAGATTGTCGAACAGCATCATGCAAAAGTTTATGGAAAAGCTAAGGTCGGGGCTCCCCCAATGTCTGTCCCGCACCTTGATACAAGATATATTGAGCATAAAAAATCCTTACTGTTTGGGCCTTTTGCTGGCTTCTCGCCTAAGTTTTTAAAAACTGGTTCTAATATGGATTTAATAAATTCAGTAAAGCCGAATAATGTCCTGACCATGTTAGCTGCTGGGGCAAAGAATGTACCATTAACAAAATATCTAATTCAACAACTTATGTTGTCAAAAGAACAACGAATTGAAGAGTTACGAGAATTTATTCCGAATGCTAAAATTGAGGATTGGGATATCGTGACGGCCGGCCAACGAGTGCAAGTAATCAAGGATACGGAGAAAGGCGGTAAAGGGACACTTCAATTTGGAACAGAAGTAGTCAGCGCTGCTGATGGCTCAATCGCTGCATTGCTTGGGGCTTCTCCAGGTGCTTCTACTGCGGTTCACGTTATGCTGGAAGTGTTAGAGAAATGTTTCCCACAACAGATGAAAGAGTGGGAACCAAAAATAATGGAAATGATTCCTTCCTATGGCTTGTCGCTAGTGGAAAATCCAGAGTTTTTCCACGACATTCATACTGCAACAGCACAGACGCTTGGTCTAAGCGAAAAAGAATTGGTCTATAGTTAATTTCGTTAAATCCTAGTGTGATAGATTTATCATAAAAAATACGAGTAGAGAAGCGGGAATTGGATGATCCAATTCCCGTTTCAGTTTCAATTACAGCAGCTATTATCTAGATGATGTTATTTAATAATAATCCACATTTGTTTTTATCTATGCTACATTAAAGGAAAAAGTGTGACCCAAAAAGAGGTATCAAAACGTGAACTCACAACTGACAGCCTATATTACGCTGGTTTGTACATCGGGCGTACTTAATTTGTATTTATGTTTATACGCCTTTGTAAAGCGGCACCATTATACGAATATAGCTTATTATTTTATTCTTTATACTGCCTCCATCACCATTTATTGTTTTGCTTCTGCTGTTGGTTTAATGGCTACGACACTTGAAGAACTAAAGTTTTGGACAATCATTGAATATATTGGCATGCCATTTTCTCCACCCCTAGGATTATTGTTCATCATGCAGTATTTGGGAATAAAGATAACCAAAAAAAGGATTACAGCTCTTCTTACGATCCCACTCGTTAGTTTGATAATGGTTGCTACGAACGACTGGCACCATTTGCATTATCGAGTGTTTGAAATTAATCCAATCTTGGGTTCCCCTTACATTCATCAGGAGATCGGTATCTGGTATATGATTCATGGCATTTTCATATTTGCCTGCATGTTTATAGCCTTTTTACTAGTTATTTTTCATTGGAGAGAGACCGCTAAGGTTTATCGCCCACAATTAATCTCGTTATTGTTTGGTCAACTAGTTCCGATGCTTACGGCTTTTGTTTATCTAATTGGTTTTACACCTTCAGGTATTGATCCCGTACCGATGGTCTTATGGCTTTCTTCCCTCTTATATTTATGGTCTATTAACACATCACGAATGTTTACCATTATGCCAGTTGCGAAGGACGCGATATTTAATAGTATTAATGATGGAGTGATTGTGTTAGATGAGTTCAATCGATTAATAGAGTTTAACCAAGCATGTAAAAATATGTTTCCACCTTTAGATAAATCGATGTTCGGATTGGACTTTGATATGGTCTGGTCAATGTTATCAGGCAGATCGAATTCATTTAAGCCAAAAAAAGAAGCCTCCATTTGGGAAATGCAGTTAGCTGTCGGCCATTTAGAGTGTATCTATCAAGTTCGTACTTCTTCCTTACAACATGCTAATAATAATAAAGGTCTATTAATTATCTTTACTGATATTACCGAGCTAAAAAGGCTGCAGATGAAATTGGAGCATCAAGCCTATTATGATGAACTTACCCAAATTTATAATCGCCGGGCATTTTTTCAGAAGTGTGAGCAAGAATTTTCTGCAGCAAAGAAGGATTTATCACCATTTACAATTATATTGTGTGATATAGATTATTTTAAAAGAGTCAATGATACTTATGGTCATAATGTTGGCGACCAACTGCTTATGCATGTAGTTAAGGTGTGTCAAACGCAGTTGAAGGAAGGCATGTTATTTGCGCGATATGGTGGTGAGGAATTTGTTCTGGCTCTAAAGGGAAGGACAGTATTAGAGGGTGAATTGTTGGCTAATAAACTGCGAAAACATATAGCAGCACAGCCGCTGATAACTACGCAGGGAGTTATATCCGTTACCTTAAGCAGTGGAGTAGCTGAGGCAACAAAAGACACAGAAGAAACACTGCATCAGCTGTTGAATAAAGCAGATAAAGCTTTATATACCGCAAAACGAGAAGGACGCAATCAAGTACAAGTCTATAAAGAAATTTAGAAACGGAATAAGTGAATGCCACCAGAATTGGTGGCATTTTTTGAAGGATGATAGTTTATCAATATAGTTCAGCCAAATAAAGTGTAATGACAGATTTGTGACACACTTTCTATAGAATTTTGAACATTTTTTGAAAACGCTTAGAAATTTTATAAAAACGATTGAATGATGACTTTATCCGAGTTATTATAAAGACAGGAAAAATGTTCACGTTAACATTAAAGAAACAAAAAGCAAAAAACATAACCCTTCAAATGACTAGAATTTAATTTTTTTTACGTCACCATGTTAACGTTAACAAAATGTTTTACGGCCTGAAATGGCCAAAATCTAAATTATAGGAAGATGGTGAAGAATATGCAGAAATTCATGAATGATAATTTTCTATTAAAAAATGAAACAGCTGTCACTTTATATCATGATTATGCAAAGCAAATGCCAATCATAGATTACCATTGCCACTTGAGCCCTAAGGAGATTTATGAAAATAAAACCTTTAAAAATATTACCGAAATATGGCTATATGGTGATCATTATAAATGGCGTTTAATGAGAAGTAATGGAATAGAGGAAGAGTTTATCACTGGAAGTGCAAGTGACTACGAAAAATTCATGGCTTGGGCAAGAACAGTCCCAATGACAATTGGTAATCCATTGTATAACTGGACACACCTGGAATTACAAAGGTTTTTTGGGATTTATGATTTACTCAATGAAGAAAGTGCCCCGCAAATTTGGGAGAAGGTTAATGCTTTATTGAATAGTGAGGGCTTTGGAGCAAGAGATTTTATTAGCAAATCAAATGTAAAAGTCGTTTGTACAACCGATGATCCTACTGACAGTCTTGAGTATCACCTAAAATTAAAACAGGAAACTAATTTTGCTGTCAAAGTTCTGCCAAGCTTTAGACCTGACAAGGCTTTAGAAATTAATAGAGACACCTTTCAGCAATGGACTGAAATGCTTCAAACGGTATCAGGTGTTTCAATTGACTCTTATGAAAATTTCCTAGACGCACTTGAATCAAGGGTAAGATTTTTTGATTCGGTTGGCTGTAAAGTCTCTGACCATGCTATTGATCAAATGATGTATGCTGATACGACTAAAGAAGAAGCAGCTGCCATTTTTAAGCAAGCATTACAGGGGAGTAAGGTTTCCATCGAGGATGAAAAGAAATACAAAACATTCACCTATAAGTTTTTAGGCAAACTTTATAGTGAGTTAGGCTGGGCTATGCAATTCCACATTAATGCATTAAGAAACAATAATAGCAGAATGTTTGAAGCAATGGGCCCAGATACCGGGTGGGATTCCATTAACGATGAATCCATTGCGAAGCCATTATCTAAATTATTGAACTTGATTGAACAGGAAAGTGGACTTCCAAAGACCATTATCTACTCATTAAATCCTAACGACAACAATACCATTGCCTCTATGATTGGTAATTTTCAAGGCGGCGGAATCCCAGGGAAAATTCAATTCGGTACAGCCTGGTGGTTTAATGATAATAAGGATGGAATGATTGAACAAATGAAGTCACTATCCAATATGGGGCTTTTCAGCCGATTCATTGGTATGCTGACAGATTCAAGAAGTTTCCTATCTTACACAAGACATGAATATTTTAGAAGAATCGTATGTTCCCAGATTGCCGAATGGGTTGAAAACGGGGAAGTTCCGGATAACATTGAGTTTTTAGGAAGTATTGTCCAAGGTATTTGTTATCAAAATGCCAAAGAATACTTTGGCTTTGAACTATAAAAAAAATCCCACCCTGTTACTAGTATTATTGCGAGTAATACTGGTAAGGTGGAACACTAGAAAAAATTGATCACTAAAAGTATATCAAAAAAGCACTTCTTATTTCAAGGAGACACATCATTTACAACGATAAAAACAAGAGATTTTAAGACTTATAGAAACGGCTTCAATTGATTGGTTTAAATTAACAATCAGTAAGAACTGCAGGTCCTTATTATATAAAGGTGGTGTATTTATGGCAGACAATATGGCAAGAACATTAAATAAAGAAAATAGTACTTCAGATCAAGGATCGGGAAAAATTACTACAAAAGAAAAAGTAAGTTATGGTTTTGGTGACTTTGGAAACGGCTTCATGTTTGATTTAGGTCAATCTTACTTAATGCATTTCTATACGGACATTGCTGGCATTAGCGCAGCGGCGGCAGCAGGCGTTTTTTCATTAACGAAAATCTTTGATGCCTTTATGGATCCTTTGGCAGGTTCCTTTATTGACTCGAGGACACCTGGTAAGCGCGGGAAATTCCGCCCTGTTATGATGTTTGCTTCTATTTTGCTGGCAGTTATGACGGTTGTTACCTTTACAATGCCTGATCTGTCAATGGGTGGAAAAATTGCCTGGGCATATGGTACCTATATGGCATGGGGTTTAATTTATTCATTTACAAATGTTCCTTATGGTTCCTTGGCTTCCGTTATGACGAGGGATGTTGGCGAACGGTCGATAATGGCATCGACACGCCAAGCGGGATCAATCGGAGCGCAATTGATTACGGGAGTGGCCTTTGTTCCCATTTTGATGCTATTTCCAAGTCAAAAAATAGGGTATCCAGTAACAGCTGCTATAATGGCGTTAATTGGTATTGTTGGTTTCTACATTTGTTATAAAAATACAAAAGAACATATTAAAACTGAAAACTCTAAGGGTAAAGAAAAGCAGTCAGCAAAAGACTATTTCCGAGTTGTCTTCACAAACCGTCCATTATGGTGCTTAATTTTAATGACTTTGTTTACGATTTCAGCTATGAATACGAATAACGCCATGATGATTTATTTCTGCCAATATAACCTTGGTCACGTTGGTTTACAGCCAATTATTAACTTCATTCAAATGGGTAGTTCGGTTGCAGGTATTGCCTTAATTCCAATGTTAGTACGCCGCTTTGGAAAAAAGAAAACAGCAATGGCCGGATTATTAATCGGTGTCGTTGCCGATGGTTTAAACTTTATTATCCCAACAAATATTTATAGTTTTATCGTCTTAGTTTCAATTGGGTATGCCGCATTAGCGATTTCAAATGGTGTTACATGGGCATTTGTTTCCGATACAATTGATTATGGACATTGGCATACTGGTGTTCGTAAAGAAGGTGTTACTTATGCAGCATTTAACTTCTCTCGTAAGATTGCACAGTCACTTGCTGCACTAGTATCTGCCGGTGTTCTTGCGGCAACTGGCTATATTGCAAATGCTCACCAATCTGCAGGCACACTCCTAGGGATTAAAGGGACAATGACTCTTTATCCAGCGGTTGCCTTACTGCTGGCTGCGGTTATTCTTGGCTTGCTATACAATTTGTCTGATGATAAATTCAAAGGTATTGCTAATGATTTAAATAATGGCCGTTGGGAAAAAGGAAGTCTCTAAGAATGACAAATAAATAAAGGTATGGGGAGGGATCACCACTCCCCCGTCTTTTAGATCAGCAATTAAGCGGCTATAGTTATATTCAAAAATCGGTTCTACTGGTAAAATGAGAAGCGGAAGGTTAGATAAAGGGTGAACAAACATGGTTACAATTAAAGATATTGCAAAACTGGCAAATGTATCCCATACGACTGTCTCCCGTGCGTTAAATGACAGTCCGCTTATTAAGCCAGGGACCAAAAAAAAAATACAAGAAATAGCTGCGCAGCTGAATTATATTCCTAACTTTAATGCCAAAAGCCTTGTTATGCAAAAGTCTTATACGATAGGTCTTTTCTTTACAAGTATTTCAAATGGTACATCACCTAGTTTCTTTGTAGACACTGTAAAAGGTGTAAATAATGTTATTAATGAGAATTACAATTTATTTGTAAGAGGCATAGATGATTATCATGACTTTTCATCGATTCATCATAGACGATTCGATGGGATTATTTTAATGAGCCAAAGTGAAGTGGATAATGCTTTTATCTATCATGTCCTTAATCAAAAAATTCCTCTTGTTGTGATTAATAGAGAGGTAAGCGATCAGTCTATTATTAATATTTTATCGAACGATCGAGAAGGCTCTTGTCAGGCTGTTAAGTATCTAATCCAAAAGGGCCATAAGGATATCGCGATTATTGAAGGTATAAAAGGGTTTAAATCTTCCTTGGAGCGGAGAGAGGGATATTTAAAGGCACTGATAGATGAGCAAATCCCCATTCAGAGCGAATATATTGTGAACGGAAATTATGATATGGAAAGCGGCTATAGGGCTATGGAAAAATTGTTATCTTTAAAAAACCCGCCAACAGCCGTCTTTAGTTCCAATGATGATATGGCAGTAGGTGCTCTCAATGCTGTATTTGCAAAGGGATTAACTGTACCTGGGGATATTTCCGTCATAGGCTTTGATGATATTCAATCTGCACGATATACCAATCCTTCACTAACAACCGTCAAGAAACCGATTGAGAAAATAAGCAGGATCGGTGCTGAAAAGATACTGAAGGCTATCGAAAGTGAAGAGATTAAGGGTGAAAAGATTTTTGTTGAAACAGAGTTAATGATAAGAAAGTCCGTTTCAACATGGAAGTAATTATTTTCCCGTTTGTAGGTTAATGCTTATAAACGGGTTTTAAATAAAATAAAATGTTCACGTGTGCATAATAAGAGGAGGAACCATCATGCAAAAACTAAACAAAAAAACAATCGAAGATTATAAAAACTATCCTGAAAAGGTATTGCAATTTGGAGAAGGAAATTTTTTAAGGGCATTTGTAGATTGGCAAATTGATGTTTTGAACAAGACCACAGATTTTAATGGCAGTGTGGTGGTCGTCCAGCCGCTGGGAAGTGGTATGGTCGAAAAACTGAATGAACAGGATGGCTTGTATACCCTTTATTTACAAGGCATGAAAGAAGGAAAGCCTGTTAAAGAGCATTCCTTAATCAATGCAGTCAGCAGGGGATTAGATTTATATACCCAATACGATCAATTTGTTGAGCTAGCAAAAAATCCAGACCTGCGGTTTATTTTTTCTAATACAACAGAAGCTGGAATTGCTTATGATGAAACAGATAGTTTAGAAGATCAGCCGCAGAAAAGCTATCCTGGAAAACTAACAGCATTCCTTTATCGCCGCTTCCAAGCGTTCAATGGGGATAAAAGCAAGGGATTTATCATTATCCCGTGTGAGTTAATTGACCGGAATGGCGAAAAGCTGAACAAGATTGTTCTCCAATATGCAACCCAATGGAACCTTGGTAAGGAATTTATTCAGTGGCTAAACGAAGCAAATACATTCTGTTGCAGCCTTGTGGATCGAATTGTCCCCGGTTTTCCAAGAGATACAATCGGTGAAATAACGGAAGAACTTGGCTACAAGGATGATTTAGTGGTAATCGGCGAGCTATTTCATTTATGGGTTATTGAAGGTCCACAATGGATTAAGGATGAGTTTCCTGCACATTTAGCCGGTTTAAATACATTATTTGTTGATGATTTAACACCTTATCGGACCAGAAAAGTACGTATTCTAAACGGCGCTCATACAGCCATGACGCCAGTGTCATATTTATATGGCTTAGACACAGTTGCGGAAGCAGTGGATCACCCTGTAGTGGGCTCCTTCATTAAAGAGCTTATTTTTGAGGAAATTATTCCAACTTTGGATCTTCCAATTGAGGAATTAAACTATTTTGCTGATGCCGTTCTTGAACGATTTATGAATCCATTTATTAAACATTTTCTTATGAGTATTTCACTTAATTCAATGTCTAAATATAAAACGAGAGATCTGCCATCGTTATTGGAATTTATCGGCCGAAAAGAAGAATTGCCAGCAAAACTTGTCTTTTCTCTTGCAGCGCTTATTTCGTTTTATAAAGGAAAAAGAGGAACAGAAGATATTCAGTTGTCAGATGACCAGGATATTCTTGCTTTATTTAATCAGCAATGGAAAACATTTGATGGAACAATTGAAAGTTTAAGCGCCATTGTCAAAATGGTCTTAGGGTATGAGAAGAATTGGGAAATGGATTTAAATGCTATTCCAGGATTAACGGATATGGTAACAAATTATCTGTATGAAATCGAAACAAAGGGAATGAAAAATGCCATTGAAGGTGTATTAAAAGTAAAAGTCGAACAATAAGGGGAGAATGAGCATGTTAGAATTTATTCAAATCAATGAGAGTGATAATGTTGTAGTTGCCTTAATGGACCTAAAAATGGGTCAATCGATTAACGTAAACAACAGAGAAGTTGTCTTAACAGAAGATATTAAAAGAGGCCATAAGGTTGCAATAACGGATATTCTGGAAAATGAAAATGTGGTCAAATACGGTTATCCAATCGGGCACGCAAAAGGGGCTATTCATGCTGGGGAACATGTTCATACTCACAATACGAAAACCAATCTTGATGGCATTAAAGACTACCAATTCAACCAAAAGCTAACTGAAAATCCATATAATCAAGAACCGTTATACTTTAAGGGCTTCAAACGTCAAAACGGTCTTGTTGGAATCCGTAACGAACTCTGGATTGTCCCAACAGTTGGCTGTGTTAATGGCGTAGCAGAAACAATTGTTAAGCGGTTTGTAAAAGAAGTTGGCGATATCAGTCCATTTGAGGATGTTCTTGTATTAAAACATAACTACGGATGCTCCCAGCTTGGGGATGACCATACTAATACAAGAGACATATTGCGAGATGCGGTCCTTCATCCAAATGCGGGTGGTGTCCTGGTGTTAGGTCTGGGATGTGAAAATAATAATTTATATGAATTTAAAGAGAGCCTTGGCGAATTTGATGAGAATAGAGTAAAGTTTCTTGTTTCACAAGAGGTTTCAAATGAAATTGAAGCAGGCGTAAGGTTATTAAAGGAAATCTATGAAAATGCCAAATATGACCAGCGTGAAACTGTACCATTGTCTGAATTAAAAATAGGTCTAAAATGTGGCGGTTCGGATGGACTGTCTGGTATTACCGCCAATCCATTGCTTGGCAGGTTGTCCGACTTCCTTGTGGCTCAAGGTGGAACTACAGTTTTAACTGAGGTTCCTGAAATGTTTGGTGCTGAGACCATTCTCATGGAACGGGCAGCCAATGAAGAGGTATTTTCTAAAACTGTTGAATTAATCAATGATTTTAAACAATATTTTATTGCCAATAACCAGCCTGTCTATGAAAATCCATCACCAGGGAACAAGGAGGGCGGCATTACGACGCTAGAAGATAAATCGCTAGGCTGTACCCAAAAAGCAGGAACATCGATGGTTAGGGACGTACTTAAATATGGAGAAAGAATCAAGAAAAATGGTTTAAATCTATTAAGTGCTCCTGGTAATGACCTTGTTGCAGCATCTGCATTAGCATCAGCGGGCTGTCAATTAGTTCTCTTTACTACTGGCAGAGGTACACCATTTGGAACATACGTCCCAACGATGAAGGTGTCAACGAATACACCGCTTTATGAGGCAAAACCTCATTGGATTGACTATAATGCAGGGGTATTGCTTGAGCAGTCAGGAGAGGTCGTTTTACGGGATTTTATCGACTATATTATTAAAGTAGCGAGCGGTGAACTCGTAAACAATGAAAAAAATGAATTTAAAGAGATTGCTATTTTTAAAACAGGGGTTACTTTATAAGCTTTTTACTACAATGAAGCCGTAGGAACAATAAATTCTACTTTAGGGGGACAAGACATTGGCACACGATTTACTGTCATTACTTGCAAAGGAAAAAATAATCGCAATTATCCGGGGGATTCCAAAAGACAGCGGAGAGCAAACAGCCAAGGCTCTGGCTGCAGGAGGAATTTCATTTTTAGAAGTTACTTTAAATACAGATGGCGCCTTAGATATGATTGATGAAATCAAGGGGAAATTTGGAGAACAAATAAGAGTAGGCGCAGGGACCGTTTTAAATCTTAAAATGGCCAAGGAAGCGATACAAGCTGGTGCTGAATACATCATCTCACCAAACCTCGATGAGGAAGTTTTAACATATGGACTTGAGCAGGGTGTGGAGGTTTGGCCAGGAACCATGACTCCTTCCGAGATTGTCCGGGCTTATAATCTCGGGGCCAAGGCAGTAAAAGTATTTCCAATTGGTTCCCTGGGTGTGAAATATATTAAGGACCTGCGAGCGCCTCTTCACCATATTCCAATGGTTGCCACGGGTGGAGTTAACTTGGAGAATATCAAAGAAGTACTTGGTTACGGCGCAGTTGCAGTGGGCCTAGGTGGAAATCTCGTAAATAATAGCTTGATTGAAAAAGGCGATTTTGAGAAAATTACTCATATGGCAGCATCGTATACCAAACTAGCCAAAGAGGTGGAGGAGCATGCAGCAAAATCATAGAGCGGATGTTGTGACAATCGGTGAAAGTATGGTCCTATTTCAGCCAATGGGCGAAAAGGGAATTAAATATGAATCCCTGTTTACAAAGTCATTGGCTGGAGCAGAATCAAATGTTGCCATTGGGCTAACCCGTTTAGGGAAAAAGGTTCGCTGGATTAGTAAGGTAGGCAAAGATCCTTTTGGTGATTTTATCTTATCAACGCTTGCCGGCGAAGGGGTAGATGTATCCCATGCCCTCCACGATGAAGGGGCGCCTACAGCTGTTTACTTTAAGGAAACAAAAGCATTTGGAGATCCAACCGTGTACTATTACCGAAAAAACTCAGCAGCCAGCAAAATAGAACCGTCTGATGTTCGTCCAGAGTGGCTAGAAGGTGCAAAGCACTTACATGTTACAGGAATAACCCCTGCATTAAGTGAAAATGCTGCCGCGGCTATTCAAAAAACAATGGAACTTTCCAGAGAAATGGGATTAACGATTTCTTTGGACCCTAACCTAAGGAGAAAGCTTTGGAGTGAGGAGCAGGCAAGAAAGGTGCTGCTATCTCTTATCCCATTATGCGATGTGTTTCTTCCGGGTGTAGAAGAAGCAGAGTTTCTCATCGGGAAACAATCAATAGAAGATTACGGTAAGCAATTTCTTGAAATGGGACCAAAAGTAGTGGCATTAAAGCTTGGCGCAGAAGGTTCGATTGGTTTTATAGACGGGAATTCAATGAAAGTGGCTCCTTATTCGGTTCAACATGTAATTGATACAGTCGGTGCTGGAGATGCATTTGCGGCTGGCTTTGTCTCTGTCTTTTTAGATAATCAATCTTCTATGACGACATCTTCTTTGGAAAAGGCCTTAACTCGAGCTAATATTATGGGAGCGTTAGCAACCCAATTTAAAGGTGACTGGGAAGGTATACCGGCGTTGGAAGAGCTCGAGGCGATTGCTTCAGGGAAAATGGAAGTAAAAAGATAATATTCTTAACTCAATAGGCATTAAATGACAAACTCACGCAAAAGAGGCTGACATAAAAGGTGACTGATGAATAATTTTTGCACACTCTGTTGATTGGAGCGGAAGGCGCGCAGACTCCTGCGGGAGTACGGGGCAGAGGAGACCCCGCAGGAGCGAAGCGACGAGGAGGCTCCCCGTACCGCCCGCGGAAAGCGAAGCGCCTGGAGCGGAAATCAACAGACTAGTTTAATGTATAAAAATAAGAAGGTGCCCCTAAAAGTTATACTTTTGGGACACCTTCTTTTAAATTGACCAGGTCGCCTCCGCTTTTCGACTTTATCGCTTCATCTGAATCATAAATTTATACCGGTCTGCGCGATAAGAGGATCGGACGTATTCAACAGGAGTTCCATCCTTTAAAAAGGTTTGTTGTTGAATAAGCATAATCGGGGCACCTTTTTTTATTTTTAAAAATTTAGCTTCAACTTGATTCGCAATTGATGATTCAATTACTTGGGAAGCGTGGTCTATTTGAAAATTCAATTGTTCTTCAATGAAGGCATAAACAGACTTTTTCACAATCTGCTCTGTTAGGCCTTTTACAAGATTTGCTGAGATATAATTTGATTCTAATGCCATTGGAACATCATCAGCCAGCCGAATACGCTTAATCTCATACACGGGGCCATGTTCTTGAATACCGAGCTGACTGGCAATTTGGCTAGTTGCAGGAATAATTTCAAAGGAGAGTAATTGACTTCCTGGTTTTAACCCTCTAGCAACCATATCTTCCGTAAAGCTTCGTAATCGATGGAGCGGTTGTTCAATTTTTCGCTCCGACACAAAAGTCCCTTTGCCTTGGATTCGGTGCAGATAGCCCTCGTTCACAAGCTGGGTTAAAGCCTGTCTCACTGTCATCCGGCTGATTTGATATTTTTCCGCATACACTCGTTCAGGGGGAATGGAATCACCTGGTCTTAACTCACCTTTTTCAATTAAATCCTTTATAAGCTCTTGAAGTTGATAATATATCGGGATGGGGGAATCCTTTTTGATCATACTCCTCTCGTGCATCCTTTCCATTTAAACTCGGGAAACCTGTTTGCTTCTCGTTTAAAAGGACACGAAAGAGGAGAACTCAACTGTGAACCTTTAAACCAGCAATTGCAGTCTTATCTGCAATAATTGTAACATATGGATGATTTTTCAGCACGGATGCAGGAAATCTTTCATCGATCGTATTTTCAGTTAAAAGCCTCTTCAGTGCATCCTTTTTTTGTTCACCGGAAATGAGTAGGAGAATTTCTTTGCTTTTCATAATCGTGGCTATTCCCATCGTCAAGGCTTTTGTCGGAACTTCTTCCAAACTGTTAAAATATCTTGCATTTGCTTGTCTTGTGGAAGCTGTTAATTCAACCACATGGGTTGCAGTATTAAAGGGCGTTCCAGGTTCATTAAATCCGATGTGGCCATTTGCCCCAATCCCGAGAATCTGTAAATCAATTCCGTTATGTTTAGTCAGTAAATCTTCATAAAGGGCGCATTCATTTAAGACATTATCGGTAGTTCCACGTGGAACAAATGTGTTATTTTTATTAATGTCAATCTGATTAAATAAGTTATGGTCCATATAATAACGATAGCTATTGGGATTTTCTCCGGACAGCCCGACATATTCGTCTAGATTGAAGGTCATAACATCCCGGTACGAAGTCCCATTCTTTTGATGATCAGCAATTATATTGGCATAGATACCCAGAGGTGTTCCGCCTGTGGCAAGCCCAAGCTTAATTTTCGGAGATTGATTCACTTTTTGAATAATATAGTCTGCGGCTATTTTACTCATATCTTGATAATCTATTGCTTCTATAATCTTCATTTTGTTTTTCCTCCCTTAGCATAGGCAACCTTTCCGCGGCATATCGTCAGATAGACATCCAAGTTCTCATCAAGGATTACAATATCCGCATCTTTTCCTTTCGAAATGCTGCCCTTACGATCAAATACTTTCAGTTGTTTGGCTGGATTTACCGCGGCCATTTCAACTGCTTCTTCTAGTTTGCATCCGGTAAAAGCTACTATATTTTTTATCCCTTGGCCCAATTTTAAAATACTGCCTGCAAGGGTTCCATCACTTAAGGTTGCTCTTCCATCCTGGACGACTACATCCTGTCCGCCTAAATCATAATGACCATTTTTTAGACACTTTGCCCGCATAGCATCGGTGATTAAAATAATTCCCTTTTTCCCTTTTTGTTTGTAGGCGAGTTTCACCATTTCAGGATGGACATGCACACCATCCACTATTAATTCTGCCTTTAACTCTTCCCTTAAAAAGGCTGCTCCTACCACGCCAGGCTCACGGTGATGCAGGCTCCGCATTTGATTGTATAGATGGGTGACATGGTTTGCACCAGCGTCAATAGCCTGAATTACCTCTTCAAATGTTGCATCAGAGTGGCCAATTGAAGCAATAATTTCCTTTGTTTTTAAGTAGCTTACCAGCTCCAGCCCGTCTGGCAGCTCGGGTGCAAGTGTGACAAGCTTAATAGATTGATTAGCGAGGTCCTCCCATTTTTTAAACAGTTTCAGATTCGGATTAACAATATGTTGAATAGGCTGAGCTCCAGCTTTCTTTTTATTAACAAACGGACCTTCAAGATGGATTCCGAGTATTTCCGCCTTTCCTGGAGATTGATCTTTTTTAATATAGTGACCTGCGTTTAGTAAGGCTTCTTCGATCCTTTTTTCTTCTTGGGTCATGGTCGTGGCTAAAAAGCTGGTGGTTCCTTCAGCTGGCAACGCCTGAGTCATAGTATCCAAAGCTTCTTGTGTAGCGTCCATCGTATCGGCTCCGTTGGCGCCATGAATGTGAACGTCAATAAAACCGGGAACTGCCTGATAGGATGAAGGAATGTCAAGTGCCTCCCATTCTTCCTCTTCCTCGAATGTAAGATTTTTTATTGGACCTAACTCCACGATTTTTTGATCTTTAATTTTTATATATCCATCTTCAATCCATTGACCTTCAGCATATATTTGAATTCCCTTGAGCAAAATAGGTGTAAATTTAGCAGTCATGTTCATTACTCCCTTTCTAGACACTGTAATTTTATCATTTACAAAATATAGATGTCTATACCAATTTTTAAAAGGGATTATTGTTATCTACTAATATTATATGCTTATTATCTGCTTGTTTACCAATTATTTCAAATTTATTGGTATAGACAACTATAATAGTTGGATGGTATGATGGTCCCTGTGATATAAAACGCTTACACATAAAAAGAGGAGAGATGTATCATGTTAGGATTTTTACAGCGAATTGGAAAAGCATTAATGCTTCCGATAGCCGTTTTGCCAGCAGCTGGTCTGTTATTACGTTTTGGTCAGCCGGATCTGCTTAATATCCCATTTATTGCAAATGCAGGTAATGCCGTTTTTGCAAACTTAGCTTTAATTTTTGCCATTGGCGTTGCCATGGGATTTGCAAAGGATAGTAATGGAGCGGCCGCATTATCCGGGGCGATTGGATATTTGGTTTTAACGCAAGGCACATTAGCCATTGATAAAGATATTAATATGGGGGTCCTAGGAGGGATTCTTACTGGAATTATTTCCGGACTATTATATAACCGTTTTCATGATATCAAATTACCTGAATGGTTAGGTTTCTTTAGTGGAAGACGATTTGTACCGATTATTACCTCTGTAACTATGGTTATCATTGCTGGCATTGCTGGATTTATCTGGCCTCCAATACAGGATGCTATAAATGGGGTCGGTAACTGGATCATTGGTTTAGGAGCACTTGGAGCAGGTATCTTTGGGATTTTAAACCGTCTGTTAATCCCGCTTGGTCTTCATCATGTTTTAAACAGTTTGTTTTGGTTTCAATTTGGGACATTCCAGGGTAAATCAGGAGATATTGCCCGCTTCTTTGCCGGTGACCCAACGGCTGGAACTTATATGACGGGCTTCTTCCCTATCATGATGTTTGGATTGCCTGGAGCAGCCCTTGCCATCATTGCAGCTGCTAAGAAGGAAAAGAGAAAAGCGATTACCGGTATGTTTATTGGGGTCGCACTTACCTCATTCATTACAGGTATTACAGAACCAATTGAATTTTCCTTTATGTTTATTGCACCGTTGCTGTATGGAATTCATGCTCTATTAACAGGCCTTTCATTTGTAATCGTAACTTTGTTAGGGATTAAGGATGGCTTTACCTTCTCAGCTGGTGCCATTGACTATATTTTAAACTTTAATATTGCGCACAAACCGCTGCTTTTATTACTAGTTGGTTTGATTTACGGGGTTGTTTATTTTGTTGTTTTTTACGGTGTAATTAAAGCGTTTAATATTAAAACGCCTGGTCGTGAAGACGAAGAAGAATCGGAAGAAAAACAAACGACCGAATCCGTTAGTGGATCAAATAAATACGACACGATGGCTTACCATTTTGTTCATGATATTGGCGGCAAGGAAAATATTATCAATATTGATAACTGTGCCACCCGTCTCCGTTTAAATGTTAAAGACATGGATAAAGTAAGAGATTCTTCGTTAAAATCTCACGGGGCAAAGGGTGTGATGAAATTAAACAAAACAAACCTGCAAATTATTGTCGGGACGGAAGTTGAATTTGTAGCGGATGCGATGAAGAGATTGGATACAAAGCCAGAAAGTCTCCCTTTGGCGCAGGATTTAACTGTTGGAGCTCAAAACTATCTTCCGTTAAGTGAACAAGATTTTGTGATGCCGATTGAAGGTGAAATTATTCCCATCACTGAAGTAGAGGATCAAGTATTTTCACAAAAAATGATGGGAGATGGATTTGCGATTATTCCTGCAAAAGGGTCTGTGGTTTCTCCGGTTGATGGGAAAATCATCAATGTCTTCCCAACAAAACATGCAGTGGGCATTAAATCAAAACAAGGATATGAGATACTGATTCATATTGGTATGGACACCGTAAATTTAAAAGGGGAAGGATTTACTGTCCTAGTGAAGGATGGAGATTCCATCTCGAAAGGGCAAGAAATAATTAAATTTGATTTAGAAAAGATTAGACATTCAACATCTTCGACTGTTTCACCTGTTGTTTTTACAAACTTAACGAAATTAAACATTAAGAAGCAGGGGAAAGTTCCGCAGGGGGAAAGGGGTATTATTTCAATAGAGTAGAAACAGCAGGACATTTGGACCATTTCTTACATTAGATGTGTTTCTTCCGTTTTAAAACCTTGAGGATGGTTATAGTAAAATACATCATCATTTAAGGAGGCTTTTTCGTGGAGAAACTACTTCAAAATCAAGTTGCTTTTGTTACAGGGGCTGGATCAGGGATCGGCAGAGCAGCTGCTATAAAGCTAGCACAAAATGGAGGCAAGATTGCCCTAGTCGATTTGCATAAAGAAAATGTAGAAGAAGTGAAACAGCAAATTGAAGAAATGGGCAGTGAGGCACTTGTCTTAGAAGCCAATGTTTCTCACCCGGAGGAAGTAGAGGAATGTTACAAAAGAACGGTTGACCAGTGGGGAAGACTAGATGTTGTTTTTGCGAATGCCGGCATTAACGGGGAAGTTGCTCCAATTGAGGATTTGAACCCGAAAGATTGGGAGCTGACTATTTCTAATAATTTAACAAGTACCTTCCTAACTGTTAAATATGCCATTCCTCATTTAAAGTCAAAGGGCGGCAGTATCATTATTACGAGTTCAATTAATGGGAACAGAGTATATAAGAACTTTGGTATGTCTGCGTATAGTACATCTAAAATCGGCCAGATGGGCTTTGGGAAAATGGCAGCACTTGAGCTCGCAAATTATAAGATCAGAGTCAACATGATCTGTCCAGGAGCAATAGATACGAATATCAATGAGAATACATGGAAAGAGAAGGAGAAATTAAAAAAGATTGAAATACCTGTTGAATACCCGCAAGGCAGCCAGCCTTTAGAACATAAAGCAGGAACGTCTGAACAAGTCGCCGACCTCGTCCTATTCCTGGCCTCCAGCCAATCAAGCCACATCACCGGAAGCGAAGTCTATATCGACGGGGCAGAATCCTTATTATAATATTGGTGCCTGACACCATAAAAAGACAAATACTAAAAAATGTCCACGTAGCGTGGACATTTTTTAGTATTGTTGATTATTATTTTAAATCAATGAGAATAAAGCTTTCATCATCGCTCTTATGATAGATATTTTTTTCGTGGTTTAGGGACTGTAAAATTTTTTCTTTTAGTTTTACTAAAGGTAACGAGCCTGTTTCCCTTAGTAAAGGAGCTAAGTGGTTGGAAGCAAGGGGATCAACACCATCTGTGTAAAGAAGCAATCTGCCTCCCTCTCTGAAAGTGAATGTTTTAGTCTTAAATTCTATACCTTCAAAGGTTCCAAGTGGCGGGGCCGTGGAAGATAATTCATATTGTGTTCCGTCAGAGTCCTGCCATAAAGCAGGCGGATGGCCTGCATTGATGTACTCTATTATTTGTCTGGATGTATCAATTGAAAGAAGGATACCGGTAGAATAATGCCTAGCTTCCTCATTGTTCTGAAACAATTTGTGAAGGTGGCGATCCAGCTCTTTCATCACAGTATCAACCGCAACTCCTGCTGATAGTAAACGTTGAAACAGAGAGTGAAGAGTCATCGTAATTAAGGCTGAAGAAATCCCGTGGCCCATCACATCAAGCAGGATGATTCCATAGTGATGCTGATTGATTTGATAAATCCCATAGATGTCACCGGATAATTCGCTAGAGGCATTATAGAATACTTCCATTTCTACTTTTTCGTTGTTAATCGGGTTAGTTAATGAAGTTTCCTGAATGATTCTAGCAAGCTCCAACTCTTTCTTTGTTTCTATTTTATATTTGTGATTTTGTTTGTTCAGTTCAAGCAGTTCTTCTTTTTGCTTTTCCAGCTTTTTAAGAGTAGCCTCTAATTCTGCATTCGCTTGATCCTTTGCTTTTAATGCCGCTTCTGTTTCCTTTTTCGCTAGCAGCAATTCATTTTCATATTCGCTTCTTTTACGCATGGGGATCAGAATACATTCCAATACCGTTGTCCCTTTTCTCTTTTTTTGGAGAGCGTTGATCAGAACAGGAATCTCGTCTCCCTTACTAGAAACGAGTGAAATATACATTTCCTCTACCTGTTGTTCTAGTTTTATGAGCGGAAAAAAGTAGAATTGAAAGAACAGACGGGCTGGAACAGTGAGAATAGAATTGACATGCTGTCCTCTTAATGGATTTTGGGTGTAATCAAGTATTTTAAGTAGTGTATGATTAATGGATAAAATAAGACCATCTTCTGATAGAGTTAGAAATCCACAAGGTGCATGATCGAGTTGTTCGTCCATTAAGTAGTAACTCCTCCAACCACTAGGCTGCTTGCCGCGGAAGCATCCTCCAGGTAGTGACGGATGAGACCGATTGTTTCCTTGGGATGACTCATATGCGGGCAATGTCCCGTTGCCTCCATTATTTTCAGCCTACTATTAGGAAGATGCTGATGAACATACTCTCCCACTGCTGCTGGAGCGATAATATCATTTGAACATTGTAAAATAAGTGATGGCACAGTTACATTACCTAAATCTTTGCGGTTGTCTGCGAAAAAGGCAGCCTCTGCAAATTGACGGGCAATTATCGGGTCAGTGGAGCAAAAACGTTCCTCCAGCTGAAGTTTAACCTCCGGCCGTTCCGGATTATTCGTTACCGTAGAGGCAAACATATTTGCCCAGCCTATGTAATTTTTCTCCATCATATCAATTAAGCCTAACAGCTCCTCTGTTTGAAAGCCTCCGTAATAATGCGGTGGGTCATTTAGATAGCATGGAGAAGGGCCAATCATAACAAGATGAGAGAAGTACTCAGGATGCCTCAATGATGCCAGTATACCAATCATACTCCCAACAGAGTGTCCAACAAATACAGTTTCTTTTAGATCTAAGGCTGAACAAATGTCGAGTACATCTTGTGCATAGCCATGAAGACTACTATATTTTTCTGAGTCATAAGCACGAATGTCTGAACGCCCCGAACCTACATAATCAAATAAAATGACTTGGTAATCTTTTTCGAATGCGCCGGCCACTGACTTCCATACCGTTTGATCACAGCCAAAGCCCGGAGAAAAAATAATCGATTGTCGGCCTTGGCCTTTGACCTTCACATTATTCCGAACTAGAATATCTTGATCCATCCTGATGCTCCTTTCTAGTATTATATTTATATCATAACACTAACTTCCTAAGATTGGCATTTTCTCTTATAGTACTTAGGACCTCACTTTACACACTGGATTTGCTAAACCTTTGGGCTATATTCTATATTTTTGAGGCCATTGTCCTTAATCTCTCTATTGAAGATGCCGGCGGGGGTTCCACCAATTTTATGAAGTAAAAAAGGCCAACTCTTAGAGATGGCCTAAACTACTGAAAATATTTTACTTGTTGGTTTTCCCGTTTTTATTCATTTTCATTATAGGGATCAATCGTTTGGATGGTCCCATTTTCGTTATATTTTAGTTCTGTGTATTTTACGCAGCGCTGGTGGTCTATTCCATTTGATAAAGAACTATCATGATAAAATAAATACCACTTATCGCCAAATGGCACAATAGAATGATGGGTTGTCCATCCGATTACAGGAGTAAGGATGGTCCCTTTAAAAACAAATGGACCTTGTGGACTTTTACTCATTGCATACGCAATGGTATGTGTAGTTCCAGTAGAATAAGAGAGATAATAATTTCCATTGTACTTATGGACCCATGGACCTTCAAAGTATCTTCTTTCCTCATCTCCAGCAAGGATTGGATTACCTTCTTCATCCACAATGGAGATCTCTTGCGGTTTTCCTTTAAAAGTCAGCATATCTTCCGTTAATTCCGCTATCATGGGCCCTAAAGCAGGTTCTGACTCAGCAGGACCTTCCCCGTCAGCAAGAAAAGTATCTGTCTGCCACTTTTCTAATTGTCCTCCCCAGAGTCCGCCGAAATACATATAGGCCTTTTGATCATCATCCACTAAAACAGCAGGATCAATGCTAAAGCTGCCTGGTATGTAATTTTCTTCTGGTATGAAAGGGCCAGCAGGATTTAAGCTAGTGGCAACCCCGATTCTGAAAATATCATTGTGATCCTTGGCAGGGAAAAATAAATAATATTTATTGTTTTTATAGGCAGCATCGGGTGCCCATAACTGTTTCTTTGCCCATGGTACATCCTTCACGTGGAGCACTTTTCCGTGGTCTACACAAGGAGAGCTAAAATCCTCGATCGAGAGAACATGATAATCTTCCATTGCATAGTGTTCCCCGTCCTGGGTTAGAGGTCCTTCATGACTAAGGTCATGGGAAGGATAGATATAAATTTTACCTTCGAATACATGGGCCGAAGGATCGGCTGTATAGATATGTTCCACTAAGGGTTTATTGGGTTTTACGATTTTTGCCATCTTTTAATCTCCTTACTATTTTAAGATTTTAATAGTTTATAGGCATGAAGATAGTGCTCGATAGGAAGCGTTTTATAAAGAACAGATAGTAAAACAAAATGCTTGAAAATAAAAACCTTTGTAATATACTTAGTTTATGCAAACAACAAACAAATGTCAATCACTGAATCGTGACATGTTGGAAAGTGAGGAGTAGACATGAAAAAAGTAGTCATAACAGGTGGAAGCGGGCTTCTGGGTCGAGACGTCATAAAAGAATTTCTGGATCATGGATATGAGGTTGTCAATGCCGATATGAAATATCCTCAAGAACAGCTTTGCCGGACCGTTATTACCGATTTAACCAAACTAGGTGAGGTATATGGAGTATTGGCTGGTGCGGATGCTGTCATTCATCTCGCAGCTATCCCAGTTGCATACTCCCATCCGAATGAAGTGACCTTTCAAAACAATGTCATGTCCACCTATAACATTTTAGAAGCCGCTGGGAATTTAGGAATTAAAAAGGCTGTCATTTCTTCAAGTGAGTCATCCTATGGTATTTGTTTTTCAAAGCAGAATCTGCAGCCTCTATATGTACCGATAGATGAAGAACATCCACAACTGCCGGAAGAAAGTTATGGATTATCCAAGATTGTGAATGAAAAAACAGCCGATATGATTCACCGAAGAACAGGTATGCAGGTAGTGTCCTTCAGATTAGGAAATGTCATTTCTCCTGAAATGTACAAAAACTTCCCTGGATTTATCCATGACCCTGAACAAAGAAAAACCATTCTTTGGAGTTATATTGATACAAGAGATGCTGCGACTGCTTACCGGCTGGCCATTGAGACGGCCGGACTCGGTTCAGTTGCCCTTAATATTGGTGCAGATGAAACCAGTATGGACATTGAAAGTAAACAATTAATGGAAATTTGCTATCCGGATGTTAAGGATTTTCGTAAGAATTTAGCAGGTTTTGCACCATTGTTAGACAATGAAAAGGCAAAAAAGCTGTTGAACTGGCAGCCTGTTCATCGGTGGAGAGATTACGTAATCCTCACGGGGAACGTTTGATTCAGCAATTGCCTTCCCTACACCTTCAGTTCAATTGCATAGTAGAGGTGATTTGTTTTTCTCCTTCATCCACTTTCAAAGGGTAAAAAAAAACAAAAAATCGTAAATTCGATTTTTTGTTTTTTAGGTTAACACAATAAAATGGATCACGTTTAGTAAACGACAACTGGTTCATTTTTACTAAGATTGTCATACACGACTTTCATAGCACTTGATGGAGTGTTGACACAGCCGCCAGACCCTGCGGTTAGGTAAGCAGTACTTGCCCAATTTCTTCGCCAGCTGGCATCGTGGAACCCGCATCCACTTAGGGTAAATGGTGCCCAATATTGAACCTTAACAGAATAATTTGCATTTCCCACTTCACTGCCCTGAAGAATGGATGGTGTTTCTTTATACATAACATACCATACTCCTGTCGGTGTATCTTCATGGGTATTATGTCTGCCGGTGACCACATTGGTGGTAAAGGTTAATTTCCCATTCTTATAAAGCCAAATACGCTGCTCTGCAATAGACACTTCAGCATAAGTATGACCAATGCCATCATTGCTTTTTGCATTATAGCCTGTACCATAAGTACTCCAGCCAACTCCATAAATATGGTCCGCTTCAAGTGACTTTTTCCCGGTTTCAAAGGCCTCCTGTACCCGCTTCGTTTCCTTTGTGACATTTATGGCCCAGCCATATGATTGTCCTTTAACTGTTACCACTGAACCTGAATGAGTTTTGAAATGGAAATTTTTATTTAATGTCGATTGAGAATTATTAATTTTACTCAGCTTGTCTTTAATACCATCTGATTCAATGATTACTTGCATCTCTTTTGTCACCGATGCATTTTTTATCAAACCACTGCCTGTTAAAGAATAGACTTTGTCCTGTACCTTATAATCAACGGTACGTTGAACAAGTTTCTGCAAGATTGTCTTTTCCTTTTTTACAATTGAGCTGCCTGCTTTGACTGGCTGCAAATATTCAGGTTTTAAGTGGATCTCACTTGTATATTCCTGTTTTTGAAAACTTTTTATTAATTGTGCAACATCATACTGTTTCCCAGCAACGCTTTTCGAGACAATAATTTTTCCTTGCACTAAACGAGCTTCTGCATCTTTCGGGGCTAGTAAGCTCTTATTCATGGAAATGAGCTTAGCCTCTACAAGCTTTTTCATTGTTTGGCTGCGATACTGGTCCATTTTTCCTGGCTGTAGTGAAAAATTTATTTCCTTTGAGGAGGGCCAAAATGTCTGTTGGCTTTTTAAAAATCTCTTTACACTAGGTAAATCGTTACCGGTAAATTCCATCTTCGTATCTTTTCCGTTGAAAATTCGATCTTCTCCGACAAAGACATCGTTTTTTAATACAGTGGATGTTAATTTTTTTAATGCTTTATCAGCCGTCAATCCGCCCACCTTTGTGTGATTGATCATGATATGCGCATTGAACCTGGTTGATTGGTGGTAGTAAATGCCGGCAAATACTAGTGCAATGATTACAATAAGACTGCTTCCAATGATGACTTTAACTTTATGCAAGACCTTCACCTCAAGGATAATTGAAAGATTCCTAATATTAAAATTATTCAAAATAAGAATCTAGTAATCTATTAGAGTATTTATTACTATTTCAATTATACCAAGATAATACCAAAATTTCACTTAGATGTTAGTCTATATATCTACAAAAGATAGATAAAAAGACATACAAATTATCGCAAATATGAATAATAGGCTGGTTTAAGTTTAGTGGTTGGGATAAAGATTGGTAATTCGCATCCTGCGAAAACAGTCGTCCCTAACGATAAGTGATCTTATAGTTGCTCAGAGACTTCTTTGGATGTCCATGCTTTTTGCCAAGCTTGCTTAGCGAGTAATATGATCACCAAACCAGCTAAACCAATTCCCGCATATACCATAAAACCTGTTGTGTAGGTTCCTGTTATTTGTTTAAGCGTTCCGAGAATATTAGGAACAAAGAACCCGCCAACGCCTCCAGCTGCTCCTACAATCCCCGTAATCGTGCCTATTTCCGCTTGGAATCTATGCGGTATTAATTGAAAGACAGCTCCATTTCCCATCCCAAGGAAAAGCATTCCGAAAAATAATAACGTCGTGACAAGCGGGAGAGATGGAAGCTGACTTACGCCGAACATGCATAGGGCTACGGCAATAAATAAAAAGGTCAAGAGACGGATCCCGCCAATTCGATCAGCAATCGCCCCGCCAACAGGACGGAAAAAACTTCCAGCTGCCACACACAGAGTGACAAAATCGCCAGCACTAACCTTTGATAATTGATATTGATCAACAAAAAAGATGCTTAAAAAGCTTGATAACCCTACAAATCCACCAAAGGTCACACTGTAAAGCAGGCAGAAATACCAGGTATCCTTCTGTTTAAAAACAGTGAAATATCCGGCTGGCTTCTTTGCTGAAGACTTTAGTGGTGCATCTTTTGCCATAACGATATAAAGGATAAAGACAATAGAAAGAGGAATGATCGCTAATCCAATTACATTATGCCAGCCAATCTTTTCTGCAAGACGGGGACCGAAAAGTGTGGCGAACAGGGTTCCGCTGTTACCGGCACCTGCAATTCCCATTGCTAATCCTTGTAAATGAGGAGGATACCAGCGGCTAGCCATTGGAATAGCCGCTGCAAAGCTTGCTCCTGCTACACCAAGAAGAATTCCTATTATATAAAGCTCTGTTAATGTCTTCCCAAATAACCATGCCCAAACGAGAGGGACCATCGTGACAAGCATTCCTATAATAGCTGTTTTTCTGGGCCCAATTCGATCTGTCAGCAGACCGAGGATTAAGCGGAAGAAGGAACCACTAAGTATGGGAACCCCTACAATGAAGCCTTTTTGCGCCGGAGTTAAGCCGAAGTCTTTCGTAATAAAAACTCCAAGTGCTCCTAATATTACCCAAATCATAAAACTGACATCAAAATATAAAAATGAAGCAACCAATGACGGTGTATGACCACTTTTTCTTAGCTCTGCTAACTTCATCCTCTACATCTCCTCCTTTAGTCCAGTAAATAGGGACAACTGCTTTTACATTTAGCATCGTTTTACCAGCCGATATTAGGCTTTTTGGAAAAGATAACTTTCCCAAGCAACAGTATAAATGAGATCAGACTCACCTTATTTTTCATTTAGGACCCTCCAGCCTTTTTAAATTTTTTGCATGTTGTTAGAATAGTCTGCCTCTGGTTTTTTGTCATGAATGATGTAAGGTCCTCTAACATAAAAACTTTTGTGTTAGGAAATTTAACATGATTGATTTCTAATCATTTAACTTATGAAATAATAAACGTTATTCATGCGATTGGCAGGTACTCTTACAATGCTGGAGGTTAGTTATGAAGAAGCTAAAGCTAGTATTAATAGGCAACGGGATGGCTGGGGTGCGTTGTATTGAGGAGATCTTAACTATAGATCCTGAGGGTTTTGATATGACAATCTTTGGCAGTGAGCCACATGTGAACTATAATCGGATACTGTTGTCGACGGTGCTGCAAGGCGATACTGCACTTGCGGATATTACGCTAAATAATCGTAATTGGTATGAAAGGCACCAAATTAGACTGTTTACAGGGGAAACAGTTGTGGGAATTGATACGGTAAAACAGGTTGTAAAGACCGATAAAAACCAAGAGGTTCCCTACGATCGCCTCATTATAGCGACTGGGTCAATTCCATTTCTTCCCCCCATTCCGGGTGTGGATAAAAAGGGGGTTACGGCGTTTCGAACAATTGAAGACTGTCAGATGATGATGGCAGCAGCGAAGCGTTTTAAAAAGGCGGTTGTTATTGGTGGAGGTTTGTTAGGGCTTGAAGCGGCAAGAGGGCTTCTCAACCTAGGAATGGATGTGAGTGTGGTCCATATTGGCAGTTATTTATTAGAACGGCAGTTAGATCATACGGCAGCGAGGATGCTTCAAGTTGAATTGGAGAAACAAGGAATGAAGTTTCTTTTTGAAAAACAAACGCAGGAAATTACCGGCGGCAGCCGGGCAGAAGGACTGGTTTTTAAAGACGGGACCAAGAGTGATGCGGATTTGGTGGTGATGGCGGCAGGCATTAGACCGAATATCCAATTAGCAAGGGAAAGTGGAATTGAAACGAATCGTGCCATTCTCGTGAATGACTTTTTACAAACAAGCGCAGAGAATGTTTATGCTGTCGGCGAATGCGTGGAACATCACGGCCATGTTTATGGACTTGTAAAGCCTCTATATGAACAAGGAAAAATAGCAGCCAAACATATCTGCGGCATCGGAGACCAAGGCTATAAGGGCTCTGTTCTTTCCACACAATTAAAAATTTCAGGGATAGAGGTGTTTTCTGCTGGAAAGTTCCATGACGATATCTTGTCGAAGTCTATTAAACTATACGATGAGGTTAATCGAGTCTATAAAAAATTGGTCTTTCAAGGTCACAAATTGATTGGTACTGTTCTTTTTGGAGATACAAGGGAACGTACAAAATTGCTAGATATGATCGTCAAGCAGCGGGAAGTATCAGACCTTGAAAAAATGGCTTTATTGCAATCAGCAAGTGAGACCGGTTATTCAGTTGCTGCGATGCCTCTTAGTGAACTAGTTTGTAACTGTAATGCGGTGACAAAGGGAGCGATATTGGAAGCAGTTCAACAAAAGGGATTGACCACCGTTGACCAAGTGGAAAAATGGACGAAGGCATCAAGCTCCTGCGGTGGCTGTAAATCTTTAGTTACGGAACTGCTAGCCTATATGAAGAGCGATGCATGTAATGAAATCAGCAAACAGAAATCAATGTGCTCCTGCACCTCCCTAACAGAGGATGAAATCGTACAAGAGCTGCTGGAGCTCGGTGTCATTACCTTCATAGAAGCAATAAAAAAGCTGAATTGGAATACCAAGAATGGCTGCAGCATTTGTCGTCCTGCAATCAACTATTACCTAGGAATGATTTATCCGGAAGATGACAGAGAACGAGGCAGTGACAAGATCATCACATGCATAGAGGAATACAATTGCCAATGTGATAAACAGCGATCCCTGAAATTAGCGGCTGCTTTTAAAAAGGGATTAGCGCTTTTAGCTATGCCCTGCCTGTTAAAGATAGCTGTCTCCACCTGTATGCATAACGGAGCAGGCTCTACAATTAAGGATATTGGTGTCATTGGAACAGGATTAGGCTGGGAAATTTATGTGGGAGGCAGCAGCGGGAGTATGATTCAAGCAGGAGAATTATTAGCCGTTGTCCCCACGGATAAAGAAGCTGTTCAAATCATTAGGGGGCTGATTCAATATTATCGGGAATCAGCTCATTACCAGGAGCAAACATGGCAGTGGATTGAAAGAATGGGCTTAATTCATGTCAGAGAAGTATTATTCGACCAAGAGCTTCGTCAGGAATTACTAGAGCGCCTGGATGAAGAACTATCAGTTAGAAAAGGTGAGGAATTGTGACGGAATTAATGTTAAAGTATTTCCGAAAAAAGCAAAAGGAAGTACAAACGGAAAAAATATATAATACACAATGTCCCTTTTGTAGTATGCAGTGCAAGATGCAACTGATCGAACAATCTATAGTTTCAAGAAAGCAATATAAAACGGTTGGAATAGATAATCCAACCACCCAGGGGCGTGTCTGCGTCAAAGGCATGAATGCCTACCAGCATGCGTTTAATAAGGAACGTTTAAAATATCCGATGTTAAAAGTAAATGGAGAATTTGTTCAAATTACGTGGAAACAGGCATTGGAACAGATTAAAGATCAATTTACTAGAATACAAGAGGAAGACGGATTAAATGCCTTAGCTGTGTACGGAAGTGCCTCCATTACGAACGAGGAGGCCTATATCCTTGGTAAATTTGCACGAGTAGCCTTACAGACGAAGTATATCGATTATAATGGCCGATTATGTATGTCGGCCGCTGCTTCAGCCGCCAGTCAAACCTTTGGGATGGACAGAGGATTTACCAATAGTCTCGCTGAAATTCCCTTTACACGCTGTATCATATTAGCCGGAACGAATGTAGCGGAATGCCAGCCAACGATCATGCCCTATTTCGAAAAGGCAAAAGAAAATGGGGCATTTATTATTGTGATTGATCCACGGGAAACGTCGACTGCGAAACTCGCAGACTTACATTTAAAAGTAAAGCCGGGAACAGATGCAGCACTAGTAAACGGGCTGTTAAAGGTGATAATTGAAGAGAATTATACCGATGAGGCATTTATTCAAGAACGTGCGAATGGTTTTGATGAGGTTAAAGAGTATGTAAGGTCATTAAAGTTAGAGGAAATAGAAGAAATGACAGGTGTCTCGATAAACCAAATTCGAGAAGCAGCCATTTCGTTTGGCAAGGAAGAAACAGGAATGATTTTTACCGCGAGAGGAGTTGAGCAGCAAACAGATGGTTCGGCCACGGTCCGTAACTTCCTTAATCTCCTTGTAGCAACCGGGAAGCTCGGAAAGCTGAATTGTGGTTTTGGGGCGATTACCGGACAAGGAAACGGTCAAGGAGCGAGAGAGCATGGCCAAAAGGCTGACCAGCTTCCCGGGTACCGATTGATTGAAAACGAAGCACATCGAACACATATAGCAAATGTTTGGGGAATCAATCCCAAGGACTTGCCTGGGAAAGGCGTCTCGGCCTATGAAATAATGGAGAAAATCGATGAAGGAGAAATTACGGGGATGTTTTTGATGTGCTCCAATCCCATCGTCTCCAATCCAAATGCTCATTTTGTTAAGACCACATTAAAAAAGCTAAAATTTCTTGTCGCGGTTGATCTGTTTATTTCCGAGACAGCCAAACTAGCAGATCTAATTCTGCCCGCCTCATCTTACTTAGAGGATGAAGGGACCATGACGAATGTGGAGGGAAGGGTAACGTTACGGGAAGCGAGCTGCCCATGCCCGGGTGAAGTGAAGCATGACTGGCAAATCATTGTGGAGATTGCCCGAGTGATGGGGAAAGAAAAGTACTTTTCCTTTTCATCTGCTGAGGAAATTTTTAATGAATTAAGAGTGGCAAGCCGGGGTGGAATCGCGGATTATTACGGAATTACCTATGAAAGGCTGCGTAAGGAAGGCGGCATTCTGTGGCCATGTCCTGATCTTGACCATAAAGGGACCATGAGGCTGTTTGAAACGTCCTTCGCTCATCCTGATGGCAAGGCTGTAATGGTTGTAGTGCCCAACAAACCTATTGTTCCAAAGGAAGAGGTATGCAGTGAGTATCCCTTGTATATGACAACAGGAAGAGTTCTGTCTCATTACTTAACCGGAGTTCAAACAAGGAGAAGTCCAGCCCTAGCTGCTAGAAATATTGAATCCTATATGGAAATTCATCCGACAACGGCGAGGAATTATCAAATTGTAGATCAATCCTTAGTTAAAATTGAATCTCGAAGAGGAAGTATAATGGTTAGAAGCAAATACTCTGAGGCGATTCGTCCGGATACCATTTTTGTTCCATTTCATTGGTCAGACTCCCAAAATGTGAATGATCTTGTCGGAGAAGAATTAGACCCTGTCTGCAGGATGCCTGGGTTTAAATTAAGTGCCGTTAAGGTAACCCCAGTGTAAAACAAGGGGACGGTTCTCCTGCTTCTTTCGAAGCAGGAGAACCGTCCCTGCGCTTACTTCTGAACTTTTGTTAACTCTTTATTTAAGGTGTATATCATTTTATCGGTAAATTGTTCTGGTGCCATGGAGGCGATGAAGTCGACTTGCATTCCTGCTGCCATTCCGTACATTGGATGTTCAGTAAAGTTGCCTAGATATTTTTCTAGGATTGTTTTTGTTTCTTCATTTTCCATTAATGCTTTAAAGGTATCACGTGTGGAATAGACGTCATCAGTGATTTCGATTTCTTCTACTTCGACATCCTCAATGTCTGGCATTTGGAACCAGTTTCCGACTACTCCGCCTTTATCTTCTTCTGGAGCTTCATAGCTTGGATTTGGCTGGGCTACTTTAGTAAACCTAGCTGTATCTTCAAGAATGACGCCATCTTGGTTGGAAGTCACCTTGATTTCGGTCATTCCTTCTGCTAACCCCACATTTTCAAAAATAAACACATGATTGTCACTTGTTTTCGTTCCAATCTCTTTGCCATTAACATAAAGAGTCAGCTTGTCACAGTTTGAATAAACCTTGATGGTGATTTGGTCATCCATCCGTTCTACGTAGCGCTTGCTCGTGATGTGAACGAACTTCTCATCAGACCAGTTTGCTTTATACATGTAGAAAGCATCTTTTTTAATTTTGCGGTCATAGGTGATCAGCCCCTTGTTGTTTCGACCCTGAACGCCGCCTTCGTCGCGGATATTAGCCCCAAAATCAAACATATTCCACACATACGTTGACCATAGGTATGGACGCTTTGAGAAAATTCCCCATACTTTTTCATGATAAAGAGCATGATATTCCTCTGAATAATCCTTTACCTGCGGATGATTGGTATGATATTGCAGGATTCCTTCTGCTCCATACTCGGAGATACCTAGAGCCACTTGCGGGTTGGTTTGATGGAAACCGTCTAACCAATCAGCGAAATCTTCCGCTTTTCCTTGATACCAGCCGTAATACTTATTATAGCCAACCACGTCCGTCACATAATTGTATTCATCTTTATCAGGGACAAACATGACATTTGCCATGGTCGTTAAACGAGTAGGGTCTTCTTTTTTCGTAAGCTCGTTTAATTCATTGACTAATCTTCTCAGCTCGGGGCGCTCTCCGCTGATTTGAATTTCATTTTGAATTCCCCAGAACATAATCGAAGGATGGTTGAAATTTTGTCGGATTAATTCGGTCATTTGCTGCTTGGCATTAATTCCTTCTAGCTCATGTTTTGACATGACCGAGATAAAGGGAATCTCAGCCCAAATAACCAAACCCTCCTGATCACAAAGTTCATAGAAAAACTGATCGTGCTGATAGTGGGCCAAACGGATTGAAGTGGCGCCAACCTCTTTGATTAGTTCCATATCTTCTAGGTGCTCTTTTTTCGTAATGGCCCAGCCCATGTCTTTGCGGTCCTGGTGTCTCGATACGCCATTCAATCTGAGTGGTTCTCCATTTAAAAAGAACCCTTTTTCCGGGTCAACGTGGAAGTATCTTACCCCAAATGGAATTGTTAGTGCATCAAGAGTATCGTTAAAGCTGACCAATGAGACTTCCGCTTCATAATGGTATGGGTTCTTTTTTCCGTTCCATAATATCGGATTCTCAATTGTAACAGGTATTTCTACTTCAGTGGTTTCCCCTGCTGCAAGAAGGACTTCCTTTGCTCCATAGGCTGCAACCTTGCCATTAGCATCTAAGATATCCGCCCAAACTCTTACTTTTTTTCTACGTCAAGGTCATTTGCAACCTTAGATTTGATCGTTAAAACAGCTTGCTCGTTTGAGATATTTTCTTGAATGATATAAACACCCTTGGAACCATAATCTAGTAAATCAAAGTGGATGGAATTCGCAATCACGAGATTTACATCACGATAGATCCCGCCGTAGAAAGTGAAATCGGCCATCTGTGGATACACATCATCAACAACGGTATTATCTACTTTGACGGATAGGATATTCCTTTTACCAAACGCGACGTCATCTGTAATGTCAAAACGGAAAATCGAGTAACCGCCGCGGTGCTGCCCAAGATGGCGGCCATTTACAAATACATCCGTAATACTATTAGAGCCATTAAACTCAATATATACTCTATTTCCTTGTTCTATTGCATCTAGTACAAATTCCTTTCGATACCAGCAGGCACCTTTATAATAATCAAAGCCATTGGCACCATCGATGGCATTCCAGGTGTGAGGGATTTGAACCTCCTGCCAATCTTCTGTATTAAAGCTTATTGCTTGTACATTCTCTTCATCTTGTCTAATAAATTTCCAATTAGCATTAATATTTAAGACTTTTCTCATTTGACTTCCTCCTAAATATCGTTTAAACCAAATTCATTATAGTATACGTTTTCATTTAGTAATCATACAAATTTGACTTTATTAGTATAAATATTGCATATTATCTTCTGAACGGTTTTAATAGGGGAAATAAACTAGTGGAGATGAATCTATGATGGAAATCATTAAAAAAGGAAAGCTGCTGCATTCGATTACTTATTTAGACGTAAAGATTATAGACCGCGAGGAGAATATCATCTTTCAAAAATCACAAATTCAAACACCCCTGCTCCTTCAACCCTTCGCCAATGATGATCCAACAATGAATGAAAAATTAATGATGGCAGAGAACGACCAGTATTTTCATTACATAAATAGCATTGGGCTTGAATCCTTAGCAGCAGGGATTTGGAGTAATCATCAATATATGGGATTTATGGTTTTGGGTCCGTTTTTATCTAGTATCCCCTCCAATGAGCTCATTAGTGATCTTATCTCAAAACATAGGCTTCCGGTAAGTGAGCGGAAACATCTTCACGACTATTATCAGTCGCTTTCAATTATTGGCAGTAATAAGTCAACCTATCTGGGTGATCTGCTGGTTAATATGTGCCAACATTCCTATATAGATGGAAGATTAGTAAATAGTGAAGTAAGGAAAACATCAGATGTAGTTCACAAGGTTCTTTACGAAGAAGATAAAAACATGATTGAGGAGAGATATAAAGCAGAAAAGAGATTAATGAGGGCGATAGAAAAAGGGGATAAAGAAGAAATTACCTGGTTATCTAAGGAGGTTAAAGACCTGCTGGACTTTTCGGACCGCATTCCGGAGAGCCCTTTTCGTTCTGCTAAAAATATACTGTTTGTTCTTAATACGATATGCAGGCTTTCCGCTGAAAAAGGAGGACTGCGGCCAATCAGTGTTCACCATGCATCAGAGAAATT
This sequence comes from Neobacillus vireti, assembly GCF_036962465.1. Classification (GTDB taxonomy): domain Bacteria; phylum Bacillota; class Bacilli; order Bacillales; family Cytobacillaceae; genus Neobacillus; species Neobacillus vireti_B. The sequence goes on from NZ_JBALNF010000031.1 coordinate 46,821, forward strand.
TGCCATTTTAATTGAACGAGCGCCAAACCTTCCCTATTTGAAAAAGTTAGCATACGAAATGATGAATGAATACTGTGACCTCGTTCAGAAACACTCAACCAAGAATTTCAGCATGATTGTTAGAAAGGCGTTGGACTATATCCACTTGAATTTGGAAAAGCCCTTAACTTTAAGTGATATCGCTGCTGCCTTACACGTCAATCCTTCCCATTTATCTCGTAAATTTAAGCAGGATAGTGGCTTAACAATCATTGACTACATCAATCAAAAAAGAGTGGAGGAAGCTAAACTGCATCTACAGGCTGGAAGCACCACAGTCACCGATATCGCACTAATGGTGGGATATAACGATTTAAATTACTTTACAAGAGTATTTAAGAAATTCACCGGACAAACTCCTTCACAGTATATGAAAAATCAAAAGCAGAGGGACGGTTCTC
>NZ_JBALNF010000031.1:47305-90461 GCF_036962465.1 Neobacillus vireti
ATGAGAACCGTCCCTCTGCGTATATCTCTGCGTATTTTAAGCTAATCTCATTTTAAAGTCTTGGTAGCCAAATTCGCGTACAACTTCACAGTCGCCATCTGCTTTTTGGACCGCGATGGCTGGTAATGGCATGCCGTTGAATGTGGTGTTTTTGACCATTGTATAGATGGCCATATCGCCAAATACTAAACGGTCACCGCTCTTTAGCGGCTCATCAAAGGAGTAATCCCCGATGATATCGCCTGTCAGGCAAGTTTGTCCGCCTAGTCGATAAGTATAAGGTTTTTCTCCTGCTTCTCCTGAGCCAAAAAGAGGAGGACGATAAGGCATTTCTAATACATCCGGCATATGGCAGGATGCAGATGTGTCAAGAATGGCAAGATCCATTTTATTTTGATGGGTATCAAGTACGGTTGTAACTAGATAGCCCGCGTTAAGAGCTACCGCTTCACCCGGCTCTAGATACACTTCTAAACCGTATTTCTCCTGCATTCTCTTAATACAAGCTTCTAATCTAGGAATATCATAATCTTCTCTTGTAATATGATGACCGCCGCCAAAGTTGATCCACTGCATTTGCGGAAGCCACTCGCCGAACTTTTCTTCCACCGCATTTAAAGTGGTTTCTAAGTCATCAGAGTTTTGCTGACAAAGCGTATGGAAATGCAGTCCTGAAACGCCATCCAGTAAATCGGGACGGAAATGCTCTTTAATGACACCAAATCTTGAACCTGGTGAACACGGGTCATAGATTGCATGTCCTATTTGTGTAGAGCATTCAGGATTAATGCGCAAGCCCACTTTTTTGCCGGCTTCTAGAGCTTTATCTTTAAACTTCTCCAACTGTGAGAACGAATTAAAGATAATATGATCACAAATCGAGATAATTTCATCTATTTCATCTTCACGGTAGGCGGGGGCAAAGACGTGATTTTCTTTGCCCATTTCCTCATAGCCTAAACGTGCTTCAAATAATCCACTTGCTGTCGTTCCACTTAAATATTTTCCAATGAGGGGATACATTGTTGTCATAGAAAATGCCTTTTGTGCCAAAACAATCTTTGCTCCTGTACGCTGCATAACACCGTTTAGGATTTTTAGATTTCGTTCGACGAGACCTTCATCGATGACATAACACGGTGTTGGTAGTTCTTCAAACCGCATCTTATTTTACAAGCTCCGTTGCTTTTTTCTCAGCAGGCTCATCATCAACTAGAACTGGATTAAAGTCTTCTACCCATGGAAGTCCCCATTTGTTTAACTCTTCCATGAATGGATCTGGATCAAATTCTTCAATATTGAAGACACCAGCTTTATTCCATTTGCCAGTTAGGATCATTGCAGCACCGATCATTGCAGGAACACCTGTCGTATAAGAAATGGCTTGAGAGCCTACTTCTTTATAGCACTCTTGGTGGTCACATACATTGTAGACATAATATGTTTTGTCTTTTCCATCCTTTTTCCCTCTGAAAATACAGCCGATGTTTGTTTTACCAACTGTACGAGGTCCAAGGGAGGCTGGATCTGGTAATACAGCCTTCAAGAATTGAAGAGGAATAATTTGTTTACCTTCAAATTCAATTGGCTCAATAGAAGTCATTCCTACATTTTCAAGGGCCTTCAAGTGCATCAGATAGCTTGGGCCAAATGTCATGAAGAAACGGATACGCTTAAGTCCAGGGATGTTTTGAGCTAGAGACTCAAGCTCTTCATGATATAACAAGTACATATCTTTTTTGCCAACTTCAGCAAAGTCGTATTCGCGCTTGATTTCCATTGGCTCTGTTTCGATCCATTCGCCATTTTCCCAGTAACGTCCGTTAGCAGAAACTTCGCGGATATTAATTTCAGGGTTGAAATTTGTTGCGAAAGGATAGCCATGGTCGCCGCCGTTACAGTCAAGAATGTCGATATATTCGATTTCGTCAAAATAATGTTTTAATGCATAAGCGGAGAATACGCCTGTTACACCTGGGTCAAAGCCGCTGCCTAAAAGGGCTGTAATACCGGCTTTTTCAAAGCGCTCTTTGTATTCCCACTGCCATTTATATTCGAATTTAGCTGTATCTTCTGGCTCATAGTTTGCAGTATCCATATAGTGTGTCTTTGTTGCAAGACATGCATCCATAATCGTTAAATCCTGGTATGGTAATGCTAAGTTCATTACGATATCCGGTTTTACTTCATTAATTAATGCGATTAACTCTTCTACATTATCCGCATCCACTTGGGCAGTAGTAATTTTAGTCTTGCCGCCATCAAGCTTTGCTTTTAATTCATCACATTTTGATTTTGTACGGCTTGCAATACAGATTTCTTCAAATACTTCACTGTTTTGAACACATTTATGGACAGCAACAGATGCTACGCCGCCAGCCCCGATAATTAGCGCTTTTCCCATTTTCATATCTCCTAACGTAGTAGATTTTTTAAAAAGCAAAACGGAATTCCGAAACAACAAAAAAAGCAAGTGCAAAACGCAGGAATTAATTGCGCACAACACTTGCTTTGATATATTCAATATTAAAAATCAAGTATATCCATGACAAAAGGTCATATCTATACTCTACCAAGTCATCAAACATTTTGGCAGAAAGCTTTTTAATATTTAACATATATCATTTAGGATCAGAGTCTATATAGCAAATAATCACTTTTACCACTCTTATTGACCGTTTCACAAGTTGTGTGCATGTGCACTGGTTGTAAAGTAACCAACTTATAAAATTTGAGCTTTTAACTCAATCAATAAGGCAACCAAAGTTGCCAATCGGCAGTTGACCCGGCTGTCCGTATGGCCTTAACTTCCAAAGAAGTGGTCAATGTTATCTGCTTGGAAAGATCCAGATATATTTAAATATTTTTGCTTTCCAAAATCATGCTACTTCATGTTAGCAGTATATAAACATAAATGCAAGAGGAAATTTTAAAAAAATATATAAAAAAGGTGGCACCAAACTTATATGATCTATTTTGCTCGATGAACCGTAAGTTTAACCTTGTTTGTTTCACACATAAAGGTAGAGAGGTGGACAGGTTCATCCGCTAAATTAAATGAAATCTTTAAAATTTTAAAGAGATTAGCCCCAATATCGCACTCCAGCCATTTAGCATAGTCTTTTGTGGCACCAATAACATCAATAATTTTATCATTACTGACAATTTCGGTTTGGTAATCGTTCAAAAGAATTTTATACGTTGATTCATTTCCAACAATTTTCTTTTCGAGATCAGGGAATCGAATTAAAGAGAAATGGGCAAAATCATAAAAAAGAGGACGATCATTTACATACATAAGCCGCTCAAGTTCCAAAATTGGGCTTCCTTCCTCAACCTTAAGATATTCTGCGATCTCCTCAGTTGCAAGTATGACCTCGCTTTTTAAGATTCGAGAATTAGGGGTCATGCCCAGCTGGTGGCTGAACTCTGAGAACCCGCTTACAGATATCAACTCGTTATGAAACTTTTTTGAGGTAACATACGTTCCTCTCCGTGGAATTCGTGTTAATGTTCCGTCCTTTACCAACTCTTCAATTGCTTTTCGGATGGTAATCCGACTTACGTTATAAATTTCACAAAGTTCGGCTTCAGTTGGTATTTGTTCATCGGGTTTATATTTACCTTGCTGGATATCATTTTTCAACATTTGCCTTATTTGCATATAGAGTGGCTGGGGAGTAGAAGGATTTAAATTCATTACTTGCTTCATCCTTATCCGTCAATAAATTATAGTATCTATTATACATCGAGAGTCCAGTCCTAGTCACCATGCACCGAAATATTGAATCGTTTTCGCAGCTGTTTCTGTACCTAACTGTAAACATTCGTTAATGGTACAGCCTTTCATTATTCCATAAATAAAACCTGAAATAAAGGAATCGCCTGCCCCCATTGTATCGACTACATTCTCTTCTATTACACCTAATTGGTGAAATTGCTGGCCATCATAGGCAAGAGAACCGTTTTCGCCTAATGTTGCCACAGCAACCTTTGAGCCAAGGTTTTTAACTTCCTTTAAATACTGACGTATATAGGCATCATCTTGTGTATAGGAAAAAAAGGCATAATCGACAAACGGTGGTAATGTTTTGACAAGGGGGTCATTTAATTGGTTTGAAAAATCAAATGAGGTAAGCAGCCCCATTTCTTTAAATGCTGGATAATATTGCTCCACATGTCCCCAAATTCCAGCATGTACGCAATTGTGTGTTCCGATAAAAGTAATTTCCTCCGGCGTTAAGGTGAAGTCAGCCATTACACCTTCATTGTATTCTCCAAATTTGCGATCATTTCCAACTAATTCAACATAGGTAATAGCCGTTTTTCCTTCCTTTTGAGAAAGATGAGTGGTATCTACGCCCTTGTTTTCGATAGCGCGAATCATATCCTCACCGTATGAATCAGCCCCAACCCAGCCAACATAGGATGATTCAGCACCCAAACCTTTTAAATAGACAGCGACATTGACCGGATTTCCTCCAGGATAGGCCTTCCCGTTTGCTTGATAAACATCCATACAGTTATCTCCGACAGCAGCTATTTTCATAGTTTTATCCCCGCTTTTCCTTTTTTAAGAAGAAACGAGCACTACGAGTAGTGCTCATTCATCACTTTCTAATATTCCATTTGGCGATAGTATCTTCTAAGTTCCAACGAATGGTTCCGTTCACGCTCAAGATAGACACTGATTCTGCTTAACACGGACCAATTAATGCTAACAGCAAAGTGTTTTCTAAATTCTTCACTGATCCCTTCCATCTCAAAATCTTTTGTATCAATAATCGTTACATTTTTTGTTATATTCTCAACAAATCTTTCTACACGCTCCATAAGAGGCCTTGTTTCATCTTCGCCTTTTAGTAAAATCACACTTGTATCTTCGACGACAAGTTCAAGCGTACCGTGGAAAAACTCAGCAGCATGAATGGATTTAGCATGGATCCATTGCATTTCCTCTAAAACACACATCGCATAGCAATAAGTATTTCCCCATAAATTACCAGAACCAACCATCATGTGATAATCTGTATCTTTATGTTTAATCGCAAATTGCTCAGCTTTTTGATCAAAAGATTTAACAGCATTCAGAATCGCACGTGGGAGTAAAGTAACTTCCTTCGTAAATTGTTCATATTGAGGAAATTCATCATGGTTATACATAAATCGGAAGATAACCATGTAGAGAAGCAGATAAAAAGTATCAAAAGAATGTTTTTCTGAACCTGTAGTTATACAATAGTCGACCATTTTTGTTAATGGTGTATTCGGCTCTGCGACTAATGCAATGGTTGTGGCTCCTTTTTCTTTACAGTACTCGGCAGCTTCAAGGGTTTCTTTCGTTGTTCCGGAAACAGAGGTAAAGATACAAACTGAATCTTTACTGAAATGCTTATGGTTCATAACCATAAACTCCGCTGCAATTTCTGCATGAACGTCAATCGTAGAGTTTGATTTTAGAATATACTCATAGGGATACATCATGGCAATGGTGCCGCCTGCACCGATAAGGAAAATGTTCTTGTAGCCTTTTTGGCAGATTTCATCGACAAAACCTTCAATTTCCCCTCTAAATGCAAGGCCCTCTTTTTCAACAAGCGTAAGGAATAATTCTTCATCAAATTTCAACATGGACTTGATCCTCCTTTTATATGGTGCATAAATCTATTTGTTATGTCTTGTATTATAATTAAATATAACAAATAATGCAATGAGTATTTAAAAAATAGGAAGTTAGTACAGTGGAGCTAACTTCCTATTAATCAGATCATGCCACTACATCATTGTCCTTTTTACTTGCGGACCCATACCGTTTATTCCAGTAAAAGTAAACAGGAAGTCCGGTTGCAATGACAATAAATGCTGCAATCATACCTTGCCAAGGGGCCCAAGTGAAGGTTCCCCAGGCAAGCCATGAGGCACCAAGGATGGCTAAAATAGTGGTTAATTTCCACAGTGGCATTCGGTAGATTGGGTTATAATCATCCCGTTTACGGCATTTATATACAGCTGCAAAGTCCAAAATATTAATGACGAGCTGAATAAGGGTGAAGTACCCAAGTAAGGCTGTTAAATTACTCATAAACACGAGAATACAAGCATACGTAACCTGAATAATAATGGAAAAACTAGGAGTTTCATATTTAGGATGGACCCTGGCAAAACGTTGGAAAAATAGGCCATCTTTCGCCATCGCATACTCCAAACGAGGCTGAAACATAATACAGGAGCTTAAGGATCCAAGAATAACAATAATGGCAGTAGTTGCGACAAAAGAAGAAGCAATATGAGAAAGACCTGGGATATAACTTACTGCCTCTGAAACAGCAGCATTTGAATGGATTAATTTATCAAATGGCATTAAGCCGATAACACAAATGGCAAGCAATGTGTACAAAGCTAGTACAATAAATACCGAGCTAATGAGTGCACGTGGGAGTATTTTTCCGGGATTTTTAAATTCGCCAGCCATAAAACAAATCGCTGCCATCCCTGTATAGGCCCATGTTGTTGCCGATACGCCTCCGATTAAACTTGTTTTTACAGCTCCATGCGCAGGCACATATGAAAAATTACCAGCTTTCATATACATCAACCCTAAAGCAATGACAATAATGAAAGGAATGATCTTAACAGCAGTGATAATAACTTGGAATAGTCCCCCTTCTTTTACACTTCGATAATGGATGGCGGTAATGACTAAGATAATCGCAACCCCCAACAACTTACCAGCTATTCCAGAAAAGAAAGGAAAAAAGGTAGCAAGGTAAGAAACAATTGCTAAAGCCATAATAGAGATAGAAGGGGGATCTAACGCCCAGAACGTCGCCCATCCATATAGAAAGGCAAGAGGTCTCCAACCGGCTTTATTCAGATATACGTAACCGCTTCCATTTTCAGGGTAAGCAGTCGATAATTCTGCTAATACCATTACCTGCGGTATTGCGATAAGGCCGCCGATAATCCAGGCTAAAATTGAAATAGAAGGTGTTCCTGCTGCTTTTGCAACATCACCGGATGAAACAAAGATACCTGATCCAACAGTAGTTCCAACCGCAATCGCTAGAGCTGACCAAAAACCCAGTTTTCGTGTAAGAGTGCCATTACTCATAAAGAGTTCCTCCAAATGCAGATTTTAAGATTTCCATTTCCTTATTCTTTCAAATGATTTTAATGAATGCATTTTGCGGATTTTGATAATTTTGTTCCCATAATTTCTAAGGTGCTAACGCCTTTGTAATCCTATTGTTGAAGACTTTTAAGATAATTTCCCCTATATCACCTCCTTTTTGCTTGCTTGGAAACGCTTTATTTGTTATGTCTTGTATTATAATTAAACATTACATTATTTTCAATAGGAAATTTTAAATATATTCAAATAAATAGTTTCGTCATTTAAAATAGTCTATCTTCCGGTTAATTAGGTTGTTGTATTAATGCGATTTTTAATAGAATGAAGGCAGGAAAAAATTTTTTTAAGTTTTTCTGACGATTGTTCCTTCATATGAACTCTTGGAATAAGTTTAAAAAAGATAGGATAAATAAAATTTAGGTTAATTATGTAGCTTTTTTACAAAATGGATAAAAGTCCTTTATAAGGATTGAATTTTAGGTTAAGCAATTTATTACTGTGACTGTTTTTTCTTCGTACCTAAACCATTTGCAAGGAGGGGCAGCTAATCTCAAAAGTCGCAAAAAAGCCACAGTCTAAAAGTGATTTTTGGGCCCTTTTTACCTGCTTGACCGTCGATTTTTTTTATCATAGGATGTAAATGTGAAATGGTTCACAAGACAATTACAAACCCCTGTTTCTAGTCAAAAATTTTTTCGGTAATATTGTGAAACGATTCACAAATAATTTATACCTATCAACATCTTGGTATTTATTTATACCTCGATTTGTGAAAATATTCACAAGTAATATTAAGGAGTGAGTAGACATGTCAAAAGTTATTTCAGCTGTTAAAGCTGCCGAGCTAATCAAGGATGGAGATACAGTTGCCGCAACAGGCTTCGGATTATCTTGCTGGGCAGAAGAGATGGGAATTTCTATTGAAGAACGTTTTTTACAATCAGGTCACCCTAAGAATTTAACGATTATGCATTCGAGTGCAGTGGGTAACCGTCGTGATAAAGGAATGAGTCATCTTGGCTATGAGGGACTTGTAAAACGCTGGATTGGCGGAATTGCGATCGCCTCTCCAGGTATGGCGAAATTAATTGAAGAAGACAAATGTGAAGCTTACAACCTGCCCCAAGGTGTTATCACCCAGTTATACCGGGAAATCGCAGCAAAACGGCCAGGTGTAATTACAAAAGTTGGAATGGGAACATTTGTGGACCCGCGTGTAGAAGGGGGAAAGATGTCACCGTCTACTAAAGAGGATATCGTCAAGGTTATTGAGATAGAAGGAGACGAGTGGCTATTCTATAAGTCATTTCCAATTCAGGTAGGGTTAATCCGTGGAACAGTTGCAGATGAGAATGGCAACTTAACGCTTGAAAAAGAAGGATTGCACATGGAGGTTCTGCCGGTAGCACAAGCAGTCCATAATTCTGGTGGAATCGTCATAGCACAGGTCGAGACAGTCGCGAAAAATGGCACACTGAATCCAAAGGATATTAAAGTTCCGGGAATTTTAGTGGACTATATTGTGGTAGCAAAGCCAGAAAATCATTACCAAACCGAAAACACTTATTATAATCCGGCCTTTTCTGGACAGGTCAAAATTCCGGTTGAAGGAATTGAAGCCCTTCCTCTTGACGAAAGGAAAGTCATTGCTCGCCGTTCCGCTGCTGAACTAAAGCCTAATACCATCTTAAATCTTGGTGTAGGAATACCCGTTTGTGTTGGTACGGTTGCAGCAGAAGAAGGTGTAAGCGATCAATTAATGCTTACAACCGAAGCAGGTTCAATTGGCGGTGTTCCAGCTGGTTTGAAAGATTTCGGTCATGCCTATAACTCTGAAGCAATTGTCGACCATGATGCCCAATTTGATTTTTATGATGGAGGCGGCATTGATTTGTCCGTTCTTGGATTGGCACAGACTGACGAATTCGGCAACGTAAATGTCAGCAAATTTGGTACCCGTGTAGCTGGCTGCGGCGGATTCATTAATATCTCTCAATCCGCTAAAAAACTAGTCTTTGCTGGAACGTTCACAGCCGGTGGTCTTCAAGTAAAAGTCGAAGACGGCAAACTGCAAATCTTACAAGAAGGAAAAGCAAAGAAATTTATTAAAAAGGTACAGCAAATTACGTTCAGTGGTTCATATGCTTCACAAATTAATCAGCCGGTCGTTTATGTAACCGAGCGTGCTGTTTTTGAACTGTTAGATGGTAGAGTCACCTTAACAGAAATCGCTCCGGGTGTCGATTTACAAAAGGATATCTTAGAACAAATGGAATTTATCCCGGTTATTTCAGCAGATCTAAGAGAAATGGATGCAGCCATGTTCCAAGAAAATTGGGGAAAATTGAGCGCTATTATTGAAGAGAAAAGTGCAGCTAGAAATGAACCTGAATTAGTTTCCACTAGGTAATTGATAAATAACCGCTGGCGGCATGGCGAATGTACCAGGTTGCTGGCAAATCCAAAAAGGGAAGGATTTTATAAGATGAAACTTAATCGTTGGACCATTCTTATCGCATCAACCATCATTAACATATGTGTGGGTGCCATCTACGCTTTTAGTATTTTTGCAATGCCGTTAACAAACGTTTTCCATGTCACCATGCCGGAAATCATGATGGCTTTTACCATTAATGGTGCCATTTCGCCAATTCCGATGATTTTGGGGGGGAAATTGGTTGATAAAGGCGGTGCAAGAACAGCCATCTTCCTTGGTGGTTCGATGTTTGGCTTGGGCTTTATTTTATCAGGCTTAGCAACTGCACCATGGATGCTGTACATTACCTATGGCGTTATTACAGGAATTGGACAAGGTATTGTTTACTCAGCTACTATTGGTAACTCCGTTAAACTGTTCCCAGATAAAAGAGGTCTTGCTGCAGGGATTGTCACAGCAGGCTATGGCGGTGGAACGATCGTAATAGCACCGATTGCCAATGCTCTAATTACCAGCAATGGTGTCCAATCTGCTCTTATTACGCTAGGAATTTCATTTTTAGTGGTGATTTTAGGGGGAGGCTTATTCGTAAAAGCATGTCCAGCAGGGTTTATTCCAGAAGGATGGACACCGCCTGTAGTTAGCGGTGCAAATAAGGCTGGTATCAACATTCCTTGGACTGAAATGATTAAAAAGCCAATCTTTTACGTGATTGCAAGTTTGTTCTTAATCGGCGCTCTTTCCGGAATGATGGTTACTTCAAATGCTTCTGTTATTGGACAAACGATGTTTGGATTAACACCTGCAACTGCAGCATTATTTGTAAGTTTATATTCATTAAGTAACTGTTCTGGACGTGTCTTCTGGGGTGCGATTTCTGATAAAATCGGCCGGACAAAATGTCTAATGGTTATCTATATTGTCATTGCAGCAATGATGTTAACGATTGCCTTATCTACTTCTGTGGCTGGCTTTGCGGTTGCCATTATCGGTATTGGCCTATGCTTTGGCGGTACAATGGGAATTTTCCCTTCTATTGTAGGTGAGAAGTTCGGAATGAAATATTATGGCATCAACTATGGAGTGACCTTTATTGGCTACTCTGGCGCAGCCTTCTTTGGTCCTAGAATAGCCAATTCAGTTGCAGCGGCAAACGGTGGACAGTTTACAAATGCTTTTTATATTGCATTAGTGATTTCACTTGTTGGTTTCGCGTTAACCTTTATTTTTAAATCCATGGAAAAGAAACAACTAACTAGCCCAACTAAGTCAAAAGTGGCTTAATCATAAATCAAATAGAATAATAGGAGGAAGTTGACATGAGTATTACAACATTATTAGGAATTAAATATCCCATTTTTCAAGGCGGTATGGCACAAATTGCGCTTGCTCCACTTGCAGGAGCTGTATCAAATGCCGGTGGATTAGGAATTATCGGTTCTGGCGGACTTACCGCTGATCGCCTCCGTGAAGAGATTAGAAAAACAAAAGAAATTACAAATAAGCCATTCGCTGTTAATTTAATGCTAATGATGAAAAACATCCCTGAACTTATTGAAGTTGTGATCGAAGAGGGTGTAAAAATTGTCACAACTGGTGCAGGAACACCAGCGCCATATATGCCTACTTTTAAAGAGCATGGGATTAAAGTTATTCCAGTTGTTCCTTCTGTAAAGATTGCCAAGAAAATGGAAGCGTTAGGTGTGGATGCGATTGTCGCAGAAGGTACAGAGGCAGGCGGCCATGTTGGTGAAACAACAACCATGGCGCTCTTGCCGCAAGTAGCCAGTGCGGTTTCAATACCTGTCGTGGGAGCAGGCGGTATTGCCGATGGACGCGGCATCGCAGCAGCCTTTGCCTTAGGTGCGCAAGGTGTTCAAGTCGGAACACGTTTCTTAGCAACGGTTGAATGCCCGACACACGAAAACTTCAAACTGGCGGTTATTAACGCAGATGATACGAGCACAACGGTTACAGGCCGCAGCCTTGGCGGACCAGTACGCAGTATTAAAAACAGCATGATTGCGGAATTCCTGGAGCTTGAAAATAAAAATGCTTCCCGTGATGAACTAGAAAAGATTTCTTTAGGGTCTTTACGTAAAGCTGTGTTTGAAGGAGACACAGATCGTGGATCGGTTATGGCTGGACAGATTTGCGGCTTAATCAATGAAATTACAACGGTTGAAGAAATGATTACCAGCATGTTTGCAGAAGCTCAAGAAGTGTTAAACAGATTAGGCAAAATAACAGTGGTGGAAGAAGAAAAAGAGTTAGTGTTAGCTTAAAACTATACTAGTTGAACAGCACCTTACGTTCTAGGTGCTGTTTTTTTACTGTTTTACTGGAATTGTCATAATATATCCACTGTCTTGATAGTGCTTTTTCATTATAATGAAAGAATCAAAGATGGTAGGAGGGTGTTGATCTAGATGAAGAAAAAGTCGATTGAAAAAGCTAAAAATAACTTTAAGGTTCAGGATATCAACGATTTACCTTCCACTTTATTTGTTACGGACGGGAAAGGAAATATATTAATTTCGAATGAGTTTACCGCATTGACAATTGGTATATCACTGGATGAATTGTTAAAAATGAACGTGCAGGATTTGGTGAAAGCGGGTTATTACAAACGTTCTATTACCATGGAGGCAATTGAAACAAAGCAAAGGGTATCCAGGACGGTTGATACGAACCGGGGATTCCATATTAAGTCGACATCCATTCCTATTCTACAAAAGGATGGAGAGGTTCAGCTTGTTGTAACAACTTCCAATGAATATAACGGAAAATTCCCGATCTTCAATGTCGACCCTACTATCTTAACTATTAATAATAAAAGTAAAGAAGATAAAATGGACACAGGTGCTGAAATTGGTTTTGTCGCTGAGAGCTTATCGATGAAACAAATTGTCAAGGTCTGCAATCAAATTGCCTCCTATGACAGCAAAGTCTTAATCTATGGCGAATCAGGAACTGGAAAGGAAGTTGTGGCCCGCTATATCCATCGTAAAAGTGACCGTTCTCAAGGTCCATTTGTCACGATTAACTGTGCAGCCATTCCACCTCACATTTTTGAACAAGAACTGTTTGGTTATGAGAAAGGTGCCTTTGCTGGGGCAGATGCGATGAAGAAAGGTATTATTGAGTTGGCTCATGATGGGGTGTTGTTTTTGGATGAAATTGCTGAAATGCCGCTCGACCTGCAGGCCAAATTGTTGAGAGTGATGGATAATAATGAAGTAAGGCGTGTCGGCGGTGTACAGAATGTCTCCATCAATTGCCGGATCATTGCCGCGACGAATCGTGACTTATGGAAGATGGTTAAAAAGGGTATGTTCCGTGAGGATTTATATTATCGGATTAACGTCATTCCAATTCATATCCCGCCACTGAGAAATCGAAAATTAGACGTTGTCGGTTTAATATCCTATTTCTTAGCAGAATTTAATGAGAAGTATCAGGAACAGCTCGTCCTTAGTGCGGACGAATTTCAAAAAATGCTTAAATTAGATTGGCCTGGGAATGCCAGGGAACTAAGGAATTATGTAGAACGCTTGGTGATTACAGAACAACAAAGCATCAAACCATCAGATGAGGAACTCATCACAGATTGGTTTGCACTTGACCACTTTATCAAAAGCAATATAGATAAACAGTATACATTAAAAGATTTTACTGCCATCGTCGAGGGAAGATATATTACCCATATACTTGAAACATTTAATGGGAATGCAACAGAAGCTGCCAAAAAAATAGGAATTGACCGCTCGGTTATTTATCGAAAGCTGAAGAAGATGGAGAATGTTCTGGAAGCAGAACGAAGTGAAATAAAGGGATGAACCAATTTTTATTGATTCATCCTTTTTTATTTACCATTCTCGAGGCCGATAGTTAAGATCGTCAAACAATTGCTCTTTTTCCTTTTTGGTTAAATCCCGCCACTGGCCAATTGGCAGTTTTCCCAAATGAATATTCATGATCCTGGTCCGCTGCAATCTGGCCACCTCATAGCCTAAAGCGGCACACATGCGGCGGATTTGCCGGTTAAGTCCTTGGGTTAGAATAATTTGAAAGACATATTTTGAAAGCTGTGTGACTTTACATGGAAGTGTTTTGGTATTTAGGATTTCCACCCCGCTGGCCATTTTCTTTACAAATTCCGGTGTAATCGGCTTATTTACGGTAACAATATATTCTTTTTCATGTTTATTTTCAGCGCGGAGAATTTCATTTACAATATCTCCGTCATTTGTTAGGAGGATGAGGCCGTCTGAGTCCTTATCCAGCCTGCCAATATGAAAAATCCGCATGGGGTGATTTACAAAGTCAACGATATTCCCTTTTATATGCCTTTCAGTCGTACTTGTAATTCCGACTGGTTTATTTAAGGCAATATAAACATATTCTTTCTTCACTTTAATAGGATTCCCATCAATCCGAACCAAATCACCGGGCTCTACCTGGCTGCCCATTTGAGCAACCTGGCCATTAATCGTGACCCTGCCCTCGCTAATTAACTTATCTGCTCCTCGCCTAGAAGACTTACCCGACTCACTAATAAATTTATTAATCCTCATAATAACCACAACCTTAAGTGGAATTGTCACTTAAGAATACCCTACTTTTATTATTCTTTTCAAGCAGTTCAAGTGGTGCCTGTCACCATTACATCTATTTGCATACTAATAATGCTGCTTTAAACAGAAATTTAAGTTAATAAATAATTCATAAATATTGGAAGAAGTTGGGTTGTTTTTTTGGCTGATAGAACTATAATTATTTTGATGTAAGTAGTTAAATTCCTTTAGGTGCGTTCAGTACGGAAGGAGTCTTTAGTATGACCCATTGGGTAAGGTTGCTTGATTGGGTTTTAGGAATTATGGCTGTAGGTTCTATTTGGTATTCTATTCATAATTTCAAAAGTGTAAAAAAAATCTTGGTGGGGCGTCCATTGCGAACGGCGGAACTGTATAGTCAGCATACTAAGTTATTTTGGTTTATTGCCCTTCCAATTCTTGCAGCCGATTTGTATTCATCGGTAGCATACGGACCCGAAGCAGGCCTGTCAGAACTTGCACCCTTTGGAGAAGCGGCAAAATGGTTACTCATTCCGATAACAATTGCTGCCGTTCTGCTTCTGGGGATACTAATCTTATCTTATATCATGGGCATTTTAGCCTATCCAAACGGCGGGGGAGCATATGCAATTGCAAAGGACAATTTTAAGTCCAAATGGATTGCTTTAGTTGCTTCGAGTTCCCTATTAATAGATTATATTCTTACTGTAGCTGTGTCTATATCCGCTGCAATGGAGGCATTAGTTTCAGCCTATCCTATATTAGTACCGTATAAAACGGTTCTGGCGATTGTTTGTGTGCTTCTCTTAGTTATTTTTAATTTAAGAGGGGTGGCGGAATCTGCTAGAATACTAGCTTGGCCTACCATCTGCTTTATGGTTTGTATGCTTGTAATTATTACCGTGGGATTTATCGATGGATTTCAGCACGGTTTTATAAAAGAATCTACACCAAGAATTGGCAAAATACCTGAGGGTTTGTCACTCCTTATACTCTTAAAGGCATTTAGTTCAGCCTGTTCCGCTTTAACAGGAATCGAGACCATTTCCAATTCTGTTCCTGTTTTTCGTGAACCGCAGCAAAAAAATGCCATTAAAGCGTATATTGAATTAGGCACTATTACGTCTGTTACGATAGTCGGATTTTCTTTTCACTTATATGTTAATGGAATTTCTGTTAATCCCAATAATACTATGCTATCACAATTAACTAGTATCTATTTTGGCAGTGGAATCATCTATCAATTGATTATTTGGTTTACCTTTATTGTATTAATATTGGCCGCAAATTCTACCTTTAATGGCTTTTCACAACTTGGAGCGATTGTGGCCGGTGATGGATTTTTACCTAGAGCTTTATTGAATAGGGGAGACCGGCTGGGGTATTCTAATGGGATTATTGTTCTAGCATCGTTTGCAGCCTTGCTTATTATCTGTTTTCAAGCCCATACAAATTCCTTAATCCCTTTATATGCCATAGGAGTATTCCTCTCTTTTAGTATTGCGCAAATTGGTTTGATCCGCAGATGGTTAAAGGTAAAAGGACCTTATTGGCAATTGAAGTTTGCCGTTAATATTGTAGGGGCCATTATTACAACGATTGTAGCAATCATCTTTTCCGTGACAAAATTCAGCGGCGGGGCTTGGATTGTGCTTATTGTTTTACCTATTTTTATCCTGTTTTCTTTAGCCATCCACCGCCATTATGAAGCAATCATGTTGGAATTAGAATTGGACCTTAGAACATTTCCTGTAACAAAGGAGGTCATCTCGATTGTTCTGGTCTCTGGTGTTCATAGAATCGTGAATAATACTTTAACCTTTGCTAAAAGTTTAAATGATGAAGTGATTGCAGTTTATATAGGATATGATGATGAAGCGATTCATCAAATGAAGGAAAAATGGGCTGATTGGGGAACTCCATGCCGATTAATTTGTCTAAAAAGCAAATATCGCTCTCTAATTGAACCTTTATCCAGATTAATCAAAGTGATAGAAGAAAAGCATGAAGACAAGCTGATTCATGTCCTTATTCCCCAGTTTATCCCGGTAAAATGGTGGCACAATTTATTACATAATCAAAGTGCATTATTATTAAGAATTTGGTTTCTCTATCATAAAGATATTGCAATTACGACTGTCCCCTATCATTTAAAAAAATAAACATTTATGTCGAATGAATTTTTAATAGAATGATAAACTATTACAACATTTTCACCATATTATGACAAAAATCTTTCATTCGAAATGTTATTGTAATGTAAAATACATAGATATATGGGGAGATGCAAATGAAGAAGTTATTGGTTATTTTTGTTTTGCTTTTTAGTATCTTGGTCTTTACTACACCAACAGATGCAGCTGGCAGTTCCCAATTGATTATTATTAACAAAAAGGTTAATACTCTTGCTTTCTATGATGGTGGAAAGTTAGTAAAAACCTTTAAAGTGGCTACTGGTAAAACAAGAAATTTAACCCCGGAGGGTAAATTTAGAATTGTTATCAAAATGGTAAACCGTCCATATTATAAGGGTCATATTCCTGGCGGCGATCCACGTAATCCATTGGGAGACAGATGGATGGGATTAGAGGCAAGAGGTACATATGGAACAACGTATGGAATACATGGAAATGCAAATGAAAGCTCAATTGGTAAATATGTAAGCCATGGCTGTGTACGGATGCACAATCAGGAGATTCGCTGGCTTTACAGCCGAGTTCAAAAGTATACACCGGTTGTCATCACATACTCTAGTAGCAGCTTTGATGCCATTGCTAAAGCAAACGGAGTCAAAGTTAATGTTACAAATGGCTGGGTTCAAAAGAATGGACACTGTTATTATTATGTAAATGGAACACTTAAATATGGCTGGTTAACAATCGGAGGAAAAAAATACTTCTTTGATCATACAGGAGTGATGAGAACAGGGTGGCTAGTAACTGGAGGAAAGAAATACTACTTGGATCCAACGGGAGTAATGAGAACAGGCTGGTTAGTAACCGGAGGAAAGAAATATTACTTGGATCCAACGGGAGCAATGAGAACAGGGTGGCTAGTAATCGATGGAAAAAAATATTTCCTTGAGCAAACTGGAGCCATGAAAACGGGCTGGGTACGAATAGACGGAAAATCGTACTACTTTTATCCTTACCCTAACGGAATCATGGCAGCTAATACCGTCATTAATGGCCGTAAAATAGGACCTGATGGTGCATGGCAGCAAGTTCAATACGTGGCGTTAGGAGATTCTCTAGCAGCTGGTATGACTCCACTTGGTGTAGATCGAATTCCAGTTAACGGAGTAGATTTAGATTGGGGCTATCCTAACTACCTTGCTGAATCCCTCAAAACGGAATATGATGTAGTTGATTTTGATAACTTTGGTGTATCAGGCTATAAAACGGCAGATGTCATTGCTCAATTAAATAAACCAGATGTTCAAAAGGAAATTAAAGAGGCAACACACGTTACAATTGATATTGGTGCCAACGATATACTTCCTGTTCTTCAACTGGATCCTAAGGATCCTACTAAAGTTCAAGCTGCAATTGGTGCAACTGCTGCGAACATTAACACTATTTTAAGTAAAATTGATCAGTTGAATCCAAAGGTAAAGGTATATGTAATGGGCTATTATAACCCATTCCCATATGATGCACTACAGAAGGCACAGTTAGACCAGTTACTGCCCGGTTTTAACGGTCTGATCCAGGCAAAGGCTCTTCAGCATGGTGATACGTTTGTACCGACCGCACAAGTGATTAACGTAGCTAATTTCGCAAATTACCTGCCAAATCCGCAAAGCATTCACTTAAGTCTTTTAGGTTATCAAGTGGTTGCTGGTGAGTTTTGGAAAGTAATTAAATAGTTTAATTGATTATTAGGTTCCCCTTACCGGGTGCCTAATTTTTTTATTTAAGAAGAAAATATAACTCTAAGCTTTAAGTTTACAATTGGTGTGTACTTGTAAACAGAAAGTATACAATGTGTTTACAAGTTTGTTTACTTGTATACAATTCGTAAACAGGAAGTTTACAAAGATGTTTACATGTATACAAACAAGTACACGATCAGATATGACGCGATGTATACAGATTTGTATAGATTGTTTACGAATCTGTTTACAATATTGTAAAGTTTACAAATTGTTTACTGTTTTACACTTTTATTTCTTTTCTATTTGTTCCCCTTGAAGAATCTATCAATCTCCTATAGCCTTATAATAGAGAGAAATTGATTACATAAAAAACTAATTAATGAAAAGGAATGATATTTATGACTAAATCTAGAGTTGCAGCAATAGATGTAGGGAATGACTCCATTAAAGCTATTTTCGGAGAACTGGAATATGAGTTGAATATTCCAAACATTATCGCCCGGGATACAGAAGACCGCCCTGTCATTGGTATTGAAGAGCTTGACAATAAAAATCCGCTCGATGGCATTCATATTAAAGTCCACTCCCCTGCCCTTAAGGAGAATAATGCGATTTATCGTGTTGGTAATTTAGCGACCAAGACAGATAATGCGACGGAATTAGATCCAGGCAGCAGTAAATCGGAAGAGGATCAAACACTTATCATGCTTTTTGCCACATTGGCATTAGATGCCGTAAATCAAGATAGTTTTCCTCGTGCGAAGAATGTAATAGATGCATCTTATACATTAGGAACAGGTCTTCCCCTTCGTGAGGTTAAAGAGGGCAAGGATGCCGGCTATCGTTCAAGATTAGTTGGAAATGTCCATCAGGTTGAATTTTTGGTCACTCCGAAATATCAAGGGCTAAAAGTTAATATTAAATTTAACGAAGTAAAAGTCTATCCAGAAGGCTTTGCGGCTTATATTAATTTAGTAATGGATAATAATTTAAAAATCATCAACAAGGATTTAATCGATAGACGTATCTTGATCCAAGATATTGGCGGGTTATCAACCGATATCGCAGTAATTAAAAACCGAAATGTAGACGATGATAAGGCACAGGGCTTTAACCTTGGGGTATCAGAGTCATTAGAAGCAATCCGTGAAGAAATTCGCAAAAAGCACGGTGTTGAGCTGGACAGCCGCCGTGATGTAGTAGAAATTATTACAAGAAAAAATGATCGCAATCATATTATGGTCAAGGGAAGCCGGACAAGCGTTCACGATATTACCGACCGTATCTTACTTGATTTAGCCAAAAAACAATATCGCTTATTACGAAATGTTTGGCAGAAAAATTCCCAGACAGAAATCTGCTACTTTGTTGGCGGTGGATCACATGTCCTAAAGGATTATCTCAAAACGTTAAATAATAATTTAGATGGTTACAATATTGAATTCTTTGAAGATGATAAGGAAAGCATTTGGATGATGGCCAATGCTTACTACAAGCTCATCATGGATTTCGTCAGAAAAACGGAGAAGCCTAAAGAACCAATCAAAACGAACTAGGTGATCGTATGAAGAAAAATTCCCCATCTGAAATAAAGCGCGGCCAGGCGATATCCTTTCGTGTTCCTTCAGATACACCTGACCACATCGTCAAGCATTTACAAAGGTTAAAGGAGACAGAGCGGCGAAATTTCTCAAGTACCATTGCCGAATTTGTTATGGAAGGGGTAAGTCATTCCTTCGCACGTGAGAAGGAGACCATTACTATTCCTCTTCCCAAAAAGTTAACCAAGGCACAGCGGGACTGGTTAAAACATGAGCATTCGGAAGCCATGTTAGGCAGTATTCTCTATCAATTGATTTCTGATCCTATCCGGGCTACGTCGTTACTTGCTTCATTGAACAGTAATTCCTTAGATATTGAGGAGGCCTTGTATCTGCAGGAGGAGGATATTCCGTCTGTTCCCGCTCACAGTGAGGATGTTCCAGTTGAAATAGACGCTTTTAAGGAACTTTCGGCAGGTTTAGATATTGATGACCTGGAGGATGACTTAAACGATTTTGATTGGGAGACGGTGAAGCAAACGGAGCCGCAGCCTGAAGAAGAAAGAAGCGAAGAGGAATTAGATGCAGATGATCTTCTTGGCGGTTTTTTAGCGAATATGAATAAATAGTTCGAAAAAAACAAGCCCCGTCTTTTATAAGGCGGGGCTATTTGATCTGCTGCTCAATCAATTTGGATTTAGTGCTGTTTATTCGGTAACTTGTAACCTTGATGTCCTTTACTCTGACGTTCCTTGTTGTCCTTGTCCTTTTCTTGTCTTTCCTGCAGTTTTTCAACAAATTCATGTGTAGTATTGTCTTCCATTAAGGCATGCCTCCTTTTAAAAATGAACCATAGTTATTCTGCCCAGCTCCTATAAAAATATGTAGCTGCATATTGGTGCCCAGATATAAACTCGAGATTTATTCATACATATTAGTGAAGGCCTTTTTGACTAGGAGATCTATGGTTTCCTTTTCTTGTCCTAAATCGATCTTTTTATTATAATTAGAAAATTAGGAAAATACTACTATATGAATAGGTGGTGGGCCGATGGAGTTGCCTGCTGATATTGTTTTAGAGAGCGGTGCTCTTAATGATGCCTTCATTTTAAAAAGAGAAGTCCTCTATAAAGGAATGAATGGGCGATTTGTTGAGCGTTTTTTTCTTTCTCCTGCATTAAGCTTTATTTTTAAACCATTAACCAACAATGGTCAGTTAGGTAGAGAAGTATGGATCCACCAACATATACTCCCACAGTTTCCTGCTATATATCCTAAAATTATTTCCTACAAAATAAGTGAACAGCCTGAATTGAATTGGATGATATTAGAGGACCTTGGCTCACTGGACCACGATTTTAGTGCAACAAGTGCTTTAGAGGTTAGTAAGTGGGTGGCCTGGTGGCATTCACTGCCGATTGAAAAAATAAATGAAGTACCGATTCCGGATTTGAAACCGCAAATGGATACAATCACAACTGAAGTTGGCTGCGGTAAGGATGAGTTTTTACAACGGCTGTCGTCACTAGGCTTAGAGCGGCAGCCTATTGAATATGTGTATTCATTGCTAGGAAAAACGAATTTCTCTACTCGACTGGTTTTATCACACGGGGATTTACATTTAGGCAACTTTTCGTTAGTTGACCATCAGCTAAAGATATTGGACTGGGAACATACCCATTTGAATTCACCCTATTGGGATTTATACCATTTAATTGATATGTCCCATCCTCTTTTTCCGAAACAGGTCACATCAGAACTGCGCCAGCAAATCTTGGAGATATACCTCAATCAAGTAGATTTTGAATTGGAACGCGACTTGTTTATGAAAGAATATTATTTGTTTTCCGCAGTTTTCTCGATCTGGATGATTGGGCTGATCGAGAAAGATCTCCAAGCAATAGTGCTGAAATGGCCTGAAGAACAATTGAATAGACAGATGCAAGAAACCATTATAAGTCTCAAGCAATGTGCGGATGCACTTGAAAAAAGCTAACCACTTTTGGGTTAGCTTTTTTGTGCATTATGCTTTTTGCTCGGTTAATTTAATGATTTCAATAATGGTTTGCGTTGCTTTCACCATATTTTCAACGGAAATAAATTCGAATTTCCCGTGGAAATTTTCACCGCCGGTAAAAATGTTCGGTGTTGGCAGACCCATATAGGAAAGCTGTGAGCCATCTGTGCCGCCGCGGATTGGTTTGGTAATTGGTTTGATGTCTAAGCTAACCATCGCTTCATGAGCAATGTCGACAATTTCCATAACTGGTTCAATTTTTTCCTTCATGTTGTAGTATTGGTCATTCAGTTCGAGTACGATTCTGTCGGTGCCATATTTGGCCTGGAGCTCGCTAACGATGGCTTGTAAGGCGGCCTTGCGGTCATTAAACTTTTCTCGGTCATGGTCACGGATAATGTAGTGAAGATTGGTTTGCTCCACATCACCGTTGAAGGCTAGCAAATGGTAGAAGCCTTCGTATCCTTCGGTATGTTCTGGTGCTTCTTGTGCCGGGAGCTTGCTATGTAATTCCATGCCAATTTTGATAGAGTTGACCATTTTGTTTTTGGCTGACCCTGGATGGATGTTGCTGCCTTTAATCGTAATTTTCGCTCCTGCGGCGTTAAAGCTTTCGTATTCCAACTCACCGAGCGGACCGCCATCAACGGTGTAAGCATATTTTGCATTGAAGGCCGCAACGTCGAACTTATGTGGACCTCTGCCAATTTCTTCATCCGGCGTGAATGCAATGCGGACCTTGCCGTGTTTGATTTCAGGGTGCTGAATAAGGTAAGCCATTGCGGTCATGATTTCCGTAACACCAGCCTTGTTGTCCGCGCCTAGCAGGGTGGTGCCGTCTGTGGTGATTAAGGTGTGTCCTTTGTATTCTGGCAGACTTGGAAAGTCCTTCGGTGACAGGATGACATTTAGGGCTTCGTTTAATATGATCTCGCCGCCGTCGTAGTTTTCGACGAGTTGCGGGTTGACATTTTTGCCAGTGAAGTCGGTGGCGGTGTCAACGTGGGCGAGGAAGCCGATGGTTGGGACGTCTTTGTCGGTGTTGGCTGGCAGGGTTGCCATGAGGTAGCCGTTTTCATCAAGTGTGACTTCTTCCATGCCAATCTGTTTTAGTTCATCCTCCAGCATGTGGAGCAAGGTCCACTGCCCTTCTGTGGATGGACATGTTTCGTTGTTTTCATTTGATTGTGTATCTACTTTTACATAGGAAGTAAATCTTTCAATTAGTTCGTTTTTCAACTTTGCTGCACTCCCTTTTTTTGAGTTTTTAATCATGAATATCATATCACTTTGAGTGAGCGGTTACACGTTTTGAAAAAAGTTAATGGCAAGAGGTGGGGCAGGTTGGGGATAGATTACCGGGAACTTGCGGATAAAGCACTCCAACTTGTACAAGGTTTCATATTTTTGTAAAAATTAGCTCATCCACCTATTGACCAAGGTAGTCAACGGGATTATAATGACTCCATTGACTGATGTGGTCAACGCTAAAAACAGGAGGTCTGCACCAGTGTTCTCAAAATTTTTCAACTTAGAAACGGAAAAACAAGACCGAATCATAAATGCTGCCGTAAAGGAATTTGCCCAGAAAGGATACGATAAAGCCTCAACCAACGAAATCGTTAAAGAAGCTGAAATCTCAAAGGGATTACTTTTTCATTATTTTAAAAACAAGAAGCAGTTGTTCTTATTCTTATTTGACCATTGCATCCAAATTATTACCGATGACTTCTACAAAAAAGTCGACTTTACAGAGACTGATTTTTTCAAACGAATCCGGAATGCAGTCTTAATAAAAATGGACCTCCTCGCCAAATATCCAGATATCTTTAAATTTATTGAAGAAGCCTATATGGACGATGCGGCCGACATTAGAACGGAAATTAGTAAAAAGGTTAAAGCCTTAAATCAGATTAACTTCGGGAAGATCTACGAGGGCATTGACCTATCAAAGTTTCGAGACGATATCGACATCGGAAAAATCTTAAAGATTATCACGTGGACGTTTGAAAAATTGAGTGAAGAAGAACTTAACAAAGCAAAATTAACATCAAATCACGAACTTGACTACTCAGCCATTCAGCTTGAAGCAGAGCAATACTTCGAAGTATTAACTAGAGTTTTTTATAAGTAAAAGGGGGCAGAAACCATGAATGTAATCGAAATTAACAACCTGACAAAGACGTACGGCAAGTCCAGAGGGATTACCGATATCAGCTTCGATGTTGAACAAGGTGAGATTTTTGGATTCATTGGACCAAACGGAGCCGGTAAATCGACGACCATCCGGACACTCCTTTCCCTCATTTATCCAACGAGCGGCAGCGCCAAAATCTTTGGAAAAGACTGCATTCAGTTTGCACCGGAAATTAAGAAGGAAATTGGTTATCTGCCTTCGGAAGTTTTTTACTATGACAATATGAAAGTGAAGGATCTTTTAAAATACTCCGCCAGCTTCTATAAGAAGGACTGCAGTAAGAGAATCATAGAGTTAGCGGAATGGATGGATCTTGATTTAAATAAAAAGATTGATGATCTCTCTCTGGGAAATAAAAAGAAGGTTGGCATTGTACAGGGCCTGCTGCATGAACCAAAGCTGATTATTCTCGATGAACCGACAAGCGGGCTGGATCCCTTAATGCAGCAAAAATTCTTTGAATTGCTGGAGGAGGAAAATCAAAAGGGTGCTACGATTCTTTTTTCGTCACACATTTTGAGTGAGGTTCAAAGACTATGCAATCGAGTGGCAATCATTAAAGAGGGCAAAATTGTTACGGTAGAAAAGATAAGTACCTTGCAGGAAAATAATTATAAAAAGTTTAAAGTGGAGACTCAAACGGCCTTAGATCCAAATTATTTCATTATGGATGGGGTTAATAATTTGGATGTAAAAGGGAATATGACGAGCTTTTTATTTAAGGGAAATATCAATTCGGTGCTGAGGAAGATTGCCGAAATTGAGATCAACAATTTATGGATTGAAGAGCCAGATCTTGAGGAGATCTTTATGCATTATTACGAAAAGGAGGCCTAAGTCTATGAATATATTTTTTCATGAGTTAAAGGCGTACCGGAAATCCACGATGATATGGACCTTTTCGTTAATCATGGTGGCATTGCTATTCCTGTCGATGTTTCCCTCATTTGCGAAAGATGCGGATGAGTTCAAAAAATTATTAGCTGGCTACCCTTTGGCGATGAGGAAGGCGATCGGACTCAATTTGGAAAATATATTTACGATTTTGGGATTCTACAGCTATGCTTTGACGTTCACAACTCTTTGTGCGGCCATTCAGGCAATGAATCTTGGTACCGGAATTATCAGCAAAGAAGTTCGCGAAAAAACGGCTGATTTCCTGTTAACCAAGCCGGTTACCCGCCCCCAGATTCTAACTAGTAAACTATTGGCGGCATTCACATCCCTATTGATTACCAATGTTGTCTATCTAATTGCGGCCAATTTGATTGCATTGCAGGTTAAAACGGAAGATTTCAGTGTTAAAAAGTTCGTATTGCTGTCTTTGACGATGTTGTTTATTCAAATAATCTTCCTAGCGATAGGCATCTTCCTCTCGGTCATCGTTCCAAAAATTAAGTCGGTCCTTACGGTCTCATTAGCAACGGTCTTTACGTTTTACTTTCTCGGCGTCTTTAGTGAGACTTCCGGTGATGATGTGAAACGATACATCTCGCCATTTAAATACTTTGATCACACCTATATTATCAAACACGCTGGCTTCGAAGGATCTTTTCTTGTTGCAGGCGCAGTGATTGTCATTACAGCCATCGCGGCAAGTTATTTAATCTATACTAAAAAGGATATTCATGCCGTTTAGGGGGATCCGAAGATGAATATATTTTTAAAAGAATTAAAATCTCATCGTAAATCACTCCTCTTTTGGAGTATTGGTGTGTTTTTGATGGTGTTATCCGGCATGAATAAGTATGCTAATTTGTATTCATCACAGCAGTCAATGAATGACGTAATGAAAGATATGCCTAAATCGCTGCAGGTGGTAATGGGAGCTGGAAGCTTAGATTTATCAAAGGCGAGCGGTTATTATGGCATGCTGTTTATTTATTTGCTATTGATGGCAACGATACATGCAGCCATGCTTGGCGCCGGGATCATTGCGAAAGAGGAACGGGACAAAACATCCGAGTTCCTATTCGTGAAGCCCGTTTCCAGACCAAGGGTTATTACGGCAAAATTGCTGGCAGCCCTGTTCAATCTAATTGTTTTTAATTTAGTAACACTGGCTTCCTCGATTGCCCTGATGGCTAAATACAGTAAGGGTGAAAATGTAAATCGGGATATAATCCTCTTGATGGCGGGGATGTTCATCTTGCAGCTGTTATTTATAGTGATGGGCAGTGCAATTTCATCTGTAAAAAGGAAATCGAAGAAGGCAGCTTCCCTATCGGCAGGTGTACTGGTACTGACTTTCCTTTTATCTGTTGCAATTGATTTAAATGAAAGTATGAAAAATCTTAAGTACTTGAGCCCGTTTAAATATTTTGAGGCGAAAAATGTGATGTACGGAGGCGGGTTGGATCCCCTCTATGTTGTTATTTCCCTCTTTTTAATCGCGGTCTTTACAAGTGTAACCTATATTTTTTATAAAAAAAGAGATTTAAATAGTTAAAGACCGGAGGATTTCCACCGGTCTTTTCTACATTAAGTTGAGCCCAGTTCCAGTCTGTGGAGGGAATGCTTTTTTATTTTTCACGGGCCATTTTAATCAGTGTGTTTATATCACTTGCCAGCTTTGTATAGTTTGTCTTGTCTGCTTTAATATTTGCTTTTATTCCATCAATTAATGGCATGGCTTTGGCATTGGTAACCGTTAAAATTTGTACATGACCGTCGAAGGCCTTGGTCATTAGCTCTTTGGCCTGATCCAAGTTATCATCTGTATTTTGTTTTGATAGGTCGACTCCATCGAGGTTCCCTTTTCCAGATGAACCAGAAGTGTTGGTTAACACTTTTTGCTGCATTTCGTCATAGCGTGTCGAAGTTGTTTGTGCCGCTGCTCTTGCCAGGATAACGGTGTCGTCAAGAACGAATACTTTTATTCCTGGGATACCTGCCCCAGAAAGTCTTGATTCAAGGTGTGAGGAAATACCTCCATCATGCAGGCTGGAACTGCCAATTAGGCTATACACGTTTGTCCCCAGTCCATTCGTCGTTTGACGATTCGCATTTGTCGTTCTTTTCTTTGCTCGATCTACACTGGGAATCACATTTGGATTGTTAGTTGACCCATGAACATGGCCATTTCCTTTCGTGTTTAATGATTTGTCATGTAGATTTGCTGCATCCACCTGATGTTCCCCTTGCTGTGCAGAGCATCCAGCAAGCAGGAGAAAAACAACCATCATTGGTCCACCGCAAATATTCCAAATTCTTTTCATGTTTTTGCCCTCCTTTTTTTATCATTTTCTCCCTTCCTTTTATAAGTATGAATGGTTTATTTTGGAACATAATAATGTCAAAGCAAGGATATTGATGTAATTTTTGGATTGATATCAAAAGAATAATCTGGAGGTGCACAACATGGTGGAAGAAAACAAAGAAAATCCAGAGTCGGTATCGAGGAGGAATTTTCTCCGAAACGCCGGTTTTACAGTGGGTGGATTAGCTGTTGGTGGGATTATCGGCAGTCTGATTCCCAGAAACGATAAGAATCAAACGGATACAAAAGGGACGAAGACAAAAACGGAAGACTTTAATCAAGCACTTATGTATTTTACGCCTGAACAATTCCAGGTCATTAATGCAGCAACAGAGCGGATTTTTCCAGAGGATGAGCATGGACCAGGTGCAAAGTCCCTCGGGGTTGCCTATTTTATCGACCATCAATTAGCCGGAAGCTGGGGCTTTAATGGTCGTGAATATATGCAGGCGCCTTTTTACCCAGGTGAGAAAGTACAGGGATTTCAAGGCCGGTTAAAGCGCAGGGAAATTTTCGACATAGCGATTCGCGAAATGCAAAACCACAGTATGGCTGTCTATAAGAAGGATTTCACTGAACTTAAAGAAGATGAGCAAGATTCCATCCTTAAAGATTTTGAAGGAGATAAAGTGAATATCACAACCATCTCTCCGAGCGGTTTCTTTCAAATGCTGAGAAGTGTCACCTTAGAAGGAGCCTATAGCGATCCATTATACGGAGGAAATTTAAATATGGATGGCTGGAAGATGAAGAATTACCCAGGCAGTCAAATGGCTTACTCAGATATTATTGATAAAGATTTTAAGAAGATAGCACCGCAAAGCTTGAAGAGCCATATGAATCACTAAATAAATGCAGAGATGAAAGTATTTTTATAAAAAAGAAGGTGGAAGTATGGCGAGAAAACTGCCAAAAGTAGATGTAGTAATTGTCGGTGTTGGTTGGGCAGGTGGGATTATTGCATCAGAACTAACCAAAAAAGGATTAAAAGTTGTTGGATTGGAAAGAGGAAAAGAGCGAAAAACTGAAGATTACTTTATGGTCCATGATGAATTACGCTACGCCCTTCGCTATGAGCTTATGCAGGACCTATCTAGAGAAACCATTACATTCAGAGGAAATGAAAAGATACGAGCCCTTCCGATGCGTCAATATGGTTCGTTTTTACTTGGTGATGGATTAGGCGGTTCTGGAGTCCATTGGAATGGGCAAACATTCCGGTTTTTGCCTTATGATTTTGAAATCTATAGTAAAACAGTTGAACGGTATGGGAAAAAGAAAATTCCGGCCGACATGAATCTCCAGGATTGGGGAATTACATACGATCAATTGGAGCCGTATTACGATCGTTTTGAGAAAACAGCAGGCATCTCCGGAGAGGAAAATCCACTCGCTGGGAAAAGGTCCGATAAGTATCCGACCCCGCCAATGAAAAAGACACCTGCCATTCAGATGTTCGAGAAGGCAGTGAAAAATATGAAATTACATCCATATATGATGCCATCGGCGAACCTGTCGGAATCCTATAAAAATCCAGATGGGATCCAGAGGGCGGCTTGTCAATATTGCGGTTATTGTGAGCGTTTTGGCTGTGAATACGGTGCAAAAGCAGATCCTGTAGTAACGGTCATCCCCGTTGCTAACAAAACAGGTAATTTTGAAATCAGAACCCATTCCAATGTGAGAAGAATATTAAAAACGGGCAACAATGTAACAGGTGTTTTATATACAGACGTGACCACAGGTGAGGAAATTGAGCAGCCGGCGGATATTGTCGTGCTGACTAGCTATGTTTTTAATAATATTCGTCTTCTCTTAATGTCTGGGGTTGGGAAACCATATGATCCTAATACCGGAACAGGCGTGATTGGGAAAAATTATGCCTACCAAGTCATAAAAGGAAATGCGATTGGATTTTTTGATAATAAAGAATTTAATACCTTTGCCGGTGCAGGGTCGCTGGGAATGGTGGTCGATGATTATAATGGTGACAATTTTGACCATAGTAATGTTAATTTCATTCATGGCGGAATGATTTCACTTGCACAAACAGGTTTAAGACCCATTCAAAACAATCCTGTTCCAGGTGGAAAACCAACCTGGGGGAAAGAATTTAAGGCAAACTCGGTCAAATATGCAAATCGCTTTTTATCCGTCGCCTCTCAAGGTTCTTCAATGCCATTTAAGCGTCACTATCTTGACCTTGACCCAACCTATAAGGATGCTTACGGCGATCCGCTTATTCGCATTACCTTTGACTTTGAAGAACAAGACCGCCAAATGTCCAAATTCCTTGCAGGTAAATGTGAAGCAATCTTAAAGGAGATGGGTGCGGATCATATTGATGCAATGAAAGATTTGGGCCCATATGATATAACAACCTATCAATCCACCCATAATACGGGTGGTGTCATCATGGGGGCGGACCCGGCAACCTCTGCTGTAAATAATTATTTGCAAATGTGGGACGTAGATAACCTATTTGTTATTGGTGCATCGGCATTCCCGCATAATTCCGGCTATAATCCGACCGATACCGTCGGAGCCTTAGCTTACCGGGCAGCTGAAGGAATTTTGAAATACCGTGATAAAGGCGGACAGGTAGTCTAACCGAGCTCTTAATGGATTTAACTATAGATAAAGTGTTAATATGAATAAATAAAACAAAGGGAGAGAATCAAATGACAAACCAAAATGAAAACGCTGCACTGCCACCAAAAACCTGTTCCGTTGAAAAATTAATTACCGTAAAAGCCGATGTCGAGAAGGTTTTGGCAGGTGAAAAAACAGCTACACGCCGGAATGGCCGCTATGCCGACCCAGGCGAAATCATGACACTTGAAGGCCGACAGTTCGTCGTCGATAAGGTCTATTCACAGAGCTTGGGCGAGTTGACGGATGATGATGCCCGCCGCGAGGGCTTCAGCACGGTTGAGGAATATAAACAGTCAATCCTTGCCTATCATCCAGGTATGCCGTGGCTGCCACAGATGCGTGTCTGGGTCCATGAATTCAGCCCGGTTCAAGATTAATCATGTTAAACAGAAATAGTCCATTCTCTGGAATGGGCTATTTTATTTTTCAATGCTTAAAAATTGTTTTATTCCGGTAAACGAAATTATAATAGCTATATTAATGTCGCCAAAGGGTTAGGTGAGAGGATGAAATTTTTATCAAAATACATAAAGAAATATTGGAAGTCTTTTAGCATCGCCGTCCTATTTCTCACCTTTGAGGCGATAAGTGATTTGATGCAGCCAACGATTATGGCAAAAATCATCGATGAAGGTGTAGTGAACAGAGACATTCATTATGTGTTAAAGATGGGCAGTGTGATGCTGTTGATTACGGCCCTCGGTGCCATCAGTGCCTCTTCACGCAGCGTAATTGCCAGCATTGTCTCGCAAAACTTTGGCACCGAATTGCGCTCCGATTTATTTAAAAAAGTTCAAACGCTTTCGTTTACAAATCTTGACCGGTTTAACCGCGCCTCGTTGATTACCCGTTTAACAAATGACGTCACACAAGTGCAGGTGTTTGTGAATGGACTGATGAGGATCTTTGTTAAGTCTCCTCTGCTTGCAATCGGGGGCCTTGTGATGGCCACACGGCTAAACTTGCACTTATCTATTGTCTTGGCCGTGGTTGTTCCGATTGTTGCCTTATTAATTGTCCTGAACCTGCGCCTCGGTTTTCCGCTTTTTTCTAAGGTTCAGCAGGCCTTAGACCGTGTGAATTCAGTGATGAGAGAATACTTATCAGGGGTTCGTGTCGTCAAGGCCTTTAACCGCTTTGATGTTGAAATTGATAAATTTTCCACCGCAAATGACCAATTTAAGGATCAATCCATCGCCGCAGGGCGACTGATGGCCACTTTCAGCCCGGCCATCATGCTGACGGTGAATCTTGGCATTGTCGCCGTCCTTTGGATGGGCGGACTAGGAGTGGAATCAGGCAACATTCAAGTAGGCCATATCATTGCTTTTACTAACTATATGACACAAATTCTTTTCTCCCTGATGATGATTTCGATGGTCTTTAATATGTTTGTCAGGGCTAAGGCATCTGCGGGCAGAATCAATGAAGTGTTTTTACAAGAGAATGGTACCATAGAAGAAAAGCAGACTGCATTGCCGCATCATGGTCAGGAAACAGGCAGAATTGACTTTGAAGATGTCACTTTTTCTTATGAAGGAACTAGTGGTGAGCCAATCTTAAAACATATTGATTTAACCATCCTTCCAGGAGAAACGGTAGGCATAATTGGCTCAACTGGTTCAGGAAAAAGTAGCCTCGTTGGGTTAATTCCCCGTTTTTATGATGTGACAAGCGGTACAATTAAGGTGGATGGCCAAGATATTTCACAGCTTAATCCGCAGCTGCTAAGGGATCAAATCGCGATTGTACCACAAAAAAATATCTTATTTACCGGCACGATTACAGATAATATCCGCTGGGGAAAAGAAGAAGCCACCGATGAAGAAGTAAGGATGGCGGCCGTGATTGCCGGTGCCGATGACTTTATTGCCGCCTCGCCGGAGGGATATGAAACGAAAATCGGCCAGGGCGGTGTTAACTTCTCCGGCGGGCAGAAACAGCGGATTTCTATTGCGCGGGCCCTAGTGAAAAAACCGAACATATTAATATTGGATGATAGTACGAGTGCAGTTGACGTTGCTACTGAAGCGAAAATTAAGGCGGCCTTGAAAAAGTACGCTAAAGGACTTACCTGTATTTTGATTGCCCAGCGGATTACCTCGATTATCGATGCGGATAAAATTGTCGTTTTGGATCATGGTGAACTTGTTGGAGTCGGGACCCACCGCGAGTTGCTTTCGAATTGCCAAGTTTACCAAGAAATCTATCAATCGCAGATGGGCAAGGAGGCTTTGTAAATGTCAAAAGGAAATGAACAGACTGTCCATACACCTCCTCCGCTAAGACCGGGCGGTGCCCAGCGCCTTCGCGGCCCTGTTGTCAAACCAAAGAATTTAAAGGGAACGTTAAAACGACTATGGCAATATTTTGGCAACGAGCGAAAAATGCTGAGTTTAATCTTTTTCTTTATTATCATGGATGCCGTTCTGATGCTCCTTGCTCCCTATTTAATCGGAAGAGCAGTTGATGCGATGAGCCTTAAACAGGGTAAGGTTGATTTCAATCTATTAGAGATCATGATTATTGTGCTGACCTGTTCATACATAGCAGATGCTGCCCTGACTTTTTTACAAGGCTGGCTGATGGCGGGGGTGGCACAAAGGGTAGTGAAGCGGCTCCGCGAGGCGATCTTTCGGAAGCTGCAAAAGCTGCCTATCTCCTTTTTTGATACCCGGACGCACGGGGAACTAATGAGCCGGTTATCAAATGATGTGGATAATGTCAGTAACACCATCTCCCAATCCACGACACAACTTATGTCTGGCCTGATTGTGATTACCGGCTCCTTAATCATGATGATTATCCTAAGCCCATTATTAACCATAGCCAGCTTAATTACAGTGCCGCTTGTTTTTTTATTGACCAAGACCATTGCGAAGCGAACGAGTGTCTTATTTAAGAATCAACAGGTAGAGCTCGGTAAATTAAATGGTCATATTGAAGAATCCATCTCAGGGATTGAAGTCGTCAAGGCATTTAATCATGAAGATCAAGTGATTAAAGAGTTTGAATTGGTAAACACAAAGCTTCGTGATGTCGGCCTTAAGGCGCAAATCTGGTCGGGTTTTTTAATGCCGATTATGAATGTCATTAATAATCTTGGCTTTGCGATTGTCGCCGTTATTGGTGGGATTTTGGCAGTGAAAAGTCTGGTTACGGTTGGGGCCATTGCAAGCTTTATCACCTATTCACGTCAATTTGTCCGGCCGCTAAATGACCTTGCCAATATTTTCAATATCCTCCAGTCAGGTGTGGCAGGGGCAGAAAGAGTTTTTGAGATCATTGATGAGCCCGAGGAAGTAGTTGATCCACCCCATGCAGTGGAACTAATGAATCCAAAAGGCCATGTCGTCTTTGAAAATGTTAGTTTCGGCTACCGCCCTGACGTCCCGATTATTAAGAACGTCAGCTTTGAGGCCCGGGTCGGCAGCAGCACGGCCCTTGTTGGTCCTACAGGTGCTGGAAAAACAACCATCGTAAACCTGCTGACAAGATTCTACGATGTTACAGAGGGCAGAATTCTGCTGGACGGCCGTGATATCCGTGATTACACAAGGGATAGTTTGCGGAGATGTTTTGGGTTTGTCCTGCAAGATACGTATCTATTTTCTGGAACGATTAAAGAGAACATTAAATATGGTAAACCTGATGCCACGGATGAAGAGGTGGAACAGGCAGCCCGAATGGCGAATGCAGATGTTTTTATCAGACGCCTGCCAAATAAATATGAAACAGTTTTATCTGAGAATGGCGGAAATCTTAGCCAGGGCCAGCGACAACTGTTAGCGATTGCCAGGGTGATACTGGCAAGACCTGCCTTGCTCATTTTAGATGAGGCTACCAGCAGTATTGATACAAGAACAGAGCTTCATATTCAGGAGGCATTGCTTAAATTAATGGAGGACCGGACTAGCTTTATCATTGCTCACCGTTTAAATACGATTCGTGATGCTGATATGATTATGGTGATCGACAATGGTCAAATTATTGAAAAAGGCAGCCATCAGGAATTAATGGAAGCTAAAGGCCGGTATGGTCAGATGTTTTTTAACCAATTTAAAAATGTCGAAGGAGCACTTGATTAGGAAAAGTGAATTTGGTTGATCTAAGGTAAAGGGAATGCGCTGGCAGTTGTGCATTCTCTTTTTTTGCGCAAGATAATGACAGATGTCAAGACAACTGGTAGAATACCTTATGTCCACTATTGTTTTACTTAGATTAGAGGATTTTGGGGAATAATGTAATTACTTGTTATATAGGGGGATTATCATGAAAAATAAGAAGGAAATATCCACCCGGAGACTGCTCGGAATTGCCGGCATGGGCTGGATGTTTGATGCCCTGGATGTAGGGATGCTTAGCTTCATCATTGCAGCCTTGAAAGTAGAATGGGATTTAACACCAGGAGAAATGGGCTGGATTGGCAGTATCAATTCTATTGGGATGGCAGTAGGAGCCCTTATTTTTGGATTAATGGCTGATCGAATCGGCCGGAAAAATGTTTTTATCATTACCTTACTACTATTTTCAGTAGGGAGCGGCGTGTCTGCATTTACGACCTCACTAGCGGCCTTTCTCGTCTTAAGATTCTTTATTGGGGCAGGTTTGGGCGGTGAGCTTCCCGTTGCCTCTACTTTGGTCTCAGAAAGCGTCTCTGCTGAAAAGCGCGGCAGGATCGTTGTGCAGCTCGAAAGTTTTTGGGCAGGCGGCTGGTTAGTGGCTGCGGTCATTTCGTATTTTATTATCCCGAAGTTTGGCTGGCAGGTTGCCCTGCTTATTAGTGCAATTCCAGCCCTATATGCCCTATACCTGCGAATGGGGCTTCCAGATTCACCTCGGTTTACGGCAGTAATAGATAAGCAGAAGACAACATTGGGTCAAAGTTTGCAGAAATTATTCTCGAAGGAATATGGACGGCAGACGGCAATGCTTTGGATTGTTTGGTTTTGTGTCGTTTTTTCCTACTATGGAATGTTTTTATGGCTGCCTAGTGTCATGGTCATGAAAGGATTCAGTCTCATTAAGAGCTTTCAATATGTACTGATTATGACCATAGCCCAGCTTCCGGGTTATTTTACAGCAGCCTGGTTTATTGAAAAAATTGGCAGGAAATTTGTTTTAGTGGTTTACTTAATTGGGACTGCAATCAGCGCCTATTTCTTTGGCAACGCAGACACTACAGCCATGTTAATGACCTCTGGAATTCTGTTATCATTCTTTAACCTCGGGGCCTGGGGCGGTTTGTATGCTTATTCGCCAGAGCAGTATCCAACTATTATTCGCGGAACAGGAACAGGCTTTGCGGCCGCTATAGGGCGGATTGGCGGAGTATTGGGTCCGTTATTAGTAGGAAATCTGGTTGCTCAGCATGTAGCGATTTCAACAATCTTTATGATCTTCTGTATTTCGATTCTAATTGGTGCATTAGCAGTCTTTATTTTAGGAAAAGAAACGAAAAATAAAGAATTAGTATAATAATTATTGAGAAGGGGTTCTGGAAAAAAGAATCCCTTTTTCTTTGTAACGAACACTTGATTATATTTAACCAAAATATTAAAAATAGATTGTTTTTTGGTTAAAAAAGTTATTCAGCATTACTTTATTGCAATAAAGCGTTTTATACTGAGAAAACGTTTTAATTTTCTTATTCTTTTAATTATTTTAAAATAACTGTATAATAGGACTAGACGAACCCCTAAATAGTAATGTACAATGTTTTCAGAATATTATAGATTTTTTGAAGCAGTAGGACAAAGGTCTTGGGCATTTTTTAAAAAATAGGGGGTAGTTGGATGAGAAAGAGGAAATTAGCTGGAATTTGTATGTCCTTTATGGTAGCAGCAGGAGTAATGGCAGGATGTAATTCAAGTGCAAGTAGTGATGGAGAAAAAGGCGGCACAATCAAAATTGGTGCCAACTTAGAACTCTCAGGCGGAGTAGCCTCCTATGGCCAATCTGCTAAGGAAGGTATTGAATTAGCGATTGAGGAGATTAATAAAAAAGGCATTGACGGTAAAAAACTCGAATTAGTAACGGTCGATAATAAGTCTGATGCAGCAGAAGCTACAAGCGGAGCCCTTAAACTGGCTACACAAGATAAAGTGGCAGCAATGATTGGTGCAGCAACTAGTACAAACACCCTAGCCCAAGTACAAATTGCCCAGGATAATAAAATTCCATTAATTACACCAACTGCCACAAACGCAACCATTACCTATAAAGATGGAAAATTAAATGACTTTGTCTTCCGTACCTGCTTCATTGACCCCTTCCAGGGCACAGTGGCAGCAAACTTTGCTACCAATGACTTAAAAGTGAAAAATGCAGCTGTTTTAATTGACAGCTCAAGCGATTACTCTAAAGGTCTTGCAGATGCCTTTAAAAAGGCCTTTAAGGCTAATGGTGGAAAGATTGTCGCTGAAGAAGCATACGTGGCAAAAGATACAGATTTCCATGCTACCCTAACAAGAATCAAAGCCGCAAAACCAGATTATGTCTTCCTTCCTGGTTTCTATGAAGAAGTCGGTTTGATTGTAAAACAAGCTCGTGAAGTTGGTCTTACTGTTCCATTTATGGGCGGCGACGGCTGGGATTCTCCTAAACTAGTGGATATTGCTGGTGCGGATCCGCTTAAGAACACATATATTACGAACCACTATTCTTCAGGTGATAGTGACAAGAAGGTTCAAGAGTTTGTTTCAGCCTTCAAAGCAAAGTATGGCGGTAAATCCCCGGATGCTTTTGGAGCACTAGGTTATGATACGGTCTACTTCCTTGCAGATGCCATTAAACGTGCTGGAAGCAGTGATCCAAAGAAGATTCAGAAGGCACTGGAAGAAACAGATGGTCTACAGCTTGTATCAGGAAAAGTGAAACTTGACGACCATCATGATCCAATTAAAGCCGCAGTTATTCTAGAGTACGTAAACGGCCAACAACAATATAAGACAAAGGTTAACCCGTAATTCGAAAAGCTGAAGCGCCTAGGCGCTGGAGCTAGACAATTAGAAAAGTGGAAGCTTTGAACATGTGCTACATTTGACAAATCTCATAGTTTGCCAAGGAATAGGGAGCGCTGATGTCTCCCTATTCTAGTTTATAAAAGAATAATAAGGTAACTAGCGTGCTAAATTTAAAAACTAGTATTTAGAAAAAGAAATGCAGGAGTTCATCAGAAGGAGTGTAAACATATGGAGTTAATACAGCAGCTCGTGAATGGAATATCCTTAGGCAGTATTTATGCATTAATTGCACTGGGATATACAATGGTCTACGGTATTGTTAAATTAATTAATTTTGCCCATGGAGATGTCTTCATGGTAGGTGCATTTATTGGTTTTTATTCAATTACTATTCTTCATTTAGGGTTTTTCCCATCCCTGCTTATTGCAATGGTCGTATGTGCGATTTTTGGAGTGTTAATTGAGCGGATTGCTTATAAGCCGTTAAGGAATGCCACTAGAATTGCAGCACTTATTACAGCTATTGGGGTATCCCTGTTTATCGAATATGGGACGATTTATGCCCGCGGGGCACAGCCTGAGGCATACCCAAGTAATTTAGTGCCTTTAAAAGACATGGATATCTTAGGTGTAAAAATCAGTGGCCAGTCCATTTTAATTTTGTTAACATCGATTGTTTTAATGATTCTTTTACAATTTATTGTCCATAAAACAAAAATTGGAAAAGCAATGCGTGCCGTCTCACATGATATGGATGCGGCTCGATTAATGGGAATTAACGTGAATAACACGATCTCTGCAACCTTTGCAATTGGTTCTGCTTTAGCGGGTGCAGCAGGTGTAATCTTCGGGATGTATTATACAAAGATTGAACCGTTGATGGGAATTATCCCGGGCCTAAAAGCCTTCGTTGCTGCCGTTTTAGGTGGAATTGGAATTATTCCGGGTGCGATGACCGGCGGATTATTATTGGGTGTTATTGAAGCACTTGTTAGTGCGGCAGGATACTCTTTATGGCGTGATGGCGTTGCGTTTATTGTTCTTATTTTAATTCTAATTTTCCGTCCAGCAGGACTATTTGGCAAAAATGTCAGAGAAAAGGTTTAGGGGGAGGCTTCTACGATGAATATTTTAAAACAAGCAAAGTTTTTCTGGACATCAATCGTTTTAGCCGTTATTTTTGCAGTCGTTATGCAATTTTTAATTACCGGTGGAACATTAAATCAATTCTATGTAAATACCTTGTTCTTTATGGGTATTAATATTATCCTTGCAGTCAGCCTGCATTTAATTATTGGAATTACCGGACAGTTTTCGATTGGACATGCTGGTTTCCTTGCAGTTGGTGCCTATGCCTCCGCGATTATGACCATGAAATTAAGCCTGCCTTTTCCAGTAGGTTTACTAGTCGGCGGATTAGCAGCAGCAGTGGCAGGTCTTATTATTGGGATCCCTACATTACGGCTTAGAGGGGACTATCTTGCGATTGCGACACTTGGTTTTGGAGAAATTGTTAGAATTGTATTTTTAAACATTGATTACGTTGGCGGAGCAAGCGGTATGACGGTCTCTCATTTAACGACATGGCCTTGGCTGATCGGCTGCGTATTATTAACCGTTCTCGTTATTGTGAACTTTACAAATTCAACTCATGGCAGAGCTTGTATTTCGATTCGGGAAAATGAAATAGCCGCTGATGCGATGGGGATTAACACGACTTATTATAAAGTCGCCGCCTTTACACTTGGTGCTTTTTTTGCCGGTATTGCCGGTGCATTATATGCCCACAACTTTTATATTATTCAACCAACCAACTTTGGCTTTTTGAAATCATTTGATATCTTAATTTATGTGGTGCTTGGTGGTTTAGGCAGTTTGTCTGGCGCTGTTATTGCAGCCATCCTATTAACGATAATTTCCACCTACCTGCAAAGCTATCCAGAGCTGCGGATGGTGATCTATAGCTTAGTACTGATTATAATGATGCTTTATCGTCCACAAGGGTTATTGGGGACAAAGGAAATTACCTCATTCTTTAAAGTTGGTAAATCGCCTAAAGGAGGAATACAGCATGACAGCAAAAACACAGTTGCTTAAAGTAGAAAATGCCGGTATCCGATTTGGCGGCTTAAAGGCTGTTTCTGATGTGAATTTGGAATTAAGGAAGGGCGAACTTATTGGCTTAATCGGTCCAAATGGTGCCGGTAAAACGACCTTTTTCAACCTATTAACGGGAGTTTATGTTCCAACAGAAGGAAGTATTTCGCTCGATGGAGAAAAACTTAACGGGTTAGCCCCTTTTAAAATAACGAAAAAAGGAATCAGCAGGACATTTCAGAATATCCGGCTATTCAATGAGCTATCCGTACTTGACAATGTTAAGGTAGCCTATCATGCACTTGCGAAGCATTCAATTTTAAGCTCAATCTTCCGTCTTCCTTCTCACTTTGCGGGTGAAAAGGAAATGGAAGAAAAAGCGATAGAGTTTTTGAAAATCTTTAAGCTTGATAATGTCCTGCATGAACAGGCGAAAAATTTGCCGTACGGTCAGCAGCGCCGCTTAGAGATTGCCCGGGCATTAGCGGCTAATCCTAAGTTATTGCTGCTCGATGAACCAGCAGCAGGGATGAATCCACAGGAAACTGAGGAATTAATGAATTTAATAGCGTTGATTCGAGAAAAATTTGATCTTACCATTCTATTAATTGAACATGATATGCTTCTAGTAATGGGCGTATGTGAGCGGATTTATGTACTCGACCATGGTCAATTAATTGCCGAAGGTACACCAGAGCAAATCAAAAATAATCCAAAAGTCATCGAAGCGTATCTTGGCGAGGAGGTCTCTTAATGCTTAAAATTAATGATATGAACGTTTATTATGGTAATATTCAAGCATTGAAGGGAGTTTCCCTCGAGATTAATCAGGGTGAAATTGTGACCTTAATCGGAGCCAATGGAGCGGGGAAAAGTACATTGTTAAAAACGATTTCCGGCTTACTTAAACCAAAAAGCGGGGAAATAGTATTTGAAAATGAGCATGTAGCCGGTAAGGTAGCCCAGTCCATCGTAAAGAGAGGGATTTCACATGTTCCGGAAGGACGCCGTGTCTTCGCTAACATGTCGGTGGAGGAAAATCTGGAATTAGGTGCTTACTTACGAAAAGATAAAAAAGGAATCAAGGAAGATTTTGATAAAATTTATCAGTTATTCCCCCGCCTGGAAGAGCG
Source organism: Neobacillus vireti (assembly GCF_036962465.1). Taxonomy (GTDB): domain Bacteria; phylum Bacillota; class Bacilli; order Bacillales; family Cytobacillaceae; genus Neobacillus; species Neobacillus vireti_B. The sequence goes on from NZ_JBALNF010000031.1 coordinate 87,193, forward strand.
CCGCAAACAGCTGTCCGGTACGCTTTCAGGAGGAGAGCAGCAAATGCTTGCGATGGGCCGGGCCTTAATGGCCAGACCGCGCCTATTACTGTTAGACGAGCCTTCTATGGGTCTTGCGCCACTTTTGGTTAAAACCATCTTTCGTATTATTGAAGAAATTAACCAAACTGGGACCACGATCCTTCTTGTTGAACAAAACGCCAATATGGCTCTATCCATCGCCGATCGTGCCTATGTTATTGAAACAGGAAAAATAGTCGCTTCCGGAACAGCTGAAGAACTCAGCCAAAGCGATCAAATCAGAGCAGCTTATCTAGGTGGGCATTAATTGAAGAAATAAAAAAGGTATCGGAAGAGAATCCGATACCTTTTACTATTTTAGCCTTTTATTTTCCGATATTCCGGATCAAGTTTAAATTGCTGGCGGCGTTTCGGACTTAGGAGATGTCTTAGTTTGTTTACATAATCTTCATATAATTGTTCCATACCGACTAAGGCGAGTGAAAAGAAATTGGCATAATTCTTCGGTACTTCCCACTTCAATTCATTTTTCCCGCAGATACTATACTTATTTAACTCCTGTATTTCTTCTTGAATCTTAGCTAATTCAATGGCCTGCTCCTCGATGGGAAGAGAAAGTACATGGTCAATCATTTTAATATATTCCTTTGATTTCTCAATCTTCTCTTTGATATCAAAGTAATCCTCTTTACTAATCAGCTGGTACTCTAATTTAAAGTCATTAAGGCGTTCGGCTGCTTCATAGGTGGAATTGACAATGTCATCACGTGTCATATCCTTTGTTTCATAGCTTAGCATATGCTTCCAGGAAGGCTGCGTGATGGCCTTACGGTGATCCTCAAGTGTGTGACAATACTTCTTATAGCCATGAATATCCGGATGTTCAAAGGCCGGGCTGGCAGGGTCTAAGAATGGTGCCAGTGGTGCGACAAAGTAAAAGATTCTAGGGTCTTTGTTACAGGCCAGATGAATGGTTTCACAGAAATCAATATTTTCAACCGCACTCACGTATGTCTGTCCTGGAATGCCTACCATAAAGAACAGGTCAATCTTTTTACAGCCATTTTTTAACGCAAAATTAAGCGTATCGATCACCTTTTGGTTGGTACAGCTGAATTTGCCATTATAGCGTCTAATCTTTTCATCATGTGTCTCAAGCGTGATTTCAATACTGTATTTTGGAACGCTGTCATTCATCATTTTAAAGAATTCCTCATCCGCATATTGGAACAATTCAAACACGATTTCATTTTTTAAATGAAGTTCTTTTAAACGGCTGAAAAATTCCTGTACATATTCACGTCCCCCTTGACGCAAGTCATGCAAGATAAAAATAGGTGCCCGGCTAAAGCGGGAAATAAATTGGATATCCTCTACTAACTTCTTCGGGGAGCGTAAAGCTAAAGAGTTCCGATTGCAATTTTGGTCATAAGCTTCTCTCGATCCGCCGCAAATCAAGCAGTTTTGGGTACACCCTCTTGCTGTTAACAAAGCTGTGTTTGGATATTGGAGCCAGCCGTTGTAGGGAAGCGGGTCCAGGAAGTTCCGGTATTTAAACACGGAGCGGATGGTATAACGATAGCCTGGAACGTCAATATCATCGAGATCTTTTGGAACGTAGGTAATAGGATTGTAACCGTACTCCGTTCCTTTTTTCCAGGTAAGGTTAGGAATATCAGCATAATGGGTATTGCCTGCTTCAATTTTATTCATAAGTAAAAGCATCAGTTTTTCAGTTGAGTCACCGCGCATAACAAAATCAATGTAAGGATATTCAATTAGCTCCTTATGATAGTAAGTAGCGGATAATCCACCAAAGATAATCGGGGTCTCAGGGTGAAGGCTTTTAACAATTTTAGCGAGTTCAATACTTCCGTGGGCGTGTGGCAGCCAATGAAGGTCGATCCCGAATGCCTTCGTCTTAATTTTTCGGAGCTTTGCTTCCACATCAAATTTATCACTCATCAGCATCCGGTTAGCAATATTAATAATTTTTACCCTAAGGCCGTACCGCTCTAGATAATCAGCAATACTTGTCAGCCCAATCGGGTACATTTCAAACACAGGTGATGATGGGACTACGTCACTGATTGGACCGGCAAGTAACGAGTTTTTTCTAAAGTCATATACGCTTGGTGCGTGTAATAAAACTAAATCGTATTTCATTATTTTCACCTCAGGTCAATTTATGGGGAATACTTTTCTATAAAAGTAGTTTGTGTGAAGGCAGTCGGATATGTGAGGGTTTTCACAAAGTTGTATGACTGGTTAGCTGGCGATCTGCCCTTTCCCAGTGTAGTTTTGTTAGAATCTAAATTTAGTTTACTATAATAATGGTTTAATAGAGTGACAATCGGGTGACAGATTGTGGGTGATTTTGTGTATATCAAGGTTTTTCAAATCAAAATGGCAGATGATATAATCCTACTATAAATCGTTTAAAGGATGATGGTGATGGCACAAACAAAAACAAACGCGATGCGGATACTTGATGCAAAGAAGGTCGAGTATGACGTGCTTACATACGATAATAAAGATGGAAAAATTGACGGGATATCGGTAGCGGAGAAGATTGGCAAAGATCCTAAGAGCGTTTATAAGACGTTAGTTGCCCAAGGCGCCAGTAAAAATATTCTTGTGTTTGTTATTCCTGTTGCGGAGGAACTGGATTTAAAAAAGGCAGCCAAGGCTGCAGGAGAAAAAGCAATTGAGATGCTGCCAATGAAGGACATTCAAAAATGGACAGGCTATATCCGCGGCGGCTGTTCTCCGATTGGAATGAAAAAGGAATATAGGACGTTCCTCGATGAAAGCAGCAGACAACTGGAAAAAATGGTCGTCAGCGCAGGAAAAATAGGTGTTCAGATTGTGGTCTCCCCCATTAAATTACAAGAAGTAACAAGGGGTGAATGGGTCCCAGTAACAAAATAACAGCAGGACTGACAATCTGATAGGTAAATGGATGTAAGATAAATTTTTCATAGGCACTCACCTAAAAAACAACAAAAGCATAAGATAACGTGAAAGTGAATCACCTGAAAATGGGGTGAATGAGACTTTACTTATGGCTGTGTTAAAGGCTAATGATGATTTTTAGCAAGTTGATTGGAGCGGAAGGCGGCGAAGACTTCTCGAAAATGCTATCGCATTTCCTTCGTGCGTGGGCGGATTCGAGGATGCAAATTCAAGGTCCTGCGGGAGTATGGGCCAGGGGAGACCCCACAGGCGCAAGTGCGCCGAGGAGGCTC
>NZ_JBALNF010000031.1:90498-93834 GCF_036962465.1 Neobacillus vireti
TCAAGATTAACACAGCCTTGCTTTTAGGAAACTAATCGAATGTTATACATCTTAAGCTTTTAAGCAAGTTGATTTGTTAAAAGGGAGTGTTGATGAGTGGCAGGGAAAATCAAGAATTATTATGCCGGCGGTAATACAGCCAGAGGCTTTTATAATCTGTATGATTCCAATCTGCAAGGATTAGAGAGATTGTTTATTTTAAAGGGCGGTCCAGGTACCGGCAAATCCTCACTTATGAAGAAAATAGGCCAAGAGTGGGTTGAAAAAGGTTATAATATTGAGTTTCTCCATTGTTCATCTGATAATCAGTCCATCGATGGCGTGATTATTCCTGCGTTAAAGGTAGGTCTTGTTGACGGGACGGCGCCGCATGTGATTGAGCCTAAGGCACCAGGTGCAGTTGAAGAGTATATAAATCTTGGCGAAGCTTGGAATTCGCGCGACCTTAATAGGCAGAAAAATGTGATTCAAAAGCTCACAAGCCAAATCAGTCAATCATTTCAGAAAGCATATGCAACGTTTAAAGAGGCATTAGAAATTCATGATGATTGGGAAAAAATTTATATTAACAGCATGAATTTTAAGAAGGCGGACCAATTAACCAATAAATTAATTGACTCTTTTTTTGGAAAAATAAAATTAAATAAAACTCCTGATGTCCGTCATCGCTTCTTAGGAGCGGCCACACCGCAAGGAGCCGTTGATTATGTTCCGAATTTGACGGAGGAGATTCCAAAACGCTATTTTATTAAAGGACGTCCAGGCTCTGGAAAGTCGACAATGCTGAAAAAACTGGCAGCCGCAGGAGAAGAGCGCGGTATCGATGTCGAAGTTTATCATTGCGGTTTTGACCCGCACAGTCTCGATATGGTCATTTTCCGGGAGCTGGGTGTGGCGATTTTTGACAGTACGGCCCCGCATGAATACTTCCCAAGCCGAGACGGCGATGAAATTATTGATATGTATGAGATTTTGATTGAGCCTGGAACGGATGAGCTATTTGCTGATTTCATCACTAACATTGCTGAAAAATATAAAAACAAAATGACCGAGGCGACAAGTTATCTGGCAAAAGCCAAATCCCTGCATGATGAGCTGGAAGAGATTTATGTAGCCGCAATGGATTTTTCGGTTGTTGAAAAAATCTATGCGAGAATTGCTGGGGAAATAAATGATTTGGCGGCGAGCAAGGTGCAGTAAAAAAGCAGAAGCATCCGTTTATTTTGTAGCGAAGCAGCTAGTTGATAGAGCTGAATCAAAATTCTAAGTAACGTAACGTCAAAAAAGAATGCCGGGAATATCCCCGGCATTTTATTTGTGCGGATTTGTTTTACTTTGCTGCCCTTTATTCCGTTTGTTCCCTTTACTGTTATCACCGCTGACAAACTCGGTCCCGAATTCGGCTTCCGCGTGTCCCGCTTGCGGTGAATTTTGATTACGGCTGCCTTTATTAATTTTTTTTGTCATCTATGTCTCCCCCCTATCTGCTAATAGTGTGTCATGGAATGGTTGGATTATCCGGATAAAATAAAGGGAAAAATGGGAAGCAATAGAATTAGTAATCGAACTGATTGGGAGAGGATGAATGCAGGTGTTAATAGAGACACATGTTTTAACAAAGCTGTTTGAGGAGAAGCGCGATGCAGATAACGCTGGACCGATGCAAAATTATATGAAGGGTCATTTTTCTTTCCTAGGAATTAAATCCCCTTTACGTAAGGAATTAGAAAAGAAATTCTTTCAGGAAACAGGCTTGTTACATGAGCCTTTTAATAAAGAATTCATTGAAGAACTTTGGAATAAACAGGATAGAGAATATCAGTATACGGCTTTAACTTATATGGAAAAATCCCTGAAGAAATTGCATAAAAGTGATCTGCCTTTCATGGAATGGCTGATTACGACCAAATCCTGGTGGGATACCGTTGATGCCATTGCTCCTAAACCGGTCGGAAAAATAGCAGAGAATTTTCCAGAAGTTATAGTAGAAACGATTGATGGCTGGTCTGTAAATGAAAATATTTGGCTGCGGAGGGCCGCGATTCTTTTTCAACTGAAATATAAGGGGAAAACGAATGAAGACCTGCTTTACCGATACATAATGAAAAATGCTGAGAGTAAGGAATTTTTTATTCAAAAAGCGATCGGCTGGGCATTGCGGGAGTATTCAAAAACAAATCCAGCATCCGTAAAGAAATTTATAGAGGGACATAAGTTAGCTCCTTTAAGTGTTCGCGAAGGCAGTAAGTATTTGGGGTGAGCTTAAGATTCTTAATGGCTGGGAATCTGTGTTAGAATGTCACTAATGAAAAAATGGAAAAGGTGGACAACATGATTAAATGTATTGCTTCAGACATGGATGGAACATTATTAAATTCAAGACAACAAATTAGTGAGGAAAACAAACAAGCAATTATTAAGGCGCAGGCTGAAGGAATCGAATTTGTCGTTGCTACTGGAAGGTCTTATCAAGAAGCTACATACGTACTTTCTGAGGCCGGCTTATCCTGTCCTGTCATCTGTGTGAATGGAGCGGAGGTCCGCTCAAAAGAAGGCGAAGTACTTTCTTCAACCCCCATAAGGAAAGAACTTGCGAGAGCCGTAGCAGCAAAACTAAGTGATCATGATGTTTACTACGAGGTTTATACAGACAAAGGTGCCTACACGCTTGATCCGGATAAAGCTGTTTCCATTTTGGTGGACATTGTCGTTAGTGCCAATCCCGAAATCGATCCGGAGGAGATTAGACATGCAGCAGGAGCGAGAATCAGGGATGGCTTAATTCATCAAATTGAGGATTATGAGCTTCTATTTACTGATGAAAATTATCTAATTTATAAGGTTTTGGCATTTTGTTTTGATCGCAGTAAACTTAAAGCCGCCGGTGAAGAACTTCGTGATTTTTCAGACTTGGATGTTACTTCTTCTGGCCACGAAAATCTTGAAATTACGAATAAACAAGCTCAAAAAGGTCTTGCCCTCGAGTCATTTGCGAAAGCTAAAGGAATTGATATGGCCGAGACGATGGCGATTGGTGATAACTTAAATGATGTGTCCATGTTCGAACGGGCAGGAAGGTCAGTTGCCATGGGCAATGCCAGCTACGAAATTAAGGCGCTTTGTGATGTGATTACCGATACAAATGATGAACATGGAGTAGCCCAGGCGATACTTGAAGTCTTATAAGCAGTGAAAAGAATACTAAAATAAACTATTAGTAAAAACAAAAAAGGTATATTCCTCCTCTAAATGAAGAGAAATATACCTTTTAATTTAAACTAAGTAAAAGAACTCTGTTGATTGGAGTGGAAGGCAGTGAAGACTCCTCGAAAATGC
>NZ_JBALNF010000031.1:93942-163856 GCF_036962465.1 Neobacillus vireti
AATCAACAGCCAATTTAGATAGAAAAGCTTCCATTTAAGAAACTTTTCCAGTTCCCTCTCTTATTGAATGGCTTTTCTAATCAAAATTTATAGGTCCAAAACCGTTCATTGTTAATCCAAGCCATCATTTGTGGTTCTTGATTTTTCAACTTTTCTACAGTGCCTTTAAATGAATGCTCTGTTTGCGACCGGTGTGCCTGAATGGCAGCCAGCTTCTTATGAATCACAGGTGAAACATCCTTGATAATATCAGGTTCACCAAGCTCATCAATACAATTTTTGGAGAAGGCAACACAGTGTAAGGTTGGCCGTGCGGCAGCAGGCATTCTTTCAACCGCCCTGATGACAGCCGCGCCGGTGGCATCATGGTCGGGGTGAACAGAATAACCAGGATAAAAAGTGATAATCAAGGACGGGTTTACCTCATCAATGATGGCTGTAAGGGTGTCTGCTAATTTTTCATCATCTTCAAATTCAACGGTTTTATCACGGAAACCAAGCATGCGAAGGTCTTGGATCCCTATAGCCTCAGCAGCTGCTTTTAATTCTTCTTTTCTAATTTTAGGTAAGTTTTCCCGATCGGTAAACGGGGGATTTCCCATATTCCGCCCCATTTCCCCTAAGGTTAAACAAGCATAGGTAACAGGAGTTCCTTTCTCAACATGTGTTGCAATCGTCCCGGATACACCAAACGCCTCGTCATCTGGATGAGGGAAAACGACCAATAAATGGCGTTCTTTTTCCATAAAACATTCTCCTTTCGGGTCTAATAGGACATCTTATTCAAAAGGCTTTAGACTAATTTCTAATGCCACAGCAAGCTTGCCATCATGGTCATGACCTGCTAACAATAGATGATTTTCTTCATCAATTTCGAAATGGGTGACCCCCTCAGCATAAATCCAGCCGAGATTGATCTTTAAACCCACACGATACGGACCGGGTCCTTTAATTTTTCCGATTTCATAGCGGACAAGGGCGTTGCGGATAAACGCTCCGGCAGAGAAGAACGATTGGTCATTATGTGTTGCATAGGCACCATTGGTTGTTTCAAGATGAATATAAACATCCTTATTAGCAAAAAGGTTGATAGCGTCCTGAACTTTTTTAACATCGATGAGTTCCAAAGTGCAGCCTCCTTCCAAAATGATGGATTTATACCTAATGAGTATTGTTTTTCATAATGTAATTATCATACTAAAATCAAATAGAAAATGCGAAATCCGTGCTTAATAAAAGAGCACAAGCGCTTTGCCCAGGGGAAAAAGGAATTCATTTTTTCCTAGGCGCTTCACGCTGGACAATTCTCCACGTTAATTATTAACTTCCTGACCCAACGAAAAAGAACCGAACAAGCTCGGTTCTTCATCTTTATCTTTATTATTCACAGTCCTCACAATACTCTGTTACAGATTTTCCACTGCGGTAGGCACCATGCCAAGTGGGACCTACATATTCATTTAATGGGAAACCTTGCTGGATTCCAGCAGAGACAAATCTCTTTGCTACATCAACTGCATCATAGACGGAGTTTCCTTTTGCCACTTCCGCAGCAACAGCCGCTGAGTTTGTACAGCCTGCACCGTGGGTATAATTTGTTTCAATTTTCTCTGATTCGTAAATCTGAAACTCCTTCCCATCATAAAGAAGGTCAATTGATTTTTCTTCTGTTTGGAGCTTGCTGCCGCCTTTAATTAACACGAACTTAGCACCCTGATCGTGAATTTTTACAGCTGCTTCCTGCATTTCTTCAATTGTCTTTGGTGTCTTCATTCCTGCCAGCTGACCAGCCTCAAAAAGGTTTGGTGTCACGACATAAGCGCGTGGCAGAAGCAATTCCCGCATCGCTTCCGTCGTTTCCGGATTTAGGACTTCATCTTCTCCTTTACAAACCATCACAGGGTCAATGACAACATGCTTTAATTGATGTTCATCGATTTTTCGTGCGACTAGCTCAATAATTTCAACTGTGCCAAGCATTCCTGTTTTCATCCCGTCAATTCCAACTGACAGAATGGTATCCAGTTGTTTTTCGAGAATGGATACATCAATTGGAAATACATTATGATGCCATCCTTTTGGATCCATCGTGACGATACAGGTAATCCCAGTCATCCCGTAAACGCCAAGCTCTTGAAATGTTTTCAAGTCGGCTTGAAGCCCCGCTCCCCCGCTTGAATCAGAACCAGCTATGGTTAATACCTTTTTGATTGCCATTATGTATGCCTCCTTTAGAAAATAACTCCTTCCTTATTATAAAACAAAATAAAAAATATAACAGGAAACGGATACAGTCGTTTGCGATTTAATTAATAGTTACAAAAAAATGACAAATGGACCATTAGTACTATTAACAAGGATACATAGTGATAAATATTACTTTCAAAATATTGGGCTGGAAGTACGATAATCTCAAAAGACAGCTAAAAGTAAAATGTAACCGTTTTCCTATACCTGTAATTAATATAGGAACATTGGTTAAATTGTTATTTTTTACACTTTGTTGAAAATCCGACACAAATAAGGCCAATGTGATGATGCCGCCATTCTTAAGGGAGTCTAAATACTTTAAAGACCTTAACTCCTCCCTTGATTTGGCTTTTCTGTCCAAGGCTGTGACATTAATCGCTGAGTGACATTGGTCCTATTTTTACAATGAAGAGTAAGGGAAAAATTCCTGAGGAGGAGGGGATGGGTATGAACCGCAAAGGTTGTCCGGATGAATATCCAATAACCTTACATCTTAACGGCTATGAGATAGCTGTTTTTCAATTAACAAAATACAATCTAGACGATTGGACATATGGGTATTTGTTTTCTGAAGGATTCATTCAGGATGCTAACGATATTGAAACAATAACCATAGATGAAGAGATGGGAGCGATCCATGTTTCCCTTCATGCGCAGTTTGATGGGGAACAGTTTTTTTTGAAAAAGAAACATTATACGGCCGGTTGTGGCAGAGGGGTTACCTTCTTCTCAATGACCGATGTTAAAAACTTTGCCAAGGTGGCCGCAGGCCAAAAGTATCTATTAAGTTATTTATTAAAAAAGAGAAGTGAGTTTGCTGGAGCCTCTAGCCTTTATCTGGAAACGGGCGGAATGCATGGGGCCTGCATTGTGGAAGAAGACGGCACCATCACCATCCGGGAAGATATTGGCCGCCATAATGCGGTTGATAAAATCATTGGTCACGCACTGCGGAAGGGTCTATCTCCTGAACGGTTAATTTTACTGACAACCGGAAGGGTTTCATATGAAATGCTCTCAAAAGCTGCGAAATTTGGCTTTCCTGTTATTGGATCCCGTACGGCAGCCACCAAACAGGCTGTTCAGCTGGCGAAATTCCTAAATATTGAGGTAATCGGCTATTTAAGAGGGAAAATGGCTACGGTCTATACCTCTACAGGCAGAGTCAAAAATGATATCTCAGAGAAAATAGACTTTGAGAGAAACATTGAAGGGGGGAATTAAAAACAGAGTTAAAAACAAAGTAAATAAATAGAGAGAAAAAAAGCATGTTCCGTAAAGCCAATAAGAAAGGCACGGCTGCTTTTAGAGGGATGTTCTAATCATTTTTGGGAAGGAGAATAGTGATGGTTGAAATGAACTTAAATCGCCGGCAATTCTTAAAGCTATCAGGTGCAACGGCTGCAACTCTTGCAGTAGTTGAACTAGGCTTTAATGATAAAAAAGCTTATGCGAAAACAAAAGATTTCAAGATTGCCAAAGCTACTGTAACACCAACCATTTGCTGCTTTTGTGGTGTAGGATGCGGGATACTCGTCCACACCAAAAATAATACCGTGGTTTATACGGAAGGGGATCCGGATAACCCAATTAACGAAGGTAAACTATGCAGTAAAGGAACAACATTACGACAAATTTATACATCTGAAAAGCGTTTAACAAAACCACTGTACCGTGCTCCTGGCAGCAATAAGTGGGAAGAAAAAGATTGGGAATGGATGCTTGACACCATTGCCAAGCGTACGAAGGAAACTCGTGATGCTTCATTCGTTGAGAAAGAAGCAGGCATTACCGTGAATAAAACAGAAAAGATTGCCAGCCTTGGCGGCGCGGCACTTGATAATGAAGAAACCTACTTAGTATCAAAATTAATGAGAGGGCTTGGTGTCACTTACTTAGAGCACCAGGCACGAATATGACATAGTTCTACGGTTGCCGGTCTGGCACCTACATTTGGTCGTGGAGCAATGACAAATCACTGGAATGACCTTCAGTGGACAGATTGTGCCCTCATTATGGGAGCAAACCCTGCTGAAAATCATCCAATCAGTTTTAGATGGCTGACAAAAGCGAAGGAAAAGGGCGGAAAAATTATCAGTGTCGATCCGCGTTATACACGGACATCTGCTGTGTCTGATCTCTATGCCCCGCTTCGTTCTGGAACGGATATTCCGTTTGTCGGCGGTATGATTAAATATGCTATTGAAAATAATCTCATTCACAAAGACTATGTTGTGAAATATACGAATGCTTCCTTTATCGTGAAAGAAGGCTACGATTTTAAAGATGGTCTTTTCTCTGGATATGACGAAGCAAAACGAGTTTACGATAAAACGAAGTGGGGAATTGAAACCACTCCGGATGGAAAGCCAGTAAAGGATGAAACGTTAGCACATCCTCGTTCGGTCTTCCAATTAATGAAAAAACACTATTCCCGCTATGATGTGGATACGGTAACGTCCGTAACTGGAACACCAAAAGAAGATTACTTAAAGGTTTGTAAAGCTTTCTGTGAAACAGGAAAAGTAGGTAAATCAGGTACTATCCTTTATGCAATGGGTACAACCCAGCATACGGTTGGCTCACAAAACGTCCGGATTTTTGCGATCCTGCAGCTTCTATTAGGTAATATTGGTCTGCCAGGCGGAGGAATCAATGCGATGCGCGGTGAATCCAATGTTCAAGGTTCAACAGACTTTGGCTTGCTATGGGATAACTTAACAGGATACCTTGCCGCACCAAAAGCAACCTTTCCTGAACATGCTACATTAGCTGGATACTTGAAAAAAGAAACACCACCAACTGGTTACTGGAGCAACAAGCCTAAATTTGTGGTCAGCTTATTGAAATCCTGGTATGGAGCAAATGCGACCAAAGATAACGAGTTCGGCTATCAGTTTTTACCAAAAGGCAACAAAAACTACTCACATATTAATCTATTTAAAGCGATGTTCAACAACGAGCTCGAGGGTGCATTCCTTTGGGGTACAAACCCAGTCGTCGGCGGACCTAATGCAGGGAAAGAAAAAGAAGCGCTTGGCAACTTAAAATGGCTTGTTGCTGTTGACCTTTGGGAAACAGAAACGTCAGCCTTCTGGCAGAAAGAAGCTGGTAATGACCCAGCCAGCATTAAAACAGAAGTATTCCTTCTTCCGGCCTGTTCATCGTATGAAAAAGAAGGAAGTATTTCAAACAGCTCACGCTGGATGCAGTACCGCTGGAAAGCAATAGAGCCTAAGGGTGAGTCCCATCCGGACCTTGATATCGTCCATGAACTGGCTATGAAGCTTAAAAAGCTATATGCAAACAGTTTAAAAACAGCCGATCAGCCATTCTTAGCTCTTGATTGGAATTATGGCACCGGTGAAGCACCAAATTTAGACACCATTGCCAAGGAAATTAACGGTTATGACCTTAAAACAGGTAAATTATTAAAGACCTTTGGCGATTTAAAAGATGATGGCACAACTTCAAGCGGTAACTGGATTTATTCCGGCTTCTATCCTGAAGAGGGAAAAAATCTATCGCAGCGCCGTGATAACAAAGATACAGGCGGCGGAAATTTCTTAAATTGGTCCTTTGCTTGGCCGGCAAACCGCCGAATTCTATACAACCGTGCTTCGGCAGACCCTAGCGGTAAGCCGTGGAGCCAGGAAAAAGCAGTGATTTGGTGGGATGCTACCCAGAAGAAATGGGTCGGAAACGATGTCCCTGACTTTAAACCAGTCATAGCGCCTACCGATCCAGGCGGAACAGGTGCCTTTATGATGAACAAAGACGGAGTCGCTTTATTATTTGCACCAACCATGAATGACGGCCCGTTCCCAGAACACTACGAACCATATGAGAGCCCTGTACCAAATGCTTTTTCATCGGTGGAATATAACCCTGCGATCGTGATTAATGATGGCGACTTTAACAAACGCGGTTTCAAGGTGGATTATCCAATTGTGGCGACTACTTACAGGGTCGAAGCACACTGGCAGTCTGGTACTATGACGCGTAACCAAGAGTGGCTTGCTGAGATTGCAAGATATATGTATGTAGAAATTAGTGAAGAATTAGCGAAAGAAAAAGGAATCAATAATAAAGACAAAGTGATTGTTACCTCTGCCCGCGGCAAAATTGAAGCCTACGCAATGGTAACAAAACGCTACAAACCGTTTACAGTTAAAGGCAAAAAAGTGCATCAAATTGGAATGCCTTGGAATTTTGGATACAAAGGGTACGCAACAGGAGCAACAGCAAACCGCCTGACTCCACATATTGGGGATGCCAACACGATGATTCCGGAATATAAAGCATTCCTATGTGACATAAGGAGGGCTTAGTGATGGCTGAATACGTAAAATACGTTGACGTTACCAGATGTGACGGCTGTAAAGCCTGTATGGTTGCCTGTAAAAACTGGAATGACCTTCCGGCAGAAGTAACCGCATTCCAAGGAAGTGCCCAATCACATCCTAAAACAAGTGCCGATACATGGAATGTTCTCCAATATGTAGAGCATGAAAATGGAAAAGGCGATTTAGAATACCTTTTCCGTCACTCATCCTGCTTCCATTGTGATACGGCTGCCTGTGAAAAGGTTTGTCCTGAGAATGCTATCAGCTACTCGAAATTTGGATCTGTTGTGATTGACCATGATAAGTGCGTAGGCTGCGGCTATTGCGTACAAAACTGTCCATTTGAAGTGATTTCATTAAAGACTTACAAAGATAAGAACGGTAAGGAATACAAAAAATCTCAAAAGTGTACCATGTGTACGGACCGTCTCGAAGAAGGCTTACAGCCTGCCTGCGTGACCACTTGCCATACCGATGCGATGCAGTTTGGAAAAAAAGATGAAATGCTGGCAAAAGCTCAAAAACGTTTAGCTGAGATTAAAAACCGTTTCCCTAATGCGAACATCTATAATCCAGAAGGAGTCGGCGGTACACATACCATCTACCTGCTGGCTGAACGGCCAAGTGTTTATGGACTTCCGGAAAATCCTAAGGTTCCAACATCGGCAGTCGTTTGGAAAGATTACGCACAGCCAATCGGCAAAATGATGCTTGGTGCCACAACGATGGCGCTTGTCGGAGCATTTATTACCAATAACATTATCAGTAAAAGAACACAAGGTCAGGAAGATGGAGGGGATAGCCATGAGTAATCATCAAAAGCATCCAAAGGCAAATGAACAAATTCGCCGCTTTCCTAAGGCTTTTGTTTGGGCACATGCGATCAATGGAATAGCCTTCTTTGCCCTTTACATCACAGCCCTGCCAATGTATACCGAATTCTTTGATTGGTTATATCCAGTTTTTGGCGGACCGGAAAACGCCCGGTTGTTACACCGAATTTTTGCTGTAGTGTTTATTACACCTACATTCATTTTGCTGATCTTTAGTCCTAAGTTCCTTTTTCTGTGGACGAAAGAATTAATTACCTGGAAAAAGCGGGACCTCCAGTTTTTCGGTAATTTTGTGAAAGAGTTGTTTGGTTTAAGGTTTGATCATGTAAAACAGACATTCTTTAACGCGGGTGAAAAAATCAACTCGATTCTTCAGATTTTTTGTGCCATCTTGGTTATTGTTTCAGGCTTCATGATGTGGTTCCCTGAATATTTTCCAAGAGCACTTGTTCAGTGGGGGTACGTCCTTCATAATATTGGGTTTGGCTTAGGAATTGCCGTTATTGTCGGCCATATTTATCTTTCTGTTGTGCACAAGCACTCTAGACCAGGCTATTCAGGTGTGGTAACAGGCAAGGTTCCAGCATGGTGGGCAAAAGGCCACTATGAGGACTGGTATGACGAAGAAGTGAAAAAAGGCAACTTCCCTAACTTGGATGATCCAAAACGTAAAAAGGGTGCTTAAGAAAAGCGGAAGCGCATCTAGGACTATAGCTAGACAGTAACCTAAGTACAAAAGTTAAAAAGAGGAATGGCTGTCGAATAAAGGACAGCCATTTCTTATCATAAAACCTATTTAATATAAGAGGTGTGCTAAAGATGATTAAATCCGTTGTTTCAAAGGAATACCAGGAACTGCAAAAAGAGATTGCCATGCTTCAAGAACAATGGAAGCTGCAGCTTGACCCGGAAACCATCAGACCAAACCTTGACAAAGCATCCATGGAAGCAGGGGTCCCTGCAGCCGCTTTAACGGCTATTGATTTTGAAATTTCACTATTTTTACAGTGGATAGAGGAAGTTACTTCTCTGCTTGTAAGCAATAATCCTGAGTTAGAGCCGAAGCTTTCTGGTATCCGTACCTTGCTTACTGAGGAAACAGCTATTCGCTGGATTGAAGAAGCCTTTGCTTTCAATCATGTCTATTTTACGGCCTATGCAGAGGAGAATGAGCTTGAAGAATGGATCCCCCATTTCCTTGCCGAAACCGCCTTGCGGCCATACCTGCTGCTAATGGCAGAAAAGGTTCAACCTGCAATTGACCATGCTGTCCCAGGTGCGGGCTGCCCTGTTTGCGGTGAACCTGTTAGATTAGCAGCCATTGATGAGGATGGAAAAAAGATCATCCACTGCCCGCGCTGTTTTGCTCATTGGCCTGCAAGACGGTTGGAGTGCGCACACTGCGGCAATGAAGATCATCACACGATTTATTTTTTAGAAATTGAAGGCGATGTAACCTCGAAAATTCAAGTTTGCGAGGAATGTAACGGCTATATTAAAATAATTGATAGCAGACAATATATTACAAAACCGTCGGTGGCATTATTAGACCTTAATTCCATTCATCTCGATATGGTTGCTCAGGAAAATGGGTACAATTCCGTTGGGGAAAAGAAAGAGACAAATTAAGAAGGTGCTTTTATAAATGAAAGCTGCAGCCATTATTTTAGCAGGCGGGCAATCCAGCCGGATGGGCACAAACAAAGCCCTGCTGAAAATCAATGAAAAAACGAATATTGAAAGAATAGCAGATAAGCTAAAACTTCTTTTTGATGATATAATTCTTGTAACAAATGATTCTGAACAATATGAATTTTTGGGCGTACGGATGATTCCGGACCAATATCCCGGCCAAGGGCCGCTTGCAGGAGTGCACGCAGGACTTATGGCGTCAGACTACGATATCAATTTGATTGTGGCCTGTGATATGCCGTTTGTGTCCAGCGAGCTGGCTGAAGCCCTGGTTAATAATGCCCTGCACTATGATGCGGTCATACCTGTCATCCACGGCAAACAACATCCGCTATTTTCTGTTTTTAAAAAGCAAACCGCTGCTGTTGTAGAGAAACAGATTGAGGCAGGACAGCTGCGGATGAAACATTTGCTCGACCACTTGAACGTGCTCTACCTGACTGAAAAAGAACTAGAAACCTATAGTCAAATGGGGTTAGATCAAGTTTTTTTTAATATGAATCACCCAGAAGAATATGAAGAGGCCAAAAAGAGGGCTGAATCTGATTTTTTAAACATGTAGACAGATCTAAGGGGGAGTAAGGGAACCATGCAATTTTTCAAAGTCAAAACAGTTGAAGAAACATTTACCTTGATTGATGAAAAAATCCCGGCAATTGGAGAAATCGAGGTAAGAGAGCTCTCTCGTGCCCTTCATTATATTTTAGCGAGCCCGGTGGCTGCCAAGGAAAATGTACCAGGCTTTGACCGCTCAACTGTCGACGGATATGCCGTCCGTGCCAAAGATACGTATGGTTCCTCTGAATCCATGCCCGGCTTTTTAAACGTTGCGGGTGAGGTGAAAATGGGTGAAGTTCCGACGGTAGAAGTAACTAAAGGCAATGCTGTTTATGTCCCGACAGGCGGTATGCTCCCCAAGGGAAGTGACAGTGTTATTATGATTGAACACTGCGAGGATGTGGATTCACTTCTCAATACTTACAAGCAGATTGCTCCGTTAGAAAATGTGATTCGTGCCGGAGAAGATATTAAACAGGGAGAAATTCTTCTTACAAGCGGAACAAAGCTTCGGCCCCAGGAATTAGGGGCACTCGCTTCATTAGGGGTCACCCATGTAACGGTTTTTAGGAAAATAAAGGTCGGTTACCTATCTTCAGGGGATGAAATCGTCCCATACCAAACAGAAACATTACAGGAAGGGCAGATTCGTGATATCAACTATTTAACAATTGCCGGACTTGCCCAGGAATGGAATGTGGATGTGGTATATGGCGGAATTGTCCGTGATGACTTTGCCGAATTTCGCGAGCGTGCCCGTGCCCTTTATGATGAAGTTGATTGTTTAATCTTGTCAGGCGGCAGCTCAGTTGGAGCAAAAGACTATACAACCGATGTTATCCAATCGTTAGGAGAACCGGGCGTGTTCGTCCACGGGATCAGCATCAAGCCAGGAAAACCTACAATTCTAGCCGTAGCGAATGGAAAGCCCGTCATTGGTCTGCCTGGACATCCTGCCAGCGCGATGATTATCTTTAAGCTATTCGGCGAGCGTGTTCTCCGCAATTTAAAGGGAGAAACAAGTGAACGCAAACCGGATCGCATTTATGCAAAAATAACGAAAAATATTCCCTCCGCGATGGGCCGGGCTGATTATATCCGCGTCCGTCTGTTAGACAAAGAGGGCGAATGGTGGGCTGAGCCCATTATTGGTAAATCCGGCTTGATTACGACATTGGTTAAAAGCGATGGCATTGTCGAGATTAGTTCAGAAAAAGAAGGGATTTCACAGGGCGAATGGGTTCCTGTGATTCCATCAAGGTAAGGGGTCATAGTCAATGGAACAGAATCAATATAAACGAAAAATTTATTTAGAAGATAAACCCCGTGCGGAAGCAAGAGAAGAAATTCTTAAGGCCTTCCAGCAGACCGCTGAAATAGACTGGATGAATGTGTCAGATGCCTTAGGCCGAGTGACCGCTGAGCCAATCTTTGCCCATGTCTCCATGCCGCATTACCATGCCTCTGCAATGGATGGAATAGCCGTTATTGCCGAAAGTACGTACCAGGCACACGAACAAAATCCGCTATTACTTAAGATAGGTGAACAATTTTGCTTTGTTGATACCGGAAATGCCATTCCCGCTTCCTTTAATGCCGTGATAATGATTGAGCATGTCCATATCGTTGACGATGAAACAATTGAAATTATTGAACCGGCCACTCCTTGGCAGCATATCCGTCCGATTGGTGAGGATATTGTTCAAGAAGAGATGTTGTTCCCACAGGGACATACGCTCAGACCTGCAGATTTAGGCGTGCTGTTGGCGGCACAGCAGCTAACAGTACCTGTTGTAAAGAAACCTGTGGTTACTATTATTCCAACGGGCAATGAATTAGTGGAAGCCCATGCTGATTTATCACCTGGAAAAATAATTGAGTTTAACGGCACAGTCTTTTCCGGATTTATTAGTGATTGGGGCGGCGAGCCGCGCCTTCACCGCATCGTAAAGGACGAACCGGAGAAAATTAAAGAAGTGCTTTTAGAGGCAGCGGAAAACTCCGATATGATTGTGATCAATGCCGGCTCTTCCGCAGGCCGTAAGGACTTTACTGTCCACATCATTTCCGAAATTGGCGAGGTGTTTACCCATGGGGTCGCCGCACGGCCGGGTAAGCCTGTTATATTAGGAAAAATAAACGGCAAAATTGTCGTCGGTGTTCCTGGCTATCCCGTGTCTGCATACCTGGCACTGGAATGGTTTGTTCAGCCCTTAATCTGTAAGTATTTAGGGATTCCTGTTCCGAAACGGCATACCATCAAGGTTAAGCTTGGCCGCCGCATCGTCTCTTCGATGGGAGCAGAGGATTTTATCCGAATGAATATTGGCTATGTGAATGGACAATTTGTGGCCAACCCGCTTACCCGGGCAGCAGGGGTAACAATGTCCTATGTTAGGGCAGATGCCATGTTAATCATCCCTCCTAACATCAGCGGTTATGAACAAGGCGATATGGCTGAAGTTGAACTATTACGGCCGCTGGAAGAAATCAAAAATGCCATCGTCTTTAGCGGCAGCCACGACCTAACCATTGATCTGTTATCATCCCAGCTGAAACGAGCACGCACAGAGCTGAAAATCGTCTCTTCTCATGTCGGCAGCATGGCCGGCATAATGGCGATTCGAAAAGGCGAGGCCCACGTAGCGGGCATTCATTTGCTAGACCCTAGTACAAAACAGTACAATAGATCGTACATAAATAAACTTTTAGCAGGTCAAGATGTTGTTTTATATCCTTTTTTAAAAAGAATGCAGGGCTGGATTTTGCCACAAGGCAATCCCCTTGAAATCAAATCTGTTACAGACCTAGTCCGCGCTGGAGCAAACTTTGTGAACCGGCAAAAAGGAGCTGGCACCCGCATCTTGTTTGATTTACTATTAGAGGAAGCAGGCCTTAGCGCGGAAGAGATTACCGGATATGACCGCGAGATGTTCTCTCATCTAGCGGTAGCGGCAGAAGTGAAAGGTGACGAGCGTGGTGCAGGGCTGGGAATTTATCCGGCGGCAAAGGCAATGGGGCTAGATTTTATTCCGGTCGCCGATGAAGAGTATGATCTAGTCATGAAGCGCGAGTTTTATGAAAGTGACAGCGGCCGGCAGCTAATTGACATCATCCAATCACCTGCCTTTAGAGAGCAGGTTGAAAAAATTGGCGGCTATCAAGTGGTCGAGAACGCCGTGCCAAAGCGGTTGACAGAAGAGGTGGAAGAATGAAGATGTATGAAATCTCCAAGGAGCCAATTGATATACAAGCGGTAATTGATAAGGTAGTCCAACGGGAAGCTGGTGCCATTACCACCTTTATTGGAACTGTCCGGGAACTGACAAAGGGCAAGAAAACCTTGTTTTTAATCTATGATGCCTATGAAGCGATGGCCGTAAAAAAACTGGAGCAGATTGGCCGGGAAATTGAAGAGCGCTGGGAAGGGTCAAAGGCGGCGATTACACACCGCGTCGGCCGTTTAGATATTACCGATGTGGCAGTCGTCATTGCTGTTTCGACGCCGCACCGCGCAGATGCCTATGAAGCAAATCGCTATGCCATTGAACGAATTAAAGAAATAGTCCCGATATGGAAGAAGGAACATTGGGAGGATGGCGAAGCCTGGATGGGAAACCAGCTTGAAACGGTTGCTTATCCTAGCGGTAAACCTGAGGCAGGTGATTTAGATGAATAAGGTCTTGTTCTTTGCGCACTTGCGTGATGCGGTCGGTGAGGAGTTCTTGTCACTTAAGGCTGCCGGTAAAACCGTTGCTGAATTGAAGACAGAATTGGCTGCTAAATATGATTTACCGAAGATGGATACGGTCATGACTGCCATCAATGAAGAGTTTGCTTCCAATGATGAGGTAATCCAAGAAGGGGATGAAATTGCCTTCATTCCACCGGTGAGCGGCGGTTGATTTAGACAGATTGATTTAGTATAAGCTCGCCAAGTGTGGCGAGTTTTTCTTAAGAGACAAGTAAGTAAATCATTGTTTTGAAAATTGTCCAGCGCAAGTGCCCGGCGACAAGTGGACATCGCTAAACGGGCGCTTGCGCTTTTCTATCGATGGGGGGAATAGGTATGGATGAACGCTATTCAAGGCAAGTCCTTTTTTCAGGCATCGGCCGGGAAGGACAAGCAAGGATTGGCAGGAAGCATGTCCTTATCATTGGGGCCGGAGCGTTAGGCTCAGGGAGTGCTGAGGTCCTGACTCGAGCCGGAGTTGGGAAAATAACCATTGTTGATAGAGATTACGTGGAGGCGAGCAATCTACAGCGCCAACAGCTCTATACAGAAGAAGATGTGGCTGAAAAACTGCCCAAAGCGGCTGCTGCGGAAAAACGGCTCCACGCTATTAATTCAGATGTAGAGATACGGGGGATCATCGGTGATGCTACTCCTGAAATGCTGGAAGAATTGATTGTGGATGTTGATTTAATGATGGATGCTACGGATAATTTTGAAACCCGAATGTTGATGAATGATGTGGCGCAGAAATACCAAATTCCCTGGATTTATGGAGCTTGTGTCGGAAGCTTCGGGATGAGTTTTTCAATTATTCCCGGGAAAACCCCCTGTTTAAATTGTTTGCTCCGCACCATTCCGCTCCAGGGGATGACCTGTGACACGGGTGGTATAATTTCACCCGCTGTGCAAATGGTGATTGCCCATCAAACAACTGAAGCCTTGAAGATCCTGGTTGAGGATTGGGAAGCAGTCCGGACAACGTTTGTCAGCTTTGATTTATGGCGCAATCAATACACAAGTTTAAAAATGTCGAAAGCGAAGTTTGCGGGCTGCTTGTCTTGTGGTGTAGAGCGGACCTATCCTTATTTGGACCAAGAAAACAGGACAAAGACAAGTGTCCTGTGCGGCCGCGATACCGTCCAGATCCGTCCGTCAAGTTATGGCGATGTTTCTCTAGAAAAGCTCGCGGGACAACTGAGTTCGCTAGGTTACCAGGTGAAAGGAAATCCTTACTTGATCTCGGTGGAAATGGGGCCGGAGAGGATGGTTATTTTTCAAGATGGCCGCGCACTCATTCATGGAACGAAGGATTTGACCCACGCCAAGTCAATCTATCAACGCATACTAGGTTAAATGGGATTCCGGACCATGATTGGTTCGGTTTTTTTGTTTATGAAAGGGGGATCTTCCCCAATTGAAAAAACTCTTCTCTCCAACTCATTGAGGCAGCGGCCATCTTACGAATCGACATGTTCCACGTGAAACATGTCGAAAAACGAAACAGGTCTATTTTTTCGTAAAATCGACCATAATCATGTAGAATAAATAAGAGATTGAATGCAGAGGTGTCCCACATGAATATATCGGTTGAGAAATTAATGGCCAAAATAGAGAATGAATTGAAACTAGCTAAAACGAGTGCAAAGGAAGAAACACTAAGGGAAAAGATTTACTCTATTAAAATATTATGCGAACTCATCCTAGATGAAAAGCAAGCTAGTGTGAAGCCTGCTGCAACAGCGATTCAGCCTGCTGTCAACCAGCAGGTCTATCAACAGCCATTAATGAATCAACAAGTATTTCAGCAAGGCTCGTCGTTTCAGCAACCGAAAAAGCTCAATACGGAAGATGAAGCAAATGGGGATTCACTATTTGATTTTTAAGATGGAGGAAATTAGCCATGAAAGTATTTATTATTGTTGGGGCGATTAACGCCTTTTTAGCAGTGGCACTGGGGGCGTTTGGCGCACATGGACTTAAGGACAGACTCGATGCCCACTATTTAGAGATTTGGAAAACGGGTGTAACCTATCAGATGTTTCATGCGACTGGAATTCTTATTATTGGGATGCTTCTTGGTAAAGTCCCAATGAGCTCTCTTTTTAACTGGTCCGGATGGCTAATGCTGGTTGGGATCATTTTCTTCAGCGGCAGTTTGTATCTTCTGAGCTTAACGAAGGTTGGCGTGTTAGGCGCGATTACACCGATCGGCGGAGTTTGCTTTTTGGCAGCCTGGGTATTAATGATTGTTGGAGTAGTAAAGAATTTTTAATAGTAAAAAGGCATTGGGAGAGAGTCCCGATGCCTTTTTTTCTAGCTCCAGTGCCTAGCCCCTCGATGGTCTACAGCCAATCCGTCCAAAAGGTTAAAAAGCAACCTTTCGGCCGGCTCGTCTTAGGCTTGTCGGGGCTGACCAAGGCGCTTGCACTTTTCGTTCACCATTATTTATCTTGGTGGGTAAGTACCTAATGATGGGCCGCTGCCAAATGGATATTCATACTCAATTTCCTCAGAGAAGGTAATATAGTCAACCGCAACCATCGGAATGAGGTAGCGAGTGCCGACCTGAGGGTCACTTAAGATAACGTGGTCCCGGCCGGCTGCTTCAATAATTCCTTTAAATTCCTTGGCATTCCACTGATTATTACCTTCAAAGGTTGCAAATACGCTGACTAATTTTCCTTTGTTCAAGCGAAGAATATTTTCAATGTAGGACTGCTCGATTGGCAGCATCCCAGGAGCTGCTCCAGCTCCCTGAGCAGGTGGTGTTGTTGGCATGCCTCCCATTCCAGGCTGTGGGAAGGGTTGTTGGAAACCCTGCTGGCCAGGCATGAAACCTTGCCCGCCTGTGATTGGTTGTGCACCTTGCTGGCCGGCTGCACCTGTATAAGGCTGAAATCCTTGAGGATTGTAATATTGACTCATCTTTTTCCCTCCTATAAAAAATTCATAAATAATAAGTACAAATAGACGAATAACCTAACATTTGTATTCATACTTCACTGAACCTAAAATGGTGACAGTTTTTTCGGCTCTTTTCTCACCTCTTTTTGATGAGACTTTCGGAGCTTCATTTTAGACTCGCTGTTAAAATAGTATGAGGAGAAGGAATCAAATATGACTGAATGAACAGGTGGATAAAACAGAAAAAAAGTTCTCGAAGCAGAGCTCGAGAACTTTTTAAATAATTGGCTGTGTAAATCTAGCATGTTGATTGCCGCTCCAGGAGTCTTCGCCGCCTTCCGCTCCAATCAACATGCTAAAAATCAACAATAACCTTTAAATTAGTCAAAAAATTAAACGTGGAGGAAGCGTGGTACAGTTTCTTCTTCTAGCAAATTGCCGACGAAGAAGGCACCAAATTCACCATAGCGGGCGCTGACTTCATCAAAACGCATTTCATAGACGAGCTTTTTAAACTGAAGCACGTCTTCTGCGAATAGGGTAACGCCCCATTCGTAGTCATCGAAGCCAACCGAACCAGTGATGATTTGTTTTACCTTCCCTGCATATGTACGGCCAATCATGCCATGGCTGCGCATCAGACTGCGGCGCTCTTCCATCGGCAGCATGTACCAGTTATCATTGCCTTGACGGCGCTTGTCCATTGGATAGAAACAGACATGCTTTGCTTTTGGCAATGTTGGGTAAAGGCGCGCAAGGATTTGCGGATTTTGATAAGGATCTTCACCTGCTGGCAGATAGTTGCTGAGCTCAACTACGGATACATAGGAATGAGCTGGAAGGGTGAATTCCGCTAATTTTGTTTTATTGAATTGGGTCTCAATCTCGTTTAACTCCTCCATCGTTGGACGAAGAATCATCATCATAAAATCGGCTTTCTGACCGACAATTGTATATAAAGCATGGCTGCCTTCTTTGCGTGCCTGTGTCTCATTCCATTTTTCAACAAGACTTAAAAACTCGTGAATCGCTGCCTCGCGCTCATCACTTGAAAGCATTTTCCAAGTTGTCCAATCAACGGTACGGAAATCATGAAGGCAATACCAGCCATCAAGCGTCTGTGCTGCTTCACTCATTATAATCACTCCTAAATAATCATTCTGCTTATTACCAATCTTAACTATATCATAGTTTGACCAAATGCCGCCTTAATAAAACTCTATATTCAGAGAAGTGGATATTTTAATAAAAAAGGGTAATAGTAAGAATGAGTGTGTAATTTTTTGAAAACAAAAACTTTTTCGTGAAACCGCTGCCTGTGACTTACATTGCTTGAAATTTTATCTTGGTAAAGTATGCTAGAAGAGGTAGCTTTTTTAAGGGAGGATTATTGTAGTGAGCGATTTATTTGAAGGATTAAAACAGAAGATTTCTGGACGTAATTTACGAATTGTATTTCCTGAAGGATTGGATGAGCGGATTATTCGTGCAGCCAGCCGTTTGGCAGAGGAAAATTTAATTACACCTATTTTGGTAGGGAACATCGAACAAGTGCAGGCAAAAGCTCAAGAGTTTGGCGTTTCTTTGGAATCTGCTGAAATTTATGACCCTGCTTCATATGCCGGCATGGAGGAATTAGTAGCAGCATTTGTGGACCGTCGAAAAGGCAAGGCTACAGAAGAAGATGCCCGCAAAATTTTGCTGGATGAAAATTATTTCGGTACGATGCTCGTATATTTAAATAAAGCACACGGTCTTGTCAGCGGTGCGGCCCATTCAACGGCTGATACGGTTCGCCCTGCGCTGCAAATTATTAAAACTAAAGCAGGCGTCAAGAAAACGTCTGGTGTGTTCATCATGGTTCGTGAAGATGAGAAATATGTATTTGCCGATTGTGCGATCAATATTGCACCGGACAGCAATGATTTAGCGGAAATTGCGATTGAAAGTGTGAAGACAGCGGAAATGTTTGATATTGACCCGCGGATTGCGATGTTAAGCTTTTCGACAAAAGGATCAGCTAAATCACCGGAAACAGAGCGTGTTGCAGAGGCAGTTGCTGAAGCTAAACGTCGTGATGCTTCATTAGTTTTAGATGGCGAATTTCAATTTGATGCAGCGTTTGTTCCTTCTGTTGCAAAAAGTAAGGCACCTGGTTCTGTCATTCAAGGGGATGCAAATGTATTTATTTTCCCAAGCCTTGAAGCAGGAAACATCGGTTATAAAATTGCTCAGCGTTTAGGCGGATTTGAAGCGGTAGGACCGATTTTACAAGGATTAAATGCACCGGTAAACGATCTATCCCGCGGCTGTAACGAAGAAGATGTGTACAAGCTTGCGTTAATTACTGCGGCACAAGGATTATAATAAGGAATGGGCTGGTCCGAGTAGGGGCTGGCTTTTTTTCTTGGGTCATAAAGGAGTGGGCCTGGCGCCGCTGTTTAAATTCCTTGCTTTTTGATAAAATAAGCCTATTAAACCATTAAGGGAGTTACAAAAATGGAAGGTTTACTGCACCAGCGCGAGTGGCGGATCATCGACCAGTCGGCGGTTGGAATACATTTTCAAGCATTACAATCTTTTGGAGCAGATGATACATTATGTGCCTCTGTCGGGGCTGGTGAGGCACCTGCGACCGCCCGGACATGGGTCCATCACAATACGGTCGTGTTGGGAATCCAAGATACGAGATTGCCATTTTTACAGGAGGGCATTCAATATTTGACCGAGCAGGGCTACCAGCCTATTGTCCGGAATTCCGGCGGGTTAGCGGTTGTGCTTGATGAGGGAGTCCTTAATATCTCGTTAATTTTTCCGGAGGTGGAAAAAGGGATTGATATTAATCGCGGCTATGATGTGATGTGGCAGTTGATTCAACAGATGTTTGCCGATTTTCCTCAAATGATCGAAGCGCGGGAAATTGTCGGTTCTTATTGTCCGGGAAGTTATGATCTTAGTATTGGCGGTAAAAAGTTTGCGGGAATCTCACAGCGCCGATTAAAACGGGGCGTAGCAGTGCAAATTTATTTGTGCGTCAATGGGAGCGGTTCAAAGCGGGCTGAAATGGTTAGGGGATTTTATGAGCTTGCCAAAAAAGCGGAGCAAACAAAATTTGTTTATCCAGAGGTTGTTCCTGAGGTAATGGCCTCGCTTTCGGAATTGTTGGGTGTTGAAATGACGATTGCCGATGTGATGCTCCGCTTACTAAAACAGTTAAAAGCCAATAGCGAGCATTTGTATGCGGGGCAGTTGAATGAGTTTGAGCTTGGTTTGTTTCCAGGGTACTATCAACGTGTCGTTGACCGGAATGAAAAAATTGCTGAAATGATCAATCTTAAGTAGGCAGCTGTCGGGTTCAGTGGTTCAGTGGTTCAGTGTTTCAATAACAAAAAGAGGCTTCCCGGCACGCCCNNTGGAGCGGAAATCAACAGACTAGTTTATGTGAAAAAGAAGGTATCCTAAAAGTTATACTTTTGGGACACCTTCTTCTATATTGAGTGCTGTTGCGCTTTGCCTCTTCTCCCTTAAACGCTTTTAAAAGATGCTTACTCGGCTACTTTTTCAAGGTTTCCGTTTCGATCCATTTTGAATTTAGTAGCGGGCCTTTCCTCTTCTTCAAATAAGACAAGTTTGCGGGCGCGATTCATGATTTTCATCAGTGTCTCATAATCTTCCTGAATCGTTTCGGTATTTTGCTCCAGCCCTTCTATTTTCGCTGCCATTTCCTCATTTTGCCTTCTTAACTCAGCAATTTCTCTTTTCAATCTTTCATTCTCACTTTTTAATGCTTCATTTTGCAGATTGGCATGATGAAAGTTTTGTAAATAGGAGATAACTGAATCAAGTGAAAGTTGTCCACCAGTAGGTGCAGCGGATCGGTAGGTTTGTACAGCTGCTGATGGTTTAACATATGTTTCGGCTGCGATTTCGGTCTGCATATCCGGCATCTCTTCCATTGTTTCAAATGTTTCGATTGTTTCCATTGGCATTTCAATAGTAAGCGGTGCTAGTGTATCTAATTCATCGGTAGCTGGGACCGGAGGATTGTAGAGCAGCTTTTTCTTGCCGCCTTGGTCCTTGCCCAACACTCGCTGTCTTTGTTTTCGTTGTTTTTTCGCTAATTGCAGCGCTTTTTCATAGCGGTGGCGGACGACGGCATTCCATCTAAATCCACAGGCGGCAGACGTGCGGTTAAGCTTGTCTCCTACCTCCTCGAACGCGTTAAGCTGAGTACTGCCTTCTCTAACATGACGAAGTACGGTTTCAGCTAAAAGTAAGTCATTTTCATCTGTCCATGCATCTTGACGAACTTTCATATTATTCAACTCCCTAAATTAATTTACCAATTTGTCAGTTCCATTGACTGACTTGTTTTTAAAGTTCTAGTCTTAGGATGGACAAGTTTTTTAAGGTTTATACCAAAATGAATACAAGGATAGTAGATTTTTTAACTAAAAGATTTAAGGGGGATTGACAAGAGTTACTAATGATTTCAACTTGCATTGGAAAAAAAGAACCTGTAAAATGACCTATGGAGTTAGACGGTTGTAAGATAATTGGATTTGGTAAATTACTTATGGTGTTAATTGGATAAAATAATGAGTAGATAATAGATTGTCGATAGAAAGGGGTGGATGGAATGTCCAATGAATTTCGTGTTTGCGATGACTGTCAGGCCGTGAATTTAAAGACATTGATCCCTCGTTTGAAAGAAATGGATCCGGATGCGGAAATTAAAATTGGCTGCCAATCCTATTGTGGTCCCGGCCGGAAAAAGACCTTTGCCTTCGTTAATAACCGCCCTGTTGCAGCGTTAACAGAAGAGGAATTAATGGAGAAGGTCAATAAAAAAATTAAGTAAAGCTCCTGCTGAAAATAGACCTTATAAGACAATCACCTACGTCCCCAAGACCCCAGGTGATTTTTCTTTTTGTTGTACGCGGTGCCTGTCACCGTTTCTCATCTCAGTGTGATATAAATGGTGCCTGTCACTCATGGTGTCGAAAAATCCTGCGGAATTTTGTTGGTTTTTGGTATATAATAGGAATAATGATTATACTGGCCGATTGGCAGTAAAAGGTATGTTAAGAGGAAGAGGGTATTCCATGCAATCGCGATATTCGGCTGAAAAGTTAACCGAAGAAAAAGTGTTTAAAGACCCCGTACATCGCTATGTTCATGTCCGAGATCGAGTGATTTGGGATCTAATTGGAACAAAAGAGTTTCAGCGGCTGCGCCGGATTAAACAGCTCGGCACTACTTTTTTAACCTTTCATGGTGCAGAACACAGCAGATTTAACCATTCTCTCGGAGTTTATGAGATTGTCCGCCGCATCATCGATGATGTCTTTGCAGGCAGACCGGAATGGAACGATGACGAACGCCTGCTCACACTATGTGCTGCGCTTCTCCACGACCTAGGGCATGGCCCATTTTCCCACTCCTTTGAAAAGGTATTTGATTTTGACCACGAAGACCTAACCAGGGCGATTATTTTAGGAAATACAGAAGTTAACAAGGTGCTTCTAAAGGTAGGGGCTGATTTTCCCGCGCAGGTTGCAGAGGTAATCGCCAAAACAAGTGCCAAAAAGCTGGTCGTCAGCATGATTTCCAGTCAGATTGATGCCGATCGGATGGATTACTTGCAGCGGGATGCCTATTTTACGGGTGTCAGTTACGGTCAATTTGATATGGAACGGATTTTACGGGTTATGCGGCCTAGGGAAGATCAGGTTGTCATTAAAAAAAGCGGCATGCATGCGGTTGAGGATTATATTATGAGCCGCTATCAAATGTACTGGCAGGTATACTTTCACCCTGTCTCCCGCAGTGCTGAAGTGATTTTAACGAAGATCCTTCACCGTGCCAAGTACTTATATGAACATAACTATTCATTTAAACTTGAACCGATCCACTTCACCTCTCTTTTCAAAGAGGAAGTGACATTAGAAGACTATTTAAAATTGGATGAGTCTGTATGTTTTTATTATTTTCAGATTTGGCAGGAAGAGAAGGATCCGATTATAAGCGACCTTTGCCGGCGTTTCGTTAATCGAAATCTGTTTAAATACGCTGAATTTGATCCTGCTAAGGAATATAAAAAACTTGCACAATTGACGGCTCTTTTTGCTAAGGCAGGGATTGACCCGGACTATTATTTGGTGGTGGATTCGTCGTCGGATTTGCCGTATGACTTTTACCGGCCTGGCGAGGAAGAAGAACGGCTGCCGATTCATTTGTTAATGAAGAATGGGGAATTACGGGAACTTTCCCGTGAATCTGAAATCGTTGATGCGATTTCAGGGAAGAGGAGAACGGACCACAAACTCTACTACCCGGCTGATTTCCTCGAAGACGAGTCTGACTCTAGCCACAGTGAACTAAAAAAACAAATACGTGCCCTTTTGGAATAGAAATGGTGCCTGTCACCATTAGAGATCTTAACATTGTTGAAATATGAGAATTGGTGCCTGACACCAATCGAGATCTGTTTAGATGGAGTAGGAGATGACGAATGTTGTTAAAAGATCATGCTAAGCTGATGCAGGCAATAATGGTTTCTGGTGAGATTACTGGGAGAAAAAAGCTGCAGAAGATGATTTATATTGCGAAGAAGGTAGAATTCCCTTTTCATGAGCGGTTTCAGTTTCATTTTTACGGCCCCTATTCAGAGGAGTTAACGACAAGGGTAGAGGAGCTTTGTAATATGGGATTTTTAGATGAAGTAAAAGAGAAGAAGGGCGGATACTACCAATATCGCTACACGCTGACAGACTCGGGGAAAGAGTTTTTAAGCCTGAACCAAGTTGAGATGCCGTATTTAGAGGATTGCTTTAATGATATGAATGAGCAGAATGCTAGATTCCTCGAGCTAGTTTCCACGGTTTTATATTTTGATAATCTCCCAAAAGAAGAAGTAGCGGACAAAGTGTTCACTTTAAAAAGCAGCCAGCGCTATACAATGGCTGAAGTGGATGAAGCCTATCAATACATCGAAACCTTAAAAACTAAAATCCAATAAGGTCAAAAAACCGCCCGGACGATCCTAACCATCCCAGGCGGTTTTTTAGTGGTGACATATAGTGGTGACAGGCACCATTTCTACTATGAATGGGTAAGGAACGGTGCCTGTCACTATTTGTGTCGCTCGTTGATTATTTATCGCTTGCGCGTACGCCGGCTACTGCGTAGTGGTTTTTGCTCATTTCTTCGATGAACACGGTGATGTTTTCTTTTGGGGCGCCGGTTGTTTCGCTTACGGCATCTGTTACTTTTTCGACTAATGCGCGCTTCTGGTCTTCGCTGCGGCCCTCAAGCATCTTAACTGTTACATATGGCATTTTACTTTCCTCCTTATTCACTGAACTACTAGTAGTGTTCCACAAACAAACTAAAAGTGCAATATAGAGTGAACATTTGATTTTTATTTTACAAGCGGTATCAGGTATACTTAAAGAAATACAGAAGTAATGGTTCAAATGAAACATGGTTTAGCCATTCCTCTTAACGGTTTATAATAAAGGAAGGAGAAATGAAATGGATGGATTCCACTTGGCCTACCCACTGCGGTTAATTCCCTATGTGGCGATTACCCTAATTTTTGCCTTCACATTCCATGAATTTGCCCATGCGTACATCGCCTATAAATTTGGCGATAATACGGCCAAAAAACAAGGACGTCTGACCCTAAATCCGATGAAGCATCTAGATCCGATTGGAACAATCCTTATTTTCCTAGCAGGATTTGGCTGGGCACGTCCAGTACCGGTTAATCGTTTTTATTTCAAGAAACCGCGTCTTGCCGGCATCCTGGTTTCAGCAGCCGGCCCACTTTCAAATCTTATTCTCGCCTCGCTCGGTTTTATTGTCGGATATGGCTTGATGCGTTTTAATGTAACGTCTTCTGCTCATTTTGATGAATTCCTAATGATTTTTATTAATTTAAACATCGTTCTGTTCATTTTCAATCTGATTCCACTTCCGCCGCTCGATGGCTACAGAATACTAGAGGACCTTGCACCACATCATGTTCGGGCAAAAATGACACAATACGAACAGTATGGAATGCTGATTTTTTTAATTCTCGTAATTACCCCGCTCGACCAATTTACCATTCAGCCTATTTTTAGCTTCGTCGTCCCAGGGGTAAGGGAAGGATTAAGCAATTTCTTCTATACACTTTTTTTCTAGGGGGTTTATTTTTCAATGGAAGAAAACAAGAAAAAACTTGGTTTTAATATTATTAAAAAGACGGATCCGATGGCCGGTCATAAAGGATTCGGAAAAGGGGCTTTGAGCCTTGATAATGTATCACCAGTGTTTATTGATATTGAGGCGGGCGAGGCCGAGATTGATATCGGCGCCATGCATGCCCGCAGTGCCGTGGAAAAAGGAATTAAATTTTTACCAAATAAAGAAGAAGTGCCAAACGGAAAGCCGTATTGGCTGGTGTGGGTGACGATCGACCGCAATGAGGAAGGCCCTTATTATGCCGGTGTGACGGCCTGCTATATGACTGTGGATCGTGAGATCCGCCGCGGCTACAAATCATTGCCGGAGCATGTCAACCGCATGGATAAATCACTTAAGCGCCATATCATCGTTGATGTGATGGATGATTCTTCTAAAAAAGTATTGGCTGATTTTCTACGTGCACACAACGAGGTGTTATGGGAGAATTCTACGGAAGAACTGAAAAAAGGACTGTTAGCTGAATAATTTTTTAGAAAAATAAACAAGTTTAATTCTTGTCCTTTTTTTGAAAAATGAGGTAAACTATATTCAGTGTGAACACACTGTAAAACTAGGACAAGAAAAGCTCCGGAGCAATCCGGAGCTTTTCGATTTATTTAGGCTGCATATGAAATGGGACTCAAGTACGAGCAACTTGAGTTCGGCGCTAAACGGCTTTTAATCCCATGGCATAATTTTCTTATACCAAGGAACCTGTTTTTCCTCCACTTTCTTTTTAGAAGCAGGATGAGCATTCTTTAAATGATCGGTGCAATATTCCGTTGGCTCAGTGCCTTTGACAAAGTAAGTGAACCGGCGGACAGGGCAATCCTTTGTCGCTAGTTTTCCGTTTTCCGGATTAACATATAGGCCAATTACACCCTCTTTTGGCGGTTTAAACGCCTTAACTGGTTTTCCTTTTAAGGCATCTTCCATAAAATGAGCCCAAATCTTTTTTGCGTACGTTTTTTCCGCAACCATTTCAATCGGTTTTCCGACATCATAACCTGCCCACACCGCTGTAACCAGCTGCGGTGAGTAGCCAATCATCCAGCTGTCCGTTTCCGTTGAACCGGACTTTCCGGCGTAGGGTCGAGTGATATCTTTGCTAACCGTGCTTCCGGT
Source organism: Neobacillus vireti (assembly GCF_036962465.1). Lineage (GTDB taxonomy): Bacteria > Bacillota > Bacilli > Bacillales > Cytobacillaceae > Neobacillus > Neobacillus vireti_B. Next base: position 119,619 of record NZ_JBALNF010000031.1, read on the forward strand.
CACCTTGGCATAGCCGTTTAACTTCGAATCGAATACCCCTGTTAACATTTGTGTCATGACGTACGCCCGTGCGGCATTTAATACTCTTTCATGATGATCTTCTTTTTCAAAAATGACATTCCCATTATAGTCTTCCACTCGTGTAATTAGCTCTGGGTGAACGCGATGCCCTCCGTTTGCAAACATGCTATAAGCATTGGCCATATCAATCATGCGGACTCCTGAGGTTCCTAAGGCAAGTGACGGGACCTCTGTCATCTTTGTAGACAAACCAAATTTTTTCGCTTCTTCAATTAACGTATCTTCGCCTAAAAATAAATGGGTTTTGACGGCAAAAATATTGTCAGATACAGCAATCGCTTGGGCAAGCGTGATTTCTCCATTTGCATATTTATTATTGAAGTTATGCGGAGTATAATCTGGCTGGCCATCATCAAAATGAAACGTCGTATACTCACTCCGCATCGTTGATGATGGGGTAAAGCCATGCTCAAGGGCGGCATAATACAACAGTGGCTTAATCGTTGAGCCTGGCTGCCGGATAGCTTGGACAGCGCGGTTAAACGGACTTTTTTCATAATCCCGGCCGCCGACCATAGCTTTGACATCGCCCGTTTTCGGATCCATGGCGACAAGACCGACTTGAATGTCGGATGAGCTGGCCACATATTTTTTGATTTGGGTTTCAGCCGCTTCTTGCTGCTTTAAATTTAGGGTTGTATAGACCTTTAACCCGCCTAAGGCGATCGTGCGGTCATCTAAATGAAGCTGGTTTTTGAGTGCATTCCGGACAGCATCCTGAAAATAAGGGGCCACTTTCACTTTATGGGTGGTGTGGACGCCTTCTAATCTAAGCGGGGCAGCCGCGGCTGCCTGCGCAGCCTTTTTGGTAATATAGCCGTTTTCCACCATGGTTTTTAAAATAATTGCCTGACGGGTTTTAGCTTTCCCTATATTGGCGAGCGGCGAGTAGATACCCGGGCCCTTCGGAATGCCTGCAAGCATGCTGGCCTCGGCAAGGGTTAATTCAGAAGCTTTTTTTCCAAAATAATATTGACTGGCCGCTTCCACACCATAGGCACCGTTGCCATAATAAATTGTATTTAAATAGCCTTCGAGAATATCTTTTTTGGAATAGTTCATCTCAAGGCGAATTGTATAGAACGCCTCAGTCAATTTTCGCTTCCAGGTTTTATCGTGCTCAAGAAATAGATTTCGGGCATATTGCTGCGTGATGGTGCTTGCCCCCTGCACTTTAGCAAAGGCTTGAACGTCGGCGACGACAGCACCGGCAATTCGTTTAAAATCAAAACCGTGATGATGGTAGAAGTTCTTATCCTCAACGGAGACGGTCGCATTGACTAGATCTGGCGATATATCCTTCATTCCGACCCAGTAGCGTTTTTGGCCGCTGTTGCTTTCCCCGATTAAAGTTCCATTATCTGCAAAAAATAACGTCGATTGCGGGACAGCCAGCGGGGGAGCCCCAAGTATTTTTGCATAGCCAAGAACACCGGCAAAGAGGATGAGCATACAAATCACGCCGATCAAACTGATGATGATAAACGCCCTTAGGTATTTGATTGTCTTTCGAAACCCCTGATCAGTCATGATTTCCATTGTTTTCACCCTCTCTAATTAGAGCGGCAGTGCTTTGGTCAGCCCTAAGCATTGCAGCTCGATTTTCCTAAGATTGACACTTTCAAAAATTAGATAGTAATAGTATTGAAAAAATAGAGTCATTTTAAACATTCATGGAAAAATTCTTTAAATTTTACTAGACTTTTTCTTATGTTTGTAATTCAATAGGTTGGGTAGCATAAAAGAAAAGCGGAAGCGCCTTGACCAGGGGCGACAGGCATAAGGCGAGCCTTCTTGACGGATTGGCTTATGACCCAGAGCCCCTAGGCGCTGGAGCTGGACAAAAAGAAGAGCGGAAACGATCGTGCTCTAAGTTCGTGCAGCCGCTTGACTATATGCGAAATGGAAGGAAGTTGGGCATGTCAATTTGGTTTACAGAAAAGCAGACTAAAAACTTTGGGATTACCATGAAAGTCAACCAAACCTTACATACAGAGCAAACCGAATTTCAAAAGCTAGATATGATTGAAACGGAAGAGTGGGGCAACATGCTGTTGTTAGACGACATGGTGATGACATCGGTCCGTGACGAATTTGTTTACCATGAAATGGTGGCACACGTACCATTATTTACCCATCCAAACCCGGAAAACGTACTAGTGGTAGGCGGCGGCGACGGTGGTGTGATTCGTGAAGTACTAAAGCACCCAAGTGTGAAGAAGGCTACCTTGGTGGATATTGATGGAAAGGTAATCGAGTACTCTAAAAAATTTCTACCTGAAATTGCCGGCAAGCTTGATGATCCGCGTGTCGATGTCCGTGTCGACGACGGGTTTATGCATATTGCCAAAAGTGACAATGAGTATGACGTGATAATGGTAGATTCAACCGAACCAGTGGGTCCTGCGGTGAACTTGTTTACAAAAGGTTTTTATGCGGGGATTTCTAAAGCATTAAAAGAAGATGGCATCTTCGTGGCGCAGTCGGACAACCCCTGGTTTAAAGCGGAGTTAATACGAGATGTTCAACGCGATGTTAGAGAAATTTTCCCGATTACACGTCTGTATGTGGCCAATATTCCAACATACCCAAGCGGCTTATGGGCGTTTACAATTGGTTCGAAAAAATATGATCCGCTGGAGGTTAGCGAAGAGCGCTTCCATGAGATTGAGACCAAATATTATACAAAAGAACTGCATAAAGCCGCATTTGTTTTGCCAAAGTTTGTTGGCGATTTATTGAAGTAGCAGGATTGTGCCCAAACCCCCGGGGCTGTGCGGTCAAAAAAGTGACTTTTTCTGCCCCTTGAGGGTATGAAAAGTGAAGTGACGGTCACAAAAAAGAAAAATTGCGCCCTTTTGGGTTCATAATACAAACAAAACAGTCACAAAAATGTTTGTGGCTGGTAATACATAAAAGAGAGGGATAATAAAATGCGTTTTGATGAGGCCTACTCGGGTAATGTTTTTATTAAGAGCCACCCGAATTTTGAAGATAGTCAGGTTGTATTATATGGAATGCCAATGGATTGGACAGTGAGCTATCGCCCAGGGTCACGTTTCGGCCCAGCCCGTATTCGTGAGGTATCGATTGGTCTTGAAGAGTATAGCTTTTACCTTGACCGTGAGCTGGAAGAAGTAAAATATTTTGATGCTGGTGACATTCCACTTCCATTTGGAAATGCACAGCGCAGCCTTGATATGATTGAAGAATTTGTTGACCAGATTTTAGAAGCTGGCAAGTTCCCGCTTGGCATGGGCGGTGAGCACCTTGTTTCATGGCCGGTTATGAAGGCTATGTATAAAAAGTATCCGGATTTAGCAATTATCCATTTTGATGCCCACACGGACTTGCGCGAGGAATACGAGGGTGAGCCATTATCACACTCCACCCCAATCCGTAAAATTGCCGAACACATCGGACCAAAAAATGTTTACTCATTTGGAATCCGTTCCGGCATGAAGGAAGAGTTACAGTGGGCAAAAGAGAACGGCATGCATATATCTAAATTTGAAGTGCTGGAGCCATTAAAAGAAATCCTGCCAACTCTAGCAGGACGTCCAGTATATGTCACTATCGATATTGATGTACTTGATCCTGCACATGCACCTGGTACAGGAACGGTTGATGCAGGCGGCATCACATCAAAAGAGCTGCTCGCCTCTATCCATGCAATTGCCCGTTCCGAAGTTAACGTAGTCGGCGGTGACCTTGTTGAAGTGGCGCCAATCTATGACCCATCAGAACAAACAGCCAACACCGCCAGCAAACTAATCCGCGAAATGATCCTAGGCTGGGTAAAATAAACAGTGCCTGTCACCATTAGTAGTATAGCCACAGTGCTTCGTTACGTAACGGTGCCTGTCACCGATTGTTGTATTGGCACAGTGTTTTATAAGGTAATGGTGCCTGTCACCATGATGACACCATGAAAGAAATGGGTGCCTGTCCCGGTGCGGGGCAGGCATTTTTTGATTTGTTGGTGATCTAAGTTTATAATAGAAAAAGTATGCTTTAATGCACTTAGGTCAATTATGATACTAGTGAACGATCTAAAGAGGATGATAAATTCCTTTTAAATAGAGGAAGTGTTACATTTGGCAAGTTTGTCTACTACAGAGACTCCCATGAAGATTAATGTGAAAACGACCATTCATCAGCAAGAAGGCTCAGAGACCATTGAGCTGCAGGTATTTGGCCGCTATTTTGAAAAAGACGGGGCTTCGTTTCTTAAATACGAGGAAGTTCTTGAAGAAGGTACGGTCCGGACGATTGTAAAGGTTACGCCAGATGAGGCGCTGATCCTCCGAGGCGGGGCCGTGAAGATGCGCCTGCCATTCAAGTTACATAAGAAATTAAGAGGCAGCTATGAGATGCCGTTTGGGGTATTTGAAACAATGACAATGACAAGAAGGCTCGAACACTCAAAGGGTCTGATTGATATTCTTTATGATTTCACGATGCAGGGCTCACCTGCCGGTACATACCATATGGAGATAACCTTTCAGGAGGAAGAAAGATGAATATAGTAGAACAGGTACAAACAAAACTAAAAGAAGAAATCAAAGCAGCCGTGCTGAAGGCAGGCCTAGCTTCAGAAGAGCAGATTCCCGATGTCATTCTCGAGACTCCAAAGGAAAAGGCTCACGGTGATTATTCAACCAACATGGCGATGCAGCTTGCGCGCGTCGCAAAAAAGGCACCGCGGATGATTGCGGAAGCCTTGGTTGCCAATTTTGACCGCACAAAGGCCTCAATCGAAAAAATTGAACTGGCGGGTCCAGGCTTTATTAACTTTTACATGAACAATGCTTATTTAACAGACTTAATTCCGACCGTTCTACAAGCTGGGGATCACTACGGCGAAACGACAACAGGCAACCGTCAAAAAATCCAAGTTGAGTTTGTTTCAGCGAACCCAACCGGGGACCTGCACCTTGGGCATGCACGCGGTGCGGCCGTTGGCGACTCGCTTTCCAATATCCTTGCCAAAGCAGGCTATGATGTTTCCCGTGAATACTATATTAATGATGCCGGCAACCAGATTAATAATCTAGCTTTATCGGTAGAAGCACGCTATTTCCAAGCACTTGGCCTTGAGAAAGATATGCCGGAGGATGGCTATCATGGCGCTGATATTATCGGAATCGGTAAAACCTTAGCAGAAGAGTTCGGCGATAAGTATGTGAATGTTACGGATGAAGAGCGTTTTGAATTTTTCCGTGAGTATGGGTTGAATTATGAAATGGCCAAGCTGAAGAAAGACCTTGAAGATTTCCGCGTTGGCTTTGATGTGTGGTACTCAGAAACGTCCCTTTATAAAAATGGCAAAATCGATGAGGCGCTTGCCGCACTTCGTAAAACAGGCTATATCTTTGAGCAGGACGGGGCAACCTGGCTGCGTTCAACTGATTTTGGCGATGATAAGGACCGCGTTCTTATTAAACAGGACGGCTCTTATACGTATTTAACACCAGATATTGCTTACCACAAGGACAAGCTAGAGCGTGGATTTGAAAAGCTAATCAATATTTGGGGTGCTGACCACCATGGTTATATTCCACGGATGAAGGCAGCCATTCAGGCCCTCGGATATGACCGCGAGGCGCTCGAGGTTGAAATCATTCAGTTAGTGCACCTTTATAAAAACGGTGAAAAGATGAAGATGAGTAAGCGGACCGGAAAAGCCGTAACGATGCGGGATTTGGTTGATGAGGTCGGCCTCGATGCGACGCGTTATTTCTTTGCGATGCGCAGTTCAGACACTCATATGGATTTTGACTTGGATTTAGCCGTCTCGGAATCCAATGAAAACCCAGTTTACTATGCACAATATGCTCATGCCCGAATTTCTAGTATCCTCCGTTCAGGCGAAGATCAGGGTATTCACGTTGATGCAGATGCTGATTTTTCGTTCCTCGGCTCTGAAAAAGAAATTGACCTATTAAAGAAAATTGGCGAGTTTCCGGCGGCTGTTGGTGAGGCTGCACAGAAGCGTGTGCCGCACCGCATCACAAATTATATCTTGGAATTAGCCTCAGCGTTCCATAGTTTTTATAATGCGGACAAGGTGCTTGATAGCGATAATCTAGACCGCACGAAAGCACGCCTTGCCTTGGTAAAATCCGTGCAAATCACACTTAAAAATGCACTCGCTTTAATTGGCGTTTCAGCTCCAGAAAAAATGTAAAATTTAAATGAAAGCCTCACGGTTTGAAAAAGAATCCGTGAGGCTTTTATTTATGGGGAATTTTTATTTTTTAAATGAATATGTTCCAAAAAAATGCAGATAGTAAAGATAGAAATTGAGTAGGAGTGAACCGTACAAATGAATATTGGAAGAGCAAAAGAAATACTTGAATCAGCGGATATGATAAATGTGACCTATGATGGCACCCCCGTAATCATTCAACATGTTGACGAAACCACCAAAATGGCGCGGATCTATACCCGGAAGGATCCGGAGAATGAACAGGATGTTCCCGTTCTCAATCTAATCGAGGAATAGAAAAGAGTCTCCAGCGTAAACGGAGACTCTTTCATTTTATTTCAATACTGGCCCCGCTTATCCGCTTAAATCCCCGCAATTTACTTAAATCCTCGACCAATTTTAAGGCCGCCTGATCCTTTGCTTTGGCCTCAATCATAAAATCGACATCCTGCCCGAGTTCACGCAGTAAATTAACAAACGGGATAATAAATTCCGGGTCGACCAAATCAGCATGGGAGCGGAATTCCTTTTCATTTTTTGGAGAAGAAATATGAACTTTCGGCACCACTTCACCCTTAGACCAGGTCGCAAAAATTTGCGGCAGCAGCTCCTCTAGTGGGGTTTCACTAAGATTGGCCATATGATGATGATAATCAAACACTAACCGTATCTCTTCTTGCTCACACACCTTTAGGGTTTCTTCAGCCGTATAAGTCTTATCATCGTTTTCTAAGGTCATGACCTTTTTAATGTGACTAGGCAAACTGGTCAGGTTTTCATAAAACCGCGACAGTGCGGCGGTCTTATCTCCATAGGCCCCGCCAATATGGATATTAATCAGCCCTTTATCAGCAATCCCCATTGCTTCAAACATCTGATAATGATAAGTCATATCGACGACAGCATTTTCGGTAATCGTCTTTTTTGGAGAAGTAAACAAGGTAAATTGATTCGGATGAAAGCTGACTCGCAAATGATGCCGTTTTACTAAGTCGCCAATTTCCTGCCATTCTTTTAAAAAAGGAGTAGTAAAATCCCAGCGCACCTCCGGATGTGTCGCCAAGGGGACAATCGAACTCGAGAAACGGTACAATTCGATTTCGTGCGCCAGATTGTAGTAAAGCATCCTTAAGGTATGATTGAGATTTAACCTCGTCACCTCGAGCAGCTTTTCCTTGCGCTCCGAGGCGCTAAGCTGCTGATAGCGGGTAAATGTCAGTGCCTTCGCCGGGGAGGCATCCCATAAACTGATTGCATGTGAAACATAGCCAAACCGAATTTTAATCATCAACACTTCCCCTTATAAAAAGTAGCAAACAGCCCCAGCTACCGTTTCTTTTACCGACCGCCATAGATTTGGTTTATTTAGGACAGTTAGCGACAGCTTTTTAGAATCAAGGATGTCCTGATCGATAACCCTTTTCAATCGCTTGATAAAGGCTGGATCATAGATATAGCAATTTATTTCTTTATTTAAAAATAAACTGCGCCGATCGAAATTAGCAGTTCCAATATCACAAATTTTATCATCAATCAGGATTGTTTTTGCATGATAAAAACCATTTTGGTATTGATAAACCTGGGCACCTGCCTTTAAAAGCCTTCGTAAAAAACGGTAAGATGCCTCTTGGACAAGGATATGATCAGAGGTATAGGGGACAATGAGCGTAATATGGACGCCGCGCCGCCGCGCTGCGAGTAATTCCTTGAAAATGGCCGTGCTTGGAATAAAATAGGGGGTTCCAATGATAATCGATTGATCGGCCTTCTTGATCAGGTCAATAAAAATTCCCTCCAAAATCCCCGCTTCGGTGGGGTTTAATTGATGCCGGATGCTGCCTTTGGACACTGGAGGGAAAAGCCGTGGATCGTGGTGAACCTTTTCACCCGCATACTCGTTCCAATCCAGCAAAAACGCACTCTGCAAAAAATGAACACCCTCACCTGTTAGCTTTAACTGGTAATCCCGCCAAGGGCTGAGCTTTGGATCTTCATCAATATATTCTTTGCCAATATTAAAGCCCCCCATATAGCCGACCTTTCCGTCAATAATCGATATTTTCCGGTGGTTTCGAACTTGGGCTGAGTAAAAAAGGAAAGGGAGTTTGACCCGATTGCTAAACGCGACCTCGATGCCGGCGGCCTTAAGGTCCTTCACCTCTTTTTTCTTAATCGTTAAACTGCCAAGCCGGTCAATAAGCAAGCGGACCTCGACACCTTCTTGCGCTTTTTCTTTTAAAATCGTGAAAAATTCCTGTCCCAAGCTGTCATTCTTTATAATATAATACAAAATATGGAGATGTTTTTGGGCCTTTTGAATCTCAGAAAAATAACTCCGGAAAAAATCCTTGCCATGTGTAAAAATCTCAAACTCGCTGTGGAGGATGCCGGTCTCCACTTTATTTGCAATCAGAAGATGCTTCTTTCGGCCTAAGCTAAAATCTAAGACAAGCCATATAATGAAAAGAACAAGCAGTCCACACAAAATGACTACAAATTTCATTGGAAATCCTTCCCCCATTCGGTTCAGTTAGTTTCCCCAAGTACGTACTTTTCTATAAGTTGGGCAATTTTATAAAAATAATTTGACTGAATGCTCATTCATTTTTATAATAGAGATAGATACAATTCAGAAAATTTACTATTTTCTATGAACAATCGGGGAGAATCAAAGAAAGGGGCGTTTTACTTGAATGGTCTTTTATGGGTCAATCTCATTGCGTTTCTCGCTGTAACCGCTTACGCAATCAGTCTGTTTGTTTATGTGGTCAGAACAAGGATTGAATTTATCAAACTGGGGAAGAAAGTTGAGTTTGATAACAATGTCAAAGAACGGCTGCAAAAAATTTGGGTCAATGTGTTTGGCCAAAAGAAACTCTTAAAAGATAAAAAAAGTGGTGCCATTCACGTCATGTTCTTTTATGGCTTTATTTTAGTCCAATTTGGCGCCATTGATTTTATTTGGAAAGGGCTTGTACCTGGCTCACATCTGCCGCTGGGTCCATTGTATGCAGGATTTACCTTTTTCCAAGAGATTGTCACATTAATGATTCTCGTTGCGGTAGTGTGGGCTTTTCATCGCCGCTATGTTGAAAAATTAGTCCGCTTAAAGCGCAATTTCAAATCAGGTCTGGTTCTGTTATTCATTGGCGGATTAATGGTATCTGTTTTACTGGGGAATGGTATGGGCCTTATCTGGCATGGGGAAGATCCATCATGGACAGAGCCGATTGCTTCAGTTATTTCTGTTATTTTTTCAGGAATTAATGAAACCGCCTCCATTGTAGTTTTTTACATAGCATGGTGGGCTCATTTATTATTCTTGTTAACCTTCTTAGTATACGTGCCGCAGTCCAAGCATGCCCACTTAATTGCCGGTCCGGCCAACGTCTACTTTAACCGTTTGGATAAACCGGGTAAATTGAAAAAAGTTGATTTTGAAGATGAATCACAAGAGTCGTTCGGCGTTGGAAAAATTGAAGACTTTACCCAGCACCAAATGATCGATTTTTATGCCTGCGTCGAATGCGGCCGCTGTACCAATATGTGTCCGGCCACTGGAACGGGAAAAATGCTGTCACCAATGGATTTAATCGTCAAAATGCGCGACCACCTTACCTTTCATGGTGCGTCTGTGACCTCTAAGCAGCCATGGGTGCCGACGTTTGCGTTTGCCAATTCAAAAGGAAATCAGATTGCACTTGCGGCACAGGGGCAGGGTGCACAGGAAACGGCGGCTGCCGCTCTTTACAGCCCAAGTTTGATTGGTGATGTGATTACCGAAGAGGAGATTTGGGCGTGTACAACCTGCCGCAACTGTGAGGACCAATGTCCAGTTATGAATGAACATGTTGATAAAATTATCGACCTGCGCCGTTACTTAGTTTTGACAGAAGGAAAGATGGATGCAGATGCCCAGCGCGCGATGACCAATATTGAACGTCAAGGCAACCCGTGGGGCTTAAACCGTAAAGAGCGGGAGAACTGGCGTGAGGCACGCGAGGACGTCCATATTCCAACTGTGAAGGAAATGAATAAGGCCGGCGAGGAATTTGAATACCTATTCTGGGTCGGCTCAATGGGCTCATATGATAACCGCAGTCAAAAAATTGCCTTATCGTTTGCCAAGCTCTTGAACGAAGCAGGCGTGAAGTTTGCCATCCTTGGCAATAAGGAAAAGAACTCTGGTGATACACCGCGCCGTTTAGGAAATGAGTTCTTATTCCAAGAGCTTGCGGCCAAGAACATTGAGGAGTTTGAGAAGGCAGAGGTCAAGAAAATCGTTACGATTGACCCGCATGCCTATAATATTTTTAAAAATGAATATCCTGATTTCGGATTAGAAGCAGAAGTATTCCACCATACGGAAGTCCTTTATCAGCTGGTCCGAGACGGCAGGCTTGTTCCAAAGCATGCGGTTAATGAAAAGATTACGTTCCATGATTCCTGTTACCTCGGACGCTACAATGACGTCTACGATCCGCCGCGGGAGATTTTAAAATCGATTCCTGGAGTGCAGCTGGTCGAAATGGAACGCAACCGTGAAAAAGGTATGTGCTGCGGAGCAGGCGGCGGTTTGATGTGGATGGAGGAAGAAACCGGCCACCGCATAAACGTCAGCCGGACTGAGCAGGCGCTAGCCGTCAATCCATCCGTAATCAGCTCGGGATGCCCGTACTGCTTAACGATGCTTTCCGATGGAACGAAGGCTAAAGAAGTGGAAGAAAAGGTCGCAACCTATGATGTGGCCGAGCTGCTTGAAAAAACAATTTGTGGTAATGAGCAAGCAGCCGCTTCATAAATCACAGAGCAAGAGCTTGAATTTTTACAAATCAAAATTTTAAAAATTTTGTGTAAAACATTTCAACTCTTGCTCTTTTTTATGTAAAATAGAGATATACAATAAAACGCTTACATTACGCATGAGCTGGGATCCTTGTTTCCGTACTTGCGTTATATTTTTTGATTCATTTCGAGCGAGCGTTCAGTCGCCGCAGGCAAAGGGAGAACAGTAGAAAAATGAAAAAAGGGAGAGATTAGTATGGGTAGAACGGTGATTTTAAGCGGTGTCCGCACACCTTTTGGAAAGTTAGGGGGAAATTTAAGCAGCTTTACTGCGTCACAGCTAGGCGGGATTGCCGTGAAGGAAGCGTTGATTCGTTCAGGGGTGAAGCCGGAGGAAGTAGGGGAGGTCATTCTTGGAACGGTTTTACAAGGCGGGCAGGGGCAAATTCCATCGCGGCAGGCAGCTGTTCACGCTGGACTGCCATGGGAAGTCAAGACGGAGACGATTAACAAGGTTTGTGCTTCAGGAATGCGCAGTGTGACGTTGGCAGACCAAATCATCCGTGCAGGCGATGAAGAGGTTATTGTCGCTGGCGGAATGGAATCGATGAGCAACGCGCCATATGTTTTACCAAAGGCAAGATGGGGCTTCCGCATGGGCGACTCAACGGTTAAGGACTTAATGATCCATGACGGCTTGACCTGCAGCTTTACTGGGGTCCATATGGGCACTTATGGGAATAGTACTGCTGCGGAGATGGATCTGTCACGTGAAGCTCAGGACGAATGGGCGCTTCGAAGCCATGTTAAAGCAATTGCTGCGATCGAGAGCGGAAAATTGGCAGAGGAGATTGTATCGGTTGAGGTACCGCAGCGTAAAGGGGAACCGGTGGTGGTTTCTGCTGATGAGGGGCCTCGTAAGGATACGTCGTTGGAGCGCTTGTCCAAATTAGCCCCGGTGTTTAATTCAACCGGCACAATTACAGCCGGGAACGCGCCGGGCGTGAATGATGGCGCAGCTGCGCTTGTGTTAATGAGTGAAGAGCGGGCTGAGCGTGAGGGCCGCCAGGTGAGGGCTGTCATTCTTGGCCATGCAGCGATTGCGGTCGAAGCAAAAGATTTTCCGCAGACCCCGGGTTTGGTGATTAATGAACTGTTAAGAAAAACTGGCCGTAGCTTGGATGAGATTGATTTATTTGAGATAAATGAGGCTTTTGCAGCGGTTGCTTTAGCAAGCGGAAAAATTGCTGGTCTTGATATGGAAAGGGTCAATGTTAATGGCGGCGCGGTGGCGCTTGGTCATCCGATTGGTGCAAGTGGGGCCCGGATTATTATTACCTTGATGCATGAATTAAAGCGCCGCGGCGGAGGTGTCGGGATTGCTGCCATTTGCTCAGGCGGCGGCCAGGGCGATGCGGTGATGATTGAGGTACCAAAAGCGTAGGTTGTTGGATTGAGGCGGCGCGGCGAATCTAATTTGCGGTTGGGAGGCCGTTATTTGCGGATAAGGTTGTTTTATTGGCCGATACCGGCCTCTTACTTGCGGATAAGCAGGTTTAATTCGCGCAAGGGAAGCTGACTTGCGAATAGCCAGAAATCATTTGCGGATACCTGCTTTTGACTTGCGGATAAGCAGGTTTAATTCGCGCAAGGGAAGCTGACTTGCGAATAGCCAGAAATCATTTGCGGATACCTGCTTTTGCTTGCGAATAAGCAGGTTTAACTTGCACAAGGGAAGCTGACTTGCGGATAGCCGGAAGCCATTTGCGGATACCGCCTTTCAACATGCAAGTAGGCGGACCCCGCCGCTTTTACAGAGAACTTTTTAAAAAGAGAGTTGGAGGGAAAAACATGAACGTTTCAAAGATTATGGTAATCGGCGCGGGTCAAATGGGCTCCGGAATTGCCCAGGTCTGTGCCCAAGCCGGATACGAAGTGGTACTGAACGACTTAAAACCTGAATTCGTGGAGCGGGGGTTAGGAATCATCCAGAAAAATCTCACCCGCAACGTCGATAAAGGTCGAATCACCGAGGAACAAAAGCAAGAAGTAGTCACCAGACTAACCTCATCAACCGATCTCAATGATGCCAGTAGCATCGATCTAGTCATTGAAGCCGCAGTTGAAAATATGGAAATCAAAACAAACATCTTTTCGCAGCTAGACAAAATCGCTCCAGCCCATACCATCCTAGCTAGTAATACCTCATCATTGCCTATCACAGAAATTGCCGCTGCCACCAATCGTCCAGAAAAGGTAATCGGCATGCACTTTATGAATCCAGTTCCCGTAATGAAACTCGTCGAAATAATCCGTGGGCTTGCAACAGCCGATGAAGTCTATCAAGTGATTGAAGATATGACGAAAACATTGGGCAAAGTACCAGTTGAGGTAAACGATTTTCCTGGCTTTGTCTCGAATCGCATCCTGATGCCAATGATTAATGAAGCTATTTATACGCTTTACGAGGGCGTTGCCACCAAAGAAGCCATTGATGAAGTGATGAAGCTTGGCATGAATCATCCAATGGGACCTCTCACGCTGGCGGATTTTATTGGCTTGGATACATGCTTATACATTATGGAAACTCTCCATGAAGGTTTTGGCGATGATAAGTATCGTCCGTGTCCGCTTTTGCGTAAATATGTGAAAGCCGGCTGGCTCGGTAAGAAATCAGGGCGCGGTTTTTACAACTACGAATAAGATAGAAAAGCGGAAGCGCCTTAACAGGGGCGACAGGCTTAAGACGAGCCAGCGAGGAAGGCTGTTTTTTAGCCTTCTTGATGGATTGGCTTAAGACCCCGAGCCCCTAGGAGCTGGAGCTAGAAAATAGAAAAGCGGAAGCGCCTCGAACAGGCGCTGAAGCCGGACAATTAAATAAACCAGGTGGATTACGCCGTCATTACATAACCGAAGATTCCCCTGGCACACAGCATCAGAACTATTCATCCTCAGAAAGGGGAGACATATGATGAACCTGACATTTACAGAAGAGCAAGAAATGATGCGGAAAATGGTTCGTGATTTTGCTCAGAAGGAAATCACACCCTTTATTGAAAAAATGGAAAAAGGGGAATTTCCCCGGGACATTCTTCGCAAAATGGGGGAGCTCGGTCTGATGGGGATTCCCGTTCCAGAGAAGTATGGCGGGGCGGAGATGGACTTTACCTCGTATATTATTGCGATTCATGAGCTGTCAAAAGTAAGCGCGACAGTTGGCGTAATCCTGTCTGTCCACACCTCCGTCTGTACGAACCCAATTTTGTACTTTGGAACGGAGGAACAAAAGCAAAAGTATATACCCAAGCTGGCATCGGGCGAGTACCTAGGGGCCTTTTGCTTAACCGAACCAAGTTCAGGATCAGATGCGGCCAGTTTAAAAACGCGGGCGGTGAAAAAAGGAGACCATTACGTATTGAATGGCTCCAAGGTGTTTATCACGAACGGCGGCGAGGCTGATGTGTATATAGTGTTTGCAACTACGGACCCAGCCCTTGGAACAAAAGGGATTGCCGCTTTTATTGTTGAAAAAAATACCCCTGGTTTTATCGTCGGCAAGGATGAGAAAAAAATGGGGCTGCACGGCTCAAGAACGGTGCAGCTAACCTTTGAGGATTTGCATGTTCCCGTGGCAAACATGCTTGGCCAAGAAGGCGAAGGCTTTCGAATCGCAATGGCAAACCTCGATGTCGGCCGAATTGGCATCGCGACCCAGGCACTGGGAATAGCAGAAGCGGCTTTTGAAGCAGCAACAGCCTACGCGAAAACGCGCCATCAATTTGGCAAACCAATTGCGGCACAGCAGGGGATTGCCTTTAAACTGGCCGATATGGCGACAAGTGTCGAGGCGGCGAAACTATTAGTCTATCGGGCTGCTGAATTGCGGAGTAAAGGATTGAAGTGCACGTTGGAGGCGTCGATGGCAAAACTGTTTACCACTAGGACAGCAGTGGAAGTGGCAACAGAAGCGATTCAGGTATTAGGCGGCTACGGTTATACGGAGGATTATCCGGTTGAGCGTTTTTTCCGTGATGCCAAGGTGACGGAGATTTATGAGGGCACGAGCGAGATTCAAAGGATTGTGATTAGTAAGCATCTATGATTTGGTTATGAAATGTTATTAAATTTATAAATTTGTCTATATGTCCGCACTTTTTGTTATATCTCAATAATTTTTGTTAATAAATCCAAAGAATGGGCCCCGGATGGGCAGAGGAGGCACTCAAAATGCAATTTAAATTATCGGAAGAGCATGAAATGATTCGAAAAATGGTTCGGGATTTTGCCCGCAACGAGGTCGCGCCGACAGCGGCAGAACGTGATGAGGAAGAACGCTTTGATCGTGAAATTTTTGACAAAATGGCGGAACTGGGGTTAACGGGAATTCCCTGGCCGGAAGAGTACGGCGGCATTGGCAGCGACTTTCTTGCTTATTGTATCGCGGTTGAAGAGCTTTCCCGCGTGGATGCTTCAACAGGCGTCCTCTTGTCTGCCCACACCTCGCTGGCCGGCTGGCCGATTTACAAATTCGGAAATGAAGAGCAAAAACAAACCTACCTGCGCCCAATGGCAGAAGGAAGTAAAATCGGTGCTTATGGGTTAACAGAGCCTGGCAGCGGTTCGGATGCGGGCGGGATGAGAACGACCGCCCGTTTAGAAGGGGACCATTATATCTTAAATGGCTCAAAAATCTTTATTACCAATGGCGGTGAGGCCGACATTTATGTGGTCTTCGCCTTAACCGACCCAACAAGTAAACAAAAAGGAACGACAGCGTTTATTGTCGAAAGCGATTTCCTGGGCTTCTCGGTTGGCAAAAAAGAAAAGAAACTTGGTATTCGTTCCTCGCCCACAACCGAAATTATTTTTGAAGATTGCAAGGTTCCAGTAAAAAACCGGCTTGGTGAAGAAGGTGATGGCTTTAAAATCGCGATGATGACGCTCGATGGCGGCCGGAACGGCATCGCTGCCCAGGCAGTCGGCATTGCCCAAGGCGCCCTTGATGCAGCCGTCGACTATGCACGCGAACGCCATCAATTTGGCAAGCCGATTGTCGCCAATCAAGGTATCTCCTTTAAGCTGGCGGATATGGCTACCAATATTGAAGCCGCAAGACTACTAACCTATCAAGCAGCATGGCTCGAGTCCAATGGCTTACCGTACGGTAAAGAATCGGCAATGTCCAAACTGTTTGCAGGAGACACGGCGATGAAGGTGACAACGGAAGCCGTTCAAGTTTTTGGCGGGTATGGCTATACAAAAGATTATCCGGTTGAACGGTTTATGCGCGATGCGAAAATCACACAGATTTATGAAGGAACACAAGAAATTCAACGTCTCGTGATTTCGAGAATGATCACAAAATAAACAGCCATGCCAACAGGGGTTCGAGCCCCCTTGGCGTTGGTGCTAGAAAAAGGCGGTACCTAGGATGAAAAAAAGAGAAGTTCAAGCCTCTGTAAAGGATGAGCGCCTTGTCCAAAAAAGGCGTGATCAAATGATCAAAGGGGCTGTATCACTTTTTAAACAAAAGGGGTTTCACCGGACAACGACAAGGGAAATCGCCAAAGCAGCTGGCTTCAGCATCGGCACATTGTACGAATACATTCGCACAAAAGAGGACGTCCTATACCTGGTCTGTGACAGCATTTATGACCACGTAAGTGAACGGCTTCAACAGGATTTGGCTGTGGAAAAAGGGACATTGGAAAGCTTGAAGCACGGAATTGCTGACTTTTTCCAGGTCATGGATGAAATGCAGGCCGAGGTGCTAGTCATGTACCAGGAAGTGAAATCACTTTCCAAGGATGCCCTGCCATATGTCCTGAAAAAGGAAATGGAAATGGTCGCGATGTTTGAGGAGCTGTTGACCCGTTGTGTTGAAAACGGAGAACTTCGGTTATCGAAAAAACAAATCGAACTTGTTGCCCACAATATTTTTGTGCAGGGACAAATGTGGGGATTTCGCCGCTGGGCCTTAAGAAAGCTGTTTACGCTCGAGGAATATATTGCGATGCAGACAGAGGTCTTATTATCGGGCATTCAAGGCGGGGTCTCGGGGGCAGTTACAGTTCCGGAGAAGGGGTAATTACACGATTAGGTCATTTTTCCAAAAGGGGGAGCACGATGGGGAAATATCAGCCACGGCATCATATCCGCTTTGTGACGGCGTCAAGCCTGTTTGACGGTCATGATGCCTCCATTAATATTATGAGACGGATTCTGCAGGCGAGTGGGGCGGAGGTCATCCACCTTGGCCACAACCGCTCGGTCGAGGAGGTTGTGAACGCCGCAATCCAGGAGGATGTCCAAGGAATAGCGATATCGTCGTACCAAGGCGGGCACGTTGAATATTTTAAATATATGTATGACTTGTTAAAAGAAAAAGGCGCCCCGCATATCCGAATTTATGGCGGCGGCGGCGGGGTAATTATCCCGCGTGAAATGGATGAGCTGCACGCTTATGGAATTGCCCGGCTGTTTTCACCGGAGGACGGGCGCACGCTTGGTCTGCAGGGGATGATTGATCGGATGATCGAGGAATGTGATTTTTCAACAGTCACTTCCGAGGTTAACGAGCAGATTGCTAAGCTGCCGGCAGGTGATGTGAATGCGATTGCCAAGTTGATTACGATAGCAGAGCTTCATGTTGATAAAAAGAACGAGGCTGCGGCTGCAGCTGAACAGGTGCTCGAACAGGTGAAGTCACTTGAAAAGGGGATTCCTGTTGTCGGGATAACCGGAACGGGGGGAGCTGGAAAAAGTTCGTTAACCGATGAGTTAATTCGTCGCTTTATCAATGAATTCCCGGATAAAAAGGTCGCAATTCTTTCTGTCGACCCAACCAAACAAAAAACAGGCGGAGCGCTGCTTGGCGACCGGATCCGGATGAATGCTATTTTCTCTCCGAATGTGTACATGCGCAGTCTCGCGACACGATCTTCCAAAAATGAATTATCGCTGGCAATAAAAGATGCTGTGACTGTTACCAAGGCGGCAGGCTTTGACCTAGTAATTGTGGAAACGAGCGGCATTGGTCAGGGTGATGCGGAAATTACCGAGATCTGTGATGTGTCGGTGTATGTGATGACGAGCGAATTTGGAGCACCATCACAGCTGGAAAAGATTGATATGCTCGACTTTGCCGATTTGATTGTCATTAATAAATTTGAACGCAAGGGCTCAGAGGATGCAAAACGCCAGGTGCAAAAGCAGTACCAGCGCAACCATATGCTGTTCGAAAAAGATCTGGACGAAATGCCGGTATACGGTACGATCGCCAGCCAGTTTAATGACCAGGGGACAAATGCGTTGTTTGCGGCGTTAATCGAGGTGATTAATGAAAAGGCAGGCACCGAGTGGATGACGTCGTTTAGTAAGGGTGCGGTCGTTGAAAAGCAAAATGTGATTATTCCGACAGACCGGCGCTATTATTTACGTGAGATAACCGAGACGGTGCGCGGATATCATCGCAAGGCCGGAGCCCAGGCCAATATTGCCCGGAAATTATTTCAGCTTGAAGGTGCCATTGAGGCAGTTCAGGATCAGCCGGAAGTGGCGGCGGTTTTAGAGGCAGTGAAGCAGGAAACAGAGGCGCAGCTGACAGCGGAATCGCGAAAAATCTTGGCGTCATGGGAACAGACAAAGTCAGCATATGCCGGTGAAAAATTTGTTACGCGCATAAGGGATAAAGAGATTATCACCGTTTTAAAATCGAAAAGTTTATCAGGCCTTGATATTCCAAAGGTGGTTCTGCCTAAATATAAAGATTATGGTGAGATTTTGCGCTGGGTGTACCGCGAAAATGTTCCAGGTTCCTTCCCTTATACGGCTGGAGTGTTTCCTTTTAAACGCGAGGGTGAGGATCCGAAGCGCCAGTTCGCTGGTGAAGGAACACCGGACCGGACGAACCGCCGTTTTCACTACTTATCAAAGGATGATGCGGCAAAGCGTTTAAGTACCGCCTTTGATTCAGTTACGTTGTACGGAGAAGACCCGGATTATCGTCCCGATATTTTCGGGAAAGTTGGCGAAAGCGGGGTCAGTGTTTGTACGTTGGATGATATGAAAAAGCTGTATGCCGGTTTTGATTTATGTCACCCGTCAACATCGGTCTCGATGACGATTAATGGACCGGCTCCGATTATTTTAGCTATGTTTATGAATACGGCCATTGATCAGCAGGTGCAGGCGAAGGAAGCAGAGCTTGGCCGGACGCTGACGGTGGAAGAGTTTGCTGGAGTTCGTGCCTACACACTGCGTACTGTACGCGGGACTGTTCAAGCTGATATTTTAAAAGAAGACCAAGGACAGAATACGTGTATTTTTTCAACAGAGTTTGCCTTGCGGATGATGGGCGATATTCAGCAGTATTTCATTGACCACCAAGTTCGCAATTATTATTCTGTGTCGATTAGCGGTTATCACATTGCCGAAGCCGGTGCCAATCCGATTTCCCAGCTCGCGTTTACGCTCTCGAATGGCTTTACGTATGTGGAATATTATCTGAGCCGCGGCATGAAGATTGATGATTTTGCGCCGAACCTGTCGTTCTTTTTCTCGAATGGCCTGGATCCAGAGTATACGGTAATCGGCCGGGTGGCGCGGAGGATTTGGGCGACGGTGATGCGTGATAAATATGGGGCGAATGAGCGCAGTCAAAAGCTGAAGTATCATGTCCAGACCTCAGGGCGGTCGCTGCATGCCCAGGAAATCGACTTTAATGATATCCGCACGACCCTGCAAGCGTTAATGGCGCTCCAGGATAACTGTAATTCCCTTCATACCAATGCCTATGATGAGGCTATCACAACGCCGACCGAAGAATCGGTGCGGCGGGCGATGGCGATTCAGATGATTATTACGAAGGAGCATGGGTTAACAAAGAATGAGAACCCCCTTCAAGGTTCGTTTATTGTCGAAGAGCTGACCGATTTAGTGGAAGAGGCGGTACTTCAGGAGTTTGACCGTTTGAATGACCGCGGCGGGGTGCTCGGTTCAATGGAGACCCAGTATCAGCGTGGCAAGATTCAGGACGAATCGATGTATTATGAAATGAAGAAGCATACCGGAGAATTGCCGATTATTGGCGTCAATACGTATGTAAATCCGAATCCGCCATCTGAGGAAGAGGTCAATAATATGGAATTGGCCCGTGCTACGAAAGAGGAGAAGGAATTGCAGATTCAAAATTTGCGGGACTTCCAGGAAGCCCATTCGAGCGAAACAGCAGCTGCCTTAACTCGCTTGAAGGCTGCGGCAGTCAACAATGGCAACATCTTCGCCGAATTGATGGAAACCGTCAAAGTCGCCAGCCTCGGGCAGATCACGAAAGCCTTGTATGAGGTTGGAGGACAGTATAGACGGAATATGTAACACTTAAACAGTATTAACGGTGACAGGCACCATGTGAAGGTTTCACATGGTGCTTTTCGCGGATTGTCTATTTTTGTGGTAAAATATTTTGTTGTTATCGATATCAAATTAATCAAGTATCTTATATAATCAATCTTAGCATTTCACTTCTATGTGTTTACAGGTAGGTGTCCAGATGAAGGGTCGTCACATAATCATTATTTTAATCATTTTCGCCTGGCCATTAGACTATTTATATCAACGGCAGCTGGGTGCAGTTTCGTTCCTGCTTTTGGCCATCCTCTTTCTATATGTTTCCATTAAAGAGATGAAAAAGCTTAAAAGGGAAAAATCTCAGAAGGGGGAATAATTAATCCCTGCAAAAATTCAAGACAAACTATCTACTTACACTAGCATAAACACCAAGAATTTGTTTATAATGAAGAATATGCAAAAATTAGAAGTGTGGAAAGTGTATCACCCGCACGGAAGCTAGACAGTTATCAAAATTCAATTCATTTTTCATACATAGAATCCTAACTGTCCCGGACCACTCGGAAAGTTATGAGTGTTAAATAGAGAAAGGAAGTGCCAATAGTGAGTTTAGCACAATACTCAAAAGAGGAATTGCAAGAGTTTTCCCTCATGGAAATGGCTTATGAATATTTAAAAAATAGCAAGCAGCCCATCTCTTTTCACGATTTAGTGAGCGAGATTAAAGCCGCAGCTGGAATATCGGACGAAGAAATTCGGACACGCCTGGCACAATTTTATACGGACATCAACATCGACGGCCGTTTCCTCTCCTTAGGAGAAAACCGCTGGGGATTACGCTTCTGGTATCCAGTCGATACGGCTGAAGAAGAGGTAATCACAGCCGTTAAACCGAAGAAGAAAAAGGCGAAGAAGGTTGTCGACGAAGAAGAGCTTGAGGACTTCGATGAAATTGATGAAGAAGATTATGATGATCTGGATGACTTTGCCGATGATGATGACGATCTTCTTGATGATGACGACGATTTGGATGATGATCTGGATGACGTCGATGAATTTGATGATGACGACGATGTCCTTGATGAAGATGATGAAGATGAATTTGAGCTTGATGAAGACGAAGTTCTCGATGAAGAACTTGATGAAGAAGATGAAGAGTTTGACGAAGTGGAAGAAGACGAAGACCTGTAAGTTTGACATTGAATTCTGCCGTTTATCTCTTATTGGGAATGAATGAAACAGCTTGACTTTTTATTCTAGCCCCTGTATTATCTTTTTTGGGCTCCTTTTAAAAGGACGAATGAATATAACGAATATGCGCTCCCCTCGCAATGCTGCGAGTGGAGCGCTTTTTATTTTTAAGCGAAGCTGGAGAGTGCCATGGCACCTTTGCTTTTCTAAAAAAACTCCCAGATTAGGGGTTTTTTCGTTTTTGGAGCAATAGGGAAATAATTTTAAAAAAATATCCTTAAACAACCTGAATAATGTACAAACTGTAATAGAGGAGGACTATTTATGACAAAGTATATTTTTGTTACGGGTGGTGTAGTATCATCACTTGGAAAAGGGATTACCGCTGCTTCGCTAGGGCGTTTATTGAAAAATCGAGGTTTAAATGTAACAATCCAGAAATTCGATCCGTACATTAACGTGGACCCAGGGACCATGAGTCCTTACCAGCATGGTGAAGTATTCGTTACCGATGATGGTGCGGAAACCGATTTGGACCTTGGCCACTATGAGCGTTTTATTGACATTAATCTAAACAAGTACTCAAACGTAACAACAGGAAAAATCTATTCAACGGTTTTAAGAAAAGAGCGCCGCGGGGACTACTTAGGGGCAACCGTACAGGTTATTCCTCACATCACGAATGAAATCAAAGAGCGCTGCTTCCGGGCAGGAAAAGAAACAAATGCTGATGTTGTTATTACCGAAATTGGCGGTACTGTTGGAGATATCGAATCACTGCCATTCCTTGAAGCGATTCGCCAAATTAAAAGTGATATTGGCAGCAAAAATGTAATGTACATTCACTGTACGCTGATTCCTTACATAAAAGCGGCTGGTGAAATGAAGACGAAACCCACCCAGCATAGCGTAAAGGAACTGCGCAGCCTAGGAATACAGCCAAATATTATTGTCGTCAGAACAGAATATCCAGTTTCTCAAGATATGAAGGATAAACTGGCCTTGTTCTGTGATATTGATGCCAAAGCGGTGATCGAGTGCCGTGATGCGGATACCCTTTATTCCATTCCGCTTGCCCTGCAAGAGCAAAACATGGATCAAATCGTTTGTGATCACTTAGAATTAGGTACGCAGCCAGCAGAAATGACCGAGTGGACTGCACTTGTTGACCGTGTTCTAAACCTATCCGGTAAAGTCCGTATTGGTCTTGTTGGTAAGTATGTAGAACTTCAGGATGCCTACATTTCAGTTGTCGAAGCGATGAAACATGCCGGTTATGCATTTGATACAGATGTAGAAATCAAGTGGATTAATTCCGAAGATGTTACCCGTGAAAATGTTGCTGAACTCCTTAAAGATGTCGATGGCGTGCTTGTGCCTGGCGGATTTGGCGACCGGGGCATTGAAGGGAAGATTGAAGCGACCCGTTATGCCCGTGAGCAGAAAAAGCCATTCCTTGGTATTTGCTTAGGTATGCAGCTGGCTACGATTGAATTTGCCCGCAATGTATTGGGTTATGGTGATGCACATTCTGCAGAATTTGTGCCGGAAACAAAGCATCCAATTATCGACCTTCTTCCTGAGCAGAAGGATGTAGAGGATTTAGGCGGCACATTGCGTTTAGGTCTATATCCATGCCGTCTTGCGGAAGGTACAAAGGCGTTTGAAGCATATGAGGATGAAGTGGTATATGAGCGTCATCGTCACCGTTATGAGTTTAACAATTTCTATCGTCAAGAGATGGAAGCAAAAGGATTTGTGTTCTCAGGGACTAGCCCTGACGGCCGTTTAGTGGAGATCATCGAGTTGAAAGACCACCCATGGTTTGTCGCATCACAATTCCATCCGGAATTCGTATCAAGACCTACTCGTCCACAGCCGTTATTCCGTGACTTTATTAAGGCTTCTATTCAAAAATAATTTGTTTTACTGGCCAGTTCCGTGTTTGCGGACTGGTCTTTATTTTTCTATAAAAAGGAAAAACAGCCAATATTGCTGAAAAAAGAACTAATGGTTCGCTTAAGCCAGCCAATGCTGCTGAAAAAATGGCCAATCACCTCTAAAAGTGAGCCATTCATCCCCAAATCTCAGCCAATCAAAAAAATAGGGCCCGCCAAGGCCCTATTTTACTCCTCATATTCTGCTAAAATCTCATCAATCGTAAATTTTAAGCCGTGATAGATAAACAATGCCGCCATTGCGGATGGATAACCAAAACGATTTCCGATCTCATCGGGAAGCAGTCCTTTTGTTAATCGCAAATCGATATGGACATCGGCTAATTGGGATAAATCCTGATCAGAGGGCTCAATCACTGTAGAAACTGCCACAAAAGGGATCATCTTTTTGCGGAGCAGCTGGGCGAGTTCAAGTGCCTGCTCATCAGTAGAAAACCTGGAAAACAGCAGGACACGGTCAGCGTCACTTAGCCCGTCCATCTCAGTTTCGGTTAACACCTTGGCCGCCTGTAACGGCTCGGCTCCTTCTACTGCTTCAAATTCCACTGCCTTCATTTCCTTCGTGCCATAGAGATAGATGGAACCGTCACCTGCAGGGGCCTGGGCGAGCAGGCGGGCGCCATCCTCAAATGAAAATTCCTCTTTTTCTGCTAATTTTTTAAAAACACCCGTTAATTGGGTAGTAAACATTTTTAACATGTTAACCCTCCTTTTACGCCATCCATTATAAACTTTTTTTGGGCGTAACCCAAAAACAATTGTAAAATAACAAAACTTTAAGCAGGATATTTATTTCTCAAGGTAGAAATATAACAAGTAAAAGAGAAAGCTAAGAAAGAGGTGGCGTTTATGAAAGAGAAAATTTTAATTGTCGACGATCAATTTGGCATTCGCATCTTGCTAAATGAAGTGTTTCAAAAAGAAGGATACCAAACATTTCAAGCTGCAAATGGAGTCCAGGCACTTGAGATCGTGACAAATCATCATCCGGATCTTGTTCTCTTGGACATGAAAATTCCCGGTATGGACGGTATTGAAATCTTAAAACGAATGAAAGTTATCGATCCAGAGATTCGCGTCATCATCATGACCGCCTATGGCGAATTGGATATGATTCAAGAAGCCAAAGACCTTGGTGCTCTAACCCATTTTGCAAAGCCATTCGATATTGATGATATCCGTGCGGCTGTCCGCAAACATATTCCGCAAAAAACAAACTAAATAATGGTATTTATTTAAAAAGTAAAGCCCCAAAATAGACAACTTTCAATGGGTACGCTTTCATTGTGACAGTTTCAAAAAAAGCACTCGAATAATGGCATTTCCTCATTTCTTTTGATATGATACATATGAACTTTTAACAGGCTGGATATCATTTGATTTATACATAATCGACAAATCAGAGGGAAATCCTTTTATGGAAGACCCTGTTTAAAATGGTACCAAGCTAACTTAAGGAGGAAGAGAAAATGCCTTTAGTATCAATGAAAGACATGCTTAACAAAGCGAAAGCGGAAGGCTACGCTGTAGGTCAATTCAATTTAAATAATTTAGAATTTACACAAGCAATCCTTCTAGCTGCACAAGAAGAGAATTCACCAGTTATCCTTGGTGTATCCGAAGGTGCTGCTCGTTATATGGCAGGCTTCAAAACCGTTGTAAAAATGGTAGAAGGCTTAATGGAAGATTATAAAATTACTGTACCAGTGGCAATTCACCTTGACCACGGTTCAAGCTTTGAAAAATGTAAAGAAGCCATCGATGCAGGCTTTACATCTGTTATGATTGACGCTTCACATCACCCATTTGAAGAGAATATTGAAATTACTAAAAAAGTAGTAGACTACGCTCATTCAAAAGGTGTTTCTGTAGAAGCTGAGTTAGGAACAGTTGGCGGACAAGAAGATGACGTTTCTGGAAGCATTATCTATGCTGACGCTCAAGAATGTGTTGAGCTTGTAAAACGCACAGGTATCGACTGTTTAGCTCCTGCATTAGGATCTGTACACGGCCCTTACAAAGGTGAACCAAATCTTGGTTTCAAAGAAATGGAAGAAATCGGCAACCTTACTGGAATGCCATTAGTATTACACGGTGGTACTGGTATCCCAACAAAGGACATCCAGCGTTCTGTTTCCCTTGGAACTGCAAAAATCAACGTAAACACTGAAAACCAAATTGCTTCTGCAAGAACGGTTCGTGAAGTATTAGCTGCAAAGCCAGAAGAATACGATCCACGTAAATACTTAGGCCCAGCTCGTGACGCGATCAAAGAAACTGTAATCGGCAAAATTCGCGAATTCGGTTCTGCAGGCAGAGCTTAATAACATCTTTTGGTTTCAGAAATAACCGGAACCTTTATAAAAACTGAAAACCGTCCTTTTTTAAGGGCGGTTTATGTCTGTAATTAAGAGTCTGAAAATTTAGTCGAAACTGATAGGATTAAAGGCTCCTTATAAGTCCGGAACAACCGCAGAAACGCCTATTTTTCATTGGGAAACCCCCTCCATTTTTCACAACGAAAACAAACACTCACGACTGCTTTACAAATTGGGATAAATTTTTTTATTATGAATACATGAAATTGGAATTTTCGTGTAAACTAATGATAGACAAGCTGTCGGAATTTGACTTTTTGTGTTGGAAAAATATACCTATAGCCTCGCTTGGTACCAGTGGTCTTTTTAAATAGAGCAGAAACACTCTTAATGGTGCTTGTGCATAAAACAAAAGTCTCGTGCTGACAATCATTCGTAACCTTTCGTGGGCTTAGAAGGGAGTCAATTAATGGAAAAGCTAAAAATTGCGGGCGGTTATCCGTTAAAAGGAACAGTTCGCATCAGTGGAGCTAAAAATAGTGCTGTAGCCCTCATACCAGCAACTATTTTAGCAGAATCACCCGTAACGATCGAGGGATTGCCGAATATCTCTGATGTGGAAATCTTAAAGGATTTGCTCGAAGAGATTGGCGGGAAAGTCGCCATGACGGATGAGGAAATGACGGTTGACCCTTCAACGATGATTTCAATGCCGCTGCCAAACGGTAAGGTAAAAAAGCTGCGTGCCTCTTATTATTTAATGGGGGCGATGCTAGGGCGGTTTAAGAAGGCTGTAATTGGTTTGCCTGGCGGCTGCCATCTCGGCCCAAGACCAATTGACCAGCATATTAAAGGTTTTGAAGCATTGGGTGCCCAAATTACCAACGAACAAGGTGCGATTTATTTACGTGCTGACGAATTGCGCGGTGCCCGAATTTACTTGGATGTAGTCAGTGTCGGAGCAACCATTAATATTATGCTGGCTGCCGTACGCGCTAAAGGCCGGACGATCATTGAGAACGCTGCGAAAGAGCCAGAAATTATTGATGTTGCCACATTGTTAACCAATATGGGCGCGAAAATAAAAGGAGCGGGAACCGACGTGATTCGGATTGATGGTGTCGATACTCTTCACGGCTGCCGGCATACGATTATTCCAGACCGGATTGAAGCAGGAACCTATATGATTATAGGAGCCGCTGTCGGTGAAGGAATTTTAGTCGATAACGTGATCCCTCAGCATTTGGAATCATTGATTGCTAAACTTCGTGAGATGGGTGTGCGGATTGAGACGAGTGATGACCAAGTATTTGTTGATGGTTCTGTCAACATGAAAGCGGTTGATATCAAAACGCTCGTATATCCAGGGTTTCCAACTGACCTGCAGCAGCCATTTACGACGCTCTTAACAAAAGCATCAGGATCAGCCGTGGTGACCGATACCATTTATGGTGCCCGTTTTAAACATATTGATGAACTTAGAAGAATGAATGCAAATATTAAGGTGGAAGGCCGATCGGCCATTATTAACGGTCCGATCCAGCTCCAAGGTGCAAAGGTGAAGGCAAGCGATCTGCGTGCCGGAGCAGCCCTTGTGGTTGCAGGGCTGCTAGCTGAAGGAATTACAGAAGTGACCGGTCTTGAGCATATTGACCGTGGTTATAGTAATTTAGTTGAAAAACTAAACGGACTCGGTGCCACTATTTGGCGGGAAGCACTAACAAAGGACGAGCTCGAACATCTTAAGAACACATAACAGACGGCGCGATCTTTGCCGAGAATTCTAGTAATTAAATAAAGTAGACGTAGACAGTACAAAAGGTGTCAGGCACCATACAGAAGAGGCTAGATTCATGCATCTAGTCTCTTCATTTAATTCACAAGGATAAGGAATAATTACCAATAATGGAATTATTATTTTTTAGTTGATTAATTTTTTGTACAGAGGGTAAAATAGTAATTGTTTTTATTATGCATATATTCTGCAATCCTATTCATTTCTTTTCTCTACTTCTATTTCAATTCCTCTAATTTCTAATTATTATCTAACTGGACAATCTCCCGCTTTTAACTAGCGGATTTGCTGGAAAAATTTTAAAGAGTGGTGTACAAATGGACTTAACAATTTCAAGTTTAGAGAATATGAAGCTGAAGGAACTTTATGAGCTTGCTCGCGAATATAAAGTAACCTACTACAGCAAATTAACGAAAAAAGAACTAATTTTTGCAATCTTAAAATCTCGTGCCGAACAACAGGGCTTTTTCTTCATGGAAGGTGTTCTCGAGATTATTCAATCAGAGGGTTTTGGATTTTTACGGCCAATCAATTATTCGCCAAGCTCAGAGGATATTTATATTTCCGCATCGCAAATCCGCCGTTTTGATCTTCGCAATGGGGACAAGGTGTCCGGTAAGGTTCGGCCTCCAAAAGAAAATGAACGCTATTATGGCTTGCTTCACGTAGAAGCAGTTAACGGAGAAGATCCGGAATCTGCAAAGGAACGTGTCTACTTCCCAGCGTTAACTCCACTGTATCCAAACAGACAAATGAAGCTAGAGACGACGCCGAAGCATGTGTCGACGAGGATTATGGATGTTGTGGCACCGGTCGGTTTTGGTCAGCGTGGTCTGATCGTAGCCCCTCCAAAGGCTGGAAAAACGATGCTGATAAAAGAAATTGCCAACAGCATTACGACCAACCATCCAGATGTCGAGTTAATCGTGTTGTTAATCGATGAACGTCCGGAAGAGGTAACCGATATTGAACGTTCTGTTGCCGGAGATGTGGTCAGTTCGACGTTCGATGAGGTTCCTGAGAACCATATTAAAGTAGCTGAGCTTGTTCTTGACCGGGCAATGCGTTTGGTTGAACACAAGCGGGATGTCGTGATTTTGATGGACAGTATTACCCGTTTAGCGCGTGCCTATAACTTAGTCATCCCGCCAAGCGGCCGGACACTTTCGGGTGGTATTGACCCGGCAGCGTTCCATCGTCCAAAGCGATTCTTTGGTGCGGCCCGGAATATTGAAGAGGGCGGCAGCTTAACCATCCTCGCTACGGCCCTTGTTGATACGGGTTCACGTATGGATGATGTTATTTATGAGGAATTTAAAGGGACAGGTAATATGGAGCTGCATCTTGACCGTCAATTGGCAGAGCGCCGTATTTTCCCTGCGCTTGACATCCGCCGTTCCGGTACTCGTAAAGAAGAATTACTTATTCCGAAGGACCATTTGGATAAGCTATGGGCAATTCGCAAATCGATGTCAGATTCACCAGACTTTGCTGAGCGCTTCTTGAAAAAACTCCGCCAAACGAAGTCGAACGAAGAATTTTTCGCCCAATTAGGGGAAGAGTTGAAGGCTAGACGGTAGTAGAAGATTGTGCTTTGGACTGGATTTGTTGAGGGTGCAATTTTCGTTCCTTTTTTAAAAAGAAACCAACAAATCCCAGCTTGCAAAAATAGGATACCCTTGTTATAATGGGTGCAGTGTCTTTTATGTAATTGATGCTTGTTTGTAAAGGCAGGCATTTATATAACTCTGTTTCGAATGATTCAGGGCGGAAGGAGCTGAAAAGAAATGAAAGCAGGAATTCATCCTAATTATAAAATGGTAACGGTGACTTGTGCATGCGGTAATACGTTTGAAACAGGTTCTGTTAAAAATGAGATCCGTGTTGAAACTTGTTCAGAATGTCATCCATTCTATACTGGTCGTCAAAAATTCGCTGAAGCTGGCGGACGTGTTGACCGTTTCAACAAAAAATACGGCCTTAAGCAACAATAATGATTGCTCAAGAACAGGCAAGAGAAATTCTGACTTGCCTGTTTTTTATTGAAAAAATTTAGTGGATTGACATAGATAAGCAGGAAAAATACTTAAATATAGTTGAGAATTCAGCTTAAAATATAATAAAGATTGTTATAGGGTTCGTTATAGGAAGGAGACGCCGTTTATGTATTTAATGAAACAAAGCGGATGGGTTGAGGTTATCTGTGGCAGTATGTTTTCCGGGAAATCAGAGGAATTGATTCGTCGGGTTCGGCGGGCTCAGTTTGCAAAACAAAATATAGCTGTGTTTAAGCCGAAAATTGACAATCGCTACAGTGAACAGTCAGTCGTATCCCATAATGGCTCTTCTTTTCATGCGACGCCAATTTCCCATTCTATCGAGATTTTGCATCATGTAGAAGCGGATATCGATATTATTGCAATAGATGAAGTTCAGTTTTTTGATGAAGGGATTGTTCGGGTTGTTCAGCAGCTGGCGGACAGCGGGCACCGTGTGATCTGTGCTGGACTTGATATGGATTTCCGCGGCGAGCCATTCGGCCAAATGCCGGCATTAATGGCGGTAGCGGAGTCAGTGACAAAGCTGCAGGCTGTTTGTACTGTGTGCGGTTCACCATCCAGCAGAACGCAGCGGCTGATTGACGGCCGTCCAGCCTCTTATCATGACCCGGTTATACTAGTCGGTGCTTCGGAAGCATACGAACCGCGCTGCCGTCACCACCACGAAGTCCCAAAAACAACAACTGTCACCTCCCGCTAAGTTGAACGTGTAGGGGGTGATGAGGATGGTGCCAGATGATGGTGCTTGTCACCGAAAACGTGGTTAGCAATGTACAAATATAATAAATGGTGCCTGTCACCGTTAACACTGTCTGGGAGTTGGTTCTCAGGCAGTTTTTTTTGTGGGTTTGTTTAGAGGATGTTTTAATTTTGAGGAGTTGGCGGGAAAAATGGAATAGTTCACAGGATTAACGGGCTTTTGTACGGAATTTTGGTCCTTTTACGCGGAAATATCGATAAAATACGCTGAAATAAACTAGAAATCCACGGCATTACATATATTCATCACTATCACTCCCCTTAGACAAGTCTTGGAAAGATTTCACTCGCTCATTACGACTCAGGTCAGGGCATGATAGTAATGGGAGGTGTAGTAATGTTGAAAAAGTGGATGTCTCTCGTGGGGATCATGTTTTTGCTAATCGTCAGCGGCTGTCAAGGACAAAATGATCGTTCAGCCAATGACCTTCGCAACAATACTCCACAACACAATAACATGTCTATGCGAAACAATGGTGGACCTGATAGTATCAGTGATCGCCGTAAGAACAAGCAGCATATGGTCGAAGATGATATCACCAACCAAAACCCGAACTTTCTTGATTTAAAACGGACAGGCAGCGGCGGAGAAGCAGGTGCGACCAATCACGGCAATGATATTAACAAAGCAAAACAAGTCATAGCCCATACGAATGAATTTAGAACGGATTCTGTCTGGATAAACGGCGACCGGATGTGGGTAACCGTTTATAAAAAAGGGATGCTGTCTGATCAAGCAAGAAATAAAGCGGAAGCGCGCCTTCACCGGCAACTGGTAAAAGCACTCCCGCGTTATAATATTGAAGTCCGCGTCCAGGAGGACCGCAGGTAACATGCTCTGATTTTAGGGCATGTTTTTTGTTTCGAAAAAACGGGCTTGGTCTCAAATAAAATATTTCTCCCTCAATTTGGTTTTGACGGGGGTTTTCACCTATACTATAATTAGAATGTTATGGACTAAAACTCGAGGTGAATGAACTGTGTTTGATCGTCTTCAATCCGTGGAAGATCGCTACGAAAAGTTGAACGAACTTTTAAGCGACCCAGAAATTATTAATGACTCAAAGAAACTTCGCGAATATTCAAAAGAACAAAGTGATATACAAGAAACTGTACAAACCTATCGCCAATATAAAGAGGCTCGTGAGCAGCTTCAGGATGCAAAGGCTATGCTTGAAGAGAAGCTTGATGCTGAAATGCGTGAAATGGTGAAGGAAGAAGTTCATGAGCTTGAGGCCCAAATTGAAGAGCTTGAAGCCAAAATGAAGATTCTCCTTGTTCCAAAGGATCCAAACGATGATAAAAACGTTATCTTTGAAATCCGCGGTGCAGCTGGCGGAGAAGAGGCGGCATTGTTTGCAGGAACACTTTATCGGATGTACAGCCGATATGCGGAAGCACAGGGCTGGAAAACAGACTTGATTGATGCCAGCCCAACAGGCCTTGGCGGCTATAAAGAAATCAGTTTTATGATTAATGGCCAGGGTGCTTACTCTAAATTAAAGTTTGAAAGCGGCGCCCACCGTGTGCAGCGTGTGCCAGAAACAGAATCAGGCGGCCGTATTCATACATCAACTGCAACGGTTGTGTGTTTGCCAGAGGCGGAAGAATTTGAATATGAAATTCATGAAAAAGATATCCGCTTTGATACATTTGCTTCAAGCGGCGCCGGCGGGCAATCCGTTAATACAACGATGTCAGCTGTTCGTTTGACACACCTTCCAACTGGGATTATGGTTTCAATCCAAGATGAAAAATCCCAGCATAAAAACCGGGATAAAGCGATGAAAGTATTACGCGCACGTGTGTACGATAAGTTCCAGCAGGAAGCGCAGGCTGAGTACGATCAGGTTCGTAAATCGGCAGTTGGAACAGGTGACCGTTCTGAACGAATTCGCACGTACAACTTCCCGCAAAATCGGGTAACCGATCATCGCATTGGCTTAACCCTTCAAAAGCTTGATCAAATTATTGAAGGTAAGCTGGATGAAATTATTGATGCATTGGTTATGGATGAACAGGCAAAAAGACTAGAAGAGGCATCTAATGAGTAAAAAAGTATTTGAGGCCCTGAAATGGGCTTCTTCTTTTTTAGTTGAAGCGGGTCGTGATGAAAATGCCGGCGAACTTTTGCTCCGGCATTTTACTGGAATGTCGCGGGCGCAGCTGTTTGCCAATATGCGCGAGGATTTAGAGCCGAGTGTTTGGGAAGCGTTTGAAGGGGCTGTGCGTGCACATGTCGAAGAAGGTGTCCCGGTCCAATATTTGATCGGTTCTGAAGAATTTTACGGCCGGACCTTTGTGGTTAATGAGGAAGTTCTCATCCCGCGTCCAGAAACAGAAGAACTCGTCTACGGGGCCCTCCAGCGTATGAAGAAAATTTTCACCAGCCATCAAGAAATCCGCTTAGCCGACATCGGCACAGGCAGCGGCGCCATCGCCATCACCTTACAACTAGAATACCAACCGCCGACAGTACAAATGGTGACAGGCACCAATAATACTGCGGAGATGGTAGGAACGGTGACAGGCACCAATAGCATTGTGAAGCAAGTGTTAAGGGTGACAGGAACGGATATTGCGGCGATGTCGCTTGCGGTGGCACGGGAGAATGCTGCCCGGCTTGGGGCGGATGTGAGGTTTGTTCAGGGGGATTTGCTTAGGCCGTTTATCGAAAATGGTGAGAAATTGGATGTGGTGGTATCGAATCCGCCTTACATTCCGGTTGCTGATAGGGAAACGATGTCTGAGGTGGTAACCGAGCATGAGCCGCATCGTGCCTTGTTTGCGGGCGAGGATGGCTTGGATTTCTACCGCCGTTTTATGACGGAATTGCCACAGGTCCTCGCACCAACGGCACTTGTCTGTTTTGAAATCGGTATGGGCCAGGGAGAGGCAGTAGCTGAATTGCTCCGAACAACTTTCTCGAAGGTTAAGGTCGATATTGTTAATGATATTAATGGCAGGGATCGGATGGTTTTTGCCGAAATTAATGAGTGTTAAGCCGAAACTGGTTTAACACTTTTTTTATCGTTTACCAGGGAATGATAAATTACCAACCTTGTGGGATAACGGTTTTCGGGAAATCCGTACAATGTGCTATTAGACAAATTGGAGAGGTTGGGGATGGATTTTGTACCATAGGGCGTTTCTATTGGACAAATTGAAGAGGTAGGAAATGAATTTTGTACCATAGGGCGTTTCTATTAGGCAAATTAAAGAGGTTGCAAATGAATTTTGTCTCATAGAATCCTTCCAATGGACAAATCTTTTTTTTAAAATGAGTTTTGTCCGATAGAGCTGCTGCAATAAGACAAAAACACAGAAGCGATCTTGTATTTTATCCAATAGACAAATCCTATCAGGAAACACTGGCAAAAAATTTAATAGAGTTTTTCAAATTTACTAGTTTAAGATTCTTATTCTTTGTCCACAATGAAAATATCGAAGGGCAAAGGGGTTGTGCTAGAGATGAGAGGGAAACTAGTAGTTTGGGGATACTTAGTCATTTTATCATTGGGGACA
Organism: Neobacillus vireti; assembly: GCF_036962465.1. Classification (GTDB taxonomy): domain Bacteria; phylum Bacillota; class Bacilli; order Bacillales; family Cytobacillaceae; genus Neobacillus; species Neobacillus vireti_B. The sequence goes on from NZ_JBALNF010000031.1 coordinate 153,650, forward strand.
ATGTTGAATTTATATATGCCAAAGACCGAAGCCGCAGCAAAGGAATCAATAGTTATTCCGGGGGAAGCCATCCGCTTAAGGATTTTGGCAAACAGTGATTTTGAACAAGATCAAGCAATCAAACGCAAGGTACGCGATGCGGTTAATGCACAAATTACACTGTGGGTACAGGACTTAACGTCGATGAATGAAGCAAAGAAGGTCATCAATAGCAAGCTTCCTGAAATTCAAGATATTGCCGAAAAAGTAGTTCATGAGCAAGGCTCGAATCAGTCGGTGAAGGTTGAGTTTGGAAAAGTTCAGTTCCCTACCAAATTATATGGCCAGTACTTATATCCGGCTGGCGAATATCAAGCTATTTTGATTACATTAGGCAAAGGTGAAGGCGCGAACTGGTGGTGCGTATTATACCCGCCGTTATGCTTCCTTGATTTTTCAAATGGTGTCGCGGTGAGCGATGGCTTTGAGGAAAAACACGTTGCAAAAGCAGAAACCGTCGAAGAAAAAGTACAGCAGGATGCTCCTCAAATGGAAGAGGCAGCAGTAACACCTGCTCCTGTACCAGTGGAAGAAAAACAACAAGCGGAAAACAAAGTAAGCGAACCGGTAGAACATGCTGAGAGCGTAATAGAAGTAGAACAGCCCGTTAATAAAATAATTCAGGCACCCAAAAATTCTGTTGAAGAAGTGAAGAAGCCCGTTGTAGAAGAAGTTAACACTGAAAACCTGGCAAAAGAAGTACAAATCACAAAGAATCCAGTTGAAGAAGTAAAAAAGGCGAAAAAGAAGGTAAAGAAAGACGCCCCCGTATATACTGCAAAAGACGAAGAACCAGTGAAAGTTAAGTTTTTCGTGGTAGAAATGTGGGAAAAAATGTTTAACTAAAACTAGTCCAGCACCGGACTAGTTTTTTAAATAAAATCGTGCATCCTGCTGTTCTATTATCTCTAGTTATTCATAGTAATAGAGTAGAATCTTTTAAACGAGGTGGATGGGATGCAGGCATTAATTCGCAAGGCTAATCAAGAGGATTTGGGAAATTTACAGGCATTTTTGGCAAGAGCCAATCTTGGGACCGAGGGACTAACCGCAGAAACCATAGACTATTTTCTTCTGCTAGAAAACGAAGATGGCACAATCCGTGGTTCACTCGGTATGGAGACATTTGAGGACCATGGGATGCTGCGCTCATTGGTGGTTTCCCCAGGACAAGCAGATAAAGAAATTTTTATTCTTTTTGATCAAATGGTTAAATTAGCGAAAGAAAAAGGGATGAAAAGCTTGTTTTTGGCAACTAATAAGAGTGTAGCCCTGCCATTTTTTGAATTAATGGGCTTTCAAAAAATCGGACGAGAAGCATTACCCACAGAATTTTTTGCCTCCGAGCACATTCGACACGTTTTAAATGTGGATAACTCATTATTTTTAAAATTTTCACTATAGTTGTGGATTAATCCACAAAGTTATCCACTTTTTCCTCAAGGTTATACACAATTTGTGGATAAAACTTGTATTTATACCCACCTTCTTTTATACTTTCAAACGTACAAGGTGAAATGATAGGAGTTTTTCCGCGTAAATTCGCCAAAATTCGATAAAAGTTTTGTCATCAATAAAGGTGGATAACTATGAACACAAATATCTGGATAGTGGATAAATATGTGGATAATCTTGAGAATAATCCACAGGTTGTGGATGCAGCCAATTTTTTAAGAAAAAATGAAGTGGTTGCCCTGCCAACAGAGACCGTTTACGGGCTGGGCGGTAACGCTGAAAGTGATGAAGCGGTGGCAAAAATCTTTGCAGCGAAAGGGCGGCCTAGTGATAATCCATTAATCATTCACATTGCCGACCGCAAGCAGCTTAGTAGATTTGTAACTGAGGTTCCGGAAACGGCTGCGAAATTAATGGATGCCTTTTGGCCAGGTCCGCTGACGATTATTTTTAAAAAGAAAGATGGCGTTTTGTCTGAGAAGGCAACAGCAGGACTTAGTACCGTTGCGGTAAGGATGCCGGATCATCCGGTTGCACTGGCATTGTTGAAAACCTGTGGACTTCCGATTGCCGCGCCAAGCGCAAACAGTTCTGGAAAGCCGAGCCCCACGAAAGCGGAGCATGTGCTGGATGATTTAAAAGGAAAAATTGCCGGGGTGTTGGATGGCGGTGCGACAGGAGTTGGAGTTGAATCAACCGTTGTTGATTGTACAGAGGGGATTCCAGTCATCTTAAGACCGGGCGGCGTGACAATGGAGCAGCTTGAGGCAGTCGTTGGGGAAGTCCGTGAAGACGCGGCCTTAAAGGACCAGTCGGCACGTCCAAAGGCACCAGGGATGAAATACCGCCACTATGCACCAAATGCCCCGCTTTATATGGTGGCAGGTCCGAAAGAATTTCTGCAAACCTTAGTGTTGGAAAAGCAGCAGGAAGGACTTCGGGTAGGGGTGTTGACAACCGAAGAAAATCACCGTTTTTACAAGGCGGATCTTATTCTTTCATGTGGAAGGCGAGCTGAGCTGGAATCGGTCGCGGCCGCATTATATGATACACTGCGAAGTTTCAACCAGGACAATGTCGATCTCATTTTTAGTGAGATTTTTCCGAATGAAGGCGTGGGACATGCCATCATGAACCGTCTCGAAAAAGCAGCCGGCCATAAGCTCATTGCCGAATAGCACCAGTGTCTCCTTTAAGGAGGCTCCGGTGCTTTTCTTACTGAATAAAAATGTATACAAATTGACTTTGAAAATTGTCCAGCTCCAGCGCCCTAGCGGCTAGTGTCCTTCGCGCTCCGCCCTACGATAAGTCAACATCGAATCGCTGCCGCTCTTCGTGTTTCCTTTATCTCAGTTGGAGCACTCCAGGGCCATACGCCGCTGACCAGGGCGCTTGCGCTTTTCTTACTTCTAAATCCCCTTGGACGTGCATAGGCTATGATAGTTAGTCCAAGGGGGCGGAGATCAATGTCAGATATGTTTGGCGAACTCATTACACTATTATTAATGGCATTTGCACTTGGGATGGATGCCTTCTCGGTTGGGCTTGGCATGGGAATGTACAAACTGCGGCTGAGGAAAATTTTAAAAATCGGCCTGACCATCGGCTTATTCCATGTATGGATGCCGCTTTTAGGCCTATTAGCAGGAAAATTTCTATCGGAAAAATTCGGCACCTTTGCAACGCTTATCGGCGGACTGCTCCTCATGGTCCTAGGGGTGCAGATGATTTGGTCGACGCTGAAAAAAGAAGAAGCAAAGGTCATCTCACCAGTAGGCTTCGGCTTACTGTTATTTGCCTTAAGTGTAAGTCTCGATAGCTTTTCCGTTGGTTTGACCTTAGGGATTTACGGAGCGAAAACCTTTATGGTACTTTTATGCTTTGGGATTGTTGCCACGGTGCAAACATGGGCAGGCCTCTTGCTCGGCAGAAAAGTCCAGGGCTGGCTCGGGACGTACAGTGAGGCCTTAGGAGGAACCATCCTGCTAGCGTTTGGATTAAAACTGCTCACGCAATTTTGGTAAAATGAAACTAGGAATCTTTTAAAAAACCTTCCAAATTTGCTAGAATGAAGTTATCCAATCACCTGTTTTTTTAAATATTAAGGTCCGTTACATAAACCACATAACGACGATTCGTCGTCTTTTTAGTGGTACAGCCTTTTTTCGAAAACGGGAGAAGGTTTTTTTAAAAAAGATTTGGTTCAATTAACCATTTCTGGGGTAAAATTTTTAAGGGAAGGTGGCGAATCAAATGCGGCGTATTTTGTTTGTTTGTACGGGAAATACATGCAGGAGTCCAATGGCAGAAGCTATTTTAAAAAATAAAAAGCTTACCGATGTGGAAGTAAAGTCAGCAGGGATTTATGCAGCTAACGGCAGTGAAGCATCCACTCATGCGAAGCAGGTGCTCGATGACAATCAGGTTCCGCATAATCATCGCTCACATCTGTTAACAGCGGAGGCTGTTGAGTGGGCTGATCTCATTTTAACGATGACGAGCTCTCATAAATTTGCGATTCAACAGCAGTTTCCTCATGCGGTAATGAAGGTGTTCTCGTTGAAGGAGTATACGGGTGAAACCGGCAGCCAGGATGTTGGTGATCCGTACGGCGGCAGTCTCGCTGTCTATGAGGAGACCTATCAAGAATTAGAAAAATTAATTGATAAAGCGATAGAAAAATTTAAAGAATAGTGAATTGCGAATGGCGAAAAGCTTTTTTGAAAAAACTAACTTTAATAAGAAAAGGCAGAGCTCTCTTAATGAAATAAGAGGGCTATTATTTTTGCCTCAAATAACTGAAACGAGAAAGGTTTCTGCTTTAAATTTTTGAGTGGGTATGTCAAAATGAAAACAGATTATTCTAAGAGTTACTGCAGAGGGATTGCACGTCTGTTTGTAACAACAGTTTTTTGAATTTTGGGAAATAGAACAGGAGGATTTTATATGAAGGTGGCATTAGCGTCAGATCATGGCGGCGTCAATATACGCAAGGAAATCGCCAAATTACTGGAAGAATTAAAGATTGACTACGTGGATTTTGGCTGTGATTGTGAAACATCTGTAGATTTTCCGGATTATGCACTGCCTGTGGCCGAAAAGGTAGCAAGCGGCGAATTTGACCGAGGTATTTTGATTTGTGGAACAGGGATTGGGATGAGTATTGCCGCCAATAAGGTAAAAGGTATCCGCTGTGCCCTAGTTCATGATACATTCAGTGCTCGTGCAACGCGTGCACATAATGATACGAACATGCTTGCAATGGGCGAGCGCGTCATTGGACCAGGATTGGCCCGCGATATCGCTGAGATTTGGCTGACGGAAGAGTTCGAAGGCGGCCGTCATGCGAACCGGATTGGAAAGATTACCGAGTACGAGAAAACACACCTTTAAGCAAGGCTGAAAGAAGGGTATGGTAATGATTCAAGATTGGGAAATAGAGCTTGAAACCATTCTAGGTGAATTCCAAGAACAGGCGGAACTAAAGCCTGGGCAGCTGCTTGTCGTCGGCTGCAGCACGAGTGAGGTCATCGGCGAACGAATTGGCACTGCCGGGACGATTGAAGTAGCTGAAATGATTTTTCAGCAGTTTAAAAAACTCCAAGCGGAGACGGGAATCCAACTTGCTTTTCAATGCTGTGAGCATTTAAACCGGGCATTGGTCATGGAACGCTCCGTTGCTCTCGAGCGGGGCTATGAAGAGGTTTCGGTTGTACCCGTCCGTAAGGCTGGCGGTGCGATGGCAACCTACGCTTTTGGGGGTTTTGAGGATGCGGTGGTGGTTGAATTCGTAAAGGCTGAGGCTGGCATTGACATTGGCCAAACACTAATCGGCATGCACATAAAACATGTGGCCGTACCCGTACGCTTTAAGCAAAAAAGCGTCGGACATGCCCTTGTCACCCTAGCAAAAACCCGTCCCAAACTAATCGGCGGTGCCCGCGCCGTCTACGAAAAAAACACCGAGAATACCAGCTGCTCGTAGTGTAAATGGTGTCAGGCACCATTAGCACTATTGTTCGGTTATTAATGGTGTCAGGCACCTTTTCTCCTATTTTTATAGAGTTTAGGGTGGCAAATCACGAAAGATATGGTAGAATGAAGTAGGAATTTTCGAATTTTGAATTTTATTGGCTTTACATAAAAAAGGGGGATTTAGGATGAAGCATTTGCCTCAAGCGGATGAGCAGGTTTTTAAAGCGATTCAACAGGAATTAGGACGTCAGCGTTCAAAAATTGAATTAATTGCCTCGGAAAACTTTGTAAGTGAAGCAGTGATGGAAGCACAAGGTTCTGTATTAACAAATAAGTATGCAGAAGGATATCCAGGACGCCGTTACTATGGCGGCTGTGAATATGTCGATGTGGTTGAAGATCTTGCCCGCGAACGTGCGAAGCAGATTTTCGGTGCAGAATATGTTAACGTTCAGCCGCATTCAGGGGCACAAGCCAATATGGCTGTTTACTTCACAATCCTCGAGCAGGGCGATACCGTTCTTGGGATGAATCTTTCTCACGGCGGGCACTTAACACACGGAAGCCCAGTAAACTTCAGTGGCGTTCAATACAACTTCGTTGAATATGGTGTCGATGAAACAACTCACCGCATCAATTATGAGGATGTGCGCGAAAAAGCAGTAGCTCACAAACCGAAGCTTATTGTTGCCGGTGCGAGTGCCTACCCACGCGAAATCGACTTTGCTAAGTTCCGTGAGATTGCCGATGAAGTAGGGGCTTACCTCATGGTCGATATGGCGCACATTGCTGGACTTGTGGCGGCAGGTTTACACCAAAACCCAGTTCCATACGCTGATTTTGTTACGACAACAACTCACAAAACCTTACGCGGTCCTCGCGGCGGAATGATTCTGTGCAAAGAGGAATTTGGCAAGAAAATTGATAAGTCAATCTTCCCTGGTATCCAAGGTGGTCCGCTTATGCATGTAATCGCCGCAAAAGCTGTTGCCTTCGGTGAAGCACTAGAGGATAGCTTTAAAGAATATGCAGGAAACATTATTGCGAACGCGAAGCGCCTAGCGGAATCTCTTCAAAAAGAAGGATTAAAGCTAGTTTCTGGCGGTACGGATAATCATTTGCTGTTAGTCGATGTGACAAGCCTTGGCTTAACTGGAAAGATTGCTGAGCATGTATTGGATGAAGTCGGCATTACCGTTAATAAAAACACCATTCCATTTGACCAAAATAGCCCATTCGTAACCAGCGGAGTCCGCATTGGTACGGCAGCTGTGACAAGCCGCGGCTTTGGTTTAGAGGACATGGACGAAATTGCGTCGATTATCGCTTTTACATTGAAAAACCATGAAGACGAAGCAAAGCTTAACGAAGCACGTGGACGCGTTGAAGCATTAACAAATAAATTCATCCTTTATCCTGAGTATTAATCGATTTTTAAAACGGGCCTTCATCTTGTGCAGATGGAGGTCCATTTTTTATATCCTCGTGAGCTTCCGTTAATCGGGAGATAAAGTTTAAGAGACTATTTCTACTAGAAAGAATATTCACTCTACTTTTTCTCTCTCAAAACATTTGGAGATAAGTTGCTCTATGGGTCTTTTTTCTGTAAAATGAGGCGATGATTAATTTTTGAAAAAGGGGCGATTATTGTGGCAAAGGTATACGTCTTCGACCACCCATTAATCCAGCATAAACTTACTTACATACGTGATAAACAAACAGGAACGAAGGAATTTCGCGAGCTAGTTGATGAAGTGGCAACCTTAATGGCATTCGAAATTACACGAGATATGCCGCTAGAGGACATCGATATTGAGACACCTGTTTGTCCGGCAAAATCAAAGGTTCTTTCCGGGAAAAAAATTGGCATTGTGCCAATCCTCCGTGCTGGAATTGGAATGGTTGATGGTATTTTAAAATTAATCCCTGCAGCGAAGGTAGGCCATGTCGGTTTATACCGCGACCCAGAAACATTGCAGCCAGTTGAATATTACATTAAGCTTCCGAGTGATGTTGAAGAGCGTGATTTCATCGTGGTAGATCCGATGCTGGCAACGGGCGGTTCTGCTATTGAAGCCATTCGTTCGTTGAAAAAGCGCGGCGCAAAAAATATTAAGTTTATGTGTTTAATTGCTGCTCCAGAAGGTGTTGAAGCTGTAAAAGCTGCCCACCCGGATGTGGATATTTATATTGCGGCATTGGACGAGAAATTAAATGACCATGGCTATATCGTCCCAGGTTTAGGCGATGCCGGCGACCGGTTGTTTGGTACGAAATAATAGAGTCGGGCAGAGATGCTCGGCTTTTTTGCATACTTTCCCCCCTCAAAGAAAACGCTATGAGGAAAAAGGGGAATTCATAAATGAAATGGCTGTTATCCATACTTCTCACGCTGCAACCCTCAACCGTACTCATCCATCCGCCGATACCAAAATCAACCCAAGTCGCGATTGTGGTTTTAAAACAACCGCAGTCTGAACAGGAAATCAACCGGCTGATCAGTCCTTATCAAGGCGTAAAGGTGCGCCGTATTTTCCATGAGGCCCTCGATGGCTTCTCAATTGAAGGAAGCCCTGAGGCAATCACAAGGCTAGGTCAACAACAGAACGTCCTAACCGTTTCGCCAGTTGCTCAATATCAGGCTGAAACAGAAGAAAGCGTCAAAATCATTGGCGGGGAAGAGGTGCGCCGCATCTTTGACCATCAGAATCAACGCCTCACCGGCAAAGGCATCACCGTCGGGGTTATTGATACCGGAGTGGACTATACCCACCCGGATTTAAAAAGTAATTATGCCGGCGGGCACGACCTTGTCGACAATGACCGAGATCCCATGGAAACCCTCGCCGTCGGCAAAGCCACGATCCATGGCACCCATGTAGCCGGCATTATTGCAGCCAATGGAAAAATAAAAGGCGTTGCACCCGAGGCCAAAATTGTGGCTTACCGCGCACTGGGGCCTGGCGGAGGCGGGACCACCGAACAGGTACTTGCCGCGATTGAACAGGCGATCAAAGACAAAGTGGACGTGGTCAATCTTTCCCTCGGAAACGACATCAACGGGCCGGACCTGCCGATTTCCCTTGCTTTAAACCGTGCCGTCGACAAAGGGATTGTTGCCGTGGCAGCGTCGGGGAATTCTGGTCCAAATGTCTGGACAGTCGGCTCTCCCGGTACGGCTTCTAAGGCCATATCCGTTGGCGCCTCGACACCGACAATGAAAATTCCCTCCTTAATAATAGAAGGAAACCGGGTGCGAATCCAGCCCTTGGAGGGATCGGGCAACTGGGGATTGGACCGCTCCCTCGAATTGGCGGACGGCGGGTTGGGCCGCAAGGAGGATCTTCGCAACGTCCAGGGCAAAATGGTGCTAATCAAGCGCGGCACACTGACGTTTACGGAAAAAGCTAAAAACGCCTATGCAGCGGGGGCCAAAGCAGTGCTGATCTATAACAATTTGAGCGGCAGCTTCATGGGAAACCTTGATACTCCTATGACCATCCCAATTGGAGCACTCGCTAAGGGTGACGGAGTAATTTTACAAAAAAAAATAACGAACCATCGGGTGACTGTACGGGTACTGGTCAGTGAGGAGCGGGACCGTCTCGCAGACTTCAGCTCGCGCGGTCCGGTAACGGGGACATGGGAGATTAAGCCGGATATTGTTGCGCCAGGGGTGGCGATTCAATCAACGATTCCAGGGGGATATTTATCGTTACAAGGCACGAGTATGGCCGCACCGCATGTGGCGGGAGCATGTGCCTTAATCAAGCAGGCCCACCCGGATTGGTCGCCGGCTGAGATTAAGGCGGCGCTGATGAATACGGCCAAGCCGATTGGGCCAAATCCTAACGCCTTGTACCGGACGTATGAGCAAGGGGCGGGAAGGATTCAGGTGGATGAGGCGATTCAGACCACATCGCTCGTCACCCCAAGCAGTCTTCGTTTTGGCAAATACAGTGAGAACAACAGCCGTAAAACCTTAGTGAAAATTAAAAATACGAGCGAGAAGACACAGCGCTATTCTTTTCGAATTCCGTACCAGGTTGAAGGGGTCAGCTGGCGTTTTCCGTTATCGTTTACGCTCAGACCGAAGGAGTCAAGGGAAGTAACGGTCGAGCTGCAAGTTGATCCACAGGTGTTCAAGCAGAAGATTCATGATGGTTTTATCCGGCTCGAGGCTGGGCCGGAATTGATTCAAATTCCTTATCTGTATGTGCTTGAGGAGCCGGGGTACCCACGGGTGATGGGCTTTGATTTTGCGTATGGAGATCGCCCGGGAGAATACCGCTATGAGGTGTACTTGCCAGGCGGTGCAGACGAGTTTGGAATTGCTTTGTTTAACCCGGAGAGTTATCGCTTTGTCGGCTTCTTAGATACAGAAACAAATGTGAAAAAAGGCCAGCTGCGCAAGCTGATTCGAAAAGAGCAGCTCCCAGCATCGGGTACTTATTTAGTAAAGATATTTGCCAAGAAGGCAGGAAAAGAGGATTTCATCGAAAGGATGATTATGATCGAAAAGCACGAGAAATAGGTTCGGAAAGCTGGGGCATAAAGAACGCTCTAGCTTTCTTTATGTCGTAAAAGAAATGGATAAGTTAGACATCTTTTAGATTAGTAAAAGAAATCTGTTGATTGGAGCGGAAGGCGGCGAAGACTCCTGCGGGAGTACGGGACAGGGGAGACCCCACAGGCGCATAAGCGCCGAGGAGGCTCGCCGGCACGCCCGCGGAAAGCG
>NZ_JBALNF010000031.1:163883-223220 GCF_036962465.1 Neobacillus vireti
GAAATCAACAGCCAATTTATACACAACTTACTTTTAAGAGAACTTTTGAGTACACTTCTTTCTAACATGTCTGTTTTGACCAAAAAAGAGGATGTTTTTCAGCAAACTCTAGACAAAAAAATAATATTTTATTAGAATTAGATTAAAATTTGATTAAAAGTTCACAAAATAGACACAAATTCGCCCCAAAAAATTCAAAATTTACAATACAATAAAAGTGTTAACAAAGGTGTCAAACATTCAGAAATTATTAATAGTAGATTGTGGTATAATTCACGTAAATTCATTGACATTGACAAGTGGCTATTGTATGCTAACAAAGGGTATCAATGATAGGGTTTTCATGTCGAATTATCTATATAAAGATAGTTTTTATGGAATGAATTTGTCACCTGCCCGATTGACATTCTCAAAGAGTGAGGATGTGACTATATGCGTCAAAATAACCGCAACCCATTCCAAGCAATGGCGTTAATGTCTGCGATTGTCTCCCAGTTAGTCGGCTCCATTCTCATCGGTATTTTTGCAGGCAGATGGCTTGACCGGCATTGGGGTACAGAACCAATTTTCTTAATAATCGGACTGCTTTTGGGACTGGCAGCGGGGACCTATTCTATGCTTCTTTCAATCCGCCATTTCTATTCAGGAGATAAATCATAATGCCAGATTTCAGAGTTATGTACAACAGGCAAAAGAAATGGATATTCTACTTGCTGGCCATTTATGTTCTTGGCTGGGGCTTCACTACGCACCATACGATCTTTTTAGGATTGGTTTTAGGGACATGCTTCGGTTTTCTTAACCTTTTACTCTTGGTAAGGAAGACTGAAAAGTTTGATAAACAAGTATCAGAGGGGAAAAAACCCCGGTCTCTAGGATCCTTATCAAGGATGGCGACAGCGGGTATTGGAGCTGCAATCGCCTTGAAGTACCCGGAATATTTTAATATTTTTAGCTTTGTGATAGGACTAATGACATCCTATATTGTCATTATGATAGATTATTTTTACAATGCAATACATGTACACAAAAAGGGGAAGTGAGGTGAGTACATATGGAACATAAAACTCCTGAGTTTGAATTCTTAGGTTTATGGTTTAATGGCGCTAACGTCTTAATGATCACTGTAGCAAGTGTCATTGTTTTTTTAATCGCCGTGCTTTCGACACGCAAGCTGGCAATGAAACCAACAGGGATGCAGAACTTCTTTGAATGGGTGATGGACTTCGTGAAAGGCATCATCAACAGCACGATGGATTGGAAGGATGGAGGGAGATTTCACATCCTTGGAATCACACTCATTATGTATATCTTTGTATCCAATATGTTAGGTTTGCCATTTTCGATTGTGATTGATGGAACACTTTGGTGGAAATCACCAACAGCTGACCCAATCATCACGTTAACTCTTGCTGTTATGATTTTGGGTCTGACCCATTATTATGGCGTAAAGTTAAAAGGGTTCAAAGGATATGCTCAAGGTTTCTTCAGCCCGATGGGATTCTTATTTCCATTAAAGATTATTGAAGAATTTGCCAACACATTAACACTTGGTCTGCGTCTTTACGGTAACATCTTCGCAGGTGAATTGCTGTTATCACTTTTAGCAGCAGGACTGGCCCACCAAGGAATTGCCGGTACCATCGCCGCAGTGCCGTTGACATTAGTATGGCAAGGTTTCTCTGTGTTTGTCGGCTCGATCCAGGCTTACATCTTTACTATGTTAACAATGGTTTACATGTCTCATAAAGTGAGTCATGACCATTAAAATAACCGTTCATGCTCATGAACAAAAATAAAAAAATATTATGTTTTCATACATTTAAGGAGGAAAAAAAGAAATGACAGGTTCAATTGGTATTTTAGCAGCAGCGATCGCAATCGGTTTATCAGCAATTGGTGCAGGTATTGGTAACGGTCTTATCGTAGGACGTACAGTAGAAGGTGTGGCTCGTCAGCCTGAATTACGTGGTATGCTTCAAACTACAATGTTCATCGGGGTTGCGTTAGTTGAAGCCTTGCCGATTATCGGGGTAGTTATTGCGTTCATGGTATTGAACAAATAAAACTCGAAAATTTCCTGGTGGCGAAGATAACCGAATCCTTCGCCATTCATTTATGTTTGTTTGATTGAATTGATTGTTTCCAAACGTTTTAGCAACTCTTGAAAGGAGTGAACCCAGGGTGTTAACTAGCAGTTTTGTATTGGCCACTGCGGCTGAAGGCGGCGGCCACATTAATACTGGAGATATCTTCTTCCAGCTAATCGTATTTATCATTTTGTTAGCATTGCTTAAAAAATTCGCGTGGGGTCCATTAATGGGCATTATGAAACAACGTGAAGAGCATATTGCTAATGAAATTACTGCGGCAGAAAACAGCCGTTTAGAAGCGAAAAAACTTATCGAAGAGCAGCGTAACCTTCTTAAAGAAGCACGTAATGATGCACAAAACTTAATTGAGAGCGCGAAGAAGCAAGGCGACTTGCAGCGTGAAGAAATCATTACGACGGCCCGGGCTGAAGCAGAACGCCTGAAAGAAGCTGCCAAGCTTGAAATTGAACAGCAAAAGGAAAAAGCTGTTGCTGCCATTCGCGAACAGGTTGCTTCCTTGTCTGTGTTAATTGCTTCTAAAGTAATTGAGAAAGAATTAACAAATGCAGACCAAGATGCACTAATTAACGAATACATTAAAGAGGCAGGAGAAGGACGATGAGCAACACAATGGTAGCAAAACGCTACGCGTCCGCTCTTTTTCAAATCGCTAATGAACAGCAGGTTCTAGGTCAAATAGAAGAGGACCTTCGTGTAGTTAAGGAAGTCTTGGAATACAATCCTGATTTAAAAGCTGTCCTTAAATCTTCAAAACTTACGCTCGATAAGAAAAAAGAGATTGTGAAAAATGCTTTTGCATCAGTGAATGTGTTTGTCCTAAATACGGTATTGGTCTTAATTGATCGTCATCGCGAGGACCAAATTGTTGAAGTAACCGATCAGTTCCTTGAACTGGCAAATGAAGCAATGGGAATCGCAGAAGCGGAAGTGTACAGCGCACGTGAGTTGACGGATGCTGAACGCGAAGCATTATCTGCGACATTTGCTGCGAAAATTGGCAAAAAATCACTTAGAATTGAAAATATCGTCGATTCTAACCTGCTGGGCGGCATCCGCCTTCGGATTGGAAATCGAATTTATGACGGCTCTTTGCGCGGAAAGCTAGACCGTTTAGAACGTAAATTGTTAAGCTAAGACGAAATGTAAAGCAACCGGTAAGCGAAGTACACTCGCCGCTGGGCGCTGGACGATTTTAAAAGTTTAATGCAGGAAAAAATATACGCAAAGTATCAGAAGATAGGGGTGAAACTCATGAGCATCAAAGCTGAAGAAATCAGTGCCCTGATTAAATCACAAATTGAAAACTATCAGGCAGAAATTCAAGTGAGTGATGTTGGTACAGTTATCTCAATTGGTGACGGTATCGCTCGTGTTCATGGCCTCGACAATGTTATGGCCGGAGAACTTGTTGAATTTGCAAACGGCGTTATGGGTATGGCACAAAACCTTGAAGAAAATAACGTCGGTATTATCATCCTTGGACCTTTCACGGATATTCGTGAGGGAGACGAGGTTCGCCGCACAGGCCGCATCATGGAGGTTCCAGTAGGTGAAGCGCTAATCGGACGTGTTGTAAACTCATTAGGACAGCCAGTTGATGGCATGGGTCCAATCAATACAACAAAAACTCGCCCAATTGAAGCAGTAGCTCCTGGCGTTATGGCCCGTAAATCCGTTCATGAGCCGCTTCAAACAGGTATTAAAGCGATTGACGCGCTTGTTCCAATCGGACGCGGTCAACGTGAATTAATCATTGGTGACCGTCAAACAGGTAAAACATCTGTTGCAATCGACACCATCTTAAACCAAAAAGGTCAAAACATGATCTGTATCTATGTTGCCATTGGTCAAAAGGAATCAACTGTTCGTAACGCGGTTGAAACTCTTCGTAAATATGGTGCATTAGAATACTCAATCGTTGTAACGGCTTCTGCATCACAACCTGCACCGTTATTATACCTAGCTCCATACGCGGGTGTTGCAATGGCAGAAGAATTCATGTATGACGGCAAGCACGTTTTAATCGTATACGATGACCTTTCAAAACAAGCTGCTGCATACCGTGAGCTTTCCTTGTTACTACGCCGTCCTCCAGGTCGTGAAGCATATCCAGGGGATGTATTCTACTTACACAGCCGTTTGTTAGAACGTGCATGTAAAATTAACGATACTCTTGGTGCTGGTTCGATCACAGCATTGCCATTTATTGAAACACAAGCAGGTGACGTTTCTGCTTATATTCCAACAAACGTTATCTCCATCACGGATGGACAAATTTTCTTACAATCTGACCTTTTCTTCTCCGGTGTTCGCCCAGCGATCAACGCAGGTCTTTCTGTATCACGTGTAGGTGGATCGGCGCAAATCAAAGCGATGAAGAAGGTTGCAGGTACACTGCGTCTTGACCTTGCTTCATACCGTGAATTAGAAGCATTTGCTCAGTTCGGTTCTGACCTTGATAAAGCAACACAAGCGAAGCTGAACCGTGGTGCTCGTACGGTTGAAGTTCTAAAGCAAGATCTTCACAAGCCGCTTACGGTTGAAAAGCAAGTTGTAATCCTTTATGCATTAACACGCGGTTTCCTTGATGATATTCCATTACAGGATGTACGCCGCTTTGAATCTGAATTCCATAACTGGTTAGACCACAACCGCAAAGAATTGTTAGACCATATTACCAAAACGAAGGATCTTCCTTCTGATGAGGATATGGCTTCTGCAATCAACGACTTCAAAAAGACGTTTGCAGTTTCCGAATAATAGGGTCTGACATATTGAAGGGTGAGGGCGTGCGGTCCGCCGCATGGCCTAAACCAGACATTCTTTGAAAAAGGGTGGTGAGAACCTATGGCTTCATTACGTGATATAAAACAGCGCATTACTTCAACAAAAAAGACGAGTCAAATCACAAAAGCAATGGAGATGACTTCGGCTGCTAAATGGAACCGCGGTGTTGTAAATGCGAAAGCATTTGTACCTTACATGGAGAAGATCCAGGAAGTAACAGCGTCGATTGCAATTGGCTCTAAAGGTGTGAATCACCCGATGCTAAAAGCTCGTCCTGTTAAAAAGACCGGTTACGTTGTCATCACATCGGACCGTGGCCTTGCTGGTGCATTCAACAGTAACGTCATTCGCCGAGTGACCCAAACCATTCAAAGCCGTCATCAATCCAATGATGAGTTCGCGATTATTACGATTGGCCGAGTTGGCCGTGACTTTTTCGTAAAGCGCGGTATGAATGTAGCGCAGGAAATCGTCGGCGTATCCGATCAGCCGAACTTTAGTGATATTAAAGACCTGACTAGTTCAACGGTCGGTATGTTTGAAGACGGAACCTTTGATGAATTATATGTGTTTTACAACCATTATATAAGTGCAATTTCTCAAGAGGTTACGGAGAAGAAATTGCTTCCATTAACGGATTTAACAACTTCTTCAAAGCTCACTTCCTATGAATTTGAGCCATCTGCCGAAGAAATTTTGGAAGTTCTCCTGCCGCAATACGCAGAAAGCTTAATCTACGGCGCACTGCTTGACAGTAAAGCAAGTGAGCATGCCGCACGGATGACTGCAATGAGAAATGCTACCGATAATGCGAAAGAATTAATTAAAAACTATACATTGAGCTACAACCGTGCCCGCCAGGCATCGATTACCCAAGAAATTACTGAAATCGTAGGCGGTGCGGCAGCACTTGAATAGTAGATTTATGGCTGTACGGCCTTAAATTTTTGAAAAAAGAACCCTTTTGGGGGTCTCAGATATAAGAAGTCGTGGGAATGAGTCAATCATTCCCGGACTCTTTTTGAAAGAGTAAGATAGGAGGGAACATGATGAACAAAGGACGCGTTCTTCAGATTATGGGTCCGGTTGTTGACGTAAAGTTCGAAAGCGGTCAGCTCCCTGAAATCCATAACGCATTGAAAATTGTAAACACAGCGCGTACTGAATCAGAAGTTGAGATCAACTTAACCCTTGAAGTAGCCCTTCATTTAGGTGATGATACAGTTCGTACAATTGCGATGTCTTCTACTGACGGTTTAACTCGTAATGCGGAAGTTGAAGATACTGGCAGACCAATTTCAGTACCAGTTGGCGATGTAACTCTTGGCCGTGTATTCAACGTATTGGGAGATGCCATTGACCTTAAAGAAGATATTCCAGCAAGTGCCCGCCGTGATTCGATTCACCGCGAAGCGCCAACGTTTGAAAATCTTTCGACTGAGGTTGAAATCCTCGAAACTGGGATTAAGGTAGTAGACCTTCTTGCACCATATATCAAAGGTGGTAAAATTGGTCTATTCGGTGGTGCCGGTGTAGGTAAAACCGTTTTAATCCAGGAATTAATCAATAACATCGCCCAAGAACACAGCGGTATTTCCGTATTTGCTGGTGTTGGTGAGCGTACTCGTGAAGGTAATGACCTTTATCATGAAATGACGGATTCAGGCGTTATCAAGCAAACGGCAATGGTATTCGGACAAATGAACGAGCCGCCAGGCGCACGTATGCGTGTAGCCTTGACTGGTTTAACAATGGCTGAATATTTCCGTGATGAGCAAGGACAGGACGTTCTTTTCTTCATGGATAACATCTTCCGTTTCACACAAGCAGGTTCTGAGGTTTCCGCGCTACTTGGCCGTATGCCATCTGCCGTAGGTTACCAGCCAACTCTTGCAACTGAAATGGGTAAATTACAAGAGCGTATCACTTCTACTAACAAAGGTTCTGTTACATCAATCCAGGCGATTTACGTACCAGCCGATGACTATACCGACCCGGCGCCGGCAACGACTTTCGCACACTTGGATGCGACAACAAACCTAGAGCGTAAGCTTTCTGAGATGGGAATCTACCCAGCGGTGGATCCGCTTGCGTCCACTTCTCGTGCATTGTCACCTGAAATTGTTGGCGAAGAGCACTATAATGTAGCGCGCCAGGTTCAATCAACATTACAACGTTACCGTGAATTACAGGATATCATTGCAATCCTTGGTATGGATGAACTTTCTGATGATGATAAGTTAGTGGTACTCCGTGCACGTCGTGTACAATTCTTCTTATCACAAAACTTCCACGTGGCAGAGCAGTTCACTGGCCAGCCAGGTTCCTATGTTCCTGTTAAAGAAACGGTTAAAGGTTTCAAGGAAATCCTTGAAGGTAAGTATGATCATCTTCCTGAAGATGCGTTCCGTTTAGTTGGACGTATTGAAGAAGTGGTTGAGGCCGGAAAACGCTTGGGTGTAGAAGCTTAAAGTTTGCCAGGAGGGTAAAAAATGAAGACGGTAAAAGTCAGTGTTGTTACTCCCGATGGCCCGGTGTATGATTCTGAAGTAGAGATGGTAAGTGCCAAGGCTAAGAGTGGTGAGCTGGGGATTTTGCCTGGTCACATTCCGTTGGTTGCTCCGCTTGCAATTAGTGCGGTTCGTTTGAAAAAGGGTGGAAAGACGGAATTTGTCGCTGTTAGCGGCGGATTCTTAGAGGTTCGTCCTGATCAGGTAACTATTTTGGCGCAGACTGCTGAATTAGCCTCTGATATTGACGTTGAACGTGCTTTAAAAGCGAAGGAGCGTGCTGAGCAGCGTTTGCATGAGCAGCGTGCTGAGCATACTGATTTCAGACGTGCTGAGCTTGCCTTGCAGCGTGCCATCAATCGCCTCGCCGTATCGGAAAAAAGATTATAGATATATCGGAAAACCCCTCTGGTGTTTGTACCAGGTGGGGTTTTTATTTTTTATCATCTAAATGGTCAAGGGGAAAAGTTATTAAATAAATAACTTTTCTGCTGTCCGAAACCTTGAACCTATGGTATTTTAAACTAATAAAGAAATATTGTACAATACCAAATTCGATACTCGAATAATAGTAAAAAAAGAGTTTATTATTCCGAAATAAATTGTTTGAAAGTTTTAGCTATTTCGATATTGACGATAAACGTTATAACATGTAATAATATATTATAATACAACAGGTAATAATCACAGACAGGATAGGTCGAAGGAGGATGAACAAAAAGAATAAACATAGGGGTTTAATTCTTTATGAAAGCGGTTTAAAAAAACTTTTGCCATGAGAGTGAATTTACTGGGGGGAATGTATGTGAAACGTTGGTTTAGTATAGCTGTCATTATTTTAATGGTTATGTCATTAATGATTGGTTGTTCCTCAAAAAGCACTACTTCAAAATCAAAAGATGGAAAGACTACGATCACCTTTTTTTACCGTTGGCCAAATGAGCCGTACAAGTCCTATTTTAAAAGTGTTATTGCCGAGTTTGAAAAACAAAATCCTAACATTAAAGTCGAAGAAGTAACCGCATTAAACGATGATTATAAGCAAAAAGCAAATGTTCTTTTAGGAAGCCAGAATCCACCTGATGTATTCTTTAGCTGGGCTGGGGAATATGGACAAAAGTTTATTAGAGATGGTGTGGCGTTAGATCTGACAAAATACTATCAAGATGACACTAACTGGTCTGGCCAGTTAATCAGCTCACAAGTAGACTTCTTTAAAAAGGATGACAAAGTCTATGGAGTACCGCTTTTTACTGACAGCAAGCTGTTCTTCTACAACAAAGATTTATTTGATAAGTTGGGATTGAAAGCCCCAACTACGTGGGATGAGTTCATGAACGTATTGGCAACGATTAAAAAGAATGGAACAACGCCAATCATCCTGGGAAATAAATCACCTTGGGCTGCCGCTCACTATGTAACAGCCTTAAATCAGCGTTTAGTTCCAAAGGAAGTGCTGGACAAAGATCTTAGCTATCAGGGGGCCAAGTTTACCGACCCTGGATATGTAGAGGCATTAAAGAAATTAAATGAATTAAGACCATATTTTAATGACGATCCAAATGCAGTCGCCCACGATGAAGCTAGAAGCCTATTCCTAGGCGGGAAGGCAGCAATCACGTTCCTAGAAACACAGGAAATCACGTATATGAAAGACGCAACCTTTAAATGGGATACCTTTAAGGTACCCACGATAGATGGGGCAAAAGGAGATCAAGGCGGTTTAATCGGCGCACCTGAAGGCTTTATGATTCACAGCAAATCTACTCATCCAAAAGAAGCGATGGCGTTCTTAAAGTTTATGACGTCTAAAGCAAATGGCGAAAAGTTAATTAAAGATACCGGACTAGCTAGTACGGTCACTGACGCAGTCAATGAAAATACAGCAACGAAAGAAGAAGTCAAAGCAATGGATTTAATTAAGGAACAGAAAAATATGTTGATTTGGACGGATAGTGCGTTAGACAGCCGAATCTTCAAACCATACGGTGATGGAGTACAGACAATGCTTGGCGGCGGAATGAAGCCAGCAGATGTTATGAAGAGTGTTCAAGAAGCTGCAAAACAAGTGTATAACAAGTAAAAGAATCTACAAATCGATTGAAGGTGCCGGTTAAGAGAGACAACAACTCCCTTTTAACCGGCAAAATACTTAATGATTTTGTTGTTTGGGGGGGGTTAAGATGCGCGAGAAAAGGATGGTCCCAATTCTTTACATGGCACCTGCCTTAATGATGCTGGCTTTATTTGTATACTACCCATTAGTTCGAAATGTCGTAAATGGCTTTTATGAATGGAACCCATTTACATCAGATAGAAGCTTTGTTTTCCTAGATAATTATCTACGACTCTTTAAAGATCCTGTTTTTTACACAGTGATAAAAAACAATATGTTATACGCGGTGATCTCTGTGATTCTGCAGGTTGGGCTTGGGTTAGTGATTGCAGCGGTACTGGAAGATAAGATTTTCAGGAGATTTTCTACCTTCTTCCGGACAACCTTTTTTATACCGGTTCTCATCTCGATGACGGTCATCGGAATCTTGTTTAGCTTTATTTACAATCCGGAAGTAGGGCTGCTAAACAGCTTCTTACGACTAATCGGCCTGGGGAATTTTGCAGAGGGCTGGCTGGGCAACCCCAAAACAGCAATTTTTGCAGTCATTTTTGTCTCTCAATGGCAGAGTATTGGATATGCAGTCATGTTGTATGTACTAGCGGTACAAAAGGTTCCAGGAGAATTATATGAAGCGGCTACCATCGATGGGGCTGGTAAGATTCGTACATTCTTCAGTATTACGGTTCCACAAGTAAAAGAAATGACCTTTGTTCTATTAATCTATACAGTGACTGGCTCGTTCTTAGTTTTTAGTGAGGTATATGTATTAACGAGTGGTGGTCCGGGGAATTCATCACAGGTTTTTAGTACATATCTCTATCAAAAAGCCTTTATTGATAATGAACCGGGATTTGCTTCAGCGATTGCAAACGTGATTCTTGGGATCACACTGATCTTTTATTTCGTACAGAATAAATTCTTAAAAACAGGGGAGGAGTAGAAATGAAACTGGTCGAATCACAGGGAGATTCAATGAGTCATGAGCCAAAAATGGAAAAGCTGGCTGCGCTTAACTTGAAATCTACTAAACGCAAATCGGGCTTTTCAATCGTGGTTGGATTGATTTTTATCTTCTTACTCCTTTACTTTGCGGCAATTGCCTATCCCTTGTTCTGGATGGTTATCAACTCCTTTAAAACAACGGCTGCCATTTTTAACGACAGCTGGGGACTTCCAAAAGAATGGCTGTTTTCGAATTATACGACGGCTTGGGAACAAGGGGTTTCCAGCTACTTTATGAACAGTTTGATCATCACGGGCGGAACCTGTTTGTTGACGGTGTTAGTTAGTTCCTTGTGTGCGTATGGTCTAACCCGCTTTCAAATTAAAGGCGGCAAGTTCCTGCTCTTGTTTGTTTCAGCTGGTCTGATGTTTTCTCCGCAAAGCAGTTTAATTCCGCTCTATGAACTGGTTCAAAAACTGGGAATCTTTGATACGTACTGGGCATTGATTCTAACGTTTACGGCCTACCGTATTCCTTTAACCGTGCTGTTAATCCGTTCTTTTTTTCTATCAATTCCGAAAGAGTTAGAGGAATCTGCTTACCTCGATGGGGCTAACAGCTTTAAGGTGTTTACAAAAATATTCCTGCCAATGAGCAGACCGATTCTGTTCACGGGTGTCATTTTGACTGCTTATTATGCGTGGAATGAGTTTTTATTTTCGATTCTCTTTATTCAAACAGAAGACGTTAAACCGATTACCTCTGGACTCTTAGTGTTTAAAGGGGCCTTGAGCACAAACTGGGGTGTATTGATGGCAGGTTTGGTCATTTCCGCGATTCCGCTGATTGTCATCTTCCTCATGATGCAAAAATATTTTGTCCGCGGCTTAGCCGAGGGAAGTGTGAAAGGATAATTTTTTTATAATAGGTTCTGTTAACCGATATTGTTATTTATACTCTGTTGATTGGATCGGAAGGCGGCGACTCCTGCGGGCGCCTGGAGAGGAAATCAACAGCCAAATTTAACGGCTAAAAAAATTATAATAGGGAGTGGACGCAATGTTGAATTTTAGCAGAGAAAAGTATTTAAAGGTGACAGGCGGAGCCATCGGGCTGAGAGCAGAAATTGAAAGAGTAGTAGATAAAGTCTACGAAAAAGGCTTTAAAAACCTATTCTTAATCGGATCCGGCGGGGCAGTGGCAACCTTTTATCCATTCGAATATATGGTGAACTCAACATCGACGATTCCAGCCTATGCGGAAATCGCCGCAGAATTGGTTTTACAAAATCATAAACAGTTAAGTGAAGAGTCACTAGTTATTCTATCTTCTCTATCAGGAACAACAGAAGAGACGGTTGCTGCGGCAAAATACTGTAAAGATAGAGGAGCGACGACGATTGGCCTAACAGGTGAGTACAATAAGCCGCTTGCTGACACAGTAGACTTCCCATTAGTCAACTTTGCAGAGAATGATTTTGCCAGCGATTCCAATCAATTGGTGCTTTTTCACCTTATTTTTAGACTGATGCATAAAAATGGAGATTTCCCTGATTATGAAAGATTTGCCTCACAGCTTGAAATACTTCCGGAAAAGTTAATTGAGGCAAAAGAAAAATTTGAACCGAAAGCAGAAGCGTTTGCGATTGTTTATAAGGATGAGCCCTACCATATGGTAGTTGGATCAGGAACCACATGGGGCCGCGCCTACTCTTATGCGATGTGTGTATTGGAAGAAATGCAATGGATTAAAACGAAATCGATCCATGCGGCGGAGTTCTTCCATGGCACCTTGGAGTTGGTGGAAGAGGATACAAGCATGATTCTATTAAAAGGGGAAGATGAAACTCGTCCACTAATGAATCGTGTGGAGCAGTTTGCTGAGCAGTATACGAAGAAATTGACGGTGCTTGATACAAAAGACTATGGACTAGAGGATATTAGTCCGGAATTCAGAAAGTATTTATCACCAATTGTAACGTCGACTCTACTGCAGAGACTTAGCGTCCACCTCGAGGATAAACGGAATCACTCGTTAGAGATTCGCAGATATTACCGGACAGTAGCATATTAAAAAGCGTAAGGGAAAGAGGATATCTTTCCCTTCTTCACTAATGGGAGGGACAATTGATGAGATTATTAGCGGTTGGAGATAATGTAGTTGATTATTATGAGGATCGGGAAGAAATGTTCCCTGGCGGAAATGCCGTCAATGTGGCTGTTTTTTGGAAGCGGTACGGTGTAGAGGAAGTTTCCTATATTGGCATTGTTGGAAATGACGAAGAGGGCGAGCATATTGTCAACTCGTTAGTACAGGAACAAATTGATGTTTCCCGGGTAAGGAAAGTATGCGGACCGTCAGGAGAAGCGGTTGTTACGTTAGATGAGCAAGGCGATCGTAAGTTTGTCGGCTCGAATAAAGGCGGCGTTCAAAAAGAGCTGAAATTGAACTTTACTGAATCGGAATTGGCGTTTATCAGCACGTTCTCGCTGTTGCATACAAGCGTATTCAGCCATTTGGAAAAAGAACTGCCAGTATTGCAGGAGAATATTGACATCTCATTTGATTTTTCAACTAGATATGATGACGACTATTTAGAGCTTGTCTGTCCCTATATAAAATATGCCATTTTTTCCGGCGGCGATTTAACGAATGAGGAGTGTGAAGCACTCATCACGCGTGTTCACCAGCTGGGGACACCGAATATTATTGTAACCAGAGGGTCGGAAGGGTCGTTATTCTCCGATTCAAAGCAGTTATATAAGCAAGGGATTATAGAGACAGATGTAGTCGATACACTTGGTGCAGGTGACACGTTTATAGCGATCTTTTTAAAAGAATATGTCTTGTCTGGGAACGCCGCGGAGGCGATGGAAAAGGGTGCGGCGGCAGCGGCTGAAACATGCCAGCGCTTTGGTGCCTTCGGCCACGGGAAAAAGCGTGCGAAACGGATTACTGTATAGGAAATGAAGAAACCTGTTCATATCGAACAGGTTCTTCTTATCATAGTTGGATTATCTTATAAAAAATACTATGTAAATAAGTTCATTGGCCCAAAAGGGAAAATGGAAGCTAGTTCGGTAAATGAAAGGTGGTTTCATTGCCTCAAAAGGGAAAATGGGAGCTAGTTCGGTAAATGAAAGGTGGTTTCATTGTCCCAAAAGGGAATATCCTAGCTTGCTCGGTTAATGGGAGTGGAGGTTCGTTGACCGAAAGACAAATATCATAGCTCATTTTAATAATAAAAATGAACAGAACCTTATAAAGAAACTCCCTAAGGCTGTAACTTAGGGAGCTTCCACTTTTCTTAGTATTCTACTTTCCACATATATCTTCTTTTTGATAATGGGTGATTGCGGGCATCGGCTAATTGTTCTGCATAGCGGCGGAGAACGTAATTTAAGACAAGTGGCGCGATATAACCTTTTAACTCTTCGTCAATGCCTTCTAAATCAAGCTCTTTTGCATCTAACACGACGAGTTTTTTACCATATTTTTTTGAAAAATCTAAGGCTCTTTCATCGAGTGGACGTGTTTCATCTAAGCCAAGTAGGATAATAAATGGCACTTCTTCATCAATGATTTCAAATGGACCATGGAAGTATTCACCTGCGTGAATAGCGTTAGAGTGGATCCACTGCATTTCTAAAAGGATGCAAGTAGTGTAGGAATAGGCAATTCCATAGTTGGCTCCGCTTGCCATCGTATAGATTACTTTTTCATCCTTATAGGTTTGACCAAATTGTTGGGCACGATCCTCAAATTGTTTGCCAGCTTTCTCAAAAGCGGCCTGGGTATTAGATAAGCTATTGACCATTTTGTCGAACTTATCGTTTCCTTCTAAGACGTTTAGTACACCCATCGTTAGTTGATATAATAAGCCTAAGTTGGTATTGAAGGCAACGGATTCAGCGCCCCATTCGTATTTAACAACGAATTCACTTTCTTGTGCCAGCGGGGAGGTTGGTTCGTTTGTGAAACCAACTGTTAATGCTCCTTTTTGACGGGCAAATTCAGCAGCCTTTACGGTTTCTGGAGTGGTACCTGACATTGAGCATAAGATGACAAGTGAATTTTCGCCAAGTTTTCTAGGGTTGCGATGAATGAATTCATTGGAGCTGTATACATCAGAAGGAATGTTTTTTGCTTCACGGTCCATGATATATTTGTTTGGATACATGATAGCAGAGGAACCGCCGCATGCAACAAAGTATACATGGTTAATTGTGCGCCCTTTCAAAGCATCTAACACATTTTTTACCTGTGGATCTACAACTACTTGTGAGTTTACCATTCATTTTTCCTCCTTAGGACTGTTTTGTCTAACATATAATAATACATTATATGATGTTATAGTATTATATATGATATAAATTGTCAATCTCTTTTGAAAATTAAATTATATATTCTATGCTTAATTGACTTATAACATATTATAATGTTATATTAACTTTGTATACCTTAATAAATTGATAGTTTTTTGAAAAATAAAGACTGAATGAAGTGAAGGGGTTGGGGAAATGTCAAAGATCACAAGGGATCAAATTACGGGAATGAACTTCCATTATAAGCACTATCCTTTGGAATACTTTTTAGATGCAATGGTTCGATATGAATTCGAGAATATTGAATTATGGGGAGCATCCCCTCACTTTTATGTAGATGAACTAACACTTCAGGATGTAAAAAATATAAAAAGAGAGATTAATAGAAGAAACTTATCAGTGGTTTGTTTTACACCGGAACAGTGTGTGTATCCAATCAATCTTGCGGCCAGAGAGGATCGTATTCGGGAAAGAAGTATCCAATATTTCATCAAATCAGCGGAGGCCGCAAAAGAATTAGACGCACCATTACTATTGGTTACGCCAGGATGGGGCTATGAAAATGAAGATCGTCACGAAGCATGGAAAAGAACGAGGGATTCGCTGGAAAGGTTATCGACAGTTGCCGGTGAACTTGGGTTAACCCTCGCGCTTGAACCTTTAACAAGGGTAGAATCCAATATCATTTACGATGCGAATTCGCTAAAATTGATGCTAGAGGAAGTAAATAGTCCCTTCCTCAAAGGGATGATTGATACGATTCCAATGGCATTAGCGAATGAAGATTTTAATGATTATTTCAGTCTTCTGAAAGACGAGATTGTCCATATTCATTTTATTGACGGAAAACCGGAAGGTCACTTGGTGTGGGGAGACGGCGTGTTACCGCTGCAGAAATATCTGGACCAGCTGAGTCAACATGGTTATCAGGGAGCACTTACTTTAGAGTATACATCCTATCAATATGTGCAAAACCCGGATGAGGCGATGGAACGGACATTGAACGTACTTTCAGGAGTATTAGCCGATTGAAACAAATTGATAGCTGGAAATGATTTAGATATACTTGTAAGTAACAAGAGAAAAATCGCAGATGGAACTAAATGATCATAGGGAGGAGGGACTTTCCTCCCTGTATAGTTTACGAATCAGAAAATTAGGCAGGTGATTGATATGTTAAGGCAGGATGACCAGATTCCTTTATATATTCAATTAAAGGAATCACTCCTCAGCTCCATCTTGAATGGAGATTTAAAGTACGGTGATAAAATCCCAACGGAGGCTGAATTAAGTGAAGAATATAAAATCAGCAGGATTACCGTAAGAAAGGCGATTCTTGAGCTTGTTGAAGATGGATTCCTGGTGAAGCGGCAGGGCAAAGGGACGTTCGTTAACAAACGGAAGATTGAGCGCAAGATTGTCCATTTTTTAAGCTTTAGT
This sequence comes from Neobacillus vireti, assembly GCF_036962465.1. Taxonomy (GTDB): domain Bacteria; phylum Bacillota; class Bacilli; order Bacillales; family Cytobacillaceae; genus Neobacillus; species Neobacillus vireti_B. Next base: position 180,122 of record NZ_JBALNF010000031.1, read on the forward strand.
GATGCTTGTAAAGCGAATGGCCTGACAGCGAGCAGTAAAGTGATTAAAAAGGAAATTGTTCAGCCTTCGGCAAAGGATAAAGAGCTTCTGCAGCTTGAAGAGGGGGACGCCCTGTTATTTATTCAACGGGTCCGCTATGCGGGCGATTCTCCGATTATGATTGAAAACAATTATTACTCTTATAAAAAGTTCCATATCTTACTGAATGAGGATTTAGAGGGTTCTGTCTATAAAGTAATCGAAGAAAAACTCAATATTAAGCCTCGTGGTTCTTGGGAGACGACGTTGGAGATTGTCCGGGCATCCGAGGATGAAGTGCAATTACTCAATACTTCAAGCGGTGAGCCTCTATTTTATATGGAAACAACCGTTTATGATGAGAACGATGAACCGGTACATCGCGGAAAACAGTATATTTTAGGGGATAGCTATAAATTCATCTTCCAGCAATAGGTTAAAAATGCTATTCGGAATCTGATATGGGGAAGTAGAGTGTGATGAGGAAAACGATCCAAGATGGTTTATACATTTTGCTGGGTTCGCTTATTTTTTCAATTGGTATTAACTATTTTACGATTCCAAATCTGTTGTCAGAAGGCGGGATTATCGGCTTAACGATTATTTTTCACTATGTGTTTCACTGGTCGCCTGGGATTGTGAATTTTGTCCTCAATACGGTGCTTGTTTTGGTCGGAATGAAGTTTTTGGAGAAAAGAGCTATTATTTATACGTTATTTTCCATCTTTTCAAGCTCTTTGTTTCTGTATCTTACAGAGGCAACGGGAAAACGGTTGACAGATGATACGTTATTAGCAGCTATCTTTGCCGGTCTGCTGGTGGGAGGCGGCATAGGGATTATTTTTCGTGCCGGGGGAACCTCAGGCGGGACGACGATTTTAGCAAGGCTGGCTAATCAGTTTCTTGGCTGGAGTATGGGTAAGGGTATTTTAGCGATTGATCTGATTGTAGTGGCCGGTTCGGTGTTTATCATTGGGCTCGGGAAAGCGATGTATACGGTGATTGCTGTTTATTTGGGCGCTAAGGCGATTGATTTTATTGTGGAAGGCTTAGAAGAAAAGGTGGCTGTCCTGATTATTTCGAATTCATCTGAATTAATATTGGATGCGATTACAAATAAGTTATCACGAGGAATTACTGTTTTAGAGGGACGCGGCGGTTATACCGGTGATAATAAGGATGTACTGTATATCGTGATTAATAGGCAGGAGATTGTTCAGTTGAAGAATTTGATTTATGCAGTGGATGAGCATGCTTATGTGACTGTTCATCTTGTTCAGGAGATGATTGGTAAGGGGTATAAGGTCGGTAAGACTAAGATGGTGAAAGGTATATAGGTTGTCTGGTGGGAGCGTTTTATGATGACGCTCTTTATTTTTTGAAAAAGGGCAGAGGACATGAAACAGAGTTTTGAAGAGGATAGAGTCTATGATTTCAATACCTATTTTTTTCTCATGGAGTTGTCACGTGGACAGAAAGCTGGTGGGAGCTCTTGATTTTGTCTTCATGAGAACTGCTATTAGAGGGTAAAAAGGAAGATGTTTGCTTGGCCAGTCTTGCGACTGGCTTTTATTTAAAAGGATATAAAGATCTAATAGGGAGTTAATGAATGATAGATGAACTGCTGGTAAATTTGATTGGGTGATGATAAAGTTTCGGTTTTGTCTTCATGAAGCCGACATGAGGACGGAAAATGGTTGGGTTCCCTCTTCATTGTCCCCATGGAATGCTTATAAAGGAAGAAGTTTGTTGGGCCAGTCTTGCGACTGGCTTTTATGTGAAAGAATATTAAGGTCTAATGGGGAGTTAACAAATGATAGATGATCTGCTGGTAAATTTGATTGGGTGATGATAAAGTTTCGGTTTTGTCTTCATGAAGCCGACATGAGGACGGAAAATGGTTGGGTTCCCTCTTCATTGTCCCCATGGAATGCTTATAAAGGAAGAAGTTTGTTGGGCCAGTCTTGCGACTGGCTTTTATGTGAAAGAATATAAAGGTCTAATAGGGAGTTAATGAATGATAGATGAACTGCTGGTAAATTTGATTGGGTGATGATAAAGTTTCGGTTTTGTCTTTATGAAGCCGCCACGAGGTCGGAAACTAGGCGGGATCTCTCTTCTTTGTCTTCATGAGAACTGCTATTAGAGGGTAAAAAGGAAGATGTTTGCTTGGCCAGTCTTGCGACTGGCTTTTATGTGAAAGAATAAAGGTCTAATGGGGAGTTAAAGAATGATAGATGAACTGCTGGTAAACTTATGAGGTAGTGATAAAGTATCAGTTTTTTGTCAAATGGAATGAAGGGCCGAATTTTGCATATGATGATAGGGGAAATGGATATGCAGTCGGGCTGTCCGTAATTGGTTAATATTCTAGTAATATAACAAGTTGGTGTGGTTTTTTGTTGAAAAAGAGTGATTATTGTTTGATTTATAGAAATTGGCAAGAAAAGTGAATATTTGATGACAATTCTCACAGACAATATCGACAAATTTATTGTTAAATAGTGGATAAAGGAAGAGGGTTTGCATACGCTTGGGTTCTTGCGAACCCTAATTTATGCACGTCATCTTCCGCTTACGCTCCAGATCACGTGCACCTAAGGAGGCTCTTTGAATTAGTTTTAGCTGGTTCGCTCTTGCGTCATCTCTGATGTTTTTCAGGGAGGATTCTCTGCGAGATCACGCAAACGCTCAGGGGGAGGGGATCCGTGTCTTTAAGACAAGTTTAGGGTGAAAATTGAATTTCTATCGCCATGTGCTGTCGCACATTGCGCTTCCGCTGTCGCTCCAGCTTGCGAAATTTCCCATTTTTAGCCTNNAGGCTAAAAATGGGAAATTGTCGCGGCGATAGAAATCCAATTTTTTATAAAGTTGGCTTGTCGACACGGGTTTGTAACAATGCTATAATGAATTCGGTTACATATTTAATTAATATGAAAATTTACAACATTGGAGGGGATAGACATGGAACTTAATGTATATCAGAATAATTATCTGATAGTTTTTGTGTTCCTATGTCTTGGTGTGCTGCTGCCTGTGGTGGCGTTATATTTTGGGAAACTTCTACGTCCGAATAATCCGAGCGATGAGAAGAATACCACATATGAAAGCGGTATTGAGCCATTTCACGATTCTCGTGTGCAGTTCAATGTCCGCTATTATATTTTTGCCCTGATGTTTGTTATTTTTGATGTAGAAACTGTGTTTTTATATCCATGGGCGGTGGCTTATGATAAGCTGGGGATTTTTGCACTCGTTGAGATGTTGATTTTTGTGGCGATGCTTTTACTTGGCCTTGTGTATGCTTGGAAGAAGAAGGTGTTACAATGGATTTAAGACTAGAAGACTTCACACCGGATGAAATAAGAGAATTAGAACGAAATGTATTTTTTGCCACGCTGGAGCAAATTAAGGCATGGGCACGGAGTAATTCTTTGTGGCCGATGACATTTGGTCTGGCTTGTTGTGCGATTGAGATGATGGGTACAGGGGGAGCGAACTATGACCTTGACCGATTTGGGACGATTTTCCGTACATCACCAAGGCAATCGGATTGTATGATTGTTTCTGGTACGGTGACGAAAAAAATGGCACCGATCTTACGCCGTTTATATGACCAAATGCCAGAGCCAAAATGGGTGATTGCGATGGGGTCATGTGCGACTGCAGGCGGGCCGTATGTAAAATCGTATTCCGTGGTTAAAGGAGTCGATCAGATTGTTCCGGTGGATGTCTATATCCCAGGATGCCCGCCAAACCCTGCCGCTTTAATATACGGAATCAATAAGTTAAAGGATAAAATTCGTTACGAAGCGAAGACTGGGAAGAAGGTGATCTAACCGATGAGCGGGGAGAAGGATCTCGAACAATTAAAGAAAGAGGCGGCCGCAAAGGCAAAGGCCGAAGCATTAGCAAGGCGTAAGGCGAAAGAGGCTGGCGAATCTGCACCACCACCACCGGCACCGACACCGGAGGAGGCACCAGCGTCAGCTGCAGGTGCTGAAGACTCAAGTGACCTTGCAAAGAAAAAGGCAGCGGCAGCTGCGAAAGCAAAAGCGGCCGCGTTAGCGAAGAAGAAACGTGAAGGAATTATAGAGGAAGAAGCCCCTGCGGCGGTTGAGCCTCCAGCTCAAACGGCAGAGCCTGTTTCTAGTAATGATACAGATGATCTTGCTAAGAAAAAAGCAGCGGCAGCGGCGAAAGCAAAAGCAGCAGCTTTAGCGAAAAAGCAGCGCGAAGGAACCGCTGACGAAGAGAACCCAGCTGAGGAAGCACCAGTTCAGGCAGCGGACACTACTTCAGCAGACGATTCTGACGACCTCGCAAAGAAAAAGGCGGCCGCAGTGGCAAAAGCAAAAGCAGCGGCAGCAGCGAAGCGCAAGGCAATGGAATTAGCGGGCGGTGACGCTTCGGCAACGGATGATGCACCAGCTGGAGATGATGCCAAGGCGAAGGCAGCAGCAGCGGCGAAAGCAAAAGCCGCCGCGGCAGCGAAGGCCAAGGCAGCGGCAGCCGCAAAAGCGAAGACAGCTGGAACCGAAGCAGCAGATGCAGGCGGCGATGATGAAAAAGCCAAAGCAATCGCGGCAGCCAAAGCGAAGGCCAAGGCAGCAGCCGCAGCCAAAGCAAAAGCGGCTGCAGGCGGGAAAACTGGTGCAGCAGCGGAACCAGTAGCTGAGGTGAAGCCATCTGTCAATCAGACATACTTAGATAAGTATGTAAAAGTGATTGCGGAACACTTAGGACCAGATGTTTTAGAAGATTCTTATATTAATAAACTATCCAAAGATGTTCCGACACTTGTGGCGAAGCATGATACATATTTCAAAGTAGCTCAATTTTTAAAATATAATGAGCTGCTTGGGTTTGATTATCTGTCAGAGCTGCATGGAACAGATTTTGAAACACATATGGAAGTCTATGTTCACTTATACTCATACAAAAACCGGCAATCGGTGGCATTGAAAGTGAAGATTGACCGAGATGAACCAACAATCGAATCCTTGCAGCCACTTTGGGCCGGGGCAAATTGGCCTGAATGTGAAGCATATGATTTACTTGGAATTAACTTTAAAGGACACCCCGATTTACATCGGATCCTGCTTGGAGAAGATTGGGTTGGCCATCCACTGCGTAAAGACTATGAACAGTATGATGTGGAGGTGTAACCAATGATCAGAACAGAAGAAATGCTGCTAAATGTCGGTCCTCAGCACCCAAGTACACACGGAGTATTCCGCCTTGTGGTTAAAATTGATGGGGAAATCATAACAGAGGCAAAGCCTGTCATCGGTTATTTACACCGTGGAACGGAAAAATTAGCCGAGAACCTGCAATATACACAAATTATCCCTTATACCGACCGGATGGACTACCTGTCGGCGATGACCAATAATTACGTCATCTGTCATGCGGTTGAAACGATGATGGGAATCCAGATTCCTGAACGTGCGGAATACCTGCGTGTTCTTGCCATGGAGTTAGGGCGGATTGCCAGTCACCTTGTGGCCTGGGGGACGTATATCCTTGACCTTGGGGCGACAAGTCCATTTATTTATGCCTTCCGTGATCGTGAAATGATTATCAATATGCTGAACGAGTTATCAGGTGCCCGTTTGACCTTCAACTATATGCGTGTCGGCGGCGTGAAATGGGATGCTCCTGAGGGCTGGATTGAAACGGTAAGAGATTTTGTTCCCTATATGCGTGAGCAGCTGAAAGGTTACCACGACCTTGTTTCAGGAAATGAGATCTTTTTGGACCGGGTTAAAGGTGTTGGCAAGTACACGAAAGAAGAAGCCCTTCAATACTCCCTCAGCGGACCGAATCTTCGCAGTACAGGGGTAAAATGGGATCTTCGTAAAGATGAGCCATATTCGATTTATGACCGCTTTGACTTTGATGTTCCAACATCAGAGGACGGTGACTGCTTGGCGCGCTACCACTTACGGCTTGAAGAGATTACGGAATCATTGAAAATCATTGAGCAGGCTGTCGAACAATTCCCTGCTGAAGGGGACATTCTTGCCAAAGTTCCGAAAATCATTAAAGTACCAAAAGGGGAAGGGTTTGTGCGAATTGAATCACCCCGCGGGGAGATTGGCTGCTATATCTACAGTGACGGAAAAAAGGAACCGTACCGCTTAAAGTTTAGGAGACCATCATTCTATAATCTACAAATTCTTCCGAAATTACTTGTAGGCGAAAATATTGCAAACTTGATAGCCATTTTAGGAGCAGTGGATATTGTCCTTGGGGAGGTTGACGGCTAATGATTCAAGATTTGCTCCAATCAAGCCCTGGCTGGGCAAACTTTGGAATTTTCTTTTTACTCGGTGTCATCTTGCTTTTAGTCGTTTTAGGTTTCGTTACCTACGGAATCTTAGCCGAGCGAAAAGTAATGGGATATATGCAATTGCGTCACGGCCCTAACCAACTTGGAGGGCGCTGGGGACTGTTGCAAACCGTTGCAGACGTATTAAAGCTTTTATTAAAAGAAGATGTAATTCCGAAAGCAGCGGATCGGCCATTATTTATTTTGGCGCCGATTATTGCCTTTGCCCCATCATTCATGGTGCTGGCAACGTTACCGTTTACTGACAAGTTTCAATTTGCCGATATCGGTGTCGGCTTGCTTTATTACATTGCCATTTCGGGCTTAACGGTTTTTGGGATGCTGCTCGGCGGCTGGGCCTCGAATAACAAGTACGCCCTCTTGGGTGGGATGCGTGCAGCGGCACAAATGATTTCATATGAAATCCCGCTCGTTATGTCGGTGTTGGGGGTAATCCTGTTAGCAGGAAGCCTAAATTTAAATGATATCGTTTTGCAGCAAAAACATGGCTGGTTTATTCTCTTGCAGCCAATTGGCTTTATTGTCTTCTTTATCGCTTCGATTGCGGAATTAAACCGGACACCGTTTGACTTACCAGAGTCGGAAAACGAACTGGTTGCAGGATACTTCGTTGAATACGCAGGATTCCGCTGGGCGTTTTTCATGCTTTCAGAGTATGTCTATGTATTTGGGATGTCGACACTGATTACGGTCATCTTCCTAGGAGGCTGGCTGGCGCCATTTGCATTCCTTAACTTCATTCCTGGAGCAGTATGGTTTGCACTTAAATTCTGTTTAGTAGTCTTTATGTATTTCTGGATACGGAGTACGCTGCCGCGTTTTCGTGTCGACAGATTGATGGAATTCGGCTGGAAAGTTCTATTGCCAATCGCATTAGCAAACATTTTCCTAACCGCCATCATCAAATCACTATTCTTCTAATTAAATTTGGTCCTGACACCAATATCAGCATCAACACTGTGATAGCGGTGAAAATGGTGCCTGACACCAATAACAATATTTAAACTGTCAAAAGGGGTGAAAAACGTGCTTGGAGTATTTAAAGGCTTGAAATATACCCTTAAACAATTATCGCGCGAGAAGATTACGTACGATTATCCGAATGAGCCGCTTCCGCTGCCGGACCGCTTTCGCGGCATCCAAAAGTTTTATCCGGAAAAGTGTATTGTCTGCAATCAATGCATGAATATCTGCCCGACTGAATGTATTAATTTAACAGGTAAGAAGCATCCGGATCCAACGAAAAAGGGAAAGATCATCGACACATATGATATTAATTTTGAAATCTGTATTCTATGTGACCTGTGCACCGAGGTTTGCCCGACGGAAGCGATCGTAATGACGAATAACTTCGAGCTGGCCGCATACAGCCGTGACATGTTATTTAAAAATCTGGAATGGCTGGATGAAAACGACGAAAACGTACGGCAGGTGAATAAACCATGACATTCTCAGGTGAATTCCTCGCATTTATGGGACTCGCACTCGTTGCCATTATCGGCGGCGTGCTGCTGTTAAACTTGAATAAAGTAATCCATATGGTTGTCGCGCTTATTTTCACATTCGTGGCGATTGCGGGGATTTATGTACTGCTATCCGCAGAATTTATCGCAGCAGTGCAAATCTTAATCTATTCAGGGGCGATTACAATTATTATGCTTTTCGGCATCATGTTAACGAAGCATAATGATGACAGTGAACCAAAAACAGGCAGATTACGCAAGTTCCTCTTGTTCCTTGGGGTGGTCGGCTTTGCCTTTGCGGTTTACATTGGTATTTACAATTTCAATATTGAACAGGTTCCGACCAAGCTCCATGAAAATAACACTTTACAGATTGGGCAGGCGCTCTACTCAAAATATATTATTCCGTTTGAGTTAACCTCTGTATTGCTTTTAGTGGCGCTAGTCGGCTCGATTGTTTTAGCAAAAAATGATAAGAAGAAGGAGGCGGATGAGGAATGAGTTCAGTTCCCGCTTCAGCCTTCCTGGCATTGGCACTCATTTTATTTTGCATCGGGTTATACGGTGCGTTGACGAAGAAAAATACGGTGATCATTCTGATTTCAATTGAGCTCATGCTGAATGCTGTTAATATTAATCTGGTAACCTTCAGTAAATATGGCATGGCACCGTCGATTACAGGACAAATCTTCGCCTTGTTTGCCATCAGTGTGGCAGCAGCAGAGGCAGCGGTAGGGCTGGCCATTCTAATTGCCCTTTATCGCAACAAGAAGACTGTCAGCATCGACGAAATGGACACAATGAAGCACTAAAATGATTTAGACAATCCTCGGGGATACAAACCACTCGGGTCCTGAGGGAAATCGACCATACTTCGGGCAGTGACAAGCATGGTATGCCCGAGGGGGAATCGACAAAATTAGGATGGTCACTCGATCACCATCCAAGGGGTTGATAATATTGGAAAATGCATGGCTTATCCCGCTTTTCCCGCTATTATCGTTTTTGATCCTTCTTCTATTCGGTAAGCGGCTGAAGGACGCGAGCGCATATGTGGGGATTCTCTTCACGCTCGCATCGCTGATATATTCCATTTTGGTCTTATTCCAGCGCTTTTCGGAGCCAACCTACGGGACAAATTTTGCATGGCTCACGATAGGAGATCTGCATCTTACAGCGGGCTTCGAAGTCAATCAATTAAATGCATTAATGCTGGTAATCGTTTCGCTCGTTAGTTTCTTAGTACATACGTACTCGAAAGGGTATATGCATGGCGACGAGCGGTTCCATGTATTTTATGCTTATTTAGGATTATTTACCTTTGCGATGCTGGGGCTGGTAATTTCGCCAAACCTGCTGCAAACCTATATTTTCTGGGAGCTAGTTGGTGTTGGTTCCTTCTTATTAATCGGTTTTTATTTTTACAAAGAAGAAGCCAAGGCGGCTGCCAAAAAGGCATTCATCATGACACGGATTGGTGATGTCGGCTTGTTTATCGGGATGATTCTGCTTTTTTGGGAAACGAAAAGCTTTGAATACAGCGTCATTTTTCATTCCGTTGAAACCGGCGCCATTCCAACATCCATGATTACCTTAATTGCAATTTTAATTTTTATCGGGGCCGTCGGAAAATCCGGTCAGTTCCCGCTTCACACCTGGCTTCCAGATGCAATGGAAGGTCCGACACCAGTTTCGGCCTTAATCCACGCTGCTACCATGGTTGCAGCTGGTGTTTATTTAGTCGCAGCGCTATTCCCGTTGTTCTTAGCAAGCCCAACGGCACTGCTTACCATCGCAGTCATCGGTGCGTTTACTGCCATTTTTGCAGCAAGCATTGGGTTAGTTCAAACCGATATTAAACGGGTTCTTGCTTATTCAACGGTTTCACAGCTTGGCTACATGATGTTAGCCCTTGGCTCTGCCGGCTATGTGGCAGGTGTATTCCACTTAATGACACATGCCTTCTTTAAGGCCTTGCTCTTCTTAGCAGCAGGTTCAGTCATTCATGCGGTCCACACACAAAACATAGAGGAAATGGGCGGACTTTGGAAAAAGTTGAAGCTGACCGGGCCATTATTTTTAATTGGAACACTCGCGATCAGCGGGGTACCGTTACTATCCGGTTTCTTCTCAAAAGACGAAATTTTAGCGGCAGCATGGGAAGGCGGACATCCAATCCTGTTCTTGCTTGCGCTCATTGCGGCCTTCATGACGGCATTTTATATGTTCCGCTTGTTCTTCCTAGTCTTTACCGGAGAAGCACGCGGAAATCAAAAAAATGTTCACGAATCGCCATCCAATATGACCTTGCCAATGATCATCCTTGGCGTACTCGCAGTCATAGCTGGTTACGTGAACACACCTTGGTTCGGAACGTTCCTAGGCGACTGGCTCGTTGATGGCAATGCAGCCCTTGCCCAGCATGGACATACGGAAGGTCCTGCCTGGATTATGATCGCAGCAACGCTTGTATCGTTAGCAGGAATCTTCCTTGCTTATTTGATGTACTATAAGCGTTCACTTGCCCGCAATTGGTTAAGCGGCACAGGGGATACCTTGCACAGTATCTTATTTAATAAGTATTATGTTGACGAGTTCTATCAATATACTGTAGTCGCAGCGTCTAAAGCACTCAGCTACTTCTTACGGTTCATTGATGTCTTCCTTGTGGAAGGACTTGTCAAAGGCGTGGTCGGGATTGTTCAAGGACTTGGCAGAGCTGGCTCCAAACTGCAATCCGGACAGGTACAGACCTATGGGGCCGTTGCCTTTATTGGTCTGGCACTACTCGTCGTCATCTTTGCATTCACAGGGGGGTACTTACGATGAATTTATCAGCTGTTCTTTCAATCCTAGTATTCTCCCCAATACTCGGTATCATCGTCTTGGCTATGATGCCAAAATCAGTTGAAAAACCAATTAAAATCGTTGGCTTTCTAGCCACCTTGCCAGCCCTATTCCTGTCATTGGCCTGCTATCTTCATTTTCAGTGGGGCAAGAACTTGGCAGACTTCAATGTCGCAAAAGAGTGGATTCATTTCCGCGGAATGAATACAGGAGAGCCTTACTTTGCGGTCAACTATGAATTGGGCTTGAGCGGCTTCCAGCTTTTGCTCGTCGTGCTAACTGCTGTAGTGGCAACATTATCAGCCATTGCCGCGGGACGGTTTGTTAAAAAAGAATGGAAGGGCTACTTTATGCTCTTTCTTCTATTAGAAATAGGCATGCTCGGGGTATTTACTGCGGAGAACCTAATCTTATTTTTCATCTTTTTCGAAATTACCCTCATCCCAACATTCTTCTTAATTGGAAAATGGGGTTATTTTGAAAAAGAAAAAGCGGCATATAGTTTCTTAATTTACAACGGGTTAGGCTCTGCCGTACTCCTGATTGTGATTATGATTTTGTTTGCTAAAACAGGTACCACCAACATTGAAATGCTGACACAAATGATGTCAGACCCAAGCGCACCACTGTCCGGTGACTTAAAAATGGGCCTCTTCATCGGTTTATTAATTGCCTTTGGTGTAAAGTTACCAATCTTCCCATTGCACAGCTGGATGTTAAAGGTGCACGTTCAGGCACCGCCAGCGGTGGTTATGATTCACTCTGGGATTCTATTAAAAATTGGTGCATACGGATTAATTCGTTTTGGACTGGGAATTTTCCCGAAGCAGTTTGATACCCTTGCGACACTAATTGCCGTCCTTGGCGTGATCAACCTTCTTTACGGGGCGTTCCTAGCCTTCATTCAAACAGACTTTAAAATGGTTCTTGCTTATTCGTCGATTTCCCACATGGGCATCGTGTTGATCGGCCTTGCGGCGATGAACACGGCTGGAGTACAGGGAGCGATTTTCCAAGTGGTCTCGCACGGTTTGATTTCAGCATTATTATTCTTCATCGTTGGCATCCTGTACGAGCGTACTGATACATCACTCCTCGAGAACTTGGGAGGAATGGCGAAGGGAATGCCGCTTGCGGCTGGCTTCTTACTAGCAGGCGGGATGGCCTCACTGGGACTTCCAGGTATGTCCGGATTTGTTAGTGAATTTATGGCCTTTCTAGGGCTTTTCAAAGAAATACCTTGGCTTGCCGCTGTTGGAACGATTGGCATTATCATGACCGCAGCGTACGTATTGCGTGCTGTCTTAGGAATTACCTACGGCAAGGCGCATCGTGAGTTCACCGGTGTGACCGACTTAAAAGGTGTTGAATTCGTACCAGTTGTCGTACTAATGGCTTTAATCGTGTTAATTGGGGTTTATCCAAGTGTTCTAAGTTCTCCGCTGCAAACAACACTAGAAACCATCATGTTAGGGTTAGGAGGGTGATGAAGAATGGATTTAACGACATTGAAATCATTTAACTGGAGTGTCATGACACCAGAGTTCATCATCCTTGGTGTAGCAGCTGCATTGACATTAATCGATTTATTTCTACCGAAAAAGCAAGACCGCCGCTTCCTCGGCTGGATTGGAATCCTTGGTATTGCGGCTGCCATCATTTCGGTAGCAGCCTTGCTTAATACCGAAGCAACGTCAATTTTGGATGACAGCTTCACGTTAGATTCCTTCGGCAAAGCCTTTAAGTTAATCCTGCTTGTCGGTTCGGGGCTCGTCATGTTCCTTGCCGTCAGCTATGAGGCTAAGGAAGGGATGGAAACCTACCGCGGTGAGTTTTATTACTTGTTCTTAACCGCCTTGCTTGGTGCGATGATAATGACCTCAAGCGGTGATTTAATTACCTTATTCATTGGGCTGGAATTGTTAACTGTTTCTTCCTATATCTTGGCGGGTATCCGCAAGCACAATTTACAATCAAATGAGTCGGCAATGAAATACGTCATCAATGGCGGAATTTCAACCGCGATCACCTTGTTTGGAATGAGTTATGTGTATGGATTAACAGGATCAACGAACCTGTACGATATTGCCCAGACACTGTCCGCCGTGACAGATGCGCAGCATGCGTACCTGCTCGGTCTGTCATTCTTAATCATTTTAGTAGGTTTATCATTTAAATTAGCGGCAGCACCGTTCCATATGTGGGCACCAGATGTTTATCAAGGTGCACCAACACCAGTAACGGCATTCTTGAGTGTAGTTTCTAAATCAGCTGGCTTTGTAATCGTGATTCGTCTATTGATTGCTGTCTTCTACAATGCGGCTCCAACAGGGGCACATGGTGAAGGTATCCTGTTTAAGATGCAGGATTATCTAGCTGTAATCGCAGCCGTTACTATGATTGTTGGAAACGTGGTGGCGTTAAGGCAGTCCGATATTAAGCGGTTGTTCGCTTACTCCAGTATTGCCCATGCCGGGTATATCCTGGTTGCGTTAACCTCTTTGAGCTCTAATATGCTGTTTTCGATCTGGTTCTACCTGCTTGCCTATATGTTAATGAACCTTGGTGCGTTTGCTGTGATTCAGGTAATTACTGAGCAGTCTGGTTCAACCAAAATTGCCGACTTCGCCGGTCTTTATCGCCGGTCACCAGCTCTTGCTGTTATTATGGGAATTCTGCTTATTTCCTTGGCCGGTTTTCCAGGCACTGCCGGATTCATCGGCAAATTAAATATCTTTATTGGTACGTTCTACGGCACACCGCACTATGTGCTAGCTTCGATCATGATTGCAACGACTGTCATCTCGTATTTCTACTACTTCGGCATCATGACGCAAATGTTCTTCCGCCCGGCTAGGGACGAGCGTAAATTGAACATTCCATTTGGCATTGTCGTTGTATTGTTAGTCGCTATCGTTGGATCGGTCTTATTTGGAGTCGCGCCAAACATTGCACTCGACTTTTTAAACAACTTGCAGTAATTTTTGAAATAAATACAAGCTAGGGCTTTAAACCATGGCTTGTCCGTGGGGATTATTTCCCGGGGAAATAAGAAATCAATCCAGTTGGCCGCTTTGGGGAAGGCGGCCGAGTGGAGAGCGTGGTCAAATAAAAGGGGTAAACATATAAAAAGAAGAGGCATGGGGGCCTCTTCTTTTTGCGTTCTATAGCTAAACCGTCCTCATTTATCCTCCGACAGTTTTTCTTTTATTTCTCCGATGCCTTCCTTTACTTTCCCCTTCACTTTATCAAATTTACCATCTGTTTCAGTGGAATGGTCCTCGGTTACCTTTCCCCACTGTTCTTTTGCTTCTCCTTTTACCTGATCAAATCCGCCCGCAACTTTATCTTTATTCATCTGAATTTCCTCCTTTATCATGATTGTTCTATAAAATTAGTACCCTATGTGAATTTCCTTCAAACGTTTTAGAGACTATCTAGTTGATCTTTCTTTTGACCATCGTTGATGCCGTTATCTTGGTCTACGCCATCACCGACACCTTTTTCTTTTAATTTTGTTTCAACATCCTTTTGGATATCCTCGATATTCTTTTTTGCCTGCTGAAGGGAGTCGTTAGATGTGTTCTTTGTATTGTGATCGACCGCATCTTTTTGCTGGCCATCACTAATACCATTATCCTGGTCAACTCCATCACCGCAACCGGCTAAACCGCCAAAGGTCAGTAATGCTGCCATTCCACCAGCTAACCATGCTTTTTTACTCATCGTTTCTCCTCCTTTTATAATCAATTGCTAACGTATATTCCCCGCAAAACTGCCTGCGAAACCTGTTTTTCAAGATGTTTGAAAGAAAATAGACCGGGTATATCACCTAGCAAACGAGCATGCACCAAGCATGAGAAAATGAAAAGGAGCGATGTTGATGAACGTAAAGGATATGGTAGCTGGCTGGTACATATATACTGATCAAATTCCCCACCTGCTATTTGCACTGGTGGTCCTATTAGTTGGCTGGCTAATCGCAAAAGCGATAGGAAAAGCTGTGACGTCACTATTAAAGAAAACAAGGATCGATGACAGGTTGTTCTCAAGTTTTGGAAATGGCAGAAAATATTCATCTGAAACGATCATTGGAAAAATTGTCTACTATGCATTATTAGTAGTCGTTTGGATTATCTTTTTTAACATGTTGAACTTAAGCTTGATTGCCCAGCCGCTCGTTGGCATGGTGTCAACGATCACAGGGGCAATTCCACATCTATTAAAAGCGGCTCTTATTCTTTTATTTGCTTGGGTGGTTGCCCACCTGCTGCGTATGCTTTTCAAAAAAGGCGCAGCCATGCTGCAGTTAGACTCACGATTGGTTAAATGGAAGATGGCCAAAAATGAAGTAGAAGCCCAATCGAGTGTCGAGCGGATTGCTCAGGGAGTCTTCTATTTTGTTCTATTGTTATTTTTACCCGCGGTATTGGGCGCATTGCATATCGATGGAATCTCTGGTCCATTTACCCATGCACTAACGTCCATGGTTGCATTTATTCCTAAATTATTTGCAGCCGCATTGATTGTCCTAATCGGCTGGCTGATTGCGAAACTAGTCCGTGATATTTTAACGAACTTCTTAAAAAGCCTGGGAGCTGATTCTATCGGTCAGCGTTTTGGCATCATGAAAAATCAGGAAGATACGAATCTATCAACGATCATTGGGAATATCGTGTTTATCTTCATCTTAATCCCAACCATCATTACGGCTTTGGAAAAGCTAGATTTGAAAGGGATCTCTGAACCTGCAATCGCAATGTTAAACCACATCTTAACGTTAATTCCTAATGTTATCGTGGCGATCATTCTTATGTTAGTAGGGATCTGGCTTGGAAAGTGGATTGAAAAAATGGTCGTTCAAATGCTTTGGCGCTTACGATTTGATAGCATCTTCAATCAGATTGGAATTGGTACCTTAACGCCGGAAAAATCGAAGTTCTCCCTATCACAAATAGTTGGATTGATTGTTAAGATAGTTGTCGTCTTACTATTTGCGGTTGAAGCTCTGCAAATTGTTCACTTAGACTTCTTAGTGACGCTGGCAACGGGAGTAATTGCGTATCTGCCAATGCTATTGGCTGCGATTTTAATTTTAGGCGTTGGGCTATATGTCGGTCATTTAATCGAACGTATTTTACAAAATGTCATTAAAAATAATTCTTCACGCACCTTAGCAGCGATCGCCAAATATACGATTTACGCGATTACGGTCTTTATGGCATTAGACCAGCTTGGTGTGGCGCACTCGATTGTAAATGCGGCCTTCATTCTCGTCTTAGGCGGATTGGCGCTGGCATTCGGTCTGGCCTTTGGTCTAGGCGGAAAAACATTTGCCGCTAAATATTTAGAAAAACTTGACGATAAGCTCGACAAGAATAAACAGTAATAGACCATGGCAATCCGGAATCCAGCGGGATTCCGGATTGTTATTTTTTTGGGGGGTGTTTCGTTAATGCTTTGGTTGAACATATTCACGATTATCCTTTTAATTGTCTTAACTGGTTTTTTTGTAGCGATTGAGTTCGCCATTGTCAAAGTGAGAACCTCAAGGATTGACCAATTGATGGCAGAAGGCGAGAAGCGGGCCGCGGCTGCAAACAGAGTGGTTACCCATCTTGATGAATATCTATCGGCTTGCCAGCTCGGAATCACCGTAACGGCATTAGGTCTTGGATGGCTGGGGGAACCCACGGTGGAGAAGCTGTTTCATCCTATCCTAGCTGCTTTTCATTTAAACGAGGCGGTTACCCATTTCCTATCGTTTACCCTGGCGTTTGTGGTGGTTACCTTTATACATGTCGTGGCAGGGGAATTGGCGCCAAAAACCTTTGCCATCCAAAAGGCGGAGCAAATTACACTAGTGTTCGCCAAACCAATAATCTGGTTTTATAAACTGATGTTTCCGTTTATTTGGCTGTTAAACCATTCGGCCCGTCTACTTGTCGGTATTTTTGGTTTAAAACCGGCTTCTGAGCATGAGATGGCCCACTCAGAGGAAGAACTGCGCATTCTTTTATCGGAAAGCTATAAAAGCGGGGAGATTAATCGGAACGAATGGCGGTATGTAAATAATATCTTTGAGTTTGATGAGCGGGTCGCAAAAGAAATCATGGTGCCCCGGACAGAAATGTGCTGCATATCCGTTGATGATTCGATCGAAGAGATTGCCGAAACACTGCGCAGGGAGAAATTCACCCGTTATCCTGTGGTTGATGGGGATAAGGATCATGTACTTGGTATGCTGAATGTAAAAATGCTGTTAACGCAGCGGTTTATGAATAATAGCTTGCTTGATGAATGGAAACTTGAGTCCCATCTTCGGCCTGTAATCACGGCGATTGAAACAATCCCGATTCGTAATTTATTGGTGCTGATGCAAAAGGAACGGACCCATATGGCGATTTTGCTTGATGAATATGGCGGTACTTCCGGTTTGGTAACGGTCGAGGACATCATAGAAGAAATTGTTGGTGAGGTGAGAGACGAATTTGATGGGGACGAGGTTCCGGAGATTCGGACCATTACGCCGGGAAGCCACTATATTATTGATGCTAAGGTAGCCATTCACAACGTGAATGAG
Source organism: Neobacillus vireti (assembly GCF_036962465.1). Lineage (GTDB taxonomy): Bacteria > Bacillota > Bacilli > Bacillales > Cytobacillaceae > Neobacillus > Neobacillus vireti_B. The sequence goes on from NZ_JBALNF010000031.1 coordinate 197,388, forward strand.
TTATTGGATATTGACTTAAGTGCGGAAGGCATTGATACGCTGGGCGGCTGGTTTTTAACCAAAAGGTCGGCACGGGTTACTGTTGATGCTTCAATAGAGGCAGAGGGCTATGAATTTAAGGTGATGGAATCGGAGGGATATCATATTAAATATATAGAAGTGAAAAAAGCCTCTGTTTAGAGGCTTTTTAATCAAGGAATAGGATTCACGGGCAGTTCATGTTCCTTCTGCTTTTCTTTCATAATCAGAATATCATCGTGAAGCACTTTCAGGATGACTTCCTTGGCCCCGTAAATCAACAGCTGGTCTCCTTCGTGAAGCTTGGTTTGATAGAGATGCGTGCGAATGATAATATCACCGCGCTGAATAAACAAAACAACCATTTCCAGTCCTTCGTGGTTGGGGAGAGCTTCCTGAAATGTTTGGTGTGCAAGCGAAGAGGTTTCATAAATAGACAGATGGAGCAGCAAGTCCTCTTTATCTTTCAAAAAAACATCGCGGACTGGCAGATCAGCCAGTTCAATATTCTGCTTCATTTCCCGATTGAAAAACGCTGCCAGGACCCGCCGAACGCTTTTCAATTTTAATACTCCAAAAACCAGGATAACTGCACCTGCACTGCCAAAGATTTCCTTGGCCTGCAAACCCTCTGATAGAAATTGGCTAATCGATGAAACAATCACGGCGAGGGAGAACGCACCAAACAAAATAAGAAAGATGGCCAGTTTCCGACGGATTGGGTGCCCCAAGATCAGCTCCGATTCCCCGGTGGTAAAGCCGGTTCCCGTCATCAGCGAAATCACCTGAAACCTCGAAACTTCCACCTTCAACCCCGTTAGACGGAATAAAATCACAAAGATCTCAATGACAGCAAGAATAATCGCCAAGTAGATGAACAAAAATAGTAAATTCAGTGTGATCACCTCACAAAAATAGTTGGGGCTGCTCGAAGCCCCAACTCGTTGCTGTTACTGTAATTTTTCATTATAAAACTTAACCGAGTACATCGCGCCTTCATCAACCATTTTATTATCTTCATAATCATGTGGAAGCGGGTTACCGCCTTTATGGATCGGAAGCTGTTCGCTTTTTTGATAAACCGTTGGCAGAATCTTTCGCTTCCAATCTTTTAATAAGGTCTCTGCCTTAATCCGATTGGGCTTATTGCTTAGCCACAATGCAGCCGAAGCGCCAACCCCAACAGCTAATAGTGAGCTCATACTTAAGACACGTTTCATCTAAATTACCTCCTTAAGATTTGAACAACCTATTCTAATTAATAATTACCCTTATGGGTGAAAGATTAAACGTTTAAAGGAACGGATAAGCGGGGATAAGGTCTTAAGAGGAGGGATTCTTTTGGAAAAATATATTGGTGCAAACAAGTGGAAGTGGTTAGAGTGGAACAGTGAGAAGCTGAACCAGCTCCCCCCATCAACGAATGAGGATCCTGTTAGAACGGTTTGGCTGAAGCAGGTTGGAAAAGATAAAGCCAATAGTTTGCGTGTAACCAGTTTAGCGGATGGCGAAAAGGTCATTAACGGATCCCTTATTTTTCAACAAAGTTATACTGATGAAAACGATTATAAAATCTTTCATTTCTTTTTAACCACCAATCAGTTAATCACTGTTGACCTTGAAATCACTTCGCTGGATCGCGACAACCTTAACCGCCAATTAGCGCGGACGAATAATGCCGTTGAAGGCTTTTTACTTTTTCTCGGAGAACTGATGAATGGAATGCTGGTGGAGATTGATCAGTTTGAGGAGACCCTTAAAACTCTCATCTGGAATGTGAGAAAAAGAAATGAAATAGGCATTCTTGAGCTTGTCTATAAACGCCGGCATGAACTGTTAGTCTGCAAAAACCTCTTAATACCGATCAATGAAGTAAAAATGGCCATTGATGAAATTAATTTCCCTGATGTAACGGACGGAGAATTTTTCTCGTGTACGGGCAAACGGATTGAGCGGGCCAAAGTTCTGCTCAATGAGTATGAACATGAGCTTGACTCGTTGATTAATTTAGAAGAGGTCATTTCCTCCCATCGCGGAAATGAAATTATGAAAACCTTGACGGTGTTGACGACTATTTTTACCCCGATTATGGCTTATGGGGCATTATGGGGCATGAATTTTAAGAATATGCCGGAACTCAACTGGCGGTACGGCTATATTTTTTCGATTGTCATGATCATCATCTCAACAGCCCTTTTATATTATTTTATTAAAAATAAAGGCTGGACAGGCGACTTGTTAAAGGGAAAAAAGAAAGGATCCTTTTTCAAATAAGTGGTTTCAAGACGAAGGCGGGGTGGTATTACACTAACATGGCTAACAAAAAGTTAGCCTAGATGAAAATCTAGCAAAAGGAAGCGGGTGGTAGAAATATGTGGTTGCCTGTTTGGTAAATCCTGTTGAATGACAAGGGATGAACAACAGCAGTCTTGGAAAAAGGAGGAAATAATGATGACTACCAATTATAATGGCACGAACACATTGGATGAAGCAGGCATTAAAGAGGACGACACTCTTTATAAGCAGACGGAAAATGAGCAAAAATCCATGAAGAGCGAGAACAACTTGCAGCAAAAGTACGGTCATAGAGACGATGATGACCTCCCGTTAATGAATGGACAGAATTCGCAGCGGGAGAATCAAGCGCATCAAGAACAGTTTAGGCAAATTGGACAATCTAGGGATCATCCGGATTCGCAAAATGGCCAGCGGGACCTTCAAGAACAAGGTCAGCACATGTCTGGTTACAACATCGCCAAGAGCGATGGGCGGGACTTTCAAACACAAGAGGACGTCGAAAGGAACAATGGAGATCCCCATCCTGAAAAGCAGGTAGATGAATTTTATCAGCGATATGGTCAAGAGGATCCACTTGATAAACAGCTCTAAAAACCGATTTATGGGTATCGAAGCTTACTATATAAAAAGGCTTGCACCTAACTAGTGGTGCAGGCCTTTTCATTTCTATCCAGCAAAAAAGTAACGGCCCTAAGAAATGGCCGTTCCATCTATCTATTGAAGCGGATCTGGAGTTAAACCACGTTCCTCTTTCAGCTCAGTACCCGTTTTGGCTTTCGTCATTTGCTTGCCAAGTCTTTTTACTTCATCAAAGTTCTGCGCCATCGAACCATTCTTTTCCGTTTCGACTTTCAACTTTGTCTTTAATTTATTCAGTTCATCCATCATTTCCTCTCCCTTCCAGCTGTGGTAGCTTTTGTATACCCTTTTACTAGAATCCTAAACCATACCAGCAGATCTAGGACACAAGAACTATTCGTTCAATTAGTAAATTTCTGTATAATTGTAGGGAAGAAGCAAAGGGACGGTTCTCTTGCTTCCGAAGCATGAGAACCGTCCCCATGCGTCCCCAAAATTTTTTTAAAAAAGTAGGTTTAGATTGTTTTAAATGTGGTTATATACAAAATAAATATCTAGAGGTGATGATGGAAATGAATCTAAGTATAGATGTACATCAGCAAAATGAGGAAGTATCGGTGATGCTAGCAGGGGAAATTGATGCCTTTACCGCGCCAAACCTAAGAGAGGAATTATTACCACTCGCGGAAGGGGAAAATAGAATCATGAGTATTAATCTCCGGGACGTTTCCTATCTAGACAGTACGGGTCTTGGTGTGTTTGTCGGTTTATTTAAGAAGCTCAAGGAAAACGGCGGAGAGTTGAGACTGATTGAGTTATCAGATCGACTGAAGCGACTTTTTGAGATTACAGGCTTGGGGAACATAATGAATATTTCTGCAAATTAAAGGGTGGGGGACGATGAAACAAGTGATGGACTATATTGAAATGAAGATTCCAGCAAAATCAGACTATGTCGGTGTAATTAGATTAACGTTATCGGGGATTTGCAGCCGGATGGGTTATACATATGAAGAAATTGAAGATATAAAAATTGCTGTGAGTGAAGCCACAACAAATGCTGTCCAGCATGCATACTCCACGGAGGAGGGCGGCGAAGTCACCTTAGGGTTTGGCATTTATGAGGACAAGTTAGAAATTATGGTAGCTGACAGTGGTAAAAGCTTTAATTTTATTCAGACCAGAAACGAGTTAGGCCCTTATACAGAATCAAGTACCGTTGAACAACTTTCAGAGGGAGGGTTAGGTCTGTTTTTGATCGAAACACTGATGGACGAGGTCCGTGTTTTGAATCATTCCGGTGTAACGGTCTTCATGGCGAAGTATCTAAGTGGGGAGCGTGAAAATAATGGGACAACAGCCACAACCCGTGAAGCGAACTAAGGAAGAGATCGACGCCCTGATTTTGGAATTTCAACAAAAGGAGAACCCCTTAGCCCAAACCATTTTAGTCGAACATTATACCGCCCTAGTTGGGAGCCTTGCTCGAAAATATTCAAAAGGACGGGATTTCCATGAAGACATCATGCAAGTCGGAATGATTGGATTATTAGCCGCAATCCGAAGGTATGACCAAGGCGCCGGGAAATCATTTGAATCCTTTTTAATTCCGACGGTAATCGGAGAAATTAAACGGTTTTTACGTGATAAAACATGGAGTGTCCATGTTCCGAGACGAGTGAAGGAAGTTTGGCCGAAAATTAAAAACGTCGTCGACGAGCTGACGAATAAAAACCAGCGTTCTCCTAAAATTGAGGAAATTGCCGAGTACATGGAGCTATCTGAAGAGGAAGTTTTGGAAGCAATGGAAATGGGGAAAAGCTATCAAACCGCTTCTGTTGACCTGCCGATTGAAACCGGTTCGGAGGGAAATGTGGTCACAGCCTTAGATATACTCGGTTCCCCTGATGATGGTTTTGAAAAAGTCGACCGAAAACTTTTGCTCGAAAGCGCGCTGCATGTTTTATCGGACAGAGAAAAGGAAATTATTCATTGCACGTTTGTGGAAAATAAAAGTCAAAAGGAAACGGGTGAACTTTTGGGAATCTCGCAAATGCATGTTTCCCGTTTGCAAAAAAAGGCGATTGAAAAGCTGCGCAAGGAACTAGCACGTGATTCCTATCAAGGATTAAACACCGTGTGAATAGAAAAAAAGGTGCCTGTCACCCACTCGGGTTAGCGTTTTAACAAGGGTGGGTGACAGGCACCTTTTTCAAAAGGGGTATGTTTATGAATATTGTCATTGTGGATGATAATATAACAAATCTGATGATTATTGAGAAAATTCTGCAGAAGGCGGGCTATGATCAATTGGTGTTGTTGTCTTCTGCCAGGGAATTATACGATTATCTGCAGCTTGATCCAACTAGTTCGGATTCAGGTTCTGTGGAAGTCCCTGTTGATTTAATCCTAATGGACCTGATGATGCCCGAGATTGATGGACTGGAAGCCTGCCGGACGATTCTTGCCGATGAGCGGTATGAAGATTTGCTGATTATTATTGTGACGGCAATGGGAGATTCCTATAAGATGGCAGAGGCGATGGATGCCGGGGCGCTGGATTATGTGATGAAACCAATTAATAAAGTGGAGCTGTTGGCACGGATTCGCTCTGTTCTAAGGTTAAAGTATGAAAAGGATTTACGTAAGGAGCGGGATAAGCGGATTCAGCATGAGTTAAATTTGGCCAAACAGGTCCAGCTTAGCATGCTGAGCGAACCAATCCAAAAGGACGATGTCGCCATTTCGGCGGTCTACAAGCCTTCATTTGAACTCGCGGGGGACCTGTATGCCTGGTACCAAATCAGCCCCGGCCGCTATGGGGTTATTTTGCTTGATATGATGGGCCACGGGATCTCATCTTCGCTTGTTTGTATGTACATATATTCGACGTTAAAAGATGCGATTACAGGGATAGGTGACCCTGAAGCCGTGATGATCGAACTAAATCGGAGGATGAATCAGCTCCAGATGCCGGAAAGTCTAGAAAACTATTATTTTACGGCGATTTATTTTGTGCTTGATACGGCAGAACAGACGATTGAATACGTCAATGCCGGCCATCCGGCGGGGATTGCCATTGTCGATGAGGAAGTGCAGCTGATGACGAATGGCTGCTGTCCACTTGGTTTTTTTGAGGAGATTGAGGTGACCAAAGGGGTGATTCCTTATCAAAAGGAAGCCCGAATTTTGCTGTTTACGGATGGTCTTTCGGAGGGACTTGAGGATGAATATGAGGTTGCCATTTCAAAATTGATTCGCAGTTTGCGTGAGCAGGAGATGGAGGATCCTAAGGAGTTATTTGAACGGCTGCAGTTGAGTTCCGAGCTGCTGCAGGCTGCAAAGGATGATATGTGTTTAGTAATGGTTTCAACGAATGGATTCGATTGTGCTCGTGGTCGGGAAAAAGTGATTCGTACGGGCAGAGTAAGGAAGCGGTAGTACGCGTGTGGAGGGGGGAAAGTTGGAGTTGGCATTCTCGGCGGTTGATAGTGCCTGTGTGCAGTGGGGAAAGCGTAGAATGGGCAAAAAAAGAGGTTGATAGTGCCCGTGCACATGGAAAAATAAGTAGAATGGCAAAATAAAAGACTGATAGTGCCCATGCTCATGGAAAAATAAAGGGAATGGGCAAAATAAAGACTGATAGTGCCCGTAAGCGCGGATAATTAAGTAGAATGGGTAAAAAAAGAGGCTAATAGTGCCCGTGCGCATGAAAAAATCAGTAGAACGGGTAATATACCGCCCTGTTCAAAAAAAACCACCTAGATTCGAACAACAAACCCCACCCGAAAAATAAAAGGTGCCAGCATAAAAACTGGCACCCGAATAAATCTACTCTGCTAGATAAGCCTTAAACATCCAGCCATGCTTCTCCAGTGACGTCCTGATCGCAATAAACATATCCGCCGTCGGCTGGTCATCCTTGTCTTCCGCAACCGTAATGCCTTCTGTAAGTTCGCTGCAGACATTGTTAAAATCATCAGCCAGCGTTTGAACCATCTCCCCGGCGGTTTCATCCCCAGCTGCTTCCTTAATCGATGACAGCTCCAACTGCTCTTTAAGCGTAGCGGTTGGGGCCGCTCCTAGTGACAGCATCCTTTCTGCAATCGTGTCCAGATGCAGCGCAGCCTCCGTGTACAACTCTTGAAATTTAACATGCAGGGTAAAAAAGTTTTCTCCCTTTACATACCAGTGATAATGATGAAGCTTCATATAGAGAACCGAGAAGTTAGCTACTTGCTGGTTGAGAACCTCCGTTAATTGAACCTTTTCTTTCGTCTTCGCCATTTGATCAACCTCCAAAATAATCATGTTAATGAATGATTACCCGGCAAACTATCTGTTGAAACAACAAATATTTTTAAAAAAAGAGGTTTCAAAAAAGAGAAAAACGGGTAATAGAATTAGGATATATGAACTAGTATTAAGAGTATTACTATAGTATCAAAATTATTTAAACCGATGAAACCTAGATTTTTACAGGTTAAAATAAGAGTATATTCATTGAGGGGGCGGTTACCATAAAGGGCTTGAACTTCAACATCCATGCAAAAATTATCGTGGGTTACTTATCGATTTTACTTTGCTTGGTACTGTCATTGTTAACGGTGATTAATAGAATGACAGATTTGCAAAAAGAAGTAGACTATGTGGCCAAACACGATATCGAAATCCACGACCTGGCCAATCAAATTCAAAAAAATGTCCTCGACATGGAAACGGGCATGAGAGGATATGTCATAACGGGGGATGTACAGTATCTGGATCCCTATAATCAAGCGAGTCGCAGCTGGCTGGATAATTATAATAATCTTCATTCCCTGCTAGATAGCCGTAGTCAGCAGCGGAATTTGGAAGAAATGAAACCATTGATCGTAAACTGGATCACAAATACCGGTGAGGCTGTCATTAATGCCAAAAAGAGCAATAATACGCGCTTTTTAACTCAGCACTTCGCGGAAAACAAGGGAAAAAAGATTACGGACCAACTGCGTACACAGTTTCAATCCTTTCTAGCCACCGAAAAGAAAATGACCACCGTGCGTATCAATCAACTTAATGAGCATACGAATAACTTAAAGTTAATCTTATACGGAATTATTATTTTAGTATCTATATTTACAATTGCCATCTCTGTTATTCTTTCTAACACGATTGTTAGAACGATTAAAAGGGTAGTAAGAACGATTGATGAAATCATGGACGAAAACTCAGAAATAGATTTAACATCACGAATCGAAGTGAACACTCATGATGAAACACAGGAACTTGCTGAGGCTATGAACAACTTACTGGAGGCTCTTGAAAAGCGGAATTGGGTGCAAAAAAGCCTAACCGAAATTTCCACTCTATATCAAGGAATAACCGATATTAATGAACTCACTCAGATGTTTATTAACAAACTCGCTCCATTGGTGGGAGCCGCTTACGGGGTCGTCTATCTGCGCCGCGAGCAAGCGGGCGAAGTGGATTTTGTGAGAGTAGCCGGGTATGCCGTCGCCGATGGTGACCTCGTCAAGACGAACTTTCGCTTAGGCGAAGGAGTGATTGGTCAGGCAGCCGTTGATAAACGAATTTTTCTAATCGATCAAATACCAGATAATCATTTTAAAATAACAACAGGGTTAGGTACTTCGAATCCGCGGAATCTATTAATTGCCCCGATCTTGTTTGATGATCGCGTAGAAGCAGTCGTCGAGTTCGCTGCACTGCAGCCGTTTCAGGCTCAACACCTGACCTTACTTGATTTGATCCAAGATAAGTTTGGATCGTCGATTTCAACGGTAACGGGCCGAATGGAAGTAGAAAGGCTCCTAGCGGAATCCCAAGTCCTGACCGAAGAATTACAAGCGCAGTCAGAAGAACTGCAGGCACAATCGGAAGAATTACAAATGCAGCAAGAACAATTACGTCTCTCCAATGATTATTTGGAGGAGCAGAAGGAATATGCGGAACAGCGCGCCCTCGAACTTAAAAAAGCGAAGGACGAGCTAGAAGATTATTCCATCAAATTAAAGATGAGTTCACAATACAAAACTGATTTCCTTGCGAACATGTCACATGAGCTGCGCACCCCATTAAACAGTATTCTCATCCTGTCGCAAATGCTGATGGAAAATAACTCGGATTTGGACCACACGGAAGTGGCCGAATACGCGAAAGTTGTGAATACCTCCGGCAATGATTTGCTGCGGTTGATTGATGATATCCTTGATTTATCAAAAATCGAGGCAGGAAAAATTGAAATTTTAACAGATGAAGTCAATGTCACGGAGATCCCGCAGCTGATGCGCAATATGTTCAACCCGGTGGCAGCGAAAAAGAATCTACAGTTCGACATCCACATGGATTCCGATATACCACCTGTGATCTCGACGGATGGGCAACGATTACAGCAGATATTGAAGAATCTTTTATCGAATGCCTTTAAATTTACGGAACAGGGCAGCGTTACCCTGCAAATTGGGCTGGCCCCTTCTGAAAGAGCAGCGAAATTACTCAATAAACAAACGCGCGAACCTGTTCTCGCCATTTCTGTAACCGATACGGGAATTGGCATTCCACAGGAAAAGCAGCAAATCATTTTTGATGCCTTCCAACAAGTGGATGGGACAACTAACCGACAATATGGCGGTACGGGGCTTGGCTTATCGATTTGCCGTGAATTTACCCGATTGCTTGGCGGCACATTGGAGGTCCATAGCGAGCCGCAAAAAGGCAGCACGTTTACTTTGTTTATCCCGAGCCGATGGGAGGCAGAAGAATATGTGCCAAACGATGTCCAGTTGGCAATAGAAGAAGCCGCAACAGCCAGTGAAATCGAATTAACAGAGGAACCGACATGGGTAAATGAGGAGCCGCAAGCTGCCCAGGCCGAAGAAGAATGTCCCGATGAGCAGTTATTTAAAGGGAAAAGAGTCCTGCTAGTTGAAGATGACGGCCGCAATGTGTTTGCACTGGTTACCGCCTTAGAGCGGAAGGGTGTGAACGTGCAGGTGGCAGAACACGGAAAGCAGGCGTTAGAAATGCTGCAAGAACGCGGCCACTTTGACCTTGTTTTTATGGACATTATGATGCCGGTCATGGGCGGTTATGAGGCAATGAAAATCATCCGGGAAGACTTGGGTATGCACAATCTGCCGATTATCGCGTTGACCGCTAAGGCTATGAAAGGCGAGCGGGACAAGTGTATGGAGGCGGGTGCCTCTGATTATATTATGAAACCACTAAATATCGATCAACTATTCTCGTTAATGCGGGTATGGCTGACAGAGCAGGTGAATCAAGATTGAACCACAACATGACGCCTGATTTATGGATAGATACAGAAGAAGCAGAGACGAACGAATTGCAGGAAGTAGAAATCAACTTGCTGCTAGAAGGACTCTTTCAGATGTATGGATACGACTTTCGAGGGTATGTGCGTGCTTCATTACGAAGAAGAATTTTAAACCGGATGAAGGCAGAGCGGTTACCAACGATTACCGCCCTTCTGGAAAAAGTACTGCACGAGAAGGAGTATTTGGAGCGCTTGTTAAATGACTTGTCGATTCGGATGACAGAAATGTATCGCGATCCCAGTTTTTTTGCAGCTTTTCGCAGTCAAGTCGTACCGCTCTTAAAAGATCTTCCTGAGATTCGTATCTGGCATGCCGGCTGTGCGACAGGTGAGGAAGTTTACTCGATGGCCATTCTGATGATGGAGGAAGGCCTCGCTAAAAAGACAAAGATCTATGCGACTGATATGAATGAAAAGGCGCTGATTGCTGCCCAAAAGGGGGCTTTCCCCTTAAAGAAAATGCAGCAATATACAAAAAACTACCTGAAGGCAGGTGGGAAGATGGCCTTTTCTGAGTATTATACGACTGATCATCAATTTGCCTATTTCAATCCGATGTTTGAGGAGAATTTATTTTTCGCCCAGCATAACCTGGTAACGGACGGGTCGTTTAATGAATTTCATGTGATTTTATGCCGGAATGTCATGATATATTTTGATAATGAGCTGCAGCAGCAGGTTCATCACTTGATTCATAGTAGTTTGGCTGACGGGGGCTTTGTTGGCTTTGGCAGTAAGGAGTCGCTTTTGTTTGTTCCGAAGAGTTTGAAATATGAAGAGTTTAGTCCACAGGAAAAGATTTACCGAAAGATTTAAGGATCGCTGATATCTTTCATGTTTTCGCTAGATATATGGGTGGAAATCGCTGATAACGGGAGAGAAACCGCCGATATAAAGCGGAAAAACCCCGATATCTCCATTTCCTACCCGCCAAACCACTAAAAAACAAAAAAAGCCTGCCCGCTGATTATGGGGTAAGGCTTCTTTTGTTTTAGTTACAAACAGAAAGGGTATTTCATAGTAAAAAAGGGTGAATACCGTCATGAAAAGAAAACGCTTTGAATGGCTTTTTGCTGCACTAATGATCGCTGGTGGTTATTTGGTCTTTTTTATGGAAGTACCGGCATGGTGGAAGGGGCTGTTTATAGCCCTTTATGCTGTCATCATTATCAACACGGTCCTGGCCTTATGGCTCGAGAACCGCCCTGCCCAAACCACACTCCTATGGACCTACATATTAGTCCTGCTGCCGATTCTCGGCTATATATTTTACGTTTACTCTGGACAATTACTGGTTAAAGGGGAGTTATTTAAAAGCAAACGGATCAGCGATCGTGAGCTATTCGAGGCGCTTGATAAAAAACAAAAAAAGCTCGACTTATCCAACTTGAATGACCACCAGCGTTCGTTTGCCAGCTATTTGGAAAAAGTAACCTTAACCGATCAAAACCAGAATACCAAAACCAAAATTTTACGAAACGGCGATGATACCTTTCACGAAATCAAACGGCAGTTAAGAGAAGCGCAGGACTTTATTCACCTTGAATATTACATCTTTCGCTATGACCGACTAGGCCAAGAACTAATTGATATTTTAAAAGCGAAGGTGAAGGAAGGCGTCGAGGTGCGGCTGCTGTTCGATGCGGTCGGCAGTTTCTCTCTCTCGAAGCGGGACATGAAGAAAATGTTGGAGGCTGGTATCAATGTCCGGCCTTTTTTACCTTTAAAAGGAGGCTGGTACAATCAAAAGTTTAACTTTCGAAATCATCGTAAAATCATTGTCATTGATGGAAAGGTTGGGTTTGCCGGCGGATTAAACGTTGGTGTTGAATACTTGGGCGAAGACGATAACTTTGGCTTCTGGTGTGACAGCCATGTCGTTCTCGAAGGGGAAGCAGTTCAAACCCTGCATGCAGTATTTTTGCTAGATTGGAAGTACGCCAGTGGGGAAATCCTTTTTGAAAATGACCGCTACCTAAGGCCCGTGCCGGTAAAGGGTGATGGATTGGTCCATGTCGTTGCAACAGGTCCTGAAACGCGAGATATGAGTGACCACTATTATGCAATGATCACTTGCGCCACAAAATCAATTTGGATCGCCACCCCGTACTTCATTCCCAACCAGGCCATCCAAACCGCACTCAGAATCGCCGCCCAAAACAACATCCAGGTGCGCTTAATGGTGCCTGACACCAATGATGGTTTCCTGACTCAATATGCGACGCAATCGTATTTTCCGGAGTTACTAAGGGCCGGGATAGAGATTTATTCGTATCAAAAGGGCTTTTTACATAAAAAGGTGATAATTGTTGATGGGGATCTTGCTTCGATTGGGACAGCCAATGTGGATATGCGCAGCTTTCATTTGAATTTTGAGGTGAATTTGTTTTTAACGGGAACGGACTCGATTGATGATCTCGTTGTTCATTATGAAGAGGACATAAAGGATTGCCGGCGTATCCGCCCGGTCGAGTTTTATAAAAGAGGCCTGGCGGTAAAATGGAAAGAATCATTTGCCAGGTTGTTTTCAGGGGTCTTATAGTGATGGTATTCGCTCCAGCATCGGCTGCGGCGGGTACCTCTTTTTTTATGGAGTGAAATTTATGCCTTCGCCAAAGTGAGCAGGGGATTTCTCCTCCACATAAAAAGACTGCCGCTAAGGCAGTCTCGACTAAATCTTTGTTTATGCAGTTTTTCTTCTACCTTTTAGGATGAGACTTAAAACAAACACTAGGATAATCGCTCCAATTAGTGCTGGGACGATATAGAATCCACCGATCTCTGGTCCCCAACCACCTAAGATTAATGAACCAAGCCATGCACCGATAAATCCTGCAATAATATTTCCGATAATACCACCTGGGATGTCACGTCCTAGAATGAGTCCTGCTAACCAACCAATGATACCTCCAATAATTAATGACCAAATAAATCCCATGAGAATGTCCCCTTTCTATTTTTCAATTAGTTAAGCTATGCTTATTAAATACCCGATATAGAAGCATTTAAACACTTAAAAACTAAACTTATTTTGATTTTGCTGGATCCGCTCCTTGAGGCGGAGCTGCGGGTCCTTCAAGGCATTGTCTAAAAAATGATAGCAAAGCTTTAATTCAAACGAACGCTTTTTAAATCCTTCTTCATCCCGCTCATCCAGGCATTTGTCAACTTCCCGCTTCAATAAGCTGATTTTAGAAATAATTTCAGCACGGCGTCGTTGATTTTCTTTCCATTTTGATGAGGATTCCAATTGATAGTCACTTAGCTTCGTTAATCTCCGTCCACATTTGCACAGCGTTTCACCTACATTTAACACCTCAAACTCCGCATTTCCACAATTTCTACAAATTAATTTCTTCATATATACACCTCCAGGATTCTTAAGTGTTACCTATATACCCATATTGAAATTGTTTCCAAACGTAATAGATTTTTAGAAAAATAGGTTTTAATTGATTAGGAGCGGTTATATACGTAACAGAAGTTGAAAAAAGGAGGAAGCGAAATGGAAACAGTTAGAATCGTTGAAAATGGTGTACAAGCAAAACAGGAAATTGAGCATTTGATGATGCAGGGCTATTCAAAGGATGAAATCTACTTGTTAGCCCATGACAGAAACCGCTCCGAGGACCTAACCGAATCGTTAGATATTAACGATATCAGTGTTCAAGAACAGGGTGTACTCGATTCTATTGCCAATGTATTTCGTACTCGCGGAGACGAACTTCGCTCTAAATTAGAGTCACTGGGTATATCAAGTAATGATGCAGAACGATATGAAGAAGAATTGGACCATGGCAAGGTCATCGTGGTAGCGGCCAAATCAGCCTAATAACCATATATAAATTTTCGATAGGAAGCAGCCGTTTCCTATCGATTAAAAAAATAAGAGGTGAAAAGGATGAAATTTTCGAAGCAAAGTTTAGATACCCTATTAGGTGTCCATCGAATTGTAAGACATAGAAGAAGTAAAAAACGCAGCTTAGAGGAATATTTTGAAAATCCCATTATCCATAAGGAGATTCAAGGGGACAGAGTGTTTGTTCCATTAAGTCTCGACCGGGTGTGGAATGAGATATAATTTCCATTTGCCTGCTTAAACATGTATCTCTCAGGAGGAATTTTGTTTAGGCAGGCAATTTATATGTAAACCCTTTCCTTATTTTGAATAATCCAAAAATATCCAAAATGTGAATCTTTTCTGATTTTCATACGTCAATATGATAGAATATTGTTTGGACCTGGAAAGGGAGGAAAAATGGATGGAGGACTTTGGGCAAATAGCGTTAGTGAGTATCCTGTCACATCTCATCTTTATTGTGATCGCCTGGTATGCACTTCAGGCAATCCGGTTAGATAAATTGTTAAAACAAAACCATGTGGTGCAGGCACGATTACTATACATATTATTAGCCATCATGATTGGTTCATCTGTTAGTAACTTTTTCCTTGACTATCTACAATGGTCTAAGCAACTGCCATTATTGCTGCCATAATCGAAGGGGAAAAGGAAGCATGGGGACGGTTCTCCTGCTTCCTTTAGGAAGCACAAGAACCGTCCCCATGCTTCCATGCTTCATCTTGACAAATGAAAATGGTAAAATTTTAGGTCTTCTTTCGTGTTCCCAAAACACATTATTTTGAGTACAATCGAGTTTATGTGGAAAGCTAAGGATGTCCCAAATTTGGAATGTATGAAATGATTGAATGAGCTCATTTTTGTCATAAAGTGACGACATTTCCCACGTATTGCTCTCAAACTGCCTGGCAACAATGGTGGTAAGGGGGAGTGGAGAAATGAAGAGACATGTTAAGAATTTTATATATATGATTTTAATTGTCAGTTTGATCCTTGTTATGATGGGAAACAAAACAACTGAAGCCATGAGCAGCTTTTTAACGGCAGAAAAGCAGGCCAGCCGCGACTCGGTGAATTTGCCAAAAGGAGTCGAGGAATTAGCGAAAATAGGCTCTATTTTGCAAGCCGAAGATATTTTGCTCGATAATTGGTCTTTTTATGCACGTGAGCATGTGACAAGCATGAAGAGTGTGGAAGAAGTGCAGAATTATGCGAAAAAGCTTCAGCAGAAGTTTCCGGATTGGAAATGGTCTGTAACCAACACTAGTCAAAAGTGGCAAGTGACAGCAATATCTCCAACATCAAAACACCACCAAGAAATGCTTCAATTGATGGCAACCCACACAAAACAACCTGTAGATGCGTATATAGTATATAGTGTTCGAGGAAGTGAGTGGAACAAGGAAACTGAGGGCTTTTTCACTACCAAAGAATTCCGAAATAGGCTATCTGACATATTTCGGGATAAACCTACAGTTTTTTCTTGTATGAAAGGCGTTTTCAGTGATAAGATTGATACGGCTTTGGCAAAGAAAGCTGGCAGGGTGATGTCAGATTTTAATGCAAAAGAGATCGAAGCGTTAAAAGAGGAGAATTTCATGTCGGTTTCGGCATCATCGCCAATGTTTACAGGCTCCATAGATCATAAATTGAATAACATGAATTTACAAATTGGCTTACGCTCCGAAGGATTGGGCGCGAAGACTACCATAGTAGTTGGAACCCCTATCATTACGATTGAATATTAATATAGAGAAAATGGACGCGGAGGGGAATACTCTTGGAAAAGATCATCGTCCGCGGCGGACAAAGGTTATCAGGTACGGTTAAAGTAGAAGGTGCAAAAAATGCCGTGCTGCCTGTGCTCGCTGCAACATTATTAGCAAGTGATGGAAAAAGTGTGATACGTGATGTACCCACACTCTCCGATGTATACACAATAAATGAAGTGATTCGCAACTTAAACGCTGAAGTGGCTTTTGACAATAATACAGTTGTTGTTGATGCATCTAGAGTGTTAAAAGAAGAGGCGCCGTTTGAATACGTACGAAAAATGCGTGCGTCTGTCCTCGTTATGGGATCGTTATTAGCTCGAAATGGCAGGGCCCGGGTTGCGTTACCTGGCGGCTGTGCGATTGGATCCCGTCCTATTGACCAGCACTTAAAAGGCTTTGAAGCAATGGGTGCGAAGGTAAAGGTAGGAAATGGTTTTATTGAAGCGGAGGTAGACGGCCGCTTAAAAGGTGCAAAGATTTATTTGGATTTCCCAAGTGTAGGGGCAACAGAAAATATCATGATGGCAGCGACTCTAGCACAGGGTACAACCATTATTGAAAATGTGGCAAAAGAACCTGAGATTGTCGATTTAGCTAATTTCTTGAACAAAATGGGCGCTCGCGTTAAGGGTGCCGGTACTGGTACTTTGCGTATTGAGGGCGTTGATGTATTATTTGGCGCTGATCATGCGATTATTCCTGACCGGATTGAAGCAGGTACGTTTATGGTAGCAGCTGCAATTACGGGTGGAGATGTATTGGTAAGAGGTGCAGTTCCTGAACACTTATCTTCTTTGATTGCGAAAATGGAAGAAATGGGCGTTGAGATTCATGAGGAAGAAGATGGCGTACGTGTCATCGGTCCTGATCGTCTGAAGGCAGTGGATATTAAAACGATGCCGCACCCAGGTTTCCCAACTGATATGCAATCACAAATGATGGCGTTATTGCTTCGTGCTGAAGGTACTTCTATGATTACGGAAACAGTATTTGAGAACCGGTTTATGCACGTAGAAGAATTCCGCCGCATGAATGCAGATATCAAGATTGAAGGCCGTTCTGTTATTTTAAATGGTCCTTCTAATTTGCAGGGGGCTGAAGTGTCCGCAACGGATCTTCGTGCTGCAGCAGCGTTGATTCTGACTGGTTTGGTGTCGGAAGGAATGACACGCGTGACTGAGTTGAAACACTTAGACCGCGGTTATGTGAACTTCCACGGCAAGTTGGCAGGATTAGGTGCAGATATCGAACGTATTACTGAAGCAGACGAAACGTTTGTTGAAGAAAAGAAATATGTTTCTGATATGAATGCGTAAAGCTTAATAAAATAGAATGAAATTTAAGTGAAAGAATCCCTTAGTAGACAGTCGTCTGATATCTGACGGCTGTGGTACTAAGGGATTCTTTTTGTGTTATAGTGACAGTCTTGGTGACAGGCACCATTTCTCAGGTGGGGTGTGTAATCATGGTGTTTACGATAGAAATGGTGCCTGTCACCGATCCTCAGGTGGGGCGGTTAATCATGTTGTTTACGGTAGAATGGGTGCCTGTCACCATTTCCATCATCATCATCATCAACAACAGCTAAAAAATCTGTAATAAATGCTTGTCCGCTTCCATATGTATGTAATTGAGACGCAATCCGGTAGGTTTGTGCTGGCTCGAGAATTTTACAAACTGGAGGCACTATCATGAACAAAATCAAACCACTCATCGTACTAGCATCACTCCTCATTGCCTTAACCATCATTATTCCCTCTGTCGTCGTGTTACCCTTCTCAGGGGATCGAAACTCGAGCGGAAAGCTCGAGGAAGAGTTAACCAAGGCCTCCGCAAAGGGAACACCGACAACCTCAAGCGTAGACGCTGATACGGCAGTAAAAGTAGCTGTTTTTCGCTCAGCAAAAAAGGTAATTGAAAAAGTTCCATTTGAAGATTATCTGATTGGGGTTGTGGCGGCGGAAATGCCGGCAGAATTTAAGGAAGAAGCACTCAAGGCTCAGGCACTAGCGGCACGAACATATATCGTAAACAGATTGGTAAATAAGGATACGATGGGTGTACCAAAGGGTGCACAGGTGACGGATACGCAAATCCACCAAGTCTATATGAATGATGCAGAAATGAGGCGCGAATGGGGCCAGGATTATACGTGGAAAAAGAAAAAGGTCATCGAAGCCGTACGCTCAACGGGCGGCCAGATTTTGACCTATGCCGGAAAACCGATCGATGCCTTGTTCTTTTCCACCGGAAATGGCTATACCGAAGACTCAGAGGACTACTGGGCTGGCAGTATCCCTTATTTACGAAGTGTATCAAGTCCCTGGGATAAAGAGTCACCGAAGTTTTCCAATCAAAAGGTGCTCACGGTGAGAGCGTTTGAAGCGAAACTCGGTGTGAAGATTGGCTCAAGTTCGACAATCGGGAAAATTGTCGCCCGGACCACTGGAAAGCGGGTTGCGAAAGTAGACTTTAATGGCAAAATGTTAACGGGCCGGGATATCCGTGAAAAATTAGATCTGAAGTCGTCCGACTTTTCTTGGCAGCGGAAGGGCAATAATATTGTCATTACGACGAAAGGCTTTGGCCATGGCGTCGGTATGAGTCAATACGGTGCAAACGGTATGGCTGAGGATGGGTCGAATTACAAGGAGATTGTGAAGCATTACTATAAAGGGGTAGAGATTGCCTCCGCAGAGAGTATGTTATCTACTTTAACTGCGCAGAAATAAATAAGCCAGGCGCCCCGCCTGGCTTATTTATTTTGTCTGGGGCATTTACCACTTTTTAAACCTTTTATAAAAGCAATGATTAACAGAATGACTGGAATAACCAGCTGAAAAGGCATATGAAAAAGATAGGGGATCATCACGGTGCCTTCTTCTATATGTTCTGAATAATTGGAAGCGATCGTAATCGAACCCATTATAATGACGGCCCCAAGAGGAAAAATAAGTATGGAATGGTCTTTAATTTTAAAAAGGTCGGCTGCACCAATGACCGCAACATAATAATAAAGACATAATTTAAAAAATCCAGCGACAATCAAATAAAGAATAAAAAAAATATCCAGACGTTGGATAAAAGTCGTGAGTTCAATTTTTCTAATCGTATTATAGAGTGGGAAAGGGGAGCGAATAAAAAATTCCACCCCTAATACCGCAACATTGATGACGGATGTAATCGTGATGTTAATACCGCTTAAAATTATTCCACTCAAACAAACCGTTAACACTTTCTTCTGATGTTTTAAAAAAGGCAGCAGCATCGTAAGGACGACCATTTCTCCGAAAGGAAAATTGATCGTTGTCCTTAAAACAGTTTTTAAAACGGGACTCCAGCCATTTTCAAGGATTGGTTTTAGGTTTTCTATATGTAAGATATCCGTAAATAAAATCGTAAAAAAACCCAAAATCGCTAATAAATAAACCCCAATAAAACAAAGCTCTCCCACTCTTGCGATAACCTCAAACCCCTTATAAATCCCGTACATAATCGTAATAATCATAAACGCATTCAGAACGATTAAGGGGGTGTTCGTATAAATGGTAGTCACTAAAAGTTCCCCGATGTCTCTTAAAATTCTCGAGCTCTGATATAAGAAATAAGAAATATAGAAAAAGGCAATCAAACCGCCTAACCATTTCCCCAGGATTTTTTGGACATAACTCGTCAAGAGAAGTTCAGGATAGTAGGTAAAGAGGCGGTAATAAATCAATAAAAGTAATACTCCCACTGCTAGTCCCAATAAATTTGCAATCCAGGCATCCTGTTTGGCCGATGATCCGGGACCAAACAAAACGGCAGTACCTAATTCAAATAAAACAATCAGGATAAACAATTGGTATAAACTGATTTGGAGCTTTGGCATAGGTTCATCCCTTCTCCCCTAAAACACATTGTTGGCAGGAAACATCTTCATTTAAAGTAAGGAAAAGTAAAATCCATCTATAATATGATGACCTTTTTTTCTTATTCTAGTATTTATTTTGACCAATTCGGTGGCACCAAAGCAATTCGAGAGGAAAGGGTAAAAACTGCATCAAAACCAATAACAAGTCCAACTTGGAAATTTTTTAAAAAAAGAATGCATAAAATTATCGCTACTGTCGAAAAATAAGTTTTAAAAATTTTTTTATCGCCGTGTATATAATTCTACTTATCTGTTCAGAATGATTGCTGAGGTGATGAAAATGAGAGAGGAAGAAAACAAACGATCTTCTCAAAGTTCCAGTGTAAAACGCTTTTTCAAAAAGCGTTGGGTATTTCCAGCCATTTATATCGCAAGTGCAGCAATCATTTTAACCGGAGTCCTATGGTATCAATCATCAAGCAGCAACACAAATAAGTTTGATTATAAGGCCACTGACCTTTCCGGTAAAAAGAACAATGCTCCAGCAGTTGAAGTAAACAAGTCAATCGAAAACTTCAAAATGCCAGTAGCTAATGCTGATGATGCTGTTGTCAAAACAAAATTCTATGATTTCACAGGTAAAGCTGCTGACCAAGAATCGGCCTTAGTATTCTACAATAATACGTATGTGCCAAACACAGGAATCGACATTACTGAGAAAAAAGGCGAAAGCTTTGATGTAACTGCATCACTAAGCGGAACCGTTACTCGTGTCGAAGAAGATGCAACCCTTGGAAATGTCATTGAAATCGAACACGACAAAGGTATTGTCACACAATATTCATCCGTGAAAGATATTCAAGTGAAGGTTGGCGACCAAGTTAAACAAGATCAAGTTATTGCCAAGGCTGGACAAAGCTTGTTCAACGAAAAAGCTGGAACCCATGTACATTTTGAAATTCGTAAAGACGGTGTAGCAGTAAACCCAACAAACTACTTCGAAAAGTCGTTGAGCACACTGCAAGAAGACACCCTTACGAATGATAGCAAAGAATCATCAAAAACTCCGGACGTAAAACAAGACCAACAAAAAATAGAAGATCCGGCTACAGATGACTCAACCAACTCTAAAGATAAAAGCAACTCATAATAAACGAACAAAGGGGAAGGGGAATAAATACTTTTCCTCTTTTTTTTATGGGAGCACGGGGACGGTTCTCTTGCTTCGGAAGCAAGAGAACCGTCCCCGTGCTCCTTTTGGGCAAAAAAAAATCCGCCATGAAGGCCGGATTATCAAAGGGGGTTGAATAAGTGTGAATAAATATAGTATAGCGTCTAGTTATGAACAAACTATTAAAAAACGATTAATAATTTCTAACAAGGGACACTTTTTGTGACGGAGGATGCCAATCCTGACTTAACCATTTCCACGCCTTAATATGTTAGAATGGAAATAAAAGGAGGGATTTGGTTGAAAAAAATAATTGGGATTCTGCTCGTGCTTGTGATCACCGTGATTGCCGGCTGCAGCAAGGAACCCACTCCAGAACAACGATTCTCCGATTACATAGCTTTATGGAACCAGCAAAAATTTTCAAAAATGTATAATTACCTTTCTAGTGATGCGAAAAAGAATATCAGCAAAGAACAATTTACAACCCGCTACGAAAAACTTTACGATGATCTGCAGATAAAGGACCTCAAGATCGACTTCAAAAAGCCGAAAAAGGATCAGGGAGATAAAGAACCCGTCCACTACTCTTTTACCGCCAGCATGAATAGTATCGCTGGTCCGATAAATTTTACCCAGCAAGCTAGATTACAAGAGGAAGAAAGAGACAATAACAAGAACTGGTATGTAGACTGGAATACTGAGTTCATTTTTAAAGGATTAAAGAAAGGCGACAAAATCAGCGTGAGTACGTCGGCACCGAAGCGCGGAGAGATTCTCGACCGCAACGGCACGGGTCTGGCGGTAAATGGCCAGGTATATGAGGTCGGCGTTGTCGCTGGGAAGCTGGATGATGCGGTTCTTTCGCAATTGGGACCTCTTCTTAAGATGACACGGGAGCAGATTAATAACTTGCTTAGCGCCAGCTGGGTGCAGCCAGGGCAGTTTGTGCCGCTCGCAAAGGTGTCAATCGATGACCAAAAGCGAATTGCTCAGTTGATTGCCCTTGAGCCAGTAAAGACGAGGAAAGTGGAGGCTCGGGTTTATCCTTATGGAAAGGCCGCGGCACCGCTTGTGGGCTATGTCGGGGCGATAACTGCCGATGAGCTAGAAAAATTGAAAAAAAATGGCTACACGAGCAGTGATGTGATTGGCAAGCGCGGACTTGAACAGGTGCTGGATGAGCGCTTACGGGGCACTAGCGGCGTGAAAATTGTCATTAAGAAGAAGACGGCCGGAAGTGCTGATGTGGTCCTTGCCGAGAAGCCGGTGGTTGATGGCGAGGATGTCAAACTGACGATTGATGCGGAGTTACAAAAGACAGTGTTTACGGAAATGGGTGAGGAGGCCGGAACAGCCGCAGCGATGAACCCGACGACGGGAGAAACGCTAGCGCTCGTTAGCAGCCCATCATTTGACCCGAATCAGGTTATGCTTGGTATGGCTGCGGAAGAATGGCAGGCACTGCGGCAGAATCCTAAACAGCCGTTGACAACCCGTTTTAAGCAAGCCTATGCGCCTGGCTCGGTAATGAAACCATTAACGGCTGCGGTCGGATTGGAGTCTGGTGCGATTGTGCCGGGTGAAGCGGTGCCGATTTTAGGAGCGAAATGGCAAAAGGATTCATCATGGGGCAAGTATTTCGTGACAAGGGTTCATGCCGGGACAGAGCCGGTGAACTTAGAAAAAGCGCTCGTTTATTCTGATAATATTTATTTTGCGCAGGCAGCATTGAAGATAGGAAAAGACAAGTTTGTTGAAGGACTGAAGAAATTTGGCTTTGAAGAAGCGCTTGCCTATCCGTTCCCGCTTGAGAAATCGGTAACCGGGACGCTTGGCAATGATATTGCGCTCGCTGACTCAGGGTATGGTCAGGGTCAAGTGCAAATGAGCATTGTTCATTTATTGGCTTCCTACACTCCGTTTGCAAATGGCAACGGAAATGTGATCAAACCGATTTTGCTGACGGATGAGCAGAAGGGGCAGGTTTGGAAGGAAGCGGCGGTCTCGGCTGAGAATGCCAAGTTGATTTCGGCGGATTTACGGAAGGTTGTGAGTGACCCAGGCGGAACGGCCCGTACAGCTCAGATCTCAGGGTATCCGTTGGCAGGCAAAACGGGGACGGCTGAGATAAAGCAAAAGCAAGGGGTAACTGGAACGGAAAATGGCTGGTTTATTGCTTATAATCCGGATCATCCGAGCTTGATGGTCGCCATGATGGTGGAGGGTGTCCAAGGCCGGGGCGGATCGCTGGTGCCGGTAAATAAGGTTAAAAATGTATTTATGAAGTGGAAATAAACTTAAGGTGGAGCACAAGTGATTTTTAAGATCGCTTGTGCCTTTTTATTTAACTATTCCTCAGGCTGGTATTGATATCTCCTCAAATCAATGATGCCATTCAGACCAATTTCAACACCTTCACTTTCAAGGGAAAACAGCTGTTCATGATAAGATTCATCGTCTGAGAGGGCAATCTTACCCTTGCTATTGATGACACGGTGCCAAGGCAGCTTATATTTCCTGCTCATCGAATGAAGGACACGAACCACCTGACGAGCGGCACGGGGGCTGCCAGCGAGTGCAGCAATTTGGCCGTAGGTCATGACTTTGCCTGCAGGGATGCTGCGAATAATTTGAATGACATTTTCCGTAAATGGGGTCATAGGGGTTAATCCTTTCTGTTCCGGTAATTATTAGGTGGGCATAATTTATAATAGGAACATTATATAATATTTTGAACAGGCGAGTGAGTCCATTTTCCGTATGAAGGCTAGTGATTTCATCATTTCCCTGTTCGCGCCTTCCTAAAAAACGAAAAACAAATTGCAGGAAAATAACATTTTCAAAAAAATTCATTCGACAAATTCTTTGCAAGCCAATCGGTGCTTTAGATGGAAATCTGAAGGAGAACCCTTGGGGGACGTGGCTTTCTTGCAAATGTCGAAAAAATGGAATCCGTCCTATTTTCAAAAAATTTCCTAACCAGCCTTGTCCCGTTTGTCTATTTTGTGCATAAACCCGTATCCAAGCTAATAAAATGGTTACAAACCTTTACAAAGAGAGTGTTTGAGGTGAGGAGTCGTTTGCAGATAACAGGTATTTAGCCGGGGACATGATTATTCATCGTATTGACAGAAGGTTACAACTTTCTGCCGTGTGGAACAAACATGCATTCAGTGTCCGCCCAACGTGGACAATGTCTTTTTGTGGTGCCTGTCACCATTACTACTACACACGGAAGTAGAATTCGTCGAAGTGATAAGCGGGTCTCATTTCACACTACTCACATCCAATTTAGGGAGGGCGAGAGTGTGCACGATTACATCAAAGAGAGAACTATCAAGATTGGAAAGTATATCGTGGAGACGAGGAAAACGGTTCGCGTCATTGCGAAGGAGTTTGGCGTATCCAAAAGTACGGTCCATAAGGATTTGACAGAGAGACTTCCTGAGATTAATCCAGAGCTGGCAAATGAGGTTAAGGAAATTCTAGATTACCATAAATCAATCCGTCACCTCAGGGGTGGAGAGGCGACAAAGATGAAATATCAGAAAGAAGAAAAAGAAGGCGAGGTCGTCAAGTAAGCGACATTGCTAGAACATGATAGAACTGGAAACTTCTATGAAACCCGAAAAAAGAGGAAACAAGCAATCTGATCCCAGATTGCTCTTTTCATGCAAACCAACCTATTTTTCAACCCAATTCCCCCTATTTTTAACAAAATCCAACAAAGTCATTAATATTGCATTAAATTGTTATGGAAAAGTTACTGAATATGATAAAATAGTCAATTAGGAAAAGAATGTGGATTTTTGTTTCCAAGGAGGAAAGAAAAGAGAATGTTTGCAAGGGATATTGGGATTGACTTAGGGACGGCCAACGTGCTGATTCACGTTAAAGGCCGTGGTATTGTACTGAATGAACCTTCCGTCGTGGCGATTGATAAAAATACAAATAGAGTTTTAGCTGTCGGTGAAGAAGCGCGCCGTATGGTCGGACGTACACCAGGAAACATCGTGGCAATTCGTCCGCTAAAAGACGGGGTAATTGCTGACTTTGATGTAACTGAAGCGATGCTAAAGCATTTCATTAATAAATTAAACGTAAAAGGCTTTTTATCAAAGCCGCGCATCCTGATTTGCTGCCCAACAAACATTACCAGTGTGGAGCAAAAGGCAATCAGGGAAGCAGCTGAAAAAAGCGGCGGCAAAAAGATTTACTTGGAAGAAGAGCCAAAGGTGGCGGCAATCGGTGCCGGAATGGACATCTTCCAGCCTAGCGGTAACATGGTAGTGGATATCGGGGGAGGAACAACCGATGTAGCGGTCCTTTCAATGGGCGATATCGTGACTTCTTCCTCCATCAAAATGGCCGGTGACAAGTTCGACATGGAGATCCTCAATCACATCAAGCGCGAGTATAAGCTCTTGATCGGGGAGCGCACGGCTGAAAATATTAAAATTAACATCGGTACCGTCTTCCCAGGATCTCGTTCAGAAGAAATGGAAATCCGCGGCCGTGACATGGTTAGCGGCTTACCGCGCACGATTACCGTTCGTTCTGAGGAAATCGAAGGGGCATTACGTGAATCAGTGGCTGTTATCGTTCAAGCAGCAAAAAGTGTCTTAGAGCGCACACCACCAGAACTTTCTGCTGACATCATCGACCGCGGCGTTATTTTAACAGGCGGCGGCGCATTGCTGCACGGCATCGACATGCTCCTTGCTGAAGAACTTAAGGTGCCAGTATTGGTTGCAGAAAACCCAATGGACTGCGTAGCGATCGGCACAGGCATCATGCTCGATAACATCGACCGGATCTCACACCGCAAGTTAGGATAAATATTACTACAATATAAAAAGTCTAATGAAGCAGGCTGGACAAGCCTCCCGTCATTAGGCTTTTTTATTTTTTCAAAAAAACGTGGGGACGGTTCTCTTG
>NZ_JBALNF010000032.1:0-26411 GCF_036962465.1 Neobacillus vireti
TAGAAAATGATTCTATCCTATAGCAGCAATCCTTGTTGTTAGATTTCCCTGAATTTTAATATAATTAATCTAGCAAATAGTATAATGAAAGGCACTATAACGTTCCAAAAAGATATTGTAGAAACAGACTATTAATATCTTGGTGTATACTCACATCAGAAGGGGGGACAAAACATGGAAGGAAAATGGCTGATTGCCGATCGGGATTTAAACGAACGAGAAGGGTTGAAATGGCTGTTAAAAACGTCTTCGATTCCCGTTGCGAACATATTTTTAGCATCCAATTTTCAGGAGTTCCTTATTTTATTTGAACAAAAAAGCCCTGATATTGTCTTAATGGAACTTGACATGATTGCGAAAGAGGAATGGTCAACCTTCCGTGAATTGGTACAGATTTATGACCCCATATTGCTTCTGACAAGTGCAGAAGCAACATTTGAAAAAGCCAGATTAGCCATTGACTTGCAGGCACTTGATTTAATGATTAAGCCTTTTTCCACAGCCAAGGTAAAAACTGCTTATCAAAAGGCATCTAGGCGATTTGGCAAAAGTAAGCATGAACATGGAAGTTTACATACAGATTCCAATAAAGACATAACTTATGAATCTTTATTTATCTCGCAATCAAGTAATACTGAGAATTATAAACTATCGGCTTTTCAATCGGAAAATAAGGATATCGTTGGTACGCTTCATTTGTTTTTAGCTGAATACCCATTCAAAGACTTACACGGCATTTTCGCTTTAAGCGATCTGGTCATCCTATTGTTCAAGGAACACTGCCTTGATTTAAAGGAACAATGCCAAAAAGCAATTAGAAAGTGGGAAGAGGATTTTGCTGAATCACTGGCAATTGTCATCCATACGGGAAATTCCTCAGGCATGGCTCTCCATGAGAAGTATCTCCAAACTAGAAAAATTCTGGAGTTCACCTATTATAAGGGGTATCGGCAGCTCTTTGAGTTTAACTATTCTCAAGACTGGGAGTATATTGACCCATTTTTAACACCTCCGGAACAGAGAGATTGGATTGACATGCTGACAAACCTGCAGTTAGATAAAATTAAAAAATGGCTTTATGATGAATTTCTACAGCTTAAAGATCCGTACCCTGATCCAGGATTAGTAAGGATTCGGCTTACAAGTATCCTAGCCCAAATAAGAAGATTTATGAAGACGTACAATCTGATTGAGGACGAAAGTTATGAAAGGGAATATCGGTATATTTTCAATTCGATTCTTTACGATACCGTTCTTTACCGCACAGTTCAAAATCTAATTTTATTTATTCAAAAGATCGGTGTCGGTGCTGAGGAGAGTTCAAGGAATTTTAAACAGGATCCCATTGACCGAGGGATCGCGTTTATGGAAGCAAATTTTGCTAAAAGTGATTTGAAGCTCGAGGATGTTGCACAATATGTGGATCGAAATCCGTCCTATTTCAGCCATTTGCTGATTTCAAAAACAGGCAAAGGTTTTACTGAGGCATTATCTGGAATCAGGATGAAAGATGCAAAACGGTTATTGCTAAAAACAAGCAAGCCCATCAAAGAAATCTCTTTGCTCGTCGGCTACCACAATGCCAACTATTTTAGCAGAATCTTTAAGGAAATGACCGGGATTTCCCCAAGAGAATTCAGACAAACAAAAGCACATCAAATAAAGGAGGATTTGACTCAGTCACTGGACTGAGTCAATTTTTTTAGTAAAGGAATTAAAATATCAAAAAAATGCTATTTTTCTTGATAAATTATCTATTTCTTCTATTCTTATTTATAGGACAAGCATCCTTTCCATAAAAATTATCACTTTTCTATTCTCTTGTTGATTTTTTTAAAAAGACTGACATTTTAGAATTGTATGTATAGAAAACTTATTCCAGGAGAGTGGATTTAGTGGAAACGAATACAGCTGGCAAAAGAGTCATTACAAATTATAAAGGTACTGAATTACATGCTAAGGGCTGGATTCAAGAGGCAGCACTTCGCATGCTGCTAAATAACCTTGATCAAGAGGTTGCAGAAAGACCTGAAGACTTAGTGGTATACGGTGGTATTGGTAAGGCAGCCCGCAACTGGGAGTCTTTTGATGTAATCGTGAAAACTCTTTTAACATTAGAGGATGATGAAACGTTATTAATTCAATCCGGTAAACCAGTGGTCGTTTGGAAATCTCATAAGGACGCTCCACGTGTATTACTGGCTAACTCAAACTTAGTACCGGCTTGGGCGAATTGGGAGCATTTCCATGAGCTCGACAAAAAAGGGCTAATGATGTACGGACAAATGACTGCTGGCAGCTGGATTTATATCGGAAGCCAAGGAATTGTTCAGGGAACATATGAAACATTTGCTGAGCTTGCCCGTCAGGAATTTGGCGGATCATTAAAACATACCATTACATTAACAGCTGGACTAGGTGGAATGGGCGGTGCCCAGCCATTAGCGGTAACCATGAACGGTGGTGTATGTATTGCGATTGATGTAGATCAATCGAGAATTGACCGCAGGATTGAAACCCGATATCTTGATGTTAAAACAAACGATTTAGATGAAGCGCTAAAATGGGCATTCGAGGCGAAAAACGAAGGAAACGGTTTATCCATTGGTCTATTAGGGAACGCAGCTGAAATTTTACCGCTCATGATTGAAAGGGGTTTCAACCCTGATGTGTTAACAGATCAGACTTCTGCTCACGACCCATTGAATGGATATATACCAGCAGGCTATTCATTGGAGGAAGCGGCAGAATTAAGAAAGGCAGATACTAAGAAATACTTACAGCTTTCAAAACAAAGCATGGCCGTCCATGTAAAAGCAATGTTAACCATGCAGCAAAAAGGTGCCGTAACGTTTGACTATGGTAACAACATTCGTCAAGTGGCTAAGGATGAAGGCGTAGAAAATGCCTTTGATTTCCCTGGCTTCGTTCCAGCATACATTCGTCCATTGTTCTGTGAAGGAAAAGGTCCATTCCGTTGGGCAGCCTTATCAGGAGATCCTGAAGATATCCGTAAAATTGATAAAGCATTACTGCGTGAATTTAAAGAAGACGAGCATCTTTGCAAGTGGATAAAAATGGCACAGGAAAGAATCGATTTCCAAGGACTCCCTGCCCGAATTTGCTGGTTAGGATATGGGGACCGTGCACGTTTTGGTAAAGTCATTAACGATATGGTTGCATCAGGAGAGGTTTCAGCTCCGATTGTAATTGGCCGTGACCACCTAGATGCAGGTTCTGTTGCCTCACCAAACCGTGAAACAGAAGCGATGAAAGACGGCAGTGATGCAGTTTCTGACTGGCCAATCTTAAATGCGATGATCAATGCTGTCGGAGGTGCCAGCTGGGTTTCTCTTCACCACGGCGGAGGTGTAGGTATGGGTTATTCACAGCATTCCGGCATGGTTATTGTTGCAGACGGAACGGAAGAAGCGGAAATACGTCTGCAAAGAGTATTAACAACTGACCCTGGCATGGGCGTAGTCCGTCACGCGGATGCAGGCTATGAGTTAGCTATCATAGCTGCAAGAGAAAAAGGAATCAACATGCCAATGCTGCCACGAGATTAAGATTGAGAGGATGAGAGGCAAATGACTGCACTTTTTATCAGAAATGCTTCTCAGCTCGTCACCTTACAGGGGAGCTCACATGCCCCCCTTGTTAAGGAGGCGATGTCTGAGCTTGCTATTATTGAGAACGGAAGTATATGGATCGAAGACGGAGTCATCCAGGCTGTTGGCAAGGATGAAGAGCTTGCTGCGAGGTATGAAGGATGTCTGAATGAAGCGCAAGTGATTGATGCGAGCGGAAAACTCGTGACACCGGGACTTGTTGATCCACATACACATCTTGTGTTTGCAGGCAGCAGGGAAAATGAGTTTAATATGCGGCTGCATGGTGCCTCCTATATGGAAATCATGAATAGTGGCGGTGGAATCCACGCGACAACGAGGGCAACCCAAGCTGCGACAAATGAAGAGCTTTTTAAGGAAAGCTATGAACGATTAAATCAATTTCTCCTTCATGGTGTGACAACGGTTGAAGCGAAAAGCGGCTACGGGATGGAATGGGAAACGGAATTGAAACAGCTTAAAGTAGCGAAGGAACTAAATGAAAAGCATGTGATCGATGTGGTTCCTACCTTTATGGGCGCTCATGCTGTACCAAAAGAATATAAAGAAAATCCGGAGGCATTCATCGATCTACTGATTGGAGAAATGATTCCAAAGGTAGCGGAACTGGGGCTAGCGGAATTTAATGATGTTTTCTGTGAACATGGCGTTTTCACACCGGAGCAATCCAAGCGAATTCTGGAAGCCGGTAAGCGCTACGGTTTGATTCCGAAAATCCATGCAGACGAAATTGAGTCCTATGAAGGAGCAGAACTTGCTGCACAAATTGGAGCTATTTCGGCTGATCACCTCTTAAAAGCTTCCGAACAAGGGATGAATGCAATGGCTGAAAAAGGTGTTGTCGGCGTATTACTTCCAGGGACAGCTTACTTCCTAATGGCTGAGTCGGCGAACGGAAGAAAAATGATAGACTTAGGAGTACCAGTGGCGCTCTCCACTGATTGTAACCCAGGTTCATCCCCAACGGTTTCTCTGCCATTTATTATGAATCTAGGCTGTTTGAAAATGGGAATGACGCCTGCCGAGGTTATTACGGCTGCGACGATTAATGCCGCACATGCCATCAACCGCGGGAAAGAGATTGGCAGTTTAGAAGTTGGTAAAAAAGGTGACGTCACCATTTTTAATGTCAAGAACTATATGAAGCTTCAATATTCCTATGGGGTGAATCATATCGATACCGTTGTAAAAAATGGCCAGGTGGTTGTAAGAGGAGGGCATTTTATTGAAAAGCTTTCTTTTTCCAAAAATTAATCCGCCGAGTTTTACATGGGTAAGGCCGGAGCCTGGTAGGGCTTCAAAGGTTCATGAATGGATTCAGCCTATATCAAATGAGTATGATCCAAAGAATTGCAAAGCCGCTGATTTTGTCATAGTAGGGGTCCCGCTCTCCCGGTCATCAATCAGTGCATCAGGTGCATCTGAATTTCCAGACTTTTTCAGACGAGCCTGGAAGGGCTTCTCTACGTATAATCTAGATGAGGATATTGACTTATCCGATCGAACGGCATTGGATGTCGGAGATGTTCCAATGCATGTAACAGATATTAAAACATGCCATGATAATATTATCGTGGCTTCCGCGGCACTTCATCGCCATTTCCAAACATCAACGATTTGCGCGATTGGCGGTGATCATTCGATTACCGCGATGATGGTAAAAGGGCAGCAACAGGCGAGGCCAAATGAAAAAATTGGTATTCTACAGTTTGATACACACTTCGATTTACGAGACATGGCAGATAACGGGCCATCAAACGGAACACCAATGCGCAATTTGATCGAAAGTGGCGTGGTTGAAGGCAAGAACATGTACAACATCGGTCTTCATGGATTTTTTAATACAAAGGATCTCAAGAAATATGCTGATCAAAATGGAGTTAACTATATAACACTTCGAAATGCCAGAAAGAAAGGTATTGAAGTAACTGTTCTCCATTGTTTAGAAGAGTTAGCTTCAAAAGTTGATACAATTTATTTAACAGTTGATATGGATGTACTTGATATCGCTAATGCTCCAGGGGTGCCGGCCTCAACCCCGGGAGGTATGACAACTGCCGAACTGCTGGAAGGGGTACTAGCAGCTGGGCGTCACCCAAAGGTAAAAGCAATGGATATAGTCTGTCTGGATCCATTAAAGGATTCCCATGTCCAACCAACAGTGAAACTTGGTACGCATGTAATTTTAACCTTCCTTACCGGCGTAATGCTGCGGTAAGGATGTTTTTTCCTCATAGACGGGCAGCACCTATACACCAAAAATAAGGGAGAAGAAAATTGAATAGAAGGAAAGTAGCTTTTAAAAATTCCGAATAATTAAAAAATGTGCAAAAAGGGGATAATTAAGTGAGTAGACAAAAATTAATTTTGATGGACGATGCACCTTTAAATATGTTTCATATACGAATCACCGCATTGACATTTGGTTCTAATTTTTCGGATGGATATGCTCTTGGAATTATAGGAATGGCCCTTTCCCTTCTTGGACCACAAATGAAACTGGGGCCATTATGGAACGGATTGTTAGGATCATCAGCTCTGATTGGCCTGTTCTTTGGAAGTCTTATACTCGGAGGTCTTTCGGATAAAATCGGCAGGCAAAAAATTTATCTTACCAACTTTGTCATCATTACTGTGGCGTCTGCACTTCAATTTTTTGTTCAGGACCCTGTAACCCTTTTTGTGCTTCGTTTGCTGATTGGCTTTGCTTTAGGCGGGGACTATGCGGTAGGGTCTACGCTCCTTGCGGAATTTGCGCCAAAAAAGTATCGTGGCGTGTTGCTATCATCTTTAAATGTTCTTTGGACGGTTGGTTATGTGATTTCTAATCTTGTTGGTTACTATCTAGGTAAGAGTGGTTCAGACTCCTGGCGTTGGATGCTCGTTAGTGCAGCGGTACCAGCTGTAATTGTTCTAATTCTGCGAATCGGTACTCCAGAATCGCCACGCTGGCTTTTAAAAATGGGGCGTAAAGATGAAGCGCAGAAAATTATAAAAAAACATATCGGCCCATCGATCATTATGGATGAAAATGTCAGTGCAGGTGACCAATCTACTTATCGTATGAAGGACCTATTCAATAAACAGCTATGGAGGCGTACTGCTTTTGGTGGTTTGTTTTATGTATGCCAGGTCATTCCCTATTTTGCTATTTACACATTTTTGCCAACTATTCTTGAAAAAATGGGCTTTACTGAAACGTTTGCAGTGGATATGTTTTTAAATCTATTCCTTCTTGTCGGTGCTATTGCTGGGTTATGGTGTACAGAAAAGCTTTCTCGAAGAGGATTTACCATCTATACTTTCGTCATTTTAACCATTACACTATTCCTTCTAAGTGTGCTGCCTGCCGGATCATATACCAGTTCGATTATTATCTTTTCAATTTTTACATTTGTAATGTCTGCAGCTTCCAATCTGACATTGGTCTATCCAGCTGAACTATTTCCCACTGAAATTCGCGGTACGGGAGTAGGCGTTGTAACAGCCATAAGCCGTGTCGGTTCTGCAATTGGCACATTTTTATTACCAGTTAGTGTAAGCTCTTTCGGCCTAGCTCCTTCCATTATTGGAATGTCGTTTGTTCTGCTAATTGGTACGATCGTTTCAATCGCTTGGGCACCTGAAACAAAATCTCTAGCCTTAAATGATGCAAGCAATCCGATTCCGGATGATAAAAAGAATGGACAGGACCAGATACTCTCTAGGAACGTAAATAGTTAAGGAAATACTTTATTATTTCAAAACCCTTTAATGAAAGGCAGGTTTAAGTATGACGATCATTCAGACCTTAACGCACCCAAGGGATATTATGAAAGTAACATTGGGTAAAAGTGATATCTCCTTGAATGAAATCATTGCAGTCGCAAGATATAATGCTGAAGTCTTTCTATCAGAAGAATATAGAGAGCGAATTCTGTCTTCAAGAAAAGTAATAGAGAGATTTATAAGTGAAGAGAGAGCCATATATGGTGTGACAACGGGTTTTGGAAGTAATATATCCGAGAGTATTTCTTCTAAGGATACAGAGATCCTGCAGCAGAATATCATCAGATCACATGCGGTATCTGTAGGTGAACCTCTAGAGGAGGAGGCTGTTAGAGCCATCCAGCTAATGATGCTTATAAATTTAGGACAAGGTTTTTCGGGTGTTCGCTTAGAGGTTTTGGAACTTTTAGTATCGATTTTAAATAAAGGTGTTTTACCATTTGCTCCTGGAGAAGGTTCTGTCGGCTATTTATCACCCGAAGCACATATGGCATTAGTTTTAACGGGTGAAGGTAAAGCGTGGTTTCAGGGTGAACTGTTTCAAGGCGGAGAGGCATTAAAGAGGGCCAAGTTGTATCCACTGACATTAAGCAGTAAGGAAGGCTTGGCTTTAACTAGTGGAACAACCTCAGTCACTGCATTAGCCGCTCTAGCCCTCTATAACGGCATACAGGCAATAAAGACGGCGGATGTAGCCGGTGCCATGTCATTGGAAGCTCTCAAAGGGACCATAAAAGCCTTTGACCCTCGAATCCATGGGGTGAAAAAACACGAAGAACAGGCCAAAACAGCTGCAAATATTGTCAAGATTCTTCATGGGAGTGAAATTGCGGAAAAATACAGGGAATACAGACTACAGGATGCATTAAGCTTAAGATGTATTCCCCAGGTTCATGGGGCGATAAAGAAATCTTTTAAAGATGTGAAAAGCTCCATCCTAAATGAAGTCAACTCATCTAGTGATAATCCGATTATCCTTGTAGAAGACGAGGGCACTGCCTTGATGGGGGGCAATTTCGACGGTTCGTATGTAGGAATAAGCGCTGACTATATGGCGATTGCATTGGCCAATCTGGCAAAGATTAGTGAGAGAAGAATAGACCGGTTACTAAACCATCATGTGAGTGAACTACCCAGCTTCCTAGTTGCGAATCCAGGTTTGAACAGCGGTTATATGATTCTTCAATATACAGCAGCAGGTTTATTAAATGAGATTAGAACATTGTCTCACCCTGCAACCATTGATAATGTACCAACCTGTGCCAATCAAGAAGATCTGGTAAGTTTTGCGTATTTTGCCTCTAAAAAGGCTTGGCAAATTTCAAAGAAAGTGGAGTATATCCTTGCGATAGAAATCCTTGCTGCTACACAAGCTTTAGAATTTCATAAGCCATTAAAACCATCGGAAGCAACGTGCGCAGTTTATGACTTAGTAAGATGCAAAGTCCCCGCTTTAACAGAAGACCGATACTTCTATCCTGATATTCAAAGTTTGTACGAACTACTGCATGAAGGAGAAATACTAGAGTGTGTTGAAATGTTAATAGGAGAAATTGAATGGTAAGAAAAAACTTTTTTCTCTCGAAATCTAAAGCGGTGACAACAACCAAACCAAGGGATTTTCCCTTGGTTTTTTGCTCAGGAAGCTGACTATTTATATTCTTTTTGTAAATTTTTTGGAGAAAGATTGTACTCTTTTTTAAAGAGCCTGTAAAAACTCGAATAGTCAGGAAAACCACATTTCATGGCAATCGTCTCAATAGAGAACTCATTTTGTTTAATCAAAGTGACAGAATAGGACAGACGCTTTAATGATACATAACGGTAAAAGGGCAGGTTCATGTTCTTTTTGAAATAATGAGAAAAATAGTATTTATTCAAATGGAAATGATTAGAAACCTTTTCTAAACTTAAATCCGGCTCCGTTAAGTGTAGCTCTATGTAGTCTAGAATAGATACAAACCTCTGATCTACTTGATCTTTAATGCTCAGGTTTGCCAAACTGCCTTCAGGATTAAAGATTTTTTGGAGTGCTTGAAATAATAAGTAATGCAGCGTAAAAGAGAAATTCTCTTCATCATTCTTAATTCTATTAATAATGTCATGAAATAAAGAAATCACTTCTTGGAAGTATTTTGAATGGAGGTGTAACACATATGAACCGTGCGTTTTTTGATAAACTATATTCTCTTTTAACGATGGTGAACTGGAGGAAAAGTCCTCCATAATATGTCCGCTGATGTGAAGAATGATGCGTTCATATTGATTAATATCTTTAACATTAGCCTCATGTACTGCATAGGGAGGAATTACCACAATATCACCTCTTTTTAGGAAATAGGTTTTTCCCTCACAGAAAAATTTACATTCCCCTCCTAAAAATAAAAGGAACTCATACACATCATGGCTGTGCAGGTGAAACAAAGTCTCTAATTGGGAGAATTTCTCCGCTGATTCGTTATATTTCTTAAGCCGATCTTCGGAGTAATATTTTTTGTTGAAGTAATAAATCTCAAAATCTTTCCCCATGACGGGAATAAAAACAGATTGCTTCATGAGGTCCTCCTTGCATATAGCAACATTTACAATAATTCTAGCAATTAATGCTATATATTTTAAGCTTTTTATTGATATTCTATAACTGCAAGCGGTAACATTCATTTTTTAAAGCAATTTTTTTAAAATAAACTGCTTACAAAATAAATGGATATACCCACAATTGAGCACCCTATCGTATGAAATAGTAAAGATAAATCAAAAGATACATTTAGAGCAGCTTTTTAGGGTGAACAGGATTAGGAGGCATTAAAGTGGAATCTAACCATAAACAACCAAATTTAGAGGTCAGAGTCAAGAATATCATTGAAGTTGATGGATTAAAATTTAAAGATTTGAATAATAGCGGGAAACTAGAACCATATAAGGACTGGCGTTTAAGCCCGAAAGAACGTGCGGAGAACCTAGTTTCATTGATGAATATCGATGAAAAAGTCGGTATGATGCTGATTAATAGCCGTCAAATGGGACTTACTCAAAAAGATAAGAGTAAGACAAGCCATGATGGCGTGCTAGATGAAGGGATTGTTGAAAAGGGCGAAACCATTTTTGCTTTGGAAAAGGTTTATGGCACAACGCATACGATCGAAAACATGCATTTGCGCCACTTCATCCTCCGAGATAACTGGAGTCCAGCTCAAATGGCTGAGTGGGTCAATACGATGAATGAATTATGTGAGGGAACACGTCTTGGAATCCCTTGCTTAATCGCATCTAATTCAAGAAACGAAAATACTGAATTCATTTTTGGGATGAATGATGCCGCTGGGATCTTTTCGACTTGGCCTGGAACTTTAGGGCTTGCAGCCGCAGCTAAAGGGGAAATCAAAAATGGCGGTGATGCCTCTCTTATCAGCCAATTTGCTGAAATAGCACATGATGAGTGGGATGCGGTCGGAATCAGAAAAGGTTATATGTATATGGCCGATACAGCCACAGATCCTAGATGGCAGCGTACGTATGGTACATTTGGGGAAGATCCAGAATTTATCTCTGATGCAATCGGCCGGATTATCGACGGATTCCAAGGTGAAACTGTAGGGAAACATAGTATTGCGATGACAACCAAACACTTCCCTGGCGGCGGTGCAAGGGAAAATGGATTCGATCCGCATTATGCAGAAGGAAAGTGGAACTTATACCCAACCCCAGGAAGCTTAGAAAAATATCACCTGCCACCGTTCCAAGCAGCTGTAGACCATGGCACTTCATCGATTATGCCATATTATTCGATTCCAAGTATCAAGAAAAGCGTGGTTCAAGAATTTGAAGGGAATGACATTCCATTCGAAGAAGTAGGCTTTACATTTAATCATTATTTTATTAATCATATCCTTAGAGAAAGACTCGGATTTAAAGGCTATGTAAATAGTGATAGCGGCGTCACAAGCAAAATGTGCTGGGGTGTTGAAGACAAGAGTGAGGCTGAGCGTTTTGCTAAGGCTGTTAACGCAGGTACAGACCTTGTCGCTGATACTAATGACATTAAGAACCTTAAAAAGGCAATTGAAAAAGGCTGGATTAGTGAAAAACGTATTAATGAAGCCAATGTAAGACTTCTTACTGAGATGTTTGCTTTGGGATTATTCGATGATCGTACTTATGTTTCACCAGAGAATGCTACTTCTGTTATTAATAATCCAACTAGCTGGGAAGCAGCATATGAAGCTCATAAAAAATCAGTAACCGTTCTTAAAAATTCTAACCAGACATTGCCTTTAACAGCTGAAAAGCTTGGAGATAAGAAGGTTTATGTAGAAGTGTTCCATAAGGAACCAGAGCGGGCAGCTGCTTATACAGAAAAAGCAAGACAGGAATGTCAAGAGCTTGGTCAATTTACTTTGACAGATAATCATGAAGAAGCAGACTATGCTATTCTGTTCTTAAGTCCAAAATCAGGAGCTTATTTCAATGCAACTCCTGGACTGTTAGAACTTGAAATCTGCGAAGATAAAACAGAAACAGCTTTGGATGGGTCTACCTATCAAGAAACTACTTTAAGTGGAATGGACCATCTTAAAGAAGTGGCAGACAGTGTTCATGTCCGCGGTGGAAAGGTCATTATGAGTGTGAATGTCATTCTGCCATGGATCCTTGGGAATGTTGAACCTTTGGCAGATGTTCTAATGGCTGGTTACGATACCTACTATAAGGCACAATATGAGGTAATCGCAGGCAATAGCCGTCCAGTAGGTGTCTTACCGTTGACATTGCCAGCCAGCGAAGCCGTGATTGCAGTTGATGAAGAGGGTAATTGTGTGTCAAGAAATGACGTACCAGGTTATGACAAGGACAAGTATATGCCAGAAGGAATGACATATGCGTATCAGGATAGTGATGGTAATGTTTATAAACTTGGTCATGGATTAACTTATTAATATTCTTTAATTCGTAATTAAAAAGGGGCTGCCTCTTCGGGTTAGCCGTTCTCTTTTGGAGTACCCGCAGGTATAAAAACACATATAAAAACAGCTAAAATAGCAGAGTAATTCGCATAAGAATTCACTCTGCTATTTAGTTGACTTGATAAGGTTTATGACAATCTTCATACCAAAATTAACATTGTAAATAGAAGGTGAATTAGCAGAAGCATAATTTTTATTATGCTCCTGCTAATTGCACTGCAAATAGACTTGCTAATTGATAACTAAAAAAACGACAGTTTCCCTGTCGTCATTAAAATTTCTTATAAACATAGCACCCGTTAGCTTAATAAGCTTGTGAATACCAGTTTATATATGTGTCTTTATCGCATACTATCGTTTCACAATTTATTACTTTAACAATTTCTTCAATGTTTTCATCTTTAGCCATCAGAATTGTAATAAATGAGTCATAAACATTCATAAATGCAAAATCCATATTTTCATCAGTAATCATTAATTCTTTAAGTGATAGTTCACTAAAATCTAAAGGAGTAATGCACTTAGGATTTATAGTACCACTTTTATCAAGTATAGGGTCTGAATAACTTAGTTGATTTGCCCCTTTTGATTCAAGAACATTTATTAAGTCAGTGATTAGAAATATGGATGTAAAATCCTCATTGGGATAATACAGGTCATCTTTAATACTGGAAAGCAATCTCTCCGCTAAATCCTTCCTAGCATATTGTTTTCTCAACGCCCCGATAGACGTTTTGAGTGCAATAGCAAGTTCCCCGAGGGATGTTAAACCACTTTCGTGTAACATTGTCTTCCAGCTTACTGGTTTACCATATTCTAAAATGTCTTTATCTGAAGGATATATATGTTCGTCATCGTTCTTACGATTATTTTTTCCCCATCCCAAGGGCATTTTGACGAAAGGGTGAAGTAAAATTACTGCCGATTTAAACTTGTTTGGTAATTGGTTTAATATTGGTGACTTATCATTTAACCAAATGTAATCCAGCAAAGAAAAACCGCCTTTCAAAAGGGTTATTAGCAATTAACTCAATTATAATTAATGAATAATAACTTTGCTTTAATGAATTATTGCTTCCTTAACTTATCTGCTCCGTTAGTGCAATAAGGTTTATTTCTAATTTCACAATACAACCCCTCTTAATAATGATAAAAGCAGTGCGATTTCGTGTGTGAAATCCACTGCTTTTATACTTGTTTTTATATATGCGTTTTCCTATGTGGGTACTCCAAAAGAGAACGGCTTACTCTTCGGGCAGCCCTTTTTTTAGATTTATAAAAAAACTTGGCTCAAATTTTGAGCAAGGCCTCTTTGATTTGTCAGTCTCATTAGCTTTCCTCTATACTATCACAGTATTGGCTAATCAATTTCACTGCCCTCGTTTGGCTAATATTTAAGTCATTTGCCACTTTTCTTGAGCTTTTATGTTTTTTATAGGATTGATTAACGAGTGTCTTCTTCACATGCTCGATTGCTTCATCAAGATTAGAAGGGAGAAGATGCTGTGTTTGAGGCTTAATCTTACTTATGATTAAATCAGGTAAATCACTTTTCTGAATGATTGAATCGCTAGTGACCACCAGTCTCTCCATAAGATTTTCAAGCTGGCGGATGTTTCCCGGCCAGGAATACCAATAAAATAAATCCAAGCATTGTTGAGAGATAATTTTATTCATTTCATATGTTTTATTAAATTTATATAAGAAATTATAGGTTAACGGAATAATATCCTCTCTCCGCTCCCGAAGCGGCGGCAGATGGATATCGATAATGTTGAGTCGATAAAATAAATCCTCACGAAACTGATTTTTGCGTACCATTTCAACTAAATCCCGATTGGTTGCTGCGATAATCCTAACATCCACTTTCTTCATCTTATGGCCACCGATCGAAAGAAACTGCTTTTCTTGAATGACTTGTAGAAGTTTTGCCTGAAGCGATAAGGGCATTTCACCAATTTCATCAAGAAATAATGTGCCTTGATCTGCTATTTCAAGCAGGCCCTTTTTACCGTTCTTGCTTGCCCCAGTAAATGCCCCCTCTGTATATCCAAACAGTTCTGATTCGAGCAAGTCTTCGGGTAATGCAGCACAGTTTATTGTTAAAAAAGTTTTGCTGGCCCGTTTACTGATGTTATGGATGTAATGAGCTAATACTCCTTTTCCAGTACCTGATTCTCCTTGGATTAAGATAGTTGAATCAACTTTTGCAATTTTTTCGCATACCTTTAAAATGTTTTTCATCTTTTCACAATTTGTGATGGGAGTGGTGCTATTAAGGGTGTCAGAAGGTGGATTTTCTTCTTTCTCGGTTTGGATACTTTTATAGTTTTGCAGTTCCTGTGAGGTAGTCACCACAAATTCTATTTCATCTTTTTCATTTAAAATGGGAACCGCTGTCGTTAACAACTCTGCGCCTAAATAAGTGGTCATCTTAATAGTAACTGTCTTTTTTTCCTTGAACACTAATGGAACAATAGAGGGTTTCCAATATCCTTTTTCATAGAGTTCTGCGTTTTTTTTTCCTACCACATCTTCCGGCTTTAAACCATAATGTCTTTCACATACACCATTAACATAAATAACACGCTGCTCAGAATCCAGCACAAATATCTCATCTGAAGAAAAGTCGAGGATTTTTTTTAATGTCTCAACTGTGATTTCAAAAGGGCTTTGCGTTTCAGATACCATTTCATTCTCTCTCCTTGCAGAATGAGTTGTTTTCGGTTCGTGTGAGTTGAAATCAACTCGTTTTTCCATCGGATTTCTAAAAATTTTTAAAACAAATGGATGTTTTTCTTACTTATTCAATGTTTATAGATATTGGCATGATACTTGCAATATATAAAAGTGAATGTCGCTAGACATGGATGAGGGAACTCACCTGAGTTAATTAAACAAGATATTCATAATCTTGTAAACGTTTAATTTTTACTATTATCACAGTGCATTTGGGGATTTCAAAGGTGAATCAAACATGACTCATATTGTTAGTAAGGGGGAGATGCAACATTCAATAAAATTTTAATAAGTTACTAAACTGTTCAAAAACAGAAATTAAGAGGAGGAAAACCAGAATGGCATATAATGAGGTCCAAAATAAAACAAATCGAACTTTTGAAAGAACATTAACTTATGATTTATATACAGATCCAAAAGTGTATGAGCAAGAAATGAAGGATGTATTCGCTAAATCTTGGCAAGTGGTTGGCCATGTAAGTCAGTTAGAAAAACCAGGGCAATTTTTTACGATCGACGTAGCGGGTGAGCCAATTATTGTTACCCGTGGTATGGACGAAGTCATTCGTGCGTTTTATAATGTTTGCCCTCACCGTGCAACAAAGCTTGAAAAAAATGAGGCTGGCCAAAAGAAAATTCTTCAATGCGGATATCACGGCTGGACATTCCATTTAAATGGTTCTTTAAACAAAGCCCCAAACTTTACTGGTGAAGATGCTCATTGTGTTGGGGACCGCTGTCTAAGACCGGTCAAAATGGAAATCCTGGAGTCTTTAATCTTTGTTAACCTTGATGATGATGCAAAATCTTTAAGTGAAACATATGGTGATTTCTTTGAACGTTTAGGCAAGTTTCCATTTCTAGGCGAGTTAAAAAGAGTTAGTCAAAAAACTCGTGTCATTAAAGCAAACTGGAAAGCATTCATTGACAACTATTTGGAGTGTGATCACTGTCATGTTGCACATCCTAGCTTTGTTGCCACTCTAGATATGAAAAACTATCAAATTGTGACGTGTCAAAACTATTCTGTACAGGGTTCGGTTGTGAAGCCGGATAAAACAATGGGAACAACAGATTTGAATGAGGCAGAAATGCAGGGCGGAGAATTTTATTGGTTATGGCCTAACCTAATGGTAACGATATATCCAGGTCCCGGAAATATGGCAACCATTCAAATGGTTCCGATTGACGAGGAAACTACCTTAGGGGTGTACACCTACTATTTTAGAGATGAAAATTTGACGCAAGAAGAAAAAGATTTAGTTACGTTTGCTGAACAAGTAAGGCAGGAAGATGTTGAATTAGTAGAATTAGAGCAAATTGGATTCCGTTCCCGGGCCTTTAACAAAGGAGTATATTCCAAATCGGAAAAGGCAATTGTTCAATTTCATGAAATGGTATTGGAGGCGTTAGGTCGATGACAAATGTGAAGACTGTAGAAAAAAAGCATTTATTTATCAATGGCGAGGAAGTAAAGACCACGGTTTATGCGCCTCTTTATTCCCCATATTCTGGAGAAGTAATTGCTGAAATTTCCATGGCAGATGAGCAGTTAACGAAAGAAGCAATTAAATCTGCTCAGAAGGCATTTCAAGTAATTTCAAAAATGCCAGCATTTGAACGGTCTGCGATTTTGGAAAAAGTGGTAGAATTATTGAAAGAAAGAGCAGACGAAGCGGCAAAAGTGATCGCAATGGAATCAGCAAAGCCGATTTCTTTTGCTAAAGGCGAAGTTGCAAGAACGATTGAAACCTATAAATTTGCAGCAGAGGAAGCAAAAAGAATCCATGGTGAAACGATACCCTTTGATGCGGCGCCAGGCGGAGTGGGGAGAATCGGTTATACCGTTCGCAAGCCCATTGGCGTTATTGGGGCAATTACACCGTTTAACTTTCCAATGAATCTAGTTGCCCACAAAGTAGGACCAGCGATTGCATCTGGGAATTCAATCGTGTTAAAACCGGCATTACAAACCCCTCTTTCCGCTTTATACATTGCTGATCTTTTTAAAGAAGCTGGATTACCAGACGGAATATTGAATGTGGTGACTGGTCCAGGTTCTGTTGTGGGGGAGGCAATAATAAAAGATGATCGAGTGCAAATGATTACCTTTACGGGAAGTCCCGCAGTTGGAATCGGGATCCGCAATAAAGCCGGTTTAAAGAAAACCACTTTAGAGCTTGGGTCAAATGCGGCGGTTATTTTAGATAAAGATACAAATATCGATGAAGTCATTGACCGTTGTATTATAGGTGCATTTTCAAACCAAGGGCAGGTTTGCATTTCCTTACAGCGTGTTTATGCCCATGAAGAGGTATATGATCAATATGTTGAGAAGTTAGTAGAAGCGGCCAAGAAATTAAAAATCGGAGATCCATTAGATCCGGAAACTTTCATTTCTTCGTTAATTTCAAAGAAAGAAACGGAACGTGCAATAAGCTGGATTGAAGAAGCAAAACAAAACGGGGCAGTGGTTTTGGCTGGAGGGAAACTAACTAAAGGAATCTTAGAGCCAACGGTAATTGTGAATGTCGATCCGCTCCTAAAAGTATCCTGCCAGGAGGTATTTGCTCCAGTTGTGATTGTTAATAAAGTAAAATCAGTTGAAGAAGCAATTGGATACGTAAACAATTCAAGATACGGTCTGCAGGCCGGTATATATACAAAAAATATCGATCATGCTCTATTAGCAAGTGAGATGCTCGAAGTAGGGGCTGTTATTATCAACGATATTCCAACTTTCCGAGTGGACCAAATGCCATATGGCGGTGTAAAAGAAAGTGGTACAGGTCGTGAAGGGATTAAATATGCAATTGAGGAAATGACAGAATTAAAATTAGTTGTCTGGACCAAAGGAGAAAAGTGATGAGTTCCTATAAAATTGCTGTAATTCCTGGAGATGGGATTGGACCTGAAGTTCTACAGGAAGGCATTAAAGTATTAAATAAAATTGCCGAATTGGATTCTTCGCTTCAATTCGAATACACCTATTTCCCGTGGGGCTGTGAGTATTACGCCAAGCATGGTGTAATGATGGATCCAGACGGTATGGAAAAACTAAAAAACTTTGATGCGATTTTTCTAGGTGCTGTTGGTTATCCGGGTGTACCGGATCATATCTCATTATGGGATTTACTATTAAAAATAAGAAAAGGCTTTGATCAGTATATTAATATCCGTCCAATAAAGTTAATTAAAGGTGCCGTATGTCCGTTGAAGGGTGTCAATGCTGATGATGTGGACATGCTGTTTATCCGTGAAAATAGTGAAGGTGAATATGCAGGGGCAGGGGATTGGTTATTTAAAGGCTCAGATAACGAAGTGGTATTGCAAACTGGGGTGTTTTCCCGTAAAGGTACAGAACGCGTTATCCGCTATGCGTTTGAAACGGCAAGGCGAGAAAGAAAATCGTTAACAAGTATTAGTAAGGGGAATGCCTTAAATTATTCAATGGTTTTTTGGGATCAGGTTTTTGAAGAGGTAAGCAAGGAGTATCCAGATGTAAAAATAGCATCCTATCTAGTGGACGCAGCGGCAATGCTTATGATTACCGATCCCAAGCGATTTGAAGTCGTAGTAACCTCTAATTTATTTGGAGATATTTTAACCGATTTAGGTGCAGCTTTGGCCGGGGGGATTGGGCTTGCTGCCGGGGCAAATATTAATCCGGAAAAATTATATCCTTCGATGTTTGAACCGATTCATGGATCTGCTCCCGATATTGCCGGAAAAGGTCTTGCCAATCCTTTAGCAACGATTTGGTCGGCCAGCCAGCTGCTCGACTTTCTTGGATACGATAAATACGGAAAATTAGTTCTCGACTCAATTGAGGAACTGCTTGTCGAGGCTAAGGTGT
The DNA here is from genome assembly GCF_036962465.1 of Neobacillus vireti. Classification (GTDB taxonomy): domain Bacteria; phylum Bacillota; class Bacilli; order Bacillales; family Cytobacillaceae; genus Neobacillus; species Neobacillus vireti_B. The sequence continues at coordinate 18,957 of NZ_JBALNF010000032.1, forward strand.
TAACACCAGATATGAAAGGAACTGCATCAACTTCGGAAGTTGGAGACCGTGCGGTTGAGATTATCCACTCACTTGTTTCATTAAAAGCCTAGTTAATAATAGGGCCTGATTGTTCGTTAGAGCCTAGTGTTATCCCCTTCTTACTTCTATTTGAGTGAGAAGGGGAAATCCGGAATAAACTATCTGAAAATAAAGTCAATTATTTTTTAGATAAATGAAAACGCCTACAAAGGATAGACTGAAACTCCTTTAAAATTCACATTAGAAGGGATTTTTGCTAATGAAGAAGTGGATTGCATTGCTTACCATCTTGCCAGCAATTGGGTCATTAACGGTTGTTAATAAAGTTGAACCTTATGTTTTGGGATTACCGTTTATTGTATTTTGGTCTACGTTATGGCTAATCCTGACATCGGTCTGTCTATTGGTATGTAACGTCATCTATGATCGAAAGGAGCAAAACAAATGAATAGCTCCATTTTTATCATTGGTTTAACGCTGGTCTTTGCTATTTACTTAGGAATAAGAGCGCGAAAAGGGCGGGAGATGAAGCTCGAACAGTGGGCGGTTGCTGAAAGAAATTTTGGTTCACTGATTATGTTTGTGTTAATGGCTGGAGAAATGTTTTCCACATTTGTTTTCTTAGGTGCAAGCGGTGGAGCCTACCGGATGGGGGGACCGACAATTTATGTCTTTTGTGCCCTTACCTATGTGATTCCTTTTTGGATCCTGCCTCCAATTTGGCGCTATGCTAAAAAAAACAATCTCATTACCCAATCAGATTTCTTTGCCCAAAAATATCAAAGTAAGAATTTAGGGTTACTTGTAGCAATAATCGGTGTTATTTCGATGGTCCCATATATTGTTTTACAGCTGAAAGGATTTCAGATTATTGTTTCTGAAGCCTCGTACGGAGCGATCCCTCCGAAAATAGCGGTTTGGATTGGCTTAATTGCAGTAACGATTTTCGTGTATATCTCTGGGATCCATGGTTCTGCATGGACAGCGGTTTTAAAAGATATTCTTATGCTTACTGTTATTCTATTTTTGGGATTCTATTTGCCATATCATTACTATGGTGGAATCCATCCAATGTTTGAGACTTTAGAGAAAGTAAAGCCGGGATTCCTTTTAATGCCTGATAAAGGGTTAAGTATTTCTTGGTATGTTTCTATCTGTATGACGATTGCATTGGGACAGTATATGTGGCCGCACTGCTTTGGCGCCAGCTTATCGTCGAAGAGTGAAACTGCCTTAAGAAAAAACACTGCGATTTTACCTTTATATCAAATCGTTCTTGTATTTATCCTATTTATTGGTTTTACAGCAGTACTGCAAATTCCAAATTTGGAAGGGACAGCTTCAGACCTCGCTTTGTTTAAAATTGCCAAAGAATCACTGCCTCCATGGTTTATTGGTGTGATTGGAGCGGCAGGATTACTTGCAGCTCTCATTCCTTGTTCGTTGTTGATTCTAACTGCATCAACAATTCTTTCGAAAAACATATTTAAACATTTTAAACCGAACACATCTGATCAGAAGCTGGCAAAATTAACGCGCATCTTTGTTCCGCTTATTGCATTAATTTCCTTGTTCTTTACATTTTATGGAGGGAATACAATGATCGCTCTGCTGACAATGGCATACAGCTTTGTTCTACAACTCTTCCCGCCGCTTGCTTTTAGTTTAATGAAGAAGAATCCAATTAGTAAAATTGGGGCTTCTATTGGGATGATTGTTGGAGTGGCAATTGTTGCATATCAAACCCTAGAAAGTACCACCATGGCCACAATGTTTCCAAGTGCACCGCATTTTATCCAGGATTTAGACATTGGTGTCGTTGCTATTACGGTCAATACTGTTGTTATGTTTGCCTTTAGCATATTTACAAAAAAGGTTTCTGTTATCCAAGAAGAACCAATCAGCCAAGCTAGTAATCTATAAAAACACAGCCGCAATCCCATGAAGTTTTCAGGCTTCATGGGATAGTATTTTGAGATAAATTTCATATTTACAATAAAAATATAGAAATTAGGGTGTTCATATGAATCAGTTTCAGATTCTTGTTGAAAAAAATGTACCATGTAAGATGAGAGATGGTGTTGTCCTTTATGCGGATATTTACCGTCCAAATAGGGAAGGAACCTTTCCGGTTCTATTGACCCGGCTTCCGTACAGTAAGGATTTGCCGCATTATTCGCATCGGTATCTTGACACAAACCGCCTTGTTGAAAATGGATTTGTGGTGATTATTCAAGACGTGAGAGGACGGTTTCAGTCGGCAGGGGAATTTCAATCGTTTAGACAGGAAGGAAATGATGGTTATGATACGGTGGAATGGGCTGCATCACTGCCGTATTCGACAGGGAAAGTTGGGATGTTTGGTATGTCTTATTATGGATATACCCAGCTGATGGCTGCATCGAAAAAGCCGCCGCACTTAGCTGCCATATTACCGGCGATGACATTGAATGACCAAAGAAACGGTGCTTTATACCGAAATGGTGTTTATCAGCTTGGATTTTCAGAAACCTGGACTCTTGAATCTATTGCCCCTGATTTATTGAAACGGAAATATAAAAATCCAGAGGAAAGAATGGAAGCATTAAAAAATCTTGGGGGTTATCTGGATGGATTGGCAGAACTTTACCACTTTGCCCCGATTAATCAGTGGCCGCCTTTAAAGGAACTTGGTGTTGCTGATTACTTTTTCGAGGAATTACACCATTCAATTGATGATGATGAGTACTGGAAGGAATCAAGTATTGCAGATAAGTATGAAGATTTGCAGGTTCCAGCTTTCCACTTAGGTGGCTGGTATGATTGTTTTATTGGTCCAACGTTAACCAATTACGTGGAAATGGCTAAAACTGGGAAGCGTCAAAAATTGATTGTCGGGCCATGGGGACATGGATATTTTTCCTCTGTACAAGGAGAGTGCTCCTTCGGTATCCAAGCTTCCGGGGAATCGATCAATTTAGAAGAGAACATTACGGATCTCCACATTAACTGGTTTAATCACTGGTTATTAGGGATAGAAAACAAAGTAATAACGGAGGCACCCGTTAAAATTTTTGTTATGGGAATTAATCGATGGCGGGATGAAATGGCATGGCCGCTTGAACGAACACAATATACTAATTTATATTTGCATAGCAAGGGCCATGCCAATACGAAACAGGGAGATGGTCATCTATCAGTAATAAAGCCTGAAGACGAACACATGGATACTTTTACATATGATCCAAAAGATCCTGTGCCGACGAAAGGAGGGGGGACATTATTTGCTGGTCCGCTGACAATGGGGCCATTTGACCAAGGTGAGATTGAAGAACGAGAGGATGTACTCGTTTATTCGACTGAACCATTAACTGAAGCCGTAGAAGTGACAGGGCCAGTGAAGGTGAAGTTATGGGCTGCAACAGATGCTAAGGATACAGATTTCACAGCAAAGCTTATAGATACGGCTCCCGATGGCAAAGCAATAAATTTAGCTGAAGGGATCGTCAATGCAAAGTACCGGAACGGATACTATCCTGAACAGGAATTAACCGGAGAAGTGGCTGAATATGAAATTGACCTTTGGGCAACTAGTAATGTGTTCCTTCTGGGCCATCGAATCACACTAGAAATTTCCTCAAGCAGCTTTCCGCAATACCTTCCTAATCCCAATACCGGAGGCTCCTTGATTGAGAGCAATCGAACAATAAAAGCAAAGCAAACCATTTATCACAACAAACAGTATCCTTCACACATTATTCTGCCAATTATTCCAGTGACAGAAAACAAGGATAGTACTGATAGGATTGGCTGAAAAGGGGAAATAGGCCTGGTTCATATGTTGAACCAGGCCTTCATCCTATTCTTATTTTTCAAAAATAGCATTGGATAATAGTCGGAATAAGTAATCGGTATGATCACGGAAACCTGCTTCCAATCCGATTAGGGTTACATCTTTAGCTTGCTCTTTCACAATGACAGCCTGTCCTTTGGCGGCAGTATTACCTGCCCAATGTCCTGCTAGGAAGAAATCATTAGAGCTTGCAAGGGTTGCAGCGACCTTATCATTGTCAGTCCCTGTGTACCAAACTGGTCGATAAACGAAGCCGAGGTCATCCGCAGCATAACCTGCAGTGAGACCACTTCCTTCATAATTGACCTTTACAATTCCATTGCTGTTAGAACCACCAGTATTAATGATATCATCCGTAAGCCCAAGTGTTTTGGTTGCTTTAGAAGCCCCGGCACCAACGGCTACGTATTTGCCGCCATTATTTACAAATGCAGTTATATTGGCCTTAAATGATTCAAGCTGTCCAGCGTTTTCGAAACCAAATTCCTTATTTGCAGCTGATAAGTTTGTAGAAATTAGACTTTCTGTTCCGCTGTAAACAAATACATCAAATCCTTTAAGACCTTGCTCTGCGGCTTGTACTGGTGTCACTTCAGTCACATCAAAGCCAAGACGCTTAAGGGCAAGTTTTGTTCCACTGTGAGATTGTTGTTTACCCATCCCTCCATCTTTAAGAATGGCTACCTTTAGGCTGGATAAATCTACGGCATCTGCAGGAATTTTATCTCTAGATTCAACTTTCAGGCCGGCTGCTTTTACAGCGGCTGAAATTTTATTAGCCGCCGCTTCAGTATAAAAGTTACCCTCTGTATCGCGCTTTACAGCTACCCCTTGCTTTAATAATGTGTTAACGAGATTAACAGCTTTCACGGAGCTGTTTGGTAGTAGGAATGGCCCCTTACCACTAAGAGAACCTTGTTCCGTAACCTGATTCACTTTTGTTGAGGTAACGTCAACCGGCATTTGTGTTGGTACGGCCTCAAATCCCCAAAGTTCTGGCAGACTCCATGCTGAAATATCATACATAGCTGGTGTATCATTTGTAATGTCTTCGCCATCCCAAAGCATTGTGTTAGCTAATCCTGCCTTAGCCTGATCCATTTGTACAATATAGGTTCCTTTAGGATATGTTTTTCCATCTGCAGTAAAATCTTTTGATGCCTGCACCACTTCAATATCATTATTCAGTAGATGATTAACGGCTTTATCTGTTACAGTTGGGTCCTTTTCATCAACTGGAAGGAGATAGGCTTTCGGGAAGAAGCCGTCCTGATGGAAAGGATGGTCAAAGGTAATGCCGCGTTTAAACATTTCAATTTGATCAGTAATCATTGCTTGTTTATTTTCAGTAGCAAATTTCAATGCACCCATGATGGCATCATACTGCCAGCGGACCCCATCCCAGTCGTTGGTCGGCGCTTCAAGTGTATGCCCATAGGCCCCGTGGTACATTGCATACATTGGAGTAAATATCGGCGGGTAGTCATCCCAGCCGGCAGTGTCATTACGCTGCGGAATATAGACACCTTCCATGCTCTTATAAAGATTGCCTTTAAAATTAGGATTATCTTTCATGATGTTTGCTTCCATTGCTTCAGCCTGCTTATAAGCCCATTTATTATATAAATCGTATTCATAATTAGGATTATGCGGCGGCGTACATGGTTCAATTAAACCTTGTCGGTTTGGTGCGTAATTTTTTACATATCCATGTGTATCTAAGAACACCATCGGATTCCATTCTTTAATCAGTGCAACTGTTTCCTGCGTTTCCGGCTGGGATTGGGTGATAAAATCACGGTTTAAGTCGATTCCTTCCCCGTTAAAACGGGTAGCATTGACACGGCCGTCAGGGTTTTGCACCACATTAAAAATAAGTATGTTGTTTGCTAAGATATTTTTGGTCTCTTGGTCATTCTGAGTAGCGAATCGTTCGATTAATTGAAGAACCGCGTCACTTCCTACAAACTCTGTTCCATGGATAGAGCCATTAACCATAATGGGCACTTTAAAATCGGGGTTAGCAGCAATCCAATCTTGTGCCTTGCCTGGATTTTTAAACATTTGTTTTCGTAAAGATTGTATTTTTCCAAACTTTCCTTGTGTGGTTGGATCAGCAATGGTTACAACATAAAGAGGGTTTCCATCTGCTGATTTTCCGCGGACTTCTACTTTCACACGGTTTGATTGTTTCGCAATAGTACTTAGTATTGTACCGATTTGCGAGAACTTTACAAAATCATAATTTTCACTATTAAACTTGCTACCATCTTGTTCCTCGTATGCATTCACATTCGTCCATTTTTGCCCCTCAGCAAAACCAGTCGTCCAAGGAATAGTAGCGACTAGACTGACAACCAACAAGCCGGCGGCCACTTTTTTCTGTTTGTTTTTCTTCACACTTACTAACCTCCTATTTATGTATATTTATTATTTTTTATGTATTGTATATACGTTATTATTCTATTATTTTATTCATGAAAATAACAACCTACTAATTTCCTGAATTTAGTAGTAATTGTAAATTAAGGTAGGACAATAGTAACAACTAGTAACAGAATGATTTCCAAAAATATTGATACTTTTAATCCTTCTAATTGGGTATAACACAGTAGGTAACCCGCTATCATTTTTAGGGAGGTAAAATCATGAAATGGAAGGGAAGACGGGAAAGTTCAAACATCGAAGATCGCAGGGGAATGGGTGGCAAAACAATCATTGGTGGAGGTATAGGCAGTATCATTATTGTGCTCCTCTTTACGCTTCTTGGCGGTAATCCAGGCAATTTAATCAATAATATGACAACAAGCAATGGGGCTGATTCAAATACTCCATACCAAGAATCAGCTCAAGAAAAGGAACAGGCAGATTTTGTTTCTGTTGTCCTGGCCGATACAGAAGATATATGGTCTGAAGAATTCAAGAAAAGAGGACTCACTTACGAAAATCCTAAGTTAGTTTTATACACAGGCAGTGTCCAGTCAGCCTGTGGATCAGCTAGTGCGGCAGTAGGCCCGTTTTACTGTCCGGGTGATCATAAGCTTTACATTGATTTAAGTTTTTATCAGGAACTGAAAGACAAATTCAAAGCACCAGGTGACTTTGCCATGGCGTACGTAATAGCCCATGAGGTTGGCCACCACGTTCAAACTCTGTTGCATTCGGGGGATCAGGTATCAGCAGCCGAGAAAAAAACAAATGATTTCTCTGTCCGATTTGAATTGCAGGCTGACTATTTAGCGGGCGTTTGGGCCCACTATGCGCAAGGAAAAGGTTATCTCGAAAAGGGTGACCTTGAAGAGGCTCTAAACGCAGCTAACGCTGTAGGTGATGATAATATCCAGAAGAAGGGACAGGGCTATGTAGTTCCGGAGAGTTTTACTCATGGAACCTCCGAGCAGCGGAAGCGCTGGTTTAATAAAGGCTTTAAAACCGGCACCATTGAAGGCGGAGACACCTTTAATACAGCAAATCTTTAAGAGTTAAAGGATAAAAAACAGAGGATGAATCCGGAATGCCAGAACATTCCTATGATTCATCCTCTTTTTAATAATTGGCTGTGTTAATGGTTATTGTTGATTTGCAGCGTTGATTGGAGCGGA
>NZ_JBALNF010000032.1:26469-40134 GCF_036962465.1 Neobacillus vireti
TCAACATTCAAGATTAACAGAGCCTAATAATTTATAAGGTTTTTTTTGAATTTGTAGAAAAAACTCGAATTATGGACAGAAAACCTTTGTGATAAACGAACTTCTATGATAGGAAGATAATTCATTTAGAGGAAATAGATGGTGAGGGTAAGACTTTCAACAGCGTAGAGCGAATAGGAGAAAAGTTAAATGATAAAAAAAGAGATACATCCAACGGGGGAACTGACACTAAGCAGAAAAGAAACATATGGCAAAAACAAAGCTGCAAAAACGGCACCAGTGTTCACATCAAGAATGGAAAAACGAGAATTTTACAAAAATTTCAATTTTTTTGACATCCGCAATGTCTTAGATGTCAAAGGACTTTTAAATGATATAAGTGCAAACTTACATACATATGCGAAACAGGTTCACCAGCTAATACAAAAAAATCCGATTAAAAAACTGATCGTCACGGGTATTTTTACTATTGTTCTTGGTTTTTTTACTAGTACAGCAAATGCTGCCTTCATTCAAGAGTACAGCTACCAAGTAAAAGCAGGTGAGAGGATTGAAACTATTGCAGCCAGACATGGGATTACCGCCCAAGAAATATTAGAGGCCAATGGCCTTTCTTCTATCGATGGTAAGAAAATTCTACTGCCAAAAGTTGAAGATAGAACAGTAACGGCTACATCATTAAACGTTAGGTCCCAGCCAACAACCAATAGTAGTATTATTGGGAAGTATCAGAAAGGTGAGGCAGTGAAGGTTTCGTTTATTGAAAACGGCTGGGCGGGCATTCTGATAAAAGGACGGGTATGTTTTGTTAGCGCTGGCTATCTAACACAAACAAAAGTGGATGCACTCACCAATGACACACAGGCCAAAACCATGTATGTGACTGCCTCCGCATTAAGAGTAAGAGAAACAGCTTCCATTGGGAGTAGTGTTTTAGGCTCATTAAATTTAAATGATCCTGTGTCTGTGACTTCCCATGATAATGGCTGGGCAAAGATAAACTTTAAAGGTAAAGTAGCATTTGTAAGCGAAACATATTTAAAAAGCAAAGAAACAAGTTCATCCACTGTATATATGATTAAAAAAGGCGACACTTTTACAAAAATCGCCAAAGATTTAGGAATCACTGTAACAGCTATTCAAAAGCTGAATCCGTCAGTAAATCCAACAAAGCTGAAGGTTGGACAGCCAATCAAAATCCCTGCCACAACTGCATTAATACCAACTCAAATAAAGGTAACCGGACAAATAGGAGAGATAGACTCGGAAGGAACTTTTCTCTTTATCACCAGTGATGGCCACTCGAATACCGCTAAAGCAACAGGAGATATGATCAATAAATTATTTAATCATCAAGGGGAATTTGTAACGCTGACACTCGAAGGAAAAAGGGGTCAAAAGTTAACTTTAATATCCCTTCAATAAAGCCAGATCTTTCCCTAATGGGAAGGGTCCTTTTTTTTCTCCAATAATTAAGAGGGAAAGCCGCTCGCTATTTATTAAGGAGAGCCAATACTAGAAGTTTTTTAACATCCAATCAAATTTTCGTCTAATAATTGTCGGCATTCAGAACAAGGTGTTTTTTTATACAGGATTTTTCCAGAAAACCGAGAATACATAGTTAATTACCATAAATCGGTTAAATCGCAAGGAGGTATTACCTTGTCCCTTGATCAAGTGAATCCAACCATTGAAAGAATTATAGAAAACATTGAAAAGGTTATGATTGGGAAACGGAATGTAGCAGAATTGAGTCTTGTTGCGCTGCTGGCTGGAGGACATGTGTTACTCGAGGACGTCCCGGGTGTCGGGAAAACGATGATGGTTCGTGCCCTCGCCAAGTCAGTGAATGCGAACTTCAGAAGAATCCAATTTACCCCGGACCTTTTACCGTCAGACGTAACCGGAGTGTCTATTTATAACCCTAAAGAAATGGAATTTCAATTTCGGCCAGGTCCGCTGATGGGAAACATTATCCTGGCGGATGAAATCAACCGGACATCGCCTAAAACCCAAGCAGCTCTCTTAGAAGGAATGGAAGAATCGAGCGTCACCATCGATGGGGTAACCCATAAATTGAACCGGCCCTTTTTTGTGATGGCTACGCAAAACCCGATTGAATATGAGGGAACTTATCCGCTTCCTGAGGCACAGCTTGATCGATTTTTGCTAAAAATGAAAATGGGCTATCCTGATTTACAAGAGGAGATGGAAGTCCTCAACCGGGCCCAAAAGGTGCCTCCGATTGAGGAGCTTACACCAGTGATTGACCTAGAAGGCTTAATTGCTCTACAAAATGAGATTAAAAATGTTTTCGTCGATGATACGATAAAACGCTACATCGTCGATATTGTCAACCGAACAAGAGGGCATGGCAGTGTTTATCTGGGGGCAAGTCCAAGGGGGGCGATTGCCCTTATGAAAGCAGCCCAGGCCTATGCGTTTATGAACAATCGTGAATATGTATTGCCAGATGATATCCAGTATTTAGCCTCATTTGTCTTATCCCATCGGATTATTTTAAAGTCAGAGGCAAAGTTTGAGGGAATCTCAGCAGAAGAAATAGTGGCACGAGTGGTTGCGAGAGTACCTGTACCGGTTCAAAGGCTTGTGAAATAATCATGAAAAAACGTTGGATTCTGTTAAGAAAAGTTTGGAAATTCATTCTCCTCCTTATTCTGGTTTTCCTCACCTTTTCATATGCCATGTTCGAAGGAGGATTTGTCAGCTGGTTTTTATTTTATAGCTTTTTGCCATTTGCTATTTACTGCATGGCCTTATCCTTTTATTCCTTAAATGAACTAGAAGTCACAAGGCTTTTGCCAAAAAGTGATTTTAATGCTGGTGAGTCATTAAAGGTGACGGTAAAGGTGAAGCGGGCGAATGCCTTTCCATTATTTTTTCTGCTAATCGAAGATCATGTAAATGAACCTCTAAAATCAGCCCAACAACGAAAGAAAACAAAGAGCCTCATCCTGCCGGGAGTGAAAAAAGAATTTTCCTATGAATACATCATCGATGAACTGCCGCGCGGTGAACATTTTTTTCATTCCTTTTCGCTTAAAATTGGCGATCCGCTGGGCTTATTTGAAAAAGAAAAGACGTTTAATCAAGAAGGGAAAATCATTGTCTACCCGGCCTATTCCGAACTGTTCTACCAGCCATTTGAAAACCAATATGACCAAGGTCTTACGGCATCAAGAGAACGAGTCCAGCGCGATACTTCCATGGCGGTTGGGGTAAGAGATTACCAGCCAGGAGACCGTTTCTCGTGGATTAATTGGAAAGCATCTGCAAAGCGTAACGAAATCATGACAAAGGAATTTGAACAGCGCCAATCACATGATGTGTTTGTAGTAATGGACTGCGTTCCAGATCAATGTTTTGAAGCTGTTGTATCCTATACAGCTTCGCTTGTTCGAGCGGTGTTAAAGAAGGGGGCACAGACAGGCTTTTTAACCTATAGTAAGGATCGTGCATACTTTCCCATTAATGGCGGAGAAGCTCACCTTAGGCAGCTCTTCTATCATCTGGCAAAAGTGGAGGCAAAAAGTTTAAGGTCGTTTGATAGAGTCATAGAAACAGAGGGGCTGTTTATCCAACAATCCATTTCCTTCCTACTGGTCACTGCACAGTTGACAAAATCGCTGCTAGAAAAAGCAAGTCTGCTGGGGCAAAGGAAGGGTTCGATTACCCTCTTTCTTATCAAGGGTCATAAGGAAACAGCAACAGACTACGAACGCTCTTTGATTTCGCTTGCCAGTGCCCGTGGGATCCGAATCATTATGGTGAATGAAGGCGAGCAAAGGTCAGCCTTTTCGGAGGTGAATTTCCGGACATGAAAAGGGATATTCAGTCCTTTCTTTTATACGTGCTTAGCTTTTTCCTGTTATGGGAATGGCTTCGTCCAATCAAGCAATTAACCAATACTAGTAATATGGGATTCTTTATTGTTTTTTTAATGCTTTCTTTTACAGCATCGTTCCTAACTATCAAAGTGATTTGGAAATTGCTTTTGATGCTCACTTTTATTCTCTTTTCTATCCATCAGCTTCACTATAAGGAAGGCCTTTTAAATCTCAGCTGGTTTTTATCCTTCATCAGGGATTGTACAGATAATATCCGCTTACTTCTTAGCAGACAATGGTACGACCTTTCAAATGAATTCCGGACCCTATTGTTTTTTCTCCTGCTAGCCCTAATGGTGTACTTAATTAATTACTGGCTCTTAAGAAGACAGCGGATTTTTATTTTTTTCTTTATGACATTAGTATTTATAACCGTATTGGATACGTTTACTGCCTATAGTGCGAAAACTGCCATTATTCGGACGGTCGTGGCGGGGTTTGCGGTTATGGGGATGCTGACCTTTTATCGAATTATCCAAAAAGAGAAGGTTGAATATGACGCAGTATCGATTCGAAAATGGATGATTCCCCTATCTGTCATGATTGTTGTGAGTGTTTCGGTGGGGATTGCTGCACCAAAAGCGGCACCAATCTGGCCTGATCCCGTTCCTTACCTAACGGCCAAGAACGATAAGCCAGTCTCCTCCAGTAAGGCAGGTCCGCACCGAATCGGATATAGTACGGATGACAGGGCCTTAGGTGGTCCGTTTGTTGGTGATGACCAGGCTGTATTTGCTTATGAAGGCAATGGAGAGAATTATTGGAAGATGGAAACGAAAGATATGTATACAGGGAAAGGCTGGCTTGCTTCAGGGTCAACATTTAGCTCTTTTAATAAAGGCGATCTGGTTCCCATATATTCCATTCCCGCTGAAGTGGAACGAATAAAGGAAACTGCACGTGTGATTTTGAACGGCAGCTATAAATTTAATAACATCATGTATCCGGCAGGTGTTACGAAAATCCTATCTATACAGCCTTCTAACCAAGATACAAATCAGTTTTTGGTGGATGGGAACAATGAGAAAATTAGCTTTGTTACCAACGATCAACAACCTGTAGTTCCACAAACGTTTAGGGTTGAATTTGATATCCCTAAATATAAAATTTCAGAGTTATTGAAGACAACCGTGTTCCCTGCTGAAATGAACAGGGCCTTTTATGAGAAATATACAATGCTGCCAACTAATTTGCCGCCGAGGGTAAAAGAATTAACTGAAGAGATTACAAAGGGAAAGACAAACTGGTATGACAAGGCGAAGGCAGTTGAACAGTATTTTGGGAATTCCGGTTATCTCTATGATCAGAAAAAAGTGGCTGTACCTGGTGAGAAGGATGATTATGTTGATCAATTCTTATTTGAAACCAAAAGAGGCTACTGTGATAACTTTTCGACTTCTATGGCGGTCATGTTGAGAACGATCGGTATTCCTACACGCTGGGTAAAGGGCTACACTGGCGGAGAGTTTCAGTCATACAAGGATGAGGGCTCCTCTAAGCTCTTTTATGAAGTGACGAATAATAATGCCCATTCATGGGTAGAAGTTTTCTTGCCGAATTTAGGCTGGGTGCCTTTTGAGCCGACAATAGGTTTTTCGAATGAGCTTACTATTAATTATGATAGTAAAGACAATGCTATGGTGAATAGCCAGCCACTCACCCCGCCGTCTGTGAAAAAACCTGAGAAGGAAGAAAAAAAGCCGAAAACGACAAAGAAGGTTTCTAACTCATCCAATGGGATAAAAACAGTTGTAAATGAGGTGAAACTGCATGGGGGGCGGATTGTATTTGTTATTCTGCTCCTAGCAGGAGCGGCGGTCAGCCTTTACCGTTGGCGCGGGCGGTGGGCTCCATATTTAATCGTATTCTTTTATCGGTTCAAGAAAAAAGATGAAAATATTAGCTCTGCGTATCTGCTTTTATTAATTCAATTAGACCGATATGGACTTAAGCGAAAAAAAAATCAAACTCTCCGCAGTTATGCGCGTTATATTGATACGTTTTTTGCAACTAGAGAAATGACCCGCATAACCGCCTGCTATGAACAATATCTTTATCACCAAAGTCTTCCGAAAGGGACTTGGAACGAGACGCGTGAATTGTGGGAAAATTTAATTAAAAAGACAATCGCTTGACCGGAAAAACACCCTATTGTTACAATTAGTTTTAATTCAATGACTAGCTCTAGGTGCCAGCGTCGTGAGGTCATAAGCCAACCCCGTCATGAAGGTAAAGAACAAACCTTCCTGCCGGCTCGTCTTGTGCTTTCCGCCGATAAACAGACACCTTGCGCTTTTCTAATAAGGTATAAATACCTTCATATATCCTCGAAAATAGGGTTCGAGAGTATCTACCGGGCCGCCGTAAATGGCCTGACTATGAAGGCGGAATTTTTTTAGTGATACTTTTGCGAGATAACTAGAATTCTGCCTTCCTGTTTATGTTGGGAAGAGAATTCTAGTTTTTTTTATTTTTCCACTTAATTGTATAAGCTAGTATTATTATTTAGAAATTGAGGGGTGGCTATTTTGACGGAAAAGCAAGATTTAATTGTTGTATTAGATTTCGGAAGCCAATATAATCAGCTGATTACACGGAGAATACGTGAGTTTGGTGTGTACAGTGAACTGCATCCGCATACGATTACAGCGGAGGAAATCCGCAAAATGAATCCGAAAGGGATTATCTTTTCTGGCGGTCCAAACAGTGTCTATGATGAGAATTCGTTCCGCTGTGACGAAGCTATTTTCGAAATGGGCTTGCCGATTCTCGGGATTTGTTACGGTATGCAGCTAATGACCGTTCACTTTAACGGAAGAGTTGAAAAAGCGCAGCAGCGAGAGTATGGGAAGGCAACCATGGTCCTTGAACATCCAACTACTTTATTGGCTGAACTGCCTAATGAGCAGACTGTTTGGATGAGTCATGGGGACTTAGTAGTGGAGGCGCCAGAAGGTTTCACCGTTAATGCTACAAGCCCATCTTGTCCCATTTCAGCGATGAGTGATGAGGATCGCAAGCTTTATGCCGTTCAATTTCATCCAGAAGTACGTCATTCTGTTTATGGAAATGAATTGCTTAAGAATTTTGTCTTTAAAGTATGTGAGTGCAATGCAAATTGGTCGATGGAAAACTTTATCGAGACGGAAATGGCTAAGATTCGTGAGACTGTTGGTGATAAGAAGGTCCTTTGTGCATTGAGCGGCGGAGTGGATTCCTCGGTAGTTGCCGTGTTAATTCATAAAGCGATTGGCGATCAATTAACCTGTATCTTTGTAGACCATGGCCTGCTTCGTAAAAATGAGGCAGAGAGTGTCATGAAGACCTTCTCTGAAGGCTTCCATATGAACGTGATTAAAGTTGATGCCAAGGAACGCTTCTTATCCAAATTAGAAGGTGTTTCTGATCCGGAGAAAAAACGGAAGATTATCGGTAATGAGTTTATTTATGTATTTGATGATGAAGCGACTAAGCTTGAAGGAATTGAGTTTTTAGCACAGGGGACCCTTTACACCGATATTATTGAAAGTGGAACAGCGACAGCACAAACGATTAAGTCCCACCATAATGTTGGCGGTCTGCCAGAAGATATGCAATTTAAATTAATTGAACCGCTCAATACCTTATTCAAGGATGAGGTTCGTGCCCTGGGTACGGAACTGGGCATTCCTGACGATATTGTTTGGCGTCAGCCTTTCCCTGGTCCTGGTCTTGGGATTCGGGTGTTAGGAGCCATCTCAGAGGATAAGCTTGAAATTGTCCGTGAATCTGATTGGATTTTACGGGAAGAAATTAAAAAGGCGGGGCTTGACCGCGAAATTTGGCAATACTTCACTGTTCTGCCGGATATCCGCAGTGTAGGTGTAATGGGTGATGCTAGGACCTATGATTATACAATTGGGATCCGCGCGGTAACATCAATTGATGGGATGACATCCGATTGGGCGCGCATTCCATGGGATGTATTAGAATTAATTTCCACTAGGATTGTTAACGAGGTGGCACACGTAAACCGAGTGGTTTATGATATTACCAGCAAGCCGCCTGCAACAATTGAATGGGAGTAAACTATAAAGCGGATTGCCTTGATTGAGGGCAAAAGTATAAGACGAGCCGGATAAAAGGCTCGTTTTTTTTGACCATTGCAGAGGAATAGAGGCATGGTATGTAATAGTGAATATGTCGAATTATGTTAGTAAGTGACGAAAATTGGTATTAATAAACAAAAATACGAACGATGATATTTTTTTTTATCATATCGTTCGTATTTTTTATTTACAACTTTCGACTTTCTTGTTAAGATAAAAAAGGAATTAAGAAACAATTATTGCATCGTATAATCTTGGGAATAAGGCCCAGAAGTTTCTACCGAGCCACCGTAAATGGCTTGACTACGAGGCAGTGTTTAATAAAGAGGCATCTTTTTCCTCTAGTTATAGCACGCGCCTATAGTCATGCTCCGGTAGAATTTGCCGGAGCATTTTTTTGCACACTAAAAGAAAGAGTTATAGGGGGAAAAAGAAAATGCAGAAATACTTTGAGTTTGAGAAACATGGCACCAATTACCGCCGTGAATTTATTGGGGGATTAACGACTTTCTTGGCGATGGCTTATATATTAGTCGTAAACCCGTTAACTTTATCGCTTGCATCTATAAAAGATTACCCAGATGCACTTAGAATGGACTACGGTGCAGTGTTTGTGGCGACAGCCCTTGCATCAGCTCTTGGATCGATCGTAATGGGATTGCTTGGAAAGTATCCGCTGGCCTTAGCGCCTGGTATGGGATTAAATGCTTTCTTTGCATATACAGTTGTTTTAGGGAGTGGAATTCCTTGGCAGCATGCACTCGGTGCAGTTCTAATTTCCGGAATCTTTTTCTTATTATTAACACTTACAGGTCTACGTGAAAAAATTATTAACGCCATTCCTGTTGATTTAAAACACGCAGTTGGGGCAGGTATTGGTTTGTTCATTACCTTTGTCGGCTTACAGGATGCTAAGATTATTGTCAATAATGATGCAACACTTGTTGGTTTAGGAGATTTAACCTCAGGTCCTACACTATTAGCTATTTTTGGGATTGTAGTAACAGTAATTTTGATGACAAGAGGCATTAATGGTGCTGTTTTCTATGGTATGGTCATCACTGCAATTGTGGGTATGATTTTTGGTGAAATTAAGATGCCGGGTAAGGTAGTAGACGCAGTTCCAAGTTTAGCACCTACTTTTGGTGCGGCGTTTTCTTCCTTTGGAGACAGTTCGTTTTATACTACATCCATGCTTGGAATTGTTTTAACCTTTTTATTTGTTGATTTCTTTGATAATGCAGGTACGCTTGTAGCGGTAGCAAATCAAGCAGGAATCATGAAAGATAATAAGCTGCCACGTGCCGGACGCGCGTTAATTTCAGATTCAATTGCGTCAACTGTTGGGGCAATTTTGGGTACTTCAACTACAACATCGTATATTGAGTCATCTGCAGGTGTTGCTGCTGGAGCAAGAACAGGATTTGCATCACTTGTAACGGCCGGACTTTTTATCTTATCAATCTTTTTCTTTCCATTACTATCAGTTGTTACATCATCTGTAACAGCACCAGCTTTAATTATTGTTGGGGTTTTAATGGTTTCGTCTTTAGGGAATATTGATTGGAAAAAGTTTGAGATTGCCGTTCCTGCTTTCTTAACAATGATTGCAATGCCACTGTCATACAGTATTGCGACCGGGATTGCAGTAGGGTTTATTTTCTACCCGATAACAATGATTGTAAAGGGCCGTGTAAAAGAGATTAACCCTATCATGTACTTATTCTTTGTAATCTTTGTTTTATATTTTATCTTAAAATAAATTAAAACTATCTGAGGGAACTGTGATAAAAGCAGTTCTCTTTTTTTTAAGTAGACATAATTTTGTCGAACAATGTCGTTGACTTCCTGTATCACCTCTTATAACATAAAAATAATAATAATGTTAAAATTGGTAGACTGGGGGTGAGGGTTTGGCAAACTTGCGAATCGATAAGGTGTTAAATAACAATGTACTTATTGCTGAACATCCTTCGTATGAAGAAGTCGTTTTAATTGGCAAAGGCATCGGGTTTAATCGCAAACGAGGCGACTATATAGAAACAGAAACGGTTGAAAAGCTTTTTGTACTGAGGGATGAAAAAGAGCAGGAAAACTACATTAAGTTGCTGCCGTTTATTGATACAGACTATCTAGAAGTAATAATTTCTGCAATTGATTTGATTAAACAGCGGACACATACAGATCTTAATGAACATATTCATGTGGCCCTCACTGACCATTTAATGTTTGCTCTAACAAGAGCATCAAAAGGAATGGAAATGAGAAATCCATTTTTAGTTGAAACAAAGGCTCTTTATCGGCATGAATATGAAATCGCTTCAACGGTGGTAGAACACATTGGTGATAGAACAGGAATACACCTTCCAGTGGGTGAAATAGGATTTATTGCATTGCACATCCATAGTGCAATGACCAATAAAGATTTATCGGATGTAAATCAACATTCTCAGCTTGTCAGCAGATTGGTTGAGATGGTAGAGGATCAATTTGAGATTGAAATAGATAAAGAAAGTATTGATTATATGAGGCTTGTCCGCCATCTACGCTTCGCTATTGAACGTGTGGTAAAGGCTGAAAAAGTAGAAGAACCAGAAAAAATTGCAAACCTATTGAAAGTTGAGTATCCAGTGTGTTATAATCTTTCATGGAAGCTCATTAAAGTGATGCAGCAAACATTAAAAAAGAAGGTCTTTGATGCTGAAGCAGTTTATCTAACGATGCATTTACAAAGACTTCAAAACAAATTTAAATAGCACTTATTATTTTTTACGTGTTACTGATTCGATCAGGCATGAGTGAAAAGTATAATTAAAATGAAGTTTTTGGGGTATTCTATACCTAAACTTTATTTAATTGTACTCTTGCTCATGCCTTTTTTGTTGTTTTTTTATCTGATGTGTAACCGCTTTATGAGCTAAAAAAATTCAGGAGGTCATTGATATGAAAAACGCTTTTGGTACATTACAAAAAGTCGGTAAAGCGCTTATGTTGCCGGTTGCTCTTTTACCAGCTGCCGGGATCTTGCTTGCGCTCGGTGCAGCTTTAGTGAACCCAGCATTATTAGACCTAGCGCCTTGGCTAGATAATAGTGGGGTTGCAATGGTTGCATCTGTTATGAAAAATGCAGGGGATATTGTTTTTGGTAACTTGCCGTTGTTATTTGCGGTTGGTGTTGCAGTTGGTTTAGCCGGAGGAGAAGGAACAGCAGGTTTAGCTGCAATCATCGGTTACTTAATCATGAACGTAACAATGGGAACTGTTTTAGGGCTTGATGCAAAGTCAATTAATGGAACAAGCCATGTTAGTGTTCTTGGTATTCCGACTCTTCAAACGGGGGTATTTGGCGGAATTATCGTTGGTATCATCGCTGCTGCCATGTATAATAAGTTTTTTGAAATTGAACTTCCATCTTATTTAGGATTCTTTGCTGGAAAACGTTTCGTTCCTATCGTTACTGCAGGAACAGCTATTATTCTTGGTTTGCTTATGCTTGTAATTTGGCCTCCGATTCAGTCTGGATTAAATGCATTCTCAAACAACATGGTCAATGCAAACCTAACTCTTTCTGCTTTCATTTTCGGGGTAATTGAACGTTCATTAATCCCATTTGGATTACATCATATTTTCTATTCTCCATTCTGGTATGAGTTCGGTACTTATACAACTAAAGCGGGTCAGGTTGTTCATGGTGACCAACGGATTTTTATGGCTCAGATCTCTGACCATGTGAAAAATCTTACTGCTGGTACCTTTATGACTGGTAAATTCCCATTCATGATGTTTGGTTTACCGGCTGCTGCATTAGCGATTTATCATGAAGCAAAACCAGAAAAGAAAGCATTTGTTGGTGGTTTGATGGCGTCTGCTGGTCTAACGGCTTTCTTAACTGGTATTACTGAACCAATCGAATTCTCATTCCTTTTCGTTGCACCGGTATTGTTTGGTATCCATGCTATCTTTGCTGGTTTATCATTTATGGTAATGCATTTATTGAATGTAAAAATCGGGATGACATTCTCCGGTGGTTTAATTGACTATATTCTATTTGGTCTAATCAATCCACAGACACATGCATGGCTTGTCATTCCAGTAGGTCTTGTGTTTGCGGTTATTTACTACTTTGGTTTCCGATTTGCGATTCGTAAGTTTGATTTAAAGACACCAGGTCGTGAGTTAGAAGAAGAAGAAGGACAACAAACAACAGGAAAAGCCTCTGGAGGCGATTTAGCTTCTAATATTCTAGATGCTATGGGCGGTAGAGATAATATCGCAAATCTTGATGCATGTATTACACGTCTTCGTGTATCTGTTAAAGATATTAAAAATGTCAACAAAGATGAACTAAAACGCCTTGGTGCTGCAGGTGTGCTAGAGGTAGGGAACAATATTCAAGCAATTTTTGGCCCGCGTTCTGAAACCATTAAAGGGCAAATGAAAGATATTATGTCAGGTAAACGTCCTCGTGCTGCGGCTCCAGAACAACAGCAGACTCAGTCAGCCGCTGCTACTGATGTCATGCAAGCAGCCCGTCAAAATGAAGTATTTGCTGCACCGTTAAAAGGGGAAATTAAGCCGATTACCGAAGTTCCTGACCAAGTGTTTGCTGGTAAGATGATGGGGGATGGCTTTGCGATTGTACCTTCAGAAGGTATGGTAGTATCACCTGTAAACGGTAAGATTGTTAATTTGTTCCCAACTAAACATGCGATTGGAATTCTTTCTGATACAGGACGTGAGATCCTCATCCATGTGGGTATTGATACGGTTAACCTAAAAGGTCAAGGTTTTGAAACGCTGGTAACAGAAAATGAAATTATTGAGCAAGGTCAACCGCTCTTGAAGTTCGATATTAATTATATAAAAGAACATGCAACTTCAACGATTACTCCAATTGTCTTCACGAATTTAGCTGAAGGTGAAAAAGTAGTACTTGAAAAGTCAGGTCAAGTTAATATCAAGCAAGAAGGAATTGTGAAGATTACAAAGTAGGTTTTACTTAGAAGCCGGCCTGATGGTCGGCTTCTTTCTATATATGGTGCAAGGTTGTTGGGGGGGAGATTGCTATGGGAAATTTGTTTTAGTGAGTACGGGTGTGGACAGAAAGAATGTCGGGGATAAAAATGTTTTCAAGAAGTATTGGTAAGGACGTATTAGAATAGTATAGGATGCTTAAGATTTTTTTTATTGGTTTGGATTGATTAATCAAAGGTTTGTTGTTATAAACTATGCTGGAGGAATTCTAAAATAGAATATAAATTAGTTTAAAGGTGAAAATTAGTATTGACCGAAACAAAGGATGGTGGTATTATATTTTAGCGGTCGTTGAAAGACATTAACAACATAGCGATGAAAAAAAGTTGTTGACTTTGATTAAACGACGTGATATATTAATAGAGTTGCTTCTTACAGAAGTGATTTAGAAATTGTTCTTTGAAAACTAAACAAACAAAAACGTCAACAAACAATAAATTATCATGTTTCTTCTATTATAGTAGAAGAACATGAGCCAACGTAACAAAATGAGCTAATCAACTTTCATGGAGAGTTTGATCCTGGCTCAGGACGAACGCTGGCGGCGTGCCTAATACATGCAAGTCGAGCGAATCAATAGGAGCTTGCTCCTGTTGATTAGCGGCGGACGGGTGAGTAACACGTGGGCAACCTGC
>NZ_JBALNF010000033.1:0-25977 GCF_036962465.1 Neobacillus vireti
TAGTTTTCAAAGAACAATGATTGTCACTCACAAGCGACTTTATTAATTTACCACATCCACACTTGCGATGTCAACGTTTTTTCAAAAAATTATAACCGTCACTTACGAAAGCTTTTTAAGAATGTTTCGCAGCGACGGTTATTAATATACCAAGTATTTTTATTTAGGTCAATACCTTTTATTATTTTTTTGAAATAATTATGAGACACGATAGCATCTATGAAACACGCCATTACCTTTAGTTTCTACATTGACTACTTCGATTAAATGTTTTTCGATTAGATATTCAATCAGTACAGCTAAATCTACTGAATAAGGAATTAAGTCTTTTTCGTTCATAATTTCATTAAACAGCCAGAATTCCTTGCCACGTAATACATCTAATAAGTGAGCAGTTCCAATATTGGTTCTGGAGTGAATCAGAAACTCACTAGCCAAGAACAAAAGCTCCAGTCGTTTTTCTAATGTCTCTTCGCTATTGACTAGTTCTACATACAATTTATAAATTTCCGGCTCTATTTGTTTTACCTGGTGCCAAACCGTAAGTTCGGGATGCAGACCATTTTCAATAACAGCTAATCGAGCTAGATGGTGTAAGGAATGTACAACATAGTTATATGCATCAAGAAATTGACCACTCTCAAACAACGCTTTACCATCTACATAACGGCGAATTAATTTAGCAAATTCTAAGCCCATTTTTACCTTTCTTCCATTGAAAGGAAAGTCCCGGAGCTCTGTTTTTAAATTTAAAACATACTCATTTCTGTCAAATAAAATTTTTGCTTCATGGATCCATTCAAATATCTTTCGGTTCGTCCCCAAAAGAAGCCATTCCTGAAGCTGTGATTCTGACACGATATGCATTGCAGCCTTTTTGTCATCATAGGTATAATGTTTAATAAATAATGACTGGTCCGCCTCTTTTACAATTATCAACAAAATAACATCAAACGAATCAGTAATATGACTTGATTTTTGCTTTTTTTCGACCAACAAAACCCCTAGTGTATTGGATTGACTCGCCCTTTCTTGATAAATAGGCCGAAGGATGTCTTCCATTCATCATTCCTCCATTTTATTCAGGTAGAATTATATGTTCGACAGTGAAATCTAATTTCCTTCTTTCCCAAAAGACAATTTTCGACATTCTTTGTATTTTTTCTTCGAAAATAATTATGGTATAGTTTGTCTAGGAGGGAGAATCATGGCAAAATATTCGAGTAAAATAAATAAAATACGCACTTTTGCATTATCTTTAATCTTTATTGGGTTCATTGTTATGTATATTGGAATTTATTTTCGGACTTCACCAATTATTATGACCATCTTTATGCTTTTAGGGCTACTTTTTATTATCGCAAGTACGATTGTTTATTTTTGGATCGGGATGCTTTCAACCAAAACGATTCAAGTAAAGTGCCCAAGCTGTGGCAAACCTACTAAAATGCTTGGCCGGGTGGATATGTGTATGCACTGCCGTGAACCATTAACATTAGATCAAAGTCTTGAAGGTAAACAATTTGATGAATCCTATAATCATAAAAAAGAAGAATAAAAAGAGGATGACTAAGGCCGATTGGTTTTTAACCAAAAGGTTTTAGTCATCCTCTTTTTTAGACAAAAGAACCATTAAATAATCAATGCACTTCTTTACTAGCACATTCAGGACAGGACCCGTAAATCTCCATACGATGGTTATCCACTTTAAAGCCTGTTACATGCGAAGCAAGGTGCTCGACCTCGTCGAGACCTGGATAATGAAAATCAACTATTTTCCCACAGCTTTGACAAATTACGTGATAATGATGGGAAGTGACAAAATCAAAACGAGCCGATGCATCCCCATAGGTTAATTCCTTAACAAGTCCAACTTCACGAAATACCCGTAAATTATTGTAAACTGTTGCCACACTCATATTAGGGAATTTCCCTTCGAGGGCTTTATAAATTTCATCCGCTGTAGGATGTGACATGGAGTTTATTAAATATTCAAGTATCGCATGACGTTGCGGAGTAATTCGCACACCTGTATCCTTCAGGGTATCCAACGCTTCTTTTAACTGATTCATCGCCATGCACCTTCTTTCTAAAAGATATTATTAGATTATAATTGTTATAATTAATTTTACTAGGTCTTTTGTACGTTTGTCAATATTGTAATCTAATAAACACTGCTTGTTATTAACTATTACCATGTAAAGTTTGTTCATTCTGTCCTAATTGATAATTAACATATCTTGCTGTTACAAACAAGAGGTCTGAAAGGCGGTTTAAATAAGCTAAGACCAATGGATTCACTTCTTCACCTAACGAAACTGCACACCGTTCCGCTCTCCGTGCGATTGTCCGGGCTACATGGAAAGCAGCCCCTGCGGGATGTCCCCCTGGAAGAATAAAATTAGTTAGTCCTGGCAGGGTTATATCCCAATCATCAATTTGTTTTTCTAATTGTGCTATATCAGAATCTGCAAGCTTCCATTTTACTTCCTTACCTTGAGGTGTAGCCAATTCAGCCCCGACATGGAAAAGGTTTGTTTGTATTTTATGATATACATTTTCAATTATTTCTTTCCCTTGGAAATTTTCACCTTTCAAATAACTTAAAGCTAGACCAATCATAGAATTTGTTTCATCACAAGTTCCATATGCTTCGACCCGGATATCATTCTTAGCTACCCTTTGGCCGTAAATCAAGGAAGTCGTGCCTTTATCACCTGTTTTAGTATAGATTTTCATCTGCTTACCCCCATTATCAATTTATAATTACTATTTACTTATGTAAATTAGAGTTGCGCCATTTTCTTCATCTTAACACCTATACTTATATTTAGAAAAGTTGTAATCAAAGATATTCATTAACATAAAAAAAGGGTCACTATGGACCCAAATAATTTTATCTGAGGAGGTATGCCCTAATAGAATGATATTCAATTACGCTTTTCTTGCATTGGACAAATGCCTTTTCTTTAGAAAATAGGCTTTCTTTCAAGTATGTAAATGACTATCCCCAAAGTGCATCGATTCCTTGATATCCGAAGTAAATTCCAAAAACAACTAAGGATGCACCAGAAAAAATTGATATGGCGATTAAACTTTTAGCGCTGAGAAGTTTTCGGAACCCAGTTGTAAGGGCCGCCACAAATAGATCCCAAAAAGTCAAGCCAAGAAAAATCATACTGCTATAGATTAAGAGTGACTCTGTACCATTTGTTTGGGCTGTTTTCGCAAGGACAGACCCATAAATCCCAAGCCAAAAAAGGATTGATAACGGGCTAGTAATCGATAATATAAACCCGGTTAAGAAACACTTGTATAGAGGCTCTTTATTTCGACTATATGACAATGTGATCGTATTGGCATTTTTTATACTTTCAAAGCCTGAGTATATAAGAATAAATCCACCAAACAGCCAAAGGAAAATTTGCACAATAGGGATGCCAAGAAAGTGAACCATCCCTAGGTATACCAAAAGCATGAAAATTCCATCTGCCATCATTGAACCAACCCCAACAATCCAAGCGTGCCAAAATCCATTTTTAATCCCTTTATCCAGGCGAGCTGAATTAACCGGGCCGATCGGAGCTGCTAAGGTAAATCCTAGAATGATATAACTGATTAGTATGTTAACGCTCAATAAAACCACCACCTCTTGTTTTATAACTTGTACATACTTATGAAGGAATTAGCCAAGTCATGTCCAAAAAAGTGTGCAGAACGTAAAGATGGATGTACGTCTACCCCTGCATCAAAATAACAGAGAAAGGAATAATAATATTATTTAGTTGCGATTGGAGGAAATAAGATGAAATCCACTGAAAACGCGTTATCCATTTTTGCTCTTGGCGGTATTAACGAAATCGGAAAAAACATGTATGTGGTTCAGTATGAAGACGATATTTTTATTATTGATTGTGGTGGTAAGTTCCCTGATGAAAGCTTACTGGGGATTGATTTGATTATTCCTGACATTACCTATTTAGAGGAGAATCAGGACAAAATTAGAGCATTAATTGTAACTCATGGCCATGAAGACCATATTGGCGGTATTCCTTATTTCTTGAGAAAGTTAAATGTACCTATTTATGCAACTCGGTTTACACTTGGATTAATCGAATTAAAAATTGATGAACATAGACTAAGAGGGGATTCTAAACTTATTACGATCGACTCCAATTCACGATTGGAATTCGGCAAGGTTGAAATTTCCTTTTTTAAGGTAAGCCATAGCATACCCGACTGCCTCGGAATTGTCTTTCATACACCTGAGGGGAATGTGGTTCATACAGGTGATTTCAAATTTGATTTAACACCGGCCAATAACCAATATGCCGATATACATAAAATGGCAGAAATAGGCCAGCAAGGGGTCTTAGTTTTAATTTCGGAAAGTACCAATGCTGAACGTAAAGGGTTAACACCTTCTGAACAGATGGTAGGTTCCCACATGGACGAAGCCTTCATAAAGGCTAGAGGGAAAATCTTTATCTCGACGTTCGCATCAAATGTCAATCGGGTTCAGCAGGTGGTTGAATCCGCGTTAAGGACTAATCGTAAACTGGCATTACTTGGCCGCAGTATGGTAAACGTTGTGGATGTTGCCATTGAGCGCGGTTATTTAAATGTTCCAGAAGGGATGTTAATAGACCCTGGTGAAGTAGATAAACTACCGGCTGAAAAGGTAGCCATTCTTTGTACAGGCAGTCAAGGAGAGCCAATGGCAGCCTTGTCCCGCCTAGCAAGTGGAAACTTCCGTGATGTCGCGATTTACCCAGGAGATACGGTGGTATTAGCTGCATCCCCGATTCCTGGTAACGAAAAAGATGTTTCAAAAATTATTGATAATCTATTTCAGCTTGGTGCTAAGGTCATTTATGGTTCTGGCAGCACGACCGGAATGCATGTTTCCGGTCATGGATATCAGGAAGACCTTAAGCTTATGCTGACATTTATGAAACCGACCTATTTCATTCCTATTCATGGTGAATACCGCATGCTGCATCATCACCGTATGTTAGCTGAATCTATTGGAGTGGAAAGAGACAAAACCTTTATTATTAAAAATGGAGAGGTTGTCGATATCAAGAATGGAGTTGCCCGTCAGACACGTTCCGTTCCAGCTGGAGATACATACGTAGATGGGATGGGAGTAGGGGATGTTGGGGATATCGTATTACGGGACAGAAAACAGCTATCTGAAGATGGAATGCTCGTTATTGTTATCACCATTAGCAAGGGCGACCGAAAAATTATTTCGGGGCCAGATACCATTACTCGTGGGTTTGTATATGCCAGAGACTCGGATGAGCTCCTTAAAGAGGTTAATCGCCTTGTTAAAAAGACAGTGAATGACATGCAAACTGAAAATATTCGCCAATGGAATGTGATGAAACAAAATATTAAAAAATCCGTTGGACAGTATTTATTCACCCAAACGAAGCGAAAACCAATGATTCTTCCAATAATTATTGAAATTTAATAAAAAAAGGATGTGCACTTAAATAGTGTCACATCCTTTTTTATTAGTTATTTAAGTCATGTAGTCCGGGACTATGTTCGTTTGGCATGTCCGGCAGAACCGGAACTGGATACCCATTTGGAGGAGGTACAACTTGAAGTGTGCCATCATTCCGGCTTGGAGACTGCCCTTGGAATATTTGGCCTATCAGGGTGTCATCTAATCTGAAATTGAATTGAGCATTATGGAAACCCATTTCAACATATTTACGACATTCAGGATACTTATTAATATCGTAATTAGGTACTGGGAAAATTTTTGCCCAATCGACACCTAATGTTTCTAACGCCTTGGCAAATGCATTTTGGTGTGCATTATCTCTGACAATCAAGAAAGCTAAAGTTTCTCTAAAGGTCTTATTGGAGCTCATCTCGTAAATGCGGGACTTTTGCAGAACCCCTGTAGATTCCAACACCAGATTGTCCAATAAATCACTTATTAAGTTCCCATGACTATAAACATAGTTTCCATTCCACGGATTACCAGCAGCATCCACAGGCAAGGAGGCCTGCGCTCCCATAATAAAGTGATGCGGATTTGCGTGTTTGATTGCCTCTTCAAGTGGAGCGCCAGTACTTCCCCCTGCCCCTACCGCATCTTCTCCAGAGCCATTTAAGAGTTGATTGATGGTCGTTTGGACAAGCTCGACGTGGCTAATTTCCTCCAGGAAAATACCTCTAATTAAATCGCGATATTGCTTTTGGTTCCCGCGGAAGTTTGAACTTTGAAAAAAGAATTGCATCATCGTCCGCATTTCCCCAAATCTTCCGCCTAAAGTTTCTTGAAGAACCTTTGCTGCAGACGGATCTGGCTTATCCGGGACAATCATGTTTATTAAATCTTCTTTATAAAAGTACAAAATAATACCCCCTAAAATTTGATTCGAATACCTGTTTAGCATTTCCAAACTATTACCGCTTAACCAAATCATTAAGGGGATTTTTTGCGAAAAAATGCTGAAACAAATCAAACTTTTTAGGGGGGGAAATTAGATTAAATTATCCCTTACATACTGCAAGGCTTCTTCTACATGTCCTTTAACCTTTACTTTGCGCCACTCTTTTACTAACTTACCTTTCTTATCAATAACAAATGTAGACCGTTCAATTCCCATATACTCTTTTCCAAAGTTTTTCTTTAACTTCCAAACCTCATACATTTCTGCTGCTTTATGTTCTTCATCAACTAAAAGCAGGAACGGCAGATTATATTTTTCGATGAATTTTTCATGCTTATCTTGAGGGTCAGGACTAACTCCTAAAATCACGCAATCTAAATCAGTAAAGCTTTGATGGTAGTCACGAAAGTCACATGCCTCAGTGGTGCATCCCGGGGTCATATCTTTTGGGTAGAAATACAAGACGACATTTTTACCTCTAAAATTTGCTAACCTAATACTTTCCCCATTTGTAGCCCTTAATTCAAAATCCGGTGCTTGATTTCCAATTTTAATTGTCATATAACTTCTTCCTTTGCTTAGTTCATTTCTAGTACATGTGTGGTTAAACACTCTATATTCTTAGCGTAACCAAACTGTCTAAATAACACAACTAAACACCATCAAAACAGCTATTTTTCATTATTAAGCACTACTCTTGCCACAAAGGCTGCAGGCAACGTGTAACCAATTAACGCTTCAATGACGGCAATCATTCTTCCTAATCCTTGAGGCAGGACATCTCCATTACCTACAGAAAAGAGCGTCATCGCACTGAAATAAAAGCTTGATTCAAAAATATTATGATGAGGATGATTTACTTCACGCAACATCGGTATACCGATTAAGTTAAACAAAATGTAGATCATACCAAAACCGAGGATGATTGTTAAATAGACAGCTCCTAAATATAAAAAATTCTCAATAGAAGCAAATTTCCCTCTAAGCGTGTTAGGAATAAATAATGTTCGCAGACTCATAAAAATGCAAAATATAACAATCGGGAGCAAGAAATAGAACAGAGTAACCACCCCTAATAGGAATACGCGTTATTCTATTCCTATGCAGGCTTGACCAATAAAATATCCATTGCCGGGCATAGTTCTATTTTTATAAAAAAGAAATGGTTTTCTGCTTAATTCCCTGCACCTCGATATTTTTTCACTCCTTGATTCCAGAGCATAATTGAAAGAATAAAGAAAATAACCCCAATGACTGGCGTTAGAAATGAATACCAGTACCATTCTTGTTTTCCAAGAAAAAAGGCCGCAGGGTACACACCCACAAACGCAAATGGTAATATCCACGTTAAAACAAAGCGAATTAATTGATTATATATATTTACCGGATATCTGCCGTAACTGCTGATATTATACATCATGGGCATCAGGGACGTCCTTGCATCAGCCCAAAAGCTAATACATGCAAGCAAGATAAAGATGCCACCATATACAAGTGCTCCACCTATGACAAAAATAATAAACAAGATCGGGTCATACCAATCTATATTTAAATGAAGCCTGCTGCCGGAATAAAACATGATGACAAGTCCTGTTATTGCTCCTAACAGCGATTCAAGTTCAAGTCGTTCTAGAATAATCTGAAAGAGGCTGTGGATTGGTCTTGTTAAAATTCGGTCCAATTCTCCCTTTACAATGTAGCGCTCGTTAAAATCCCATATATTAAAAAAGGCTGAAAAAACCGCATATGGGACTAAGAAAAAGCCGTAGATAAAAATAATTTCATCCCTTGTCCATCCATGCAGTAATTGAGTATGCCCAAAGACAACTAAGATGAAGACAAGATTAATGGCTTGCGAGAGTAAATCGGAGAAAAATTCTACCAACACATCCGCACGGTATTGAAACCTTGTTTTCAGATATTGTGATAGATATTGAAAAAACATGGATAAATAAAACACAGATTAACCCCCTTGAATAATCAACTGTTTTTTCGCTAGATGCCAAAGTAAATAAATTGGCAGCAGTAAGATGATTACCCAAATAAATTGCTGGCCGATAGCTGCTAACGCCTGATTATGAGAAAAACCTTTAGTAAAAATCATACTCGGCGTATAACTAATTCCCTGAAATGGCAAAAAGCCCATTATGGTTTGTGCCCATCCAGGAAAAAAACTAATAGGCAGTAGAAGACCGGAAAACAAATCAATCACAACACGTTTTGCACGAATTAGACCGGCATTATTATATAAGAAGAAAGTGGTTATTCCCGTTAATAAATTAAGCTCCGTATTTATAAAAAAACTCAATATAATAGAAATCGCGAACAATCCCCAAACACTAAGATCCCAAGTGAATTGAATAGGGAAAATAAAATAAACGATAATAAGGCCAGGTGCAGAAAAGAAGAAAAGCCTAAAGATTCCTTCTCCCAAGCCCTGCATCGTTTTCATCCCTAAATAGTTGTAGGGTCTGATTAGTTCAATCGCAACTTTCCCTTCCATGATTTCCTGAGCCATTTCACGGTCAAGATTATTAAAATAGAAGGCCCTTGCCATCCAAGAAACAGCTACATACGTAGTCATTTGGACAACCGAAAGTCCTTGGATCTGTTCTTTCCCGCCATAAATAGCCGTCCAAAGAAAATAATAAACCCCAATATTAATACTATAAATCAGAATCCCCGTGTAATAATCAGAGCGATATGCCAGCATCATTAAAAAACGGATTCTAATCATCTCTAAATATTTATCCAACTTCCACAGCACCCTTTTCATAAATTTTCCGAATGATTTCTTCTGTCGAAGTTTCGTTTATTTTTACATCTTTAATTTGAAATGAAGCCACGACCTGGGCGATTACCTGTGAAATTAATTCTTCTCGATCCTCTACTGTAGCAGTAAAGATTTGGTCTTTCTGATTTAATTCCCATGCCACCGGCAGGCCGCTAGTGATTCTTTGTACAGCAGGCATGTCGACTGCCTCAAGAAATTGGAATTGCAATTCCTTCTGATCGCCCCACTTTTCCTTAAGTTCCCTCAAAGCGCCATCATAAATTACTTTTCCTTCATCAAGCATGACAACTCGCTCACACAATGCCTCAATATCAGATAGGTCATGAGTTGTCAGTAGAATGGTAGTGTTATACTTTTCATTGATTTCCTTTAAAAATTCTCTGATTTTTAGCTTCACCAGCACATCTAACCCGATGGTCGGTTCATCTAGAAACAGCAATGGAGGGTTATGAATTAAAGCAGCTGCAAGCTCACAGCGCATTCTTTGACCTAATGACAACTTTCGAACCGGCTTGTCCAAAAGTGGTTCAATATCCAATGTTTTAATAACATGATTCATATGCTGTTCGTATTGTTCGTCGGATACTTTATAAACCTTTTTCAACAGGCGGAATGACTCTTGCACAGCTATATCCCACCATAATTGCGAGCGCTGCCCAAAAACAACGCCAATCGTTTGTACAAATCGTTCCCGTTCCTTATGTGGATTCATCCCGTTTACAATGATTTCACCGGATGTCGGCGTTAGAATTCCCGTCAGCATTTTAATAGTGGTCGATTTCCCCGCACCATTTTCGCCAATGTACCCCACCATTTCTCCTTTTCTGACTGAAAAATTAATATCATTCACCGCGGGGACTACTTTATAATTACGAGTGAATAAATCCCGGAACGCACCTTTCAAACCGGAACGGCTGGAGTAGGCTTTAAACTCTTTTCGTAAATTTTTAACTTGTATTGCATTTTCCATTAATTTTCCTCCTGACACATTGCCCTAAATAATAAGTTTAGCCAAATAATTTCATTTAAACAACTATCCTTAATTACAACAAATTTCCGAAAATATAAAACAGATAGAAGTCAACTTAAAAAGTGTTAAAATAAAGAGATACGTAATTAAGGAGGAAAGATTGTGCGATTTATTAATTCAGAAAGATTACATAATGAGGCATTAGAACACATTGTAGGCGGAGTTAACAGCCCTTCAAGGTCTTACAAAGCAGTAGGCGGCGGTTCCCCTGTAGTCATGGAACGTGGACAGGGAGCTTATTTTTGGGACGTTGATGGCAACCAATATATCGATTTTCTTGCAGCTTATGGCCCTATTATTACAGGCCATGCCCATCCACATATAACCGAAGCGATTAAACGTGCTGCAGAGACGGGAGTTCTATACGGAACTCCAACCCCTCATGAGGTCAAATTCGCTAAAATGTTAAAGGAAGCCATTCCATCCTTAGATAAAGTTCGATTTGTTAACTCCGGGACAGAAGCCGTAATGTCCACCATTCGTGTTGCCCGTGCTCATACCGGTCGTGATAAAATTATTAAGTTTGCTGGTTGTTATCATGGACATTCCGACCTTGTTCTAGTTGCCGCAGGTTCAGGCCCATCAACACTAGGAACTCCGGATTCAGCAGGTGTGCCAAAGAGCATTGCCCAAGAAGTCATCACTGTTCCATTTAATGATATTGAACCATTTAAACAAGCGTTAGAAAAATGGGGAGATCAGGTTGCCGCTGTATTAGTGGAACCAATCGTTGGAAACTTCGGAATTGTTGAACCGAAACCAGGCTTCTTACAGCAGGTAAATGACCTCACCCATGAAGCAGGTGCACTGGTTATCTATGATGAAGTAATTACAGCCTTTCGTTTTATGTATGGTGGTGCTCAAGATTTATTAGGGGTACAGCCGGATTTAACCGCGTTAGGTAAAATTATTGGCGGCGGACTACCAATCGGAGCATATGGCGGCCGCAAAGAAATTATGGAAAAGGTTGCACCATTAGGAACAGCCTACCAGGCAGGTACGATGGCAGGAAACCCTGCCTCCATGCTTTCTGGTATTGCCTGCCTTGAAGTATTAAAACAAGACGGAGTTTATGAGTATTTGGACCAGTTAGGAGCTATGCTCGAAGAAGGAATCATCGATGCTGCTAAGGAAAATGGTATTGAGATAACCATTAATCGTTTGAAAGGGGCTCTAACTGTTTATTTTACAAATGAAATAATTGAAAACTATGAGCAGGCTGAAAAAACTGACGGTGAAATGTTTGGTAAATTTTTTAAACTGATGCTGCATCAAGGTATTAATCTTGCACCATCAAAGTATGAAGCTTGGTTTTTAACCATTGCTCATACAAAAGAGGACATTGAAGCTACATTACACGCGGTAAGAAATGCATTTTCTTCACTTAAATCCGAATAATTATACATTTTTTATGCACCAAGGGGAGTGGAAAACACTCCCCTTTATTTTTTAAATATGGATGAAAACGGTTACATAAACCTGTTTCTTCCTAAATTTGCATAATTTTTAGTACACTTTTTTATCCAAAATAATGTATATTTATTTGATTTCTGAAAATTCTTGTGATAATATAAGCTTATTATTTCTTTTTTTGAATCTTTAACTTTAACCTAAATAAAAAGTTAATTAATTCATTCTAAAAATAGACTCATAATCCAAAAGTTTCATAGGAGGTGAAACGGCTTTAACGGTGATCCGATGAAGCCAAGTATAATGTCACAAAACTGGACCCCTTCCCTATTTAAAGATTTCCATAAGCAAGAACATGATGCCTGTGGAATTGTTGCTTGCCTTGAAAAAAACAAAATCCCAACAAGAAAAAATATTTTTGACTGTATAGAAGCCCTTGTTACCATGAACCATCGTGCTGGTTTTATTAACGGCGAAGGTGATGGTGTTGGAATCCATATGGACATTCCTACGAAGCTTTGGAAACAAAAGCTCTCTTCAGCAGGCATTAAGGAAAACCTTGTGGACCAAGAGGATTTTGCTGTAGGTCATATTTTCATCAGCCAACAGGTTAACTGGGATTCTACCAAACAAGAACTACAAAAAAAGCTAGAAAAATACGATCTTGCCTTAGTTTTTGAAACAGATAAAGTTACAGACTCTTCAGCACTAGGCCCAATTGCCATCCAAGAAAACCCTGTGTTCTGGCAATTCGCCTGTGTTTCTACAAAAAAGGGTCAAGAACTGACCAAGAACCTTTTTGATGCCCTTATTGACATTGAGACAAACGAGCATGTTCATGTCGCATCACTTAGTCAAAATCATGTCGTATATAAAGTAATGGGTGCAGGAGATATTTTGCCTCGTTACTATCATGACTTAGCGAATCCACTTGTCGCTTCAACTATGACACTAGGACATAATCGTTATTCAACTAATACTCTATCAAGCTTTTTCCGAGTGCAGCCATTTAG
The DNA here is from genome assembly GCF_036962465.1 of Neobacillus vireti. Taxonomy (GTDB): domain Bacteria; phylum Bacillota; class Bacilli; order Bacillales; family Cytobacillaceae; genus Neobacillus; species Neobacillus vireti_B. Next base: position 12,664 of record NZ_JBALNF010000033.1, read on the forward strand.
TGTACTAGGTCACAATGGTGAAATTAATACAATTGCCAAGCTTCGTGACGAAGCACGAATGATCGGAGTGCCTTTAGTTAAAGACGGAAGTGACTCCCAAGATTTAAGCCGTACGATGGAGACATTAATCTCTCGTCACGGATATTCTTTATTTGAAACAATGGATCTTTTGTTCCCGCCAATCATTAACGAAATCAAGGCATATCCTGAACATCTTCAGGATTTATATACGTATCTTCGTGAGGCATGGGGGCATTTTGCTCAAGGACCAGCAGGTATTATCTCCCGCTATGGTGATGAGGCTGTATTTAGTGTGGATGCATTAGGATTACGTCCACTATGGATGCTTGAAACCGAAAGCTCTTATCTTTTCTCCTCTGAACCTGGAATTATTCCTTCAAGTGAATATGTCAATGATCCGAAACCATTAGCCCCTGGTGAGAAGGTTGGGTTTAAATGGAATGGCGATACATTAGATGTTTACGAGCAAAATCGTTACCAAAACGAAGTATTTAACCGTTTCAATAACCGCTTAAGCTTAAGTGATTCAAGAGTAAGACTTCAGCCTCCAACATTAAATAAAACTGTTACAATGAGTTATCCAGATAAAATTCATAATGGACAATATAAAGCATTTGGCTGGGAACGTGATCATATCCAACTAATTGAACAAATGGCAGAAAAAGGTGTAGAGCCGATTCGTTCACTTGGTCATGATGCCCCGCTTGCAGCACTAAACCCTGAACGTGTTAATATCGCTGATTATATTAAAGAAAGTGTTGCCGTGGTAACGAACCCTGCTATTGACCGTGACCGAGAGACAGAGCACTTCTCTACCCGTGTAATTATTGGGAAACGGCCAGTCTTGTTTTCTGCGGAGAAAACAAATGCAGTTATTGAGCTTACTACTCCTTTACTATTGGAAGGAAAAGCCGGTTTCACCTGTGCAGAAGAATTAGGACAGCCAAGCTTTGATCAGTTAGCCCAATATTTCCAAGAGCAGAAATTAGCTGCCTTTATTTCAACTACCTTTGCTGCAAACGAAAAATTAGATGAAGCATTAGAAAGACTGGCAAATGAAGCGGTTCAAGCGGTTCAAGCTGGCAAAACATTGCTGATCCTTGATGATGCGAAAGCACACCAAGAAGATTCTTACTGGATTGATTCACATTTAGTAACTTCTGCGATTGATCAAGCATTAGTAAAGGCCGAGTTAAGAAGAGACTGTTCTTTACTACTACGTTCAGCATCAATTCGCTCACTTCATGATGTTATTACAGTATTCGGTTTAGGAGCAGATTTGATTAGCCCATATTACATGTTCTTAACCGTTCAAGATGAAACAACAAAGCCGTTAATCAACCTATATAGTGCTTTAACAAAAGGGTTAGAAAAGGTTATTTCTACGATTGGAATTCACGAGCTGCGAGGATACGGCAGACTGTACTCAAGTATTGGGTTACATGATGAAGTTGCTAAAGTATTAAACATCGTAAACTTCTTTGGTTCAAATGAAATTAAAATGGATTTCGAAGCAATGAAGCAGGACTCTATCAAAAGAGCAGCAGATTACCAGAATGATAAAGAAAGAGTCGGCAAAACGTTCCACCTCTTCCCTCGTATTTGGAAAGCCATTGGAGAGGTTGCTTCTACCGGTGACTATACCGCATACCGCGATAAAATTACTGAGCAGGAAGAGCAAAATCCGACTACCATTCGTCATTTAGTATCACTTAAAAAGAGTAGCAAGCAAGTATCACCAGAAGAAGTGGATCTTCGTGTTGGAGAACATGATCTACCATTCTTAATTTCTTCCATGTCATTTGGCTCGCAAAACGAAATTGCCTTTAGAGCATATGCCGAAGGTGCTGATCGTTTGAATATGGTGAGTTTGAATGGTGAAGGCGGCGAAATTAAGGATATGCTAGGTAAATATCCTAAAACAAGAGGACAGCAAATCGCTTCCGGCCGTTTTGGAGTAAATGCGGAATTGTTAAACTCTTCAAACCTATTAGAAATTAAAATTGGTCAGGGTGCAAAACCTGGTGAAGGCGGACACTTACCTGGATCTAAGGTTACAGCAAAGGTTGCTGCCGCACGTAACGCAACACTTGGATCTGATTTAATCTCACCATCCAATAACCATGATATCTATTCAATTGAAGATTTGGCACAAATGATTTTAGAATTAAAAACAGCCAATGACCAAGCTAAAATTGCGGTTAAGGTACCTGTCGTACCAAACATCGGTACTATTGCAGTCGGTATTGCCAAAGCTGGTGCAGATATCATCACACTAAGCGGCTTTGATGGCGGCACAGGTGCGGCTAGAATCCATGCCCTTCAATATGTTGGTTTACCAGTTGAAATTGGGGTAAAAGCAGCTCACAATGCCCTATTAGAAAGTGGACTTCGCCAAAAAGTAGAAATTTGGGCTGATGGTGGTATGAAGAGTGCAAATGATGTTATCAAAATTATGCTTTTAGGTGCTAACCGTGTTGGATTCGGTACATTAGCAATGCTATCAATTGGTTGTACAACTTGCCGCGGCTGTCATTTGGATACTTGTCATGTTGGGATTGCTACCCAGATTGAATCAGAAGCACAAGCAAAAGACCATGGACTACGTCGTTTTGTTCCAAGACAATTCGATTTAGCCGTTCAAGGAATTATGAATCTCTTTACTGCATTTGGTTCCGAATTAAAAGCTCTTGCTGCTTCATTAGGAATTAAAAATTTACAAGATGCAGTCGGCCATTCTGAATTATTAGAACAGATTAAGGGAGATAATCAACTAGACCTTTCTTACCTGTTAAAATCGCTTGAAATTGGTCAATTTGCAAAAGTTGAAGCTTCAAAATCAATGGAAGAAGTTCAAATGCAGGTGGCTGCAGGTGCGGAATATCTTGATGCAAGTGTAGATCAACTTCATTCATCACGTGAGTTCTTAAGTGTAACATCTGAACAAAGAGTATTAGGCAGCCGGGTATCATGCCACCGCGTCCGCGGCAGATTAGATGGTTCCTATAAGCAGCTGGCACCTGTTCAGCTTAAGTATAAGGAAGGCTCTATCCCTGGTAATGGATTAGGTGCTTATAATAGTGAAGGAATTGAAATTACTGTCAATGGCGGCGGTCAAGATGGTGTTGGAAAAACTTCCTTCGGCGGTAATATCCACGTTCTTAAGTCTAAAGGTAAAAATGGCCGTTATCTCAATGGTTCAGTTGGTAAAGGGTTCGGTTACGGTGCTCAAAAAGGTCTTCTTGTTGCTCAAGGAAATGCTGATGCTCGTGCAGGAATCCGTCTCTCTGGAGCTGATTTAATTATTGGCGGTGCTCTAAAGAAGCCTCTCCCAGAAAACGAAGCTGGAAATATTGGCGCAAACGCAAATATCAAAGGATTTGCCTTTGAATATATGACAAATGGCCGCGGTCTTGTTCTCGGAGACCCAGGTCCATGGATTTGCGCAGGTATGACTGGTGGTGTTGTATATGTCCGTCAGCAGCCTGAAATGGGGCTAACTAAAGAGGCAATTGAACGCCGTGTTGCAAAAGGTGCCAAAGTTTCTGTTCTAAATTTAGATGAAAAGGGTAAAAAGGATATTAATGAACTATTAGGTCAATATACTGCTCTACTGGCTCAAAATGGTCAAACTGAAGAGTCAGAACAGCTTAGAAGCCTTTTAGTAAATCCAGAAAATCACTTTGTACAAATTCTTCCTGTAAAAGAGCAGGCAGATCCATCTGTATCAACAGAATGATTTCTAATTAGGCAAAAAACGTCCGCTTTTGATAGCGGGCGTTTTTTTACATTTTTTTAATCTAAACTGAATATAAATTGTTATAATATCTCTTGATAATATAGGGTAAACATTGTATAGTACATATTTGTTATCAATTGAACAGACAAACGAACATTTGAAAGGAAACTAAATAAATGAAGTTAGGTGCCCGCATCTTAAAAACGGGAATAGCCATTGCATTATCCCTTTTCATTGGACAGCTGCTGCATTCCCCATCCCCTGTCATGGCCGGGATTGCTGCCATCTTTGCGATTCAACCAACCATATATCGCTCTTATTTGACCATTATTGAACAGATTCAAGGAAATATTATCGGGGCTTTGTGTGCGGTCATTTTTGTTCTACTTTTAGGGAATCACTTTATTGTGGTTGGATTAGCCGCTATTATCGTCATCCTAATAATTCTTAAACTTAAATTAGAGAATACAATTGGCTTGTCACTGGTTACCTTAATCTCCATCATGGAATTGCAAACCGGTAATTTTATACAGTTTGCCGGTATCCGCTTCTCTACGATTATGATAGGGGTATTTGCAGCTTTTTTAGTCAATCTTATCTTCATGCCGCCCAAGTATGAAAATAAACTTTATTTTAAAATTGTTAATACTACCGAAGAAATTATTAAATGGATTCGGTTAAGCACAAGACATGACTATGATCATCAATTACTTAAAGCAGATATTAAGACATTTAAAGAGAGCATTCAAGCAATGGAGCAGCTGTACACGATGTATAAAGAGGAGCGCAGCTATTTTAAAAAAGTGAAGCTTGAAAGGTCTCGAAAGCTGGTTATTTATCGACAATTAAATTTGTCAGCAAAAAAAGCCTTGGATACTTTAAAAAGGCTGCACCGCTTTGAAAACGAACTATTACAGCTTCCCGAAAGCTTTAAACAGAGCATTCAAGATCAGTTAGACAGCTTAATTTATCATCATGAACAAGTTTTACTTCGCTTTATTGGTAAAGTCCCTATTCCTTCCTCATGTGACAAAGAAACAAATTACATCAATAAAAAAGAATTGTTCGATTTCTATTTAAAACATGTAAGAGAAAATGATGATTATGAAAGTCCGCACTTATATCATTCCATGCAAATAATCGCAACAATAATCGATTACGGAGAACAGGTCGAGCATCTTGACACCTTAATAACCAGCTTTCATTCCTACCATCAAAACGAAGTGTCAGTTGAAGAGACACACGATTAAATGAAAGAACCCAAGCATTTTCTGCTCGGGTTCTTCTTTAATTAGTTTGTCCTCTGAAGCTCTCCATTCAGCGAGTTTTCTTTATTTTCAAGCTGCTGAACCTGAAATAACTTATAATAATTTCCTTGTTTAGTCATTAATTCCTCATGAGTCCCAATCTCGACAATTTGACCATGTTCGATTAGGACGATCCGATTAGCATGAGTTATAGTCGATAAGCGATGGGCGACAATAAAGGTGGTCCTATCCTTTGCCAGTTCCTCTAAAGCTCCCTGAATGAGATGTTCACTTTCTAGGTCTAATGCTGATGTTGCTTCATCTAAAATTAAGATTGGAGGATTTTTTAAAAATACCCTGGCTATTGCAACACGCTGCTTTTGCCCGCCTGAAAGCTTCACTCCCCGCTCCCCAACTTTTGTGTTGTACCCTTCTGATAGGTTTAAGATAAACTCATGAGCGTTCGCAGCTATAGCTGCTTGATACACTTCTTCTTCAGTGGCACCAGGCTTCCCTAATAAAATATTATCTTTAACGGATTCACTAAATAAAATATTATCTTGAAATACAACACCTATTTTATCTCTAAGCGTTTGAACCTTAAATTCACCGATATCCACTCCATCTAGAGTGATTCTCCCTTTGGTTACATCATAAAAGCGGGGAATAAGACTAACGAGGGTTGACTTTCCTCCTCCACTCATTCCTACCAGTGCAATCGTCTCGCCTTTTTTAACATCTAAATGAATGTCTTTTAATACCATCTCTTCCTCTTTATCATAAGAAAAGGAAACATGTTCGAAGGATATATCGCCTTTTACGTCAGTGCACTCTCGAGCTCCTGGCTTATCCACTATGTCATATTTCTCGTCCAGAAATTCAAATACTCTGTCCATTGAAGCAAATGATTGAGTGATTGTAGTTGATGAATTTACAAGTCTTCTTAAGGGACTATATAGTTTATCAATATAGGCAAAAAAAGCGACCATTGTTCCAAGTGACAATTGATGCTCAATCACTAGATAGGCCGAGTATCCAATTACAATTAATGGTGCGATATCAGTAATAGTGTTAACTACTGCAAATGACTTGGCATTCCAGCTTGTGTGCTGTAAGGCTTTTTCTAAAAAGTTTTTATTCCGCTTATCAAACTGAGTTTGTTCAAACTTTTCTATTGCAAAGCTTTTAATAACTGGCATTCCTTGGACTCTTTCGTGCAAATAACTTTGTACCTCGGCTAAAGCTTGTGAGCGATTCCTTGTTAATTTCCGAAGGTTTCCAAAAAAATACCGTACAGAAAAGGCATAAAGCGGAAATAACAAAATGGATACCACGGTTAATTTAACGTTCATATAAAACATAAAAATAATGGCGATAACAATCGTGGCAATATCAAGCCAAAGATTCATTAATCCTGAAATAACGAAAGTCTTCGTCTGCTCTACATCATTAATCACGCGGGAAATGATTTCTCCAGCACGGTTATTTGAAAAATAGCGAAAACTAAGCTTTTGAATATGGGTGTACATCTGATCTCGTATATCATATAAAATTTTACTTGAGGTCCATTGAGCAAAGTACTGACGATAATATTCAATCGGTGGTCTGAGGATGACAAAGACCACAATCATAATGCCCAAAATGAGCATTAGTTTATTAAGTTTTTCGTCATGGGATAGCCTGTGATTCCCAATAATATCATCGACCACATATTTGATTAGCATAGGAATAATCAACGGGATGGAAAATTTCACAAGACCGATAATGATCGTCCATAAGATTTGTAAACGATACGGTTTAACAAATTGCAGGTATCTGCGAATACTACTCAAACAATCCCCCTCCATTTTATCTAAAATATTTAAACAGATAAGAACCTGTTGCTCTCGGAACAACAGGTTCTTTTACAGTTGGTTACCGTCTGTAAGTTAAATAACGTTCATACCAAATATCAATAAAATCCGGTGCAAAAGGGCCGTTACGCTGCCGAATCCATTGAATTAGTTTATCTACATTTCTTTTTAGAATTTTATCAATGACATCGGGATAGTTCATTTCACGACGATGCCGTTCATACTCATCTTCGTCTAGTAAGTTAAAGGTCATATCAGGATACACTTTGATATCGAGGTCATAATCAATATACTTTAGTGCTTCACCATCAAATATAAAAGGTGAACTAATATTACAATAATAGTAAATACCGTCTTCACGGATCATTCCAATTACGTTAAACCAGTATTGTGAATGGAAATAACAGATTGCTGGCTCTCTCGTAATCCATGTTCTCCCGTCCGACTCTGTTACAAGTGTCCGGTCATTTCCACCAATAACTAAATTTTGCGATCCTTTTAAAACGGTTGTTTCTTCCCAGACGCGATGGATGTGCCCATTGTGTTTATAGCTATGTATTTGCATTGGCTCACCTTCTATGGGTACGACCATTTTCTCCCCTACCTTCATTTCTGAACGCTTTGAAACCTACTCTTACCATTTACATACGACAAAAGGTTACAAAGTAAAATTCCTATTTTCTATTATTATAACGGTTAAGACAAGAATTTAAAACAAAAGAGCCAGAATTCACTGGCTCTTTGTAAAAAATTGTGTGATTTTTCCTGGTTTTAGGTTCAAAAACTACAGGGATGGAGTTAAATTCATTTCCCGATAGGAATTGATAACTTCTTCTGTTTGCTTTTCAAAAATAATTTGTATCTCTTTCAGCTCTTTTTTCATGACCTGGATATCGTTTTGAACACTCTCCAGATTGGTTGCATTTTGTAATGCCTGCAGTTCTTCCTCTATTTGCTGGCATCGCTCAAGTTCAGCTTGCAGATATAGCAATTTTTCCATGGTCGCCATTTGTTCGGAAACTAATCGGTTAAAGTGATCCATTTCCCTCACCGCCTTTTTTAAGCTACTATATGTATTCTTGAACAACAGTATTTTCCCTTTGACTTTTTCTGTAGACATAAGAGAAGTTTTGTCGAACCTCGAAAAGCGGAAGCGCCTTGGTCAGCCCCGACAAGCGTAAGCCAAGCCGGCGAAAGGTTGCTTTTTAACCTTTTGGACGGCTTGGCTTACGACCTCGAGGGGCTAGGCGCTGGAGCTAGACAATTAGAAAAGCGGAAGCCCCTTGATTAGGGGCGACAGGCATAAGACGAGCCGGCGAGAAGGTTGTTCTTTAACCTTCTTGACGGATTGGCTTATGACCCCGAGCCCCTAGGCGCTGAAGCTAGACAATTAGAAAAGCGGAAGCCCCTAGGCACTGGAGCTGGACAACTAGAAAAACGGTAGCGCCTTAAAAACAGGAAAGAAGGCACTCTTACGAATGAAGAGTGCCTTCTTATTAAGAACTTAGATTAGCTTTGGCCGAATTGACCGCTATTTTGGTTCTTACGAGATTCAGCTTGTTGATTTTGTTGTCTTACTTCTTGAGCGTTTGTTTCGCTTGCGAATTCAGTTCCAAATGAACCTTGAGAACCGCCTTGTGCAGATTGAGCATTTTGCTTTCTTACTTCTGCAGCATTCGTTTCGCTTGCGAATTCAGTTCCAAATGAACCAGCAGAACCAGCACCAGCTGATTGAGCGTTTTGTTGTCTTACTTCCTGGATGTTAGTTCCTGCTGAAGTTTTGTTTGGCTGTTGATTGAAGTTTGCCATTGATATCACCTCCACGAAATTAATATGTCCCGCCTCCGTGGAGAATATCCAAAAAAGTTTACTTAAAAAATTATTTAAAAATAATTTAAACGAGTAATGAAATACCACCATCTACAATAATCGTTTGTCCTCTGATCATACTGGATTCTTCGGATAAAAGGAACATGACACTATTAACGATATCATCAATTTCCACCATCTTACCTGCAGGCGTTTTTTCCTTAGCCTCTTGAAGAAGCTCTTCTCTATTAGGAAAGTGTTTTAATGCTTCGGTATCCACTGCACCGCCAGATACGGCATTAACAATGATATTTTTTTGTGCTAATTCTACTGCTAAATAGCGGGTTAACGCTTCAAGGGCTGCCTTAGACACACCTACAACCGTATAATTTTCTAAATAACGAATGGATCCGAGTGAGCTAATGCTGACAATTTTTCCTCCGCCGTTTCTTTCCATTAATTTTGCTGCTTCCTGGGCACAAAATAAGAGTGCCTTACTATTGATATTTAACGTCCAATCCCAGTGAGATTCTTCCAATTCCATTACTGGACGCTGAACACCCGAAGCTGCATTATTTACAAAGATATCTAAACGACCAAATTCTTGATCGATTTGCGCAAACATATCTTTTATCTTAGCAACGTCACCTACATTGGCTTTAACCACCAATACTTTTCTGCCCATCGCTTCAATCTTTTCCGCAACCTCTAAGGCAGACTTTTTACTACGTGCATAGTTAATTACAATATCGTAGCCCGCTTCTGCTAAGCGAAGGGCCGTTGCCTTTCCTATCCCTCTACTGCTTCCCGTAATAAGTGCAACTTTTTGTGTCATATAAAAAAATCCCTTCTATGTAATTTTTTAGAAAGCTTGAAACGCTTCACTTTTCTATTCATTTTATCTTTTCCATGAATAGAAGACAATTAATATAAAACACTAAAATGAAAGACAAGTTAGGGAGGAGTTTAAAGTTATGTATGTAGGCCGGGATATGACAGAACTTTCAATGATGGAAAAAACCGATTGGAAGGATAGTGAGTTAGCTTTTTATCATCATTCATTTCAACAAATCGCACCCTATCTTAACAGTGAGGGGCAGACGATTCATCGAGAAATTATTGAGGAGATTGAAAACCGCGGCGGGTTGAAACGCCAAGAAGCTGATTATACCCATGGAACTAAAACGGTATATGATTAATATACTTAAAAGAGGAATAAACGCATGAAGCAGCGTTTATTCCTCTATGGAATTTAGGTACATTTGGTAAATTTTTTGATAGGACACAGGAAAGGCATATTCCTCCATTTGTTCAAAGGAGACAAGCCTCCATTCCTCACTTTCCTGAAAATCTTCGGAAAGTGTCCCTGTATAAACCATGATGTTCCATACTAAATGGGAAAAAACATGATCGATTTGACCAATAATTTTTTCGAGAGATGGCTCTAACTGCAGCTCTTGATTAAATAGGTTAACAATCTGTTCCCGTTCATTTTGCAGGCTATGATGCAGCTCAACACTTGGAAATTCCCACAAATTTGCAAGCAATCCGCTTGAAGGCCGCTTATGGATAAGGATTTTTCCTTCTGCGTTTGATAGAACTGCAGCCGCAAGTTGAACATTCCTTGTTTTTGTTTTTTTAGTTTTAACTGGAAGCTCTTCATGTACGCCTTCGGAAAAAGCTTGGCAATGCTCTCGAACGGGGCATAATAGGCAAGATGGCGATGTAGGGGTGCAAATTAATGCACCAAGCTCCATCAATGCCTGGTTAAATGCCGATGGATCATCATGTGAAATTAATGCTCGGACTGCCTTTTCAAAAACTTTCCTTGAAGATGGTTTTGCAATATCATCCCAAATCGAAAGAATCCGAGACAATACTCTCATCACATTTCCATCGACAGCAGGCTCAGGAATACCATATGCAATACTTAAAATCGCACCAGCCGTATAAGGCCCTACTCCCTTTAGTTCAGCGATTTCCTCTGGTGTACTTGGCACTTCTCCATTATATTTCTCTCTTACTTCCTTTACCGCAGATTGAAGATTTCGCACCCGAGAATAGTAGCCGAGACCTTCCCATGCTTTAAGCACTTTGTCTTCATCCGCATCAGCCAATGCATCAATTGTCGGAAACCATTCAATAAAACGATTGAAATAAGGGATTACTGTATCAACTCTTGTTTGCTGAAGCATTATTTCTGAAACCCAAACTTTATAAGGGTCCTGATCTTTTCGCCACGGCAAATCACGTTGTTCCCTTTTAAACCAGGTAATTAAGTCATTTTGAAAGGCATTTATATTGATTTTTTCAGAATTTTCATGTTCAATAATCATAACTTTTGTTCCTCCAGATTGTTAAACACCTCGAAAAAAGGGAAAATAAAAAGAAAAGCGCTATTGCGCTGGCTGGACAATTTTTAAAGTCCATTTATTAACGATAAGCTAATTTACCTTTTTTGACAAGATTATTTTAAAGGAGGAATTTCCTGTTGGATACTGGAACTCATGTAGTAATGGGTATTGCTTTAGGTGGTCTAGCAACGCTTGACCCAGTAGTTGCCGGCAGTCATGCTACGGCTGTAAGTGTATTAATTGGGACCATTGCAGGTTCACAAATACCAGATATTGACACAGTATTAAAACTAAGAAACAATGCCATCTATATTCGAAATCATCGTGGAGTTACCCACTCCATTCCTGCAGTTATTTTATGGCCGCTCCTTATTACAGCGGTTATCTATCCATTTTTCTCAGGTGCAAATTTATTGCATTTGTGGGCCTGGACTTTTGCTGCTGTTTTTATCCATGTTTTTGTTGATATATTTAATGCCTATGGGACCCAAGCCCTTAGACCCTTCTCTTCTAAATGGGTAGCGCTCGGAGTCATTAATACATTTGATCCCATTATTTTTGCTATTCATGTTATCGGTATATTTATTTGGATATTAGGAGCAAAACCAGGAGTTACCTTTTTAATTATGTATGCTGTCATTCTCGCATACTACATTCGGAGATTTTTAGCGAAGATGAAAGTCTTAAAGGATGTAAAAAATCTAATTCCAGACGCCACTGAAGTGATTATTGCACCAACCATGCGATTTCATCAATGGAGAATTGCAGCAATGAATAAGAAAGAATTTTTTGTGGGGAGATCGGTAAATCAACATGTCGAAATCCTTGACCGGTTTATCCGAGTCCCTGTTCCTAATACCCCTGTAATTGAAGCGGCGAAGAAAGATAAAAACCTGTCAGCCTTTTTATCATTCTCCCCTGTCTATCGATGGGAGGTTGATGAATATAGCAATTTTTATGAAGTCCGATTTATTGACTTACGTTATCGAAGCAATGGTCACTACCCGTTTGTTGCGGTTGTTCAATTAGACTTAGATTTACAACCAATTAGCTCTTATACGGGCTGGGTGTTTAGTGAGAAGAAATTACGAAAGAAATTGAGTATCATTCCCAGTTAAGAAGGGCTAACATTATGCCCTTCTTTTTATTGTGTAAGAAATTTTTTATATTTAGGATTTGTTGCAACAAACTCGTGAAGCTTGTCACCGTAGTTTTGAATCCATTGGGTAACAATCCTGTCTGCCATCTCACTGCCCTTGTATTCCCATCCCGCCTTCGCGTATGAGGTTTCAAAATCATCCCATAATAACTCCACCCATGTCCGGGCCTGATCATAACTTAACTGTCCGTTTTTATCCATTAGCAACTTAATAAGTCTTCCATGGTATTCATTCATCTACAACACCTCATTACCATTTTCTTATAACATATCCTTCAAGCAATAAGCCATACTAACGTTACGTGGTTAGCACTTTGAATATGATGCTTTTCACGTTTTTCTCATTCCCTAATTGGAGGTAAATCATGAGAAATAAGGCAACGAATTTCCCAAATCAAAATAATAACAAACTTGAGGGAGAACCGCGCGCTAAAGCGGAATATGCTTCCACAAGAGCTGACGGCAGCATTAATACTCATCCGCAAGAACGCATGCGTGCTTCCGGGGAACGCGATGACGAATCACCGCAAGCAGTCTGGAAGTAGTGAAGAGCGAAAGCGCCTTTGACCAGGGGTAAAGGCTGAAGTCAAGCTGTCGAGAAGGCTTTTTTTAGCCTTCTTGACGGATTGGCCTAGATCCTCTTCGAGCTTGCCAATTCGCAAAGTATAAAAGGACAAACCAGAAGTATACTCTGGTTTGTTTTACTTTAAGGGCGTTAATACCGAGATAGGCAAAGCTTCTTCTTTACCGTTACCTTTTAAACGGTAACCCCATGCAAAAACACCGTTCATATAATCAATCTTAAAATACTGTCCAGGGTCCCCTTCAATTTGATAAATTTCCCCTGGTAAAAACGCGGCGGGGTCCATCATATAAGCTCGTGCCATTTGTACTTTTCTTTCAAGAACAGCAAATTCATTAACCATACCCATTTGCTCCGCTTTTTTTGCCTTTTCCTTAAGATTGGCAATCTCTTGTCTTAGTTCATATTCATTCATTTCACTATAGCGTTGCTCCTGCTGCATGTAAGACCACTCTCCTTTTTTTTTATTTCAGTATATAAAATCTTTACAATTCGTCTTTACTAGGTCTCATTCGGACAACAAGCATCAAAATTCACCTTGAACTGTCC
>NZ_JBALNF010000033.1:26038-128239 GCF_036962465.1 Neobacillus vireti
CACCTTGAACTGTCCGAACTTTGACCCCCTTCGGACAACAAGCTCCGTAATTCACCTTAAGTTTGCTCTGTCTTGATCCCTTCTTAGCTTACGTTATAAGTTTTCTTCTTTCTCAGCTAAAAAACGCTCAATTAAATCCATCGTAAAACCTTTACGATACAGTGCTTGCTTAATCTTTTGCTGATACTCAAATCCATCAAGATGAGAATACTTTCTGTGGACCTTCTCGCCTTGAAATCGAACAGCTTCCATTTCCCTATCTACTTCTTCTGGTACTTCTGCTTCATTAACCGCAATATTGATAACTTCATAAGAATAACCTTTTCTCAGCAGTAACTGCTCAAGCTTCTGTTTTTGAACTTTAACAGAAACCTTTGCATTTTTTTGATAAAACTTCGCCGAAATTTTCAATGCCTTCTCAACCTGCTGCTCTAAAGGAAATTCCTCAAGCGCTTTTAAGAGGAAAGCCTCTGCTATCCCTTTCTCCTTTAAATCCATTTTAATCACATTTGGACCTTTATCGGTTGTATTTGCTTGGGTCCTTACAAAGGCTACAGCATATTCCTGATCATTAATATAATGTTGTACAGTTAATCTATGAATAACCTCATTAATCACCGGCTCGTCCACTTCTTTTTGGCCCAGATAATCCACAATTTCTTTTTCCGATCTCATTCGTCTGGCCAAATAATTAATAGCCAAATTATAAGCCTTGCGGATGTCATCTTGGTATTGAATTTCTAAAAAGGAGAAGTCATCAAGCTCCATTCCTTTTTTAAGTTGAAATTTAATTAAAACGTCACTATCGACACTAAAAGCAAATTCCTCACCTTTGCCTTTTCCATAATCCATAAACACGTTAAAGCGATCTTGGTTCTTCTGTTGTGTGGTGATTTTTGTAATAACGGCCATATCCTTCACCTCAAAATTACTTTACCATACGGAAGGGACCTTTTTTAAAAATATCTTTGAAAAAACCGTATCTTTTTTTTCGAACAGGTAAAAATGGAAATAAGTACATATTTAGTAATATGCATTTGCACTTAGGCTTTAAAACTTAACAAATATCGAAAGGAATGATTATAATGGGTGAAAAGAAAAAGAAGGACAGCAAATACGGAGGAAAGTATCCTTTAACCAGCATGCAAGAGGTACGCTATCAGCGTGATTTTAAGATGGCAGACCGTGCGGCTGGTTTCACGGACAAAAAAACTCGTATTTAGAAAAACATACAGAGAGTGATAATTAAATTTTTCCATTAATGTACTCCTTTCAAGCAGTAAAAACTATCTTTGAGAGCAATAATTGCTACTCACTTTAGTTTAATTTGAAAGGGGTTTTTTCATGGGCCGCGCACAAGGACAAAAGCACAATAAAGGATCACTTCCACAGGTGCCTAAAAATCTAAAAACAGATGGAAAAGATGTTGAGTATTCTTCAGAGTTCGCAGATCATGCCGATTTAGAAGCACAGGCACGAGCTAATGCTGCTAACCAACGTGTAAGAAATAGAAACAGTAAATAACTATCAGATAAAATAATGAAGCAGGGCTGCCCTTGCCCTGCTTCTTAAATAAAAGATTTATGCTATCTTGCCAAGACATGCTCCTTTTCATATTCCCCTATGATAGGGAAATACACTAGTTCTTTATTTAGTCTTGAGAGCTCGTCTATTTCTTCCCTTATTGCCTTGGCAATCCATATTCCATCTTTGACCTGATCAATCAGTTTAACAGCATGATCAGTTACATTATAAAACCCAGCTAATAGCCATGTTTCCTCTTTCTGCCCTTGTTCTGGTTGAGCAGAATTAGTTTCATTTGTTGTTAGGAATCCTTGTCTTTCAGTTCGATTCTGACAGACATAGACTAAGTCTTCGATGACTGCACTTGCAGTTGGCAGCATACCAGCCCCAGGGCCTTGAAGGGTTATTTGACCCACAATATCCGAAGAAATATTTACTGCATTCTGGACCCCTTCTACATGATATAGTGGATGTTCATTTCCAACCAGAACTGGTCCAACAGATACCTTAAGTTGATTAACTGATTTTTTTATACTGGCAATATGTTTAAACCTTAATCCAAGTTCCTCAGCTGTGTCGATTAATTCACTTGTAATTGAAGTTATCCCTATCCGTTCAACAGCATGCCAATTTGGCTCTTCGCCGAAGGCAAGCCTGCTTAGTATCATGGCTTTGTAAAAGGCATCGAAGCCTTCCACATCATTTGTCGGATCGGCCTCAGCAAAGCCGTTTTCCTGGGCTGTACGTAAAGCATGGGCAAAGGAAAGCTTTTTCTCCCGCATCTCCGTTAAAATGAAATTCGATGTTCCATTTAAAATGCCTTGAACCTGCTGAACACGATTAACATTTAATAATTGTCTTAAGGTTTGAATCACTGGTATTCCTCCAGCTACGGTTGCTTCATATCCAACCGAGACATGGTGTATTTGCGCAAGTTCAAGCAGCTCTGTTCCATAGTGGGCAAACATCTCCTTATTTGCTGTAATAATGTGACAGCCCCGCTCAATGGCCCTCTTTAGATATATGTAGGTTGGATCCTTATCAACAATGGCTTCAACTACAACATCAAGCTGTGGAAGATTAAGGATATCTGTAAATTCTGTTGTAACAAGGACATCCTTACTAATATCCCTTTTCTTCCCCTTGTTTTTGATTAGAATGGCAGCCACCTCTACTTTTTTTCCTAAAACGGCTGTCAGTTCTTCTGCATGAGATTGAATCGTCCGATAGAATCCTTCACCAACCGTGCCAAAACCAAGGATTGCCACTTTAATTACAGACATGTTGATATCCACCCTTCTACTTTCATTTGCATGATTCTTATCAGTTTTTCTAATAAATAAAGAAAAGCCCTCTTAATAAGAAGAGGGCGAATTCCTCCTCTTATCTGTCAGGTTAAATAACCTGCAGGAATTAGCACCTTTTCAAGGAATACCTTGAAGGTTGCCGGGCTTCATCGGGCCTAGTCCCTCCGCCTCTCTGGATAAGAGTCATATTTTATTTTATAAATTGCTGAGTTAAGTTATAAAAAGTATTCTAGTTTAATTATTTACAAATGTCAATATTTTCTTTCTATTTAAAAGTTGAGACGCCTTGATCAGGTAGTATGCCCCCGACGATCCCCCTGGGCTGGAGCTGGACAATTTTCAAAGTCAATTTTTATACTTCCTTAATCATAAACAAGACCCGCCGTTAAGCGAGCCATAAAATTACCTTATTATCTTTGAAGTTTCCCCTCTGCAAGCACTATTTGATGCTCTACCTGTGCTGGAGCAGTACCGCCAAAGCTGTTTCTTACTGCGACTACTTGTTCAGGAGCCAATACCTCGTAAATATCTTCTTCAAATAGAGGACTGAAGCCCTGATATTCTTCAAAACTTAAATCCAATAAAAACTTATTTGATTGAATTGCATATAGAACAATTTTTCCAATCACTTCATGGGCCTCACGAAATGGCAGACCTTTTCTAACTAAGTAATCAGCAATGTCTGTTGCATTGGAAAAATCATTATTAATTGCCTTTCGCATCACATCTTTATTGACTGTCATGGTTTCAACCATTGGGGCTAACAACTTTAATGAGCCTTCAAGCGTCTCTACTGTATCAAACATACCTTCTTTATCTTCTTGTAAATCTTTATTATAAGCAAGCGGCAGACCCTTTAGTACGGTCAACAATCCAATTAAGTTACCATATGTCCGTCCAGTCTTACCTCTCAGCAATTCCGGTACATCCGGGTTTTTCTTTTGTGGCATGATACTTGAACCGGTACAGAAAGAATCATCAAGTTCTACAAACTGAAACTCCTGACTTGACCAAATGACCAATTCCTCTGAAAATCTAGAGATATGTGTCATAATAATCGACCCGATTGACAAAAATTCTAATATAAAATCGCGATCACTTACGGCGTCCATACTATTAGGATAAATAGTTTCAAATCCTAATATTTCTGCGACTCGTTCACGATTGATGGGAAATGTTGTCCCTGCTAATGCACCTGAACCAAGTGGAAGCCAATTGATCCGTTTGAGTGAATCCATTAGTCTCTCTTTATCACGTTCAAACATCCAAAAATAGGCCATAAGGTGATGGGCAAAGGAAACGGGCTGAGCTCGCTGCAAATGAGTGTATCCGGGAATCAAAGTATGAATGTTCGCTTTTGCCTGCTCAATTAATGCCTGTTGAACATCTTCAATTAGCTTAATCAGCTCGGTTGTTTTAGTTCGTAAGTATAAATGCATATCGGTGGCCACTTGGTCATTACGGCTTCGCCCGGTATGAAGTTTCCCGCCAACTGGTCCAATTTTTTCAATCAAGAGCTTTTCAATATTCATATGAATATCTTCATCTTCAACTAAAAACTCAACCTCGCCGGCATCCACCAATTTCTTTATTGCTAAAAGGCCGTCCTTTATTTTAATAGCATCCTCGATCGGAATAATGCCGCATTCTCCCAGCATTTGGACATGAGCCATACTTCCGGCAATATCCTCTTTTGCTAACTTTTGATCAAAAGAAATCGATGCTGTAAACTCTTCTACCAGCTTATTGGTTTCTTTCGTAAAACGGCCGCCCCATAACTTAGACATTACTGGTTCCTCCTAATTATAAAAAAGACAGCCCCCGAGTGGATTCGAGGGCAATCCGGAATTATTTTAAAATGGTCTCTTTGTTATTTACTTCAGAATAAACTTTTGTTGGAAGTCCCCAAAGCTTAATAAAACCAACCGCTGCATTATGATCAAAGGCATCGCCTTTTGCATAGGTAGCTAGTTCTTCATTGTAAAGGCTGTGTGGTGATTTTCTGCCTACAACCGTGTGATTTCCTTTAAAAAGCTTAACGCGAATCGTTCCAGAAACAACCTTTTGAGTCTCATTAATAAATGCATCAAGGGCAGGTTTGATTGGAGAATACCAAAGACCTTCATAAATAATCTTTGCCATTTGCTGTTCAACCTGTGTCTTGAATTGAGTAACCTCACGAGTTAGCGTTAAAAACTCTAATTCTCTATGAGCATTAATCAAAATTAACGCAGCAGGGTTTTCATACACTTCTCTCGATTTGATCCCTACTAATCTATTTTCAATATGGTCGATGCGGCCAACCCCATGTTTGCCGCCAAGAGTATTAAGTGTCTCAATCAATTGAACAAGTGGCAGCTTTTCGCCATTAAGGGCAACAGGAACCCCTTGTTCGAATTCAATTTCAAGATATTCAGGTGCATCCGGTGTCAATTCAATCGGATTCGTCCAGTCAAACGCTGCCTCTGGTGCCTCTGCCCATGGATCCTCAAGAACTCCTGCTTCACAAGCACGTCCCCAGATATTAGCATCAATTGAAAATGGATTATCTAAATCAACTGGTATAGGAATACCGTTTTCTTCCGCATATTTAATTTCTTCATCGCGAGTCATTCCCCACTCACGAACCGGTGCAACAACCTTTAAACTAGGATTTAATGCTTGGATTGATACCTCAAAGCGGACTTGGTCGTTTCCTTTACCTGTACAGCCATGAGCAACAGCGGTTGCTCCCTCTTTTTCCGCAACCTCTACCAATAATTTAGAAATTAGCGGTCTAGATAGGGCAGAAGATAATGGGTACTTACCTTCATATAAACAATTAGCCTTTAAAGCTGGTAAAATATATTCTTTTGCTAACAATTCTTTTGCATCTATCATATATGCCTTGATGGCGCCAACTTTTAATGCTTTATTTTTAATAGCCTCTAGGTCTTTCCCTTCTCCAACATCCAACCCCAAGGCAATCACATCATAACCGTACTTTTCTTGGATCCATTTCACTGATACCGATGTATCTAAACCACCTGAGTATGCTAAAACAATCTTTTCCTTTGTCATTTTTACTCTCCTTGAACTCTCTGTGAATTTTTATTCATTTGATAGAATTATTATACAACATATTTCATAGAAAGTGAAACTATTTTGATAGTAAAAGTTTTAAAATTGCTTTTTGTGCATGCAGACGGTTTTCAGCTTCATCAAATACAACAGAATGTGGTCCATCGATAATCTCACTAGTTACTTCTTCACCGCGATGTGCCGGTAAACAATGTAAAAAGATAAAATCGTTATTCGCATTGCTGCATAATTCCTCATTGACTTGAAAACCTTGGAATGCCTTTAAACGAATATCAGTTTCTTCTTCCTGACCCATACTGGTCCAAACATCTGTCACCACAACATCAGCATCTTTTATGGCTTCATAAGGATTATTTGTAATTATAACGGAAGACCCTGTTTGTTTTCCTGCTTCGATAGCCCTTTCCGTAATTTCCTCATTAGGCAGATAGCCCGCAGGACTGGCAATACTGATATTCATTCCGACCTTCACGGCACCTTCCATTAAGGAATGGGCCATATTATTATTACCATCACCAATATAGCAAAGCTTTAAACCGGCCAGCTTTCCTTTATGTTCTAGTATGGTTAACAAATCAGCCAGTACCTGGGTCGGGTGCTGCAGGTCTGTTAACCCATTTATGACAGGTACTGTTGCATGTGCGGCTAACTCCTCAACCGATTCATGTGAGAATGTCCGTATCATAATTCCGTCAACATAGCGTGACAAAACCTTGGCGGTGTCCGAAATGCTCTCGCCACGGCCGAGCTGAATATCCCTTGAGCTTAAAAAGATTGCATGTCCCCCTAACTGCAGCATCCCTACTTCAAAGGAAACCCTTGTACGGGTCGAGGATTTTTCAAAAATCATTCCTAATACCTTTCCGTTTAAGTAAGGATAAGGTTTACCTTCTTTTTGCTGTTTTTTTAATTCGACGGCTTCATTAAGTAAATATAAGATTTGGCCGGAACTAAAATCATCCAGCTGTAAAAAATCCTGTCCCTTAAATTGCAGGTTCTCCCCGATGCTTTTATCGTCCGTATTAATTGCTTCCAACATGAGTAGCACCTTCTTTCTCGAGTTTGTAATACTCGCTAACCGTCCTTACCTCTGAATTAGCTCCGAGCATCTTTTCCACGCTTAATGTGGTCTCAATTGTATCAAGATGTGTGAATACCGGTACCTTATAGCGGACTGCATACTCGCGCATCTGGAAACCAAACTTGTTTTTGTTCCGACCTTGGTTCGGTATATTTATAACAGCCTGAATCGGCTTGTTCCGGAAGATATCATTTAAATCCTTTTCATCCTTAACGACTAGGTCTACGGTAAAGCCATTCAATGTTAAGAACAAAGCGGTTCCTTCTGTTGCAGCCAGTTTGTAATTTTCTTTTACGATTTCTTGTAAAATGGCAAGACTTTCTGTTTTTTCTCTATCAGAAATCGAACAAAGAATATAATTTTCTTCCTTATTTCCATTAATTAAAGGAATGGATTTTTGCAGTGCTTGCTGAAAGTTAGTTCCAATTCCAAGTACTTCCCCAGTTGACTTCATTTCCGGCCCAAGTACATGATCGACTCCCTTAAGCTTACTGGACGAGAAAACAGGAGTTTTTACTGAATAGTAAATAGGTTCAGATAGTAAACCTAATTCTTGGCTCAATTCTGTTAAAGAATCACCTAATTGAACATATGTTGCCCACTCAATCATTGGAACGCCGGTCACCTTACTAATAATTGGCACGGTCCGTGAAGAGCGCGGATTAACTTCTAAGACATAAACCGTATCGTCATAACTAACAAATTGGATATTCATAATGCCGATAACAGGAGCTGACTTTGCAATCCTGCCTGCATAATCGATTAACGTTTCTTTTATTTTGTTAGATAAAGAGATTGGCGGAAACACGGTAATGCTGTCTCCAGAGTGCACACCAGCCTTCTCAATATGTTCAAAGATTCCAGGTACGACAATATTTTCTCCATCACAAATGACATCAATTTCACATTCCTGGCCTGGTAAAAACTTATCTACTAATAATGGCCACATCTCAGCATTTGAATTTTCTTCAAGCTGAGTAATGTACTGAGCTAGCTCGCTCTCTGAAAAAATCGTAAACATGGATTGCCCGCCGATTACATAGGATGGGCGAACAAGCACCGGATAACCTAAGGCTGCAGCTGCTTCCATTAATTCCTCTGGCTGTGAAGCTGTTTTTCCTTCAATATGAGGAATAGCTAAATCATCCAGGAGTTGATAAAATTCTTTTCGGTCTTCTAGACGGTCAACATTTTGAACTGTTGTCCCTAAAATTTTAATTCCCTCTTCTTCTAAATCATGGGCAAGATTAATAGCTGTCTGCCCGCCAAACTGGATTAACACGCCATCCACTTTTTCTTTCTCAATTACATGGATAACATCCTCGGCAGCAAGTGGTTCAAAATACAAGCGGTCAGCAACCGAATAGTCTGTACTCACTGTTTCCGGGTTATTATTGATTACAACTGCTTCATAGCCTTTTTTCTTAATTGCTTTAGCAGCGTGGACTGAGCAATAATCAAATTCAATTCCTTGACCAATTCGAATTGGACCTGATCCGATTACTAGAATCTTTTTCTTGTCGGTGACCTCAACTTCATCGCTGCCATGCCAAGTGGAATAGTAGTAAGGAGTAACGGCATCGAATTCAGCAGAACACGTATCTACCATTTTGTAGCCTGGAAGCATTTGTTGCTCTTTCCACTTAAGTCTTACTTGTTTTTCCGGGATTTGAAACATTTGCGCTAATAACTTGTCAGAGACGTTGTTTCGTTTGGCCCTTTTAAGCAAGTCAAT
The DNA here is from genome assembly GCF_036962465.1 of Neobacillus vireti. GTDB lineage: Bacteria > Bacillota > Bacilli > Bacillales > Cytobacillaceae > Neobacillus > Neobacillus vireti_B. Next base: position 34,767 of record NZ_JBALNF010000033.1, read on the forward strand.
TGGAACCGTGTCCCATTGGCAGGAAGCTAATTCCTTTTCTAACGCAACGATTGAACTAATTTTGTGTAAAAACCACGGGTCAATCTCAGTCAGTTGTTGGACTTTCGGAAGAGAGTGACCTCTTCTAAATGCTTCGGCAATGACAAAAAGCCGCTTGTCATTCGCTATTTCAAGCAATTCAAACAATGAAGACTCTTTTAATGACTCATAAGCTGTTTGACATAGACCGTATACATTCATTTCCATGGACCGAATAGCCTTGTTTAAGGCTCCTTCAAATGTTCGGTCTATTGCCATTACTTCCCCGGTTGCTTTCATTTGTGTCCCTAAGGTTCTGTCTGCTTCAGGGAATTTATCAAATGGAAAACGAGGCAGTTTCACCACAATATAATCAATCGCTGGCTCAAAAGAAGCAAAGGTATTACCTGTTATTGGGTTCACAATCTCATCAAGATGGTAACCAATCGCACACTTTGCCGCCATCCTTGCGATCGGATATCCGGTTGCTTTAGAAGCCAACGCTGATGAACGGCTTACCCTTGGATTTACCTCAATAATATAGTATTGATTTGATTCGGGATGCAAAGCTAACTGAATATTACATCCACCAATAATCTTTAATTCTCTTATTACTTTTATCGAAACGTCGCGAAGCATTTGATATTGAACATCTGTTAATGTTTGTGATGGAGCCACAACAATGGAATCGCCAGTGTGAACGCCGACTGGATCCATATTTTCCATATTACAAACAATGATGCACGTATCATTTGCATCTCTCATTACCTCATATTCAATTTCCTTCCAGCCCTTAATGCTCTTTTCCACTAAAACTTGATGAATAGGACTCGCTGCTAACCCTTTTTTTAGTACATTTTCAAGTTCCTCATCGTTGTAGGCAAAACCTCCACCCTCTCCTCCTAATGTATAGGCTGGGCGGATGATGACAGGAAACCCGATCTTTTGAACAAACTGAACTCCTTCTTCATAACTGTGAATGATTTCAGATTCTGGGACTGGTTCACCAATTTCAATCATTAAGTTACGGAACTTCTCGCGGTCCTCTCCATTTTTAATGGATGCTACCGAAGTCCCTAAAAGTTCAACATTGTATTTCTCTAAAATTTTCTGTTCAAATAGCTGAACGGTTAAATTCAATCCAGTTTGGCCGCCAAGGGTACCAATTACCCCATCCGGTTTCTCCTTCTGGATAATCTTCTCAATCGTTTCTACATTTAATGGTTCAATATATACCTTATCTGCCACCGCTTCATCTGTCATTATAGTGGCTGGGTTGTTATTAATGAGAACAACTTCAATTCCTTCTTCTTTTAAGGCGATACACGCCTGTGTGCCGGCATAATCAAATTCTGCTGCCTGCCCAATCACAATTGGTCCTGAACCAATAACAAGTACTTTTTTTAGATTTTTATTTAACGGCATATATGTTCTCTCCCAATGATGCAATCTGACTCACAAAATCTTTAAAAATATATTCCGTGTCGCTTGGACCGGGATGTGCCTCCGGATGAAATTGAACGGTTTGAATTGGGTACAATTTATGTTGCAGTCCTTCAATTGATTGGTCATTTATATTTCGGTAGGTAACATTAAATACCTTTTGATCAATACTCTCATCAAGCACAACATAGCTATGATTTTGTGCGGTTATTTTTACCTTTCCAGTGTTCAGTTCTTTAACTGGATGGTTTCCGCCTCTATGTCCGTAGGCAAGTTTGCTTGTTTTTGCCCCATATGACAAAGCAATTAACTGATGTCCCAGGCATATTCCGAGAGTTGGATAGGTTTGTGTTATTTTTTTTATTTCTGGAAACCATGCTTTTAACTGCATTGGATCTCCAGGCCCATTACTCAATAAAATACCATCTGGATTTAAGGATTTTATTTTTTCGAATGTGGTGGTATAAGGAACAATCGTTACTGAACAGTTCTCTTCTAACAGAGCATGAAGAATAGACTTTTTATAGCCGAAATCCATTAGGACTACGTGTGGACCATTATTTTTGAAATATTGAATTTTTTTAGTAGAAACTTTATCCACCCACATTGTCGTTTTTGAATCGTTCGGAACAATATTTTTCTTTTCCTTTCCTAAATACCCTTTTACCGTACCACGGCTTCGAATGGTTTTGACAAGTCGTCTTGTGTCCACCCCGGCAAGCCCGGGTACTCCTGCAAACTTCAGCTTTTCTGAAAATTTATTAATAGATTGGTAATGACTTGGCTCTTCACATAAATCACTAATGACAACACCTGCTAATGCTGGAGAAATGCTTTCATCATCCAATGCATTGACTCCATAGTTTCCAATAATCGGATAGCAGAAGGTAATAATTTGCCCGGCATATGATGGGTCTGTGATAATCTCCTGATACCCAGTCATACTTGTATTAAAAACAACTTCGCCTAGAGAGTCCTTATCCGCCCCAATTAGGACGCCTTCAAATATTTCTCCTGTTTCCAAAGTAAGATAACCCTTTTCCAAAATTGTCACTCGCCTTTCTCAATACTTTGGAATGTTTTTTCCAATGCTTCTATAAATTTATTTATTTCTTCTTTCGTTACGGTTAATGGAGGTAAAATACGGACGACATTAGGTCCGGCAGTTAAAATAAGGAGTTGATTGGAAATTGCTTCTTGAACAATTTCTAATGCATTTGTATCGACAACTAATCCTTTTAACAGCCCTTTACCGCGAATTTCTTTTATAAAAGAGTATTTCTGATTTAAAAGGTACAGCTGCTGATCAAGATAATCTATTGCTTCCTTTGTCTGCTCAAGTAAATTACTTTCAATAATATGGGTCACAGTCGCAAGTCCCGCTGCAGTTGCCAGTGGGTTTCCGCCAAAGGTACTCCCATGGCTGCCCGGTTCAAAACCTTTTGCTGCCTCTTCTTTGGCAATGATCGCTCCAATTGGAAATCCGGAACCCAACCCTTTGGCAATACTGATGACATCTGGTTCGATAGAATATTGTTCATAGGCAAAGAATGTTCCTGTTCGGCCTATTCCTGTTTGGATTTCATCCACCATCAGCAGAATATCGTTTTCCTTACAAATCTGTGCTAATTTTGTTACCCATAGCTGATTTGCTGGAATAACCCCGCCTTCACCTTGGACAAGCTCTAGTAATACTGCTGCAGGTTTAATAGTAACAAGCTGTTCTAACGCAGTCTCGTCATTATATGGAAGGTAACTGAATCCTGGCATAAGCGGTGCAAAGCCGTTTTGGATTTTCTCTTGTCCTGTTGCTGTCAAGGTAGCTAAAGTTCTCCCATGGAAGGACTGCCCAAAGGTGACAACCTCAGAAGAACTGCTTCCTTTTACTTTATTTGCATATCTTCTTGCCAGTTTAATAGCGGCTTCATTCGCTTCAGCGCCACTATTGCAGAAAAAAACCTGATCACCGCAGCTAATAGCGGTTAGCAATGCAGCAAGCTGCTGCTGATTAGGAATGTTATATAGATTGGAGCAATGCCACAAATTTTGTAATTGTTCCTCCAGCTTTTCCTTAACTGGGTCGGGAACATGCCCTAAGTTACATGTAGCAATACCTGAAGTGAAATCTAAAAATTGGTTCCCTTGATCGTCCCACACGTAACTTCCTTTCCCCTTAACTAATGTGATAGGGAATCGGCTGTATGTTGCCATTACTGGTGTGGTCAGGGAGATGGAAGTATCGTTTACCATTACGCAATCTCCTCTTCTAAGACTATTTTTGTACCAACGCATTTGCCGTTTGAATAATCTAGCAGACTATTTTTTTCAAAACCGTTAATGATTCCAACCTCTGGTATGTTATGAACAAGGCCGTCAATCGCGGCTTGAACCTTTGGAATCATTCCTCCATAAATGGTTTCGTCTTCGATCATCTGTTCAATAATGGCTTTTGAGACCTTATCAAGCTTAGTTTTTACTCCATCATGATCCACCAAGATACCAGGAATATCACTGATGAAACACAGGTTGGCTTCTAATGATTTTGCAATGGCAGAGGCAGCAATATCACCATTTATATTGTAACGCTGCCCACTTGCATCAATACCAACCGGAGAAATAACCGGGATAAATCCCTGGTCAATGATACCCTCGATGATGCTGTGATTAACTTCGACTACCTCTCCAACAAAACCTAACGTTTTCGCATTAGTTGTCGGAGCTGCCTTTAACAGGCCGCCATCAACACCGCTAATACCGACAGCCTTTCCTCCAACTTCGACAAGGTTTCTAACTACTTGTTTATTAACCGATCCGCTTAAAACCATTTCAACTACGTCTAACACTTGGTGATCGGTTACTCTAAGTCCATTTACGAATTTAGTTTCCACATTTAAGCTTCTTAATAATGATGTAATTAGCGGGCCTCCGCCATGAACGATTATCGGTGTCCACTCACTGGATGCATGCATCTTTACGATGTCTTCATAAAAGGATCTTGGCAGATTTTCTAACACACTTCCGCCACACTTAATGACTAAATATTTCATTGTTGTCCTCCCTTAAGTACGGTAGGATGCATTGATTTTTACATAGTCATAAGTAAGATCGCATCCCCAGGCCGTTGCACTGTATTCACCTTGATTTAAATCTACATGTATAACAACATTCTCTTGTTCCAAGTAGCCTTTTACTTCCTCTTCAACGATTGGACACGGTAAACCTTTTTCAAACACTTTATATTGACCGATTGAGACCTCTAATAACTGGGGTTCAATTGGCACCCCACTGTATCCCGCTGCTGTGACAATACGTCCCCAGTTAGGATCGGTGCCATATATAGCCGTTTTGACAAGGTTTGAGGAAATGATTGACTTACCGACTGTTTTAGCTTCATCTGTGCTGAAGGCTCCACTTACTTGGACTTCAACAAGCTTGGTTGCTCCTTCACCGTCTCTAGCAATTTTTTTGGCAAGTTCTTTACACACAATCCCTAATGCGGTGACGAAGCTTCCCCAATCAGGATGTTCTTTTGTTAACTGTTCATTGCCAGCTAACCCATTTGCCATCACAAGCACCATGTCATTGGTACTTGTATCCCCATCAACTGTAATCATGTTAAATGTTTGGTTGGTTACGTCCTTAAGCGCGAATAACAAATCATCTTGGGCGACGTTAGCATCAGTTGTTACAAAACCGAGCATTGTTGCCATATTCGGATGGATCATCCCTGAACCTTTGGCAGCACCGCCGATTGAAATGGTATGCCCATCTATTTTTATTTGAACACCGATTTGTTTGATACATGTATCAGTTGTTAAAATGGATTGTTTAAAATTTTCTTCTTGTTCAAATTCAGATTGCAGGATTTGTTTAATTCCCGCATTAATACATTCCATTGGCATCAGTTCCCCTATTACTCCCGTTGATGTAACGGCAACTAGATGTGGTTGGATCCCTAACTCGTCTGCGAATCTTTTTTGCATCTCTGCTGCATCTAGTAAACCCTGCTCGCCTGTACAGGCATTGGCGTTCCCAGAGTTCACAAGGATTGCTTGAATTTTATTTTCTTTTGCGATACTTTCTTGCGTTAGAATTAGTGGTGCCGCCTGGAAAATATTAGTCGTATAAACACCCGCTACAGCGGCCGGTACTTCCGAGACGATATATCCCAAATCCAAGCGCTTCTTCTTAATCCCGCAATGCATACCGCCTGCTTTATATCCCTTTGGTAAGGTTATACTCTCATTTTCAAGTACAACAATTTTGTTGGTAGATGTGGCTTGTGTCAATTTGTTTTTCCCCCTTAGTGGTCCCTTGCAATTAACAGGGCTATTTAACTAGTAAATTATTAGTTTTAAATTATGGATACATTGGTATATCGGTGAGCCCAGTTTGTTCCTCCCAGCCGTTCATTAGATTGGCGTTCTGAATCGCTTGACCAGCAGCCCCTTTTACTAAGTTGTCGATGACTGAGATGATTGTTAACCGATTGGTCCGTTCATCCACATGCAAACCAATATCACAAAAATTTGATCCCATTACTTCTTTTGTTGCAGGTATATTTCCTTCCGGCCGTACTCTTATAAAATGAGATTCTTGATAAAATTGTTTATATAAATCAATAACTTTTTGGGTTGAAATTTTTTCTTTTAGATTCACGTACATCGTACACATAATTCCTCTTGTCATTGGAACAAGATGTGTTGTAAAGGTAACCGTTGTCCGTTTTCCACTCTCATCTGTGAGAACTTGTTCTATTTCAGGTATATGTTGATGTTTACCTAGTTTGTAAGCTTTAAAGTTTTCATTCATTTCCGAGTAATGGGATGTTAGTGATACCCCTCTACCGGCACCTGATACCCCGGATTTAGCATCGATAATAATGAAATTCTCATCCGCTAATTCGGACTTCATAATTGGTAAAAGTCCAAGATTGGTTGCGGTGGGATAGCAGCCCGGATTAGCAATTAAGGTTGAGTTCTTGATTTCCTCTTTATAGATCTCACTCAAACCGTAGACTGCCTGTTTTAAGTACTTATCCTCTGCTGGGGAGTGCCGATACCAGGTTTCATATTCTTCAGCTGATCTCAGCCGGAAATCCCCGGAAAGGTCAATACACTTTATTCCCTGATCCAGCAGCTGTGGTACAAGTTTGCTGCTTACTCCTGAAGGGGTAGCAAGGAAAACAATGTCATTTTCTTCACTTAATCTATTAGCATCAAATGTTTCTAGAGGTTGAACAACCACATCAGAAAGATGTGGATACACATCGCTAAAATTAACCCCAGCTTGGGAATTAGATACCACTGAACCAATCTCCAAGTATGGGTGCTTATTAATTAACCTGACTAATTCAATTGATCCATAACCAGTTCCGCCGATAATCGCAGCTTTCATTTCTTCAACTCCCAAGTCACTTTCATAATGTATTATTATACATATAGATATATAATTATTCAACAAGTAATTAGTCTTATTTTTTATTTTCGCTGAAAATTACCGCTATTTAATTTGTAAACGCTTTCACAACTTTTTGTAAGATTATACATTTTATATACACAAATAAGTAACCCACTATCTTTATACCTTATCTTAAAAAAAGCTCCAGCTTATGCTGGAACTTCACAAATATTTCATACAATGAGATTTGTTTTATAGACTCGTATGGAGCAAATTCAGTACGTTTCGCAGTTCCGTAACCGATACCTGTCCCGGAGCAGAAGCCTTCTTAGCGGCTCCAAAAGTAAGAGCCGAGCCAAATAATTCTCCGGCTAAGCGGCTAATAACTCCCTTTCCTGCCATGGACATAGTAATAATCGGTCTGTCAGCGTACTGTTCATTCATTGTAGATGTGGCCTCAAGCAATGTCAGTACATCAGCTGTACTAGCAGGCATTACAGCTATCTTTGGCAGATCCCCGCCTAATTCCTGCGCTCTACGCAATCGCGAAATAATCTCCTCTTTTGCCGGGGTCGCCTGAAAATCATGGTTAGAAATAATAACATAAACGTTTTGAGAATGAGCAGATTCTATTAATGCTTTAACATCATTTTCATCATTAAATAACTCCACATCAACGATATCGACCAGGCCGGTTTCAGCAATAGCTTTATTTAACTCAAAGTAGAAAGCGGTACTCACCTCTTTTTCCCCGCCCTCTTTGGCACTGCGGAAAGTAAAAACAAGAGGGATCTCTGTGAGGATTCCCCGAATCTCCCTTAAAGCCTCTTTTACCTTTTCAATTTGTTCGACATCCTCAAAGAAATCGACACGCCATTCTACTAAATCCAAATCAAGTGTGTTTAAATAGTTTGCTTCCTCTATTAGTTGAGCTAAGCTAGTCCCTACCATTGGAACACAAATTTTAGGAGTACCTTCACCAATGATAATGTTCTTGACTGTAATAGTTTTTATTCTTTTCTTAATCATGGCCTTACACCAAATTCCATTGATAACGTGTTAATAATTTGTTCTGCAATGTTATCAGCGCTTTGGTTGTCTGTACAGATTTTCAGATGATGCATTGCATAGATTTCCTGCCGATTATAGTAGAGCTCCTCCATTTCACCAATCGACTTACCATGTAAAACCGGCCGGCTGTCAACTATTAAACTGAGCCGCTCTTTCCAGCTTTCCAGGGATAAGTCCAGATGTATGACAATGCAGGAGGATAGACAAATCCTTCTTATTTCTTCCTGCAAAAAAGCACCTCCGCCGAGAGAAATTACTTTTCGCTTTTGTTCGGCTAAATCAGCAATTAGCTGTTTTTCTCGATCTCTAAAAGATTTTTCACCAATTTCCTTAAAAATTTGCGAGACCGGCATTCCATACTCTTTTTCAATTTCTTCGTCAATGTCAACAAAAGGACGAAGAAGTTTATGTGCAACAAGCTTCCCTATTGTCGTCTTTCCTACTCCCATAAAACCAATAAAAATTATACTTTTTTCACCATTATTCAAAACCTTTCATCCCCCTAAAGGCTATGAGCTTTTATTTACATCATTATAATGCTTAATTGAAAATTTAGAAACCTTGGATTATTAATGAATAAAAAAAGACCCCTATTGGAGTCTAACTTGTTTATCCATCGACCAACTCTTTTGCCTGTCACCTAGCGTTATGCCGAACTTCTCTTATTTCTAGTTCTTCATCTTCGGGTCAAGGACATCTCTAAGTCCATCACCCATTAAATTGAAACCTAACACCGTCAGCATGATGGCAACTCCTGGAAAAAATAAGGTCCAAGGGGCCAGGGTAATATAATTCTTTGAATCTGCCAGCATTTTACCCCACTCCGGTGTCGGCGCCTGTGCACCCATTCCAAGAAAGCCAAGGGCCGCTGCTTCAATAATAGATGTGGCAATCGCTAATGTTGCTTGTACAATGACTGGTGAAACACTGTTAGGTAAGATATGATGGAAAAGAATTCGAGTATCCTTCATTCCCACCGCACGTGCTGCCATAATGTATTCTTCTTGTTTAACACTTAGCACCTTTGAACGGACAAGCCGGCCAAAGTTCGGAATATTAATGACTGCAATGGCGATTAAAGCATTTTGTAAAGATGGGCCAAGAATGGCCACAACCGCTATCGCTAAGAGGATACTAGGGAAGGCAAGCATGATATCAAAAATTCGTGAAATAACAGAATCAATCCAGCGGCCATAATATCCTGCAACAATTCCTAAAATGGTACCAAATACCACTGACCCTAGGACGGAGAAGAATCCAACCCACAAGGATATCCTCGCCCCATAAACAATCCGAGAGAAGATGTCACGGCCAAAATCATCTGTACCAAACCAATGATCACCTGAAGGCGGGAGCATTCGCTCTGTTAACACTTGCTCTTTGTAACTATAGGGTGCAATAACCGGTGCTAAAATGGCAATGATGATAAAAAATGCTACAATCCCAAGACCAGCGAGGGCTAATCGGTTTTTATAAAAGGATACCCATGCTTCCTTCCATGGAGGTGTCTGCTTTTCTTCCCTTGCAGCAGGAAGGATATTAGCCGTTTTTTTTACAATTTCCGCCACTTATTAATCCCCTCCTTTATTTCGTATATTTAATTCTTGGATCAACAAAGACGTACAATAAATCCACAATTAAATTAATAAGGACAAAAATGGCAGCAATTAATAAGATGCCTGACTGAATCACTGGATAATCACGATAGCCGATTGCATCATATAAATATCGGCCAATTCCCGGCCATCCGAAAATTGTTTCGGTTAGGATGGCTCCCCCCAATAGCAAGCCTGTTTGCAATCCGATAATCGTTAGTACTGGGATAATTGCATTTTTTAAAGAATGCTTATACACGACCCAAAACATACTCAGACCTTTCGCCCTAGCGGTACGGATGTAATCTGATTTCATTATTTCAAGCATGGTGGCACGACTCATTCTGGCGATTATGGCCATTGGTATCGTAGCAAGTGCCAAACTTGGTAATATCAAATGCTTCAGTACTACAATAAATTGATCAAATCTTCCTTGTAAAAGTGTATCGATTAAATATAGATTAGTAATGGCGGAAACGGGATCTCTAACATTCTCTCTGCCTGTGGTCGGAAGCCAGCCTAAATGGATGGAAAACACCCATTGTTCCATTAAACCCAGCCAAAATATTGGCAGTGATACCCCTATTAAGGCAAGGACCATCGCTGTATAATCAAACCATGATCTCGAGAACCAGGCACTGACTATCCCTGCATTTACACCAATAATAACTGCGATAAACATAGCCACAATAGTTAATTCCGCTGTAGCCGCTAAGTAAGACCATATTTCTTCATTAATGGGACCCCTTGTCCTAAGTGATATCCCTAAATCTCCATGAAGCAATGATTTAATATAATCTATATATTGTATGTACCATGGGCGGTCTAATCCTAATTCCTTAGTTAAGGTCGCAATGGATTCTGCGGTTGCTCTTTGACCAAGAATGACTTGGGCTGGATTACCAGGAATAGCATGGATAATAGCAAAAACCACCATTGTCATCCCAATTAAAACCGGTATGAGAGAGAACACGCGGCGAACTGTGTACGTAAACAAATTTTTCACCTCTTTTGAGAATGAACTTTAGGTTACCAAAAGGGAGGGAAAATCCCTCCCCACTGTTACAAGATAAAAAATTTTAAATCACTTTAAGAATTGTCCAGCTGCAGCGCCTAAGCGCTTCCGCTTTTCTTTTTATTTAAATTCTACTTTTGTCAAAGCCTCTGAACCTGTTGGGTGCGGCAAATAGTTAACCACGTCTTTCCCTGCTGCTAATAATGGTGTGGAATGTACCAGTGGAACCCAAGGAGCATCATCATGGATGATGACTTGCGCCTGCTCGTAAAGCGCATTACGCTTAGCCTGATCTGTTTCTGTTTGAGCCTTAATTAGGATGTCATGTAATTGGTCATTGCTATAATAAGAATAGTTGTTGCTTCCAATGCTGTCTTTATCAAGCAGAGTGTATAAGAAGTTATCAGGATCTCCATTGTCGCCTGTCCAGCCAAGCATGAACATATCAAACTCGCCTTTGCCCGCTTTGTCTAAATAAGTTGCCCAGTCAACAGACTGGATCTTGGCTTTAACGCCAATTTTACTTAGACTTTCTTGGATCACTTCTGCGACCTTTTGCGCTTCTGGCATATATGGTCGTGCTACAGGCATAGCCCATAGGTCAATCGTAAAGCCTTTTTCATAACCAGCTTCTTTTAATAATTGTTTCGCTTTGTCTAAATCATATGGATATGGCTCAATAGACTTGTTATATCCCTCGATGGAAGGAGGGATTGGATTAACAGCTTCTAGTGCCTTTCCGCCATAAAATGCATCGATGATTGATTTTTTATCAATAGCATAATTGATGGCTTGACGGACAAGTTTGTTATCAAATGGTTTGCGAGTGGTTGTTAAACCAATATAGCCAACATTCATTGATGGACGTTCAATTACTTGAAGATTAGCATTTGCTTTAACTGCAGCTTCATCTGAATTGTTTAGTCCATCCATGACATCAATTTCACCATTGGCAAGTGCATTAAGACGTGCTGTATTTTCAGGGATGACACGGAAAATAATTTTGTTTAGCTTAGGATAGCCTTTTTGCCAGTAGTCAGGGTTTTTCTCAATCGTAATCGTATCGTTTTCCTTCCACTCAACGAATTTAAATGGACCTGTTCCTACAGGATGTTGTCTAAATTTATCACCGTATTTTTTAACGGCTTCAGGGCTGGCAATTCCAAACGGAGACATCGCCAAGTTCTTAAGGAATGGTGCTTGTGGTCTAGTTAAGATAAATTGAACTGTATGTTCATCAATCGCTTTAACCTCTTTAATGACGTGGCCTTTGTCCCCTTTATAACCGCCAAACATTGTATAATAAGGGAAACTGTCTGCGTTTCCATTCATCCAGCGGTCAAAGTTAAAAACCACCGCTTCTGCATTAAAATCGGTTCCATCATGGAATTTGACTCCTTGCCGAAGTTTAAAGGTATACGTTAAACCATCAGGAGTAACTTTCCATGATTCAGCAAGTCCAGGATGTATGGTAGTATCTTGGTCGCCATATTCAAGTAATGTTTCAAATATATTTTCGGTTACTTTAAATGTTTCTCCTTCCGTTGAGGTGATTGGATCTAGCGAAGTAGAATCTCCTCCACGGCCATAGACTAGTGTATCCTTTTTCGATTTGCTTCCAGAGACCGGATCTTTCTTGCCTCCAGCAGTTTCATTTGTTTTACTGTTGCAGCCAGCCAAAAACATGCTGATGACTAGTAGAGAAATCCACAACAGTATAAAAGGTTTTTTCTTCATAAAAGTTTGTTACCCCCTATACGCTTTATTTTTTTATCATAAATGCAGCCCATCACTTGTTATATAAATGACACGCAACAAAATGACCGTTCAACTCTTGTTCTCGAGGTCTTGATGTTTTGCAAATATCAAACACCTGTGAACACCTGGTATGGAATGCACAGCCAGAAGGAGGATTGGCAGGACTAGGAATTTCTCCCTCTATTAAAATCGTTTCCTTCTTACAATCTGGGTCTGGGATGGGTACAGCTGAGAGAAGTGCCTTGGTGTATGGATGGAAGGGACTTTGATATAGTCTTTCACTTTCAGCTAACTCTATTAATCTTCCTAAATACATCACGCCAACACGATCACTAATATGACGAACCACACCTAAATCATGTGCGATAAATATGTAGGTAAGCTGAAATTCTTTTTGTATATCCTTCATTAAGTTTAGTACCTGGGCTTGGATTGAAACGTCTAATGCTGACACTGGTTCATCCGCAATTATCAGCTTCGGTTTTGTCATCAATGCTTTAGCAATTCCAATCCGTTGACGCTGACCACCGCTGAATTGGTGCGGATATCGCTTGGCATAATTGCTGCTTAAGCCGACTACCTCGAGCATTTCTCTCACTTGCTTTTTGCGCTCAGCTTTGGTCCCGATTCCATGGACAATCAGCGGTTCTTCAAGAATTTGTTCAATCGAATGTCTTGGGTTTAAGGATGCATAGGGGTCTTGAAATACCATCTGTATATCGCGGCGGGTTTTTCTTAATTCTGATTTTGTCATACTCGTAATTTCTTTATCTTCAAATACAATCTTTCCTTCGCTTGCTTCAATCAAACGCATTAACAGACGGCCAGTAGTCGATTTCCCGCATCCACTTTCCCCTACAATGCCCAATGTCTCTCCCTTTCTAACATAAAAAGAAATATCATCTACTGCTTTCACTTCACCCTGTTTCCTTCCAAAAAGTCCTCCCGTAATCGGAAAGTACTTTTTCAACCCATTTACCTCAAGAAGTAACTCCGACATGTTTGTCACTCCCTTCCTTCACTGTATATAAAAAACAGCGAACTTCATGTTCGTCATTTTCTAATTTTCTTAGATTTGGTTTCTCCTCTTGGCACCTGCCAAAAGCTTCCGAACACCGTGGTGCAAATCGGCACCCATGTTGAATGGATCCCGGGAGAGGGACTGTTCCTGGTATGCTATAGAGACGCTCCTTTTTTCCTCTTATTTCAGGGACCGATTTTAATAGCCCTTTCGTATACGGATGCCGCGGATTTTTAAGGATGGTTCTAACATCACCCTGTTCAACGATTTGTCCAGAATACATAACGATTACCCGTTCACATATTTCGGCCACCACGCCTAAATCGTGCGTAATCAGGATAATTGATGTATTTGTTTTTTTATTCAAATCCTTCATTAAAGCAAGAATTTGTGCTTGAATTGTTACGTCAAGTGCGGTGGTGGGCTCATCCGCAATCAGTACCTTTGGATTGCAAGCCATTGCCATGGCAATCATGATCCGTTGTCTCATTCCACCCGATAATTGGTGGGGATACTCCTTAAGAATTCCCTCTGCTCTTGGTATCCCAACCAGTCTTAATAATTCAATTCCTCGTACTAGTGCTTCTCTCTTTGAAAAATTAGTATGTAATCTTATAGCCTCTATCACTTGATTACCGATGGTGAATAACGGGTTTAAGGATGTCATTGGTTCCTGGAAGATCATTGATATCTGATTTCCACGAACTTTACGCCACTCCTTTTCGGTATTCTGTCTTAAATCTTTTCCCTCAAATATAATTTGACCGTTTTCCATTTTTCCTGGCGGTGAGGGAATTAACCCCATTGCGGCTAAAGAGGTTACACTTTTACCACTCCCTGATTCACCCACGATTCCAAGAATTTCTCCGTCTTTTAAATCAAAACTAATCCCATCAACTGCAGGTAAGAGCTGTTTCCCAGATTGAAATGATACTTTTAAGTCCTTAATCTGTAAAATATGACTCACATTAACACCTACCTCTTAAGCTATGATTAACAATCACTTCTTCAAAATATTATAATATAACAAATATTAAAATAATTATGACACATTGTACATGCCTGTTTTTATCGAAACTTGTCAATCACATAAAAAATAATAAAAAAAATGCCTTACACCACACTGCATTAAAGCGTTACTGCAGGGTGGTGCAGGCATCAACTATTCAAATCCTTTTGATATTACTATATTACTATTGCTTTTTTATACCTGTGTAAATGTATATGGCATCTCGTAAAAACTTGGCCGTACCTGGCTGCTCTTTATCATAATAGGCAGTAAATCTCTCATCATCTACATACATTTGAGCAAGGCCGGCATGGGCCTCTTTGCTGTATTTGGTCCAATAATAGCCTAACCATTGTTTGTGCAGTTCTGCCGCTTTTTGGGCTAACTCCCCTCCAGGATCGCCTGTCTTAAACGCTTCAGCTAAGGTGATAGAAATATTTTCAGCCAATGCAGTGACTTCATTGTGCTGCTCCTGCGTCATACTCATTACCTTTTCATTTGATTGATCCACTCGGTCATTGCCATATTTTTGGCGGATTTCTTCACCAAACTTTTTCTCATTTTCCTCAATTATTCTTTTCTTAAAGCCTTCGAACTTATCTTTATTAGACATTTCCATTCTCCCTTCCGTTGACGCAATCGTTTTATCAAGATTGGCAATTAACACTTCTAATTGTTTCTTTTTCTCAAGGAGTTTTTCACGGTGTTCTTTAAGTGCAGCCGCACCATCAAAGGCTGGATCGGTGACAATTTCTTTGATTCTATCTAAACTGACCTCTAATTCCCTGTAAAAAAGAATTTGCTGCAGCCGATCGACTTCCGCTTGGCCATAGATCCGATATCCAGATGAATTAATTCTCGCCGGCTTAAGAATGCCTATCTCGTCATAATATCTAAGCGTCCTCGTACTAATCCCCGTCAAACTTGCCAACTTTTGCACGGTATACTCCATTCGCTCACCCCCTCCTAAAATCAACGATACACCTTAACGCAACGTCAAAGTCAACCAAAAAATTGGTGCCTGACACCACTAAAAGACATTGTCCATTTGAGGTGTACAGGCACCAGTTAGCTCTTGTATATCTGGTAGTTGCTTCTGCCGTTTTCTTTTGCTTTGTAAAGGGCATGGTCTGCATGTTGTAGTAAGTTTTTTTCGTCATGGCTATGATGGGAGTAAAATGCAATACCGATACTGGTAGTTATTTTAATTTTTGTTTGATTTATTTCCCATTCGTTTTTACTTGAGGCTATTATTCGCTTGGCGATTTGGATGACGTTTTCTTCTGACAACCCCGTCAGTAGAATAACAAATTCGTCTCCCCCCAGTCTTGCAAGCATATCCTCCTCCCTTATACAGGCTTTTACCCGCTGAGAGAACTCCTTTAATAGTTTATCTCCCATATCATGTCCCATCGAATCATTAATTTTTTTAAAATGATCGATATCTAGATAAAATACAGCTAATGTTGTTTTCGTCTGTTTTGATAATTCCATGTCCTCCTTCAGCCTTACAAAGAAGTAAGTCCGATTTGGCAGTCCTGTTAAGTTATCATGGTGGGCCATATGTTTTAATTGCTGCTCATACTTTTTCCGTTCTGTTACATCACGAACCACTGCCAGTAAATGCGTACATTGACCTTCCTGATTAACCACTGGTGTAACAGTTGATTCCCAATAAACGACATGGTTCTTTGAATGGTTCATTGGCGTTGAAAGAACAATTTTATCTTCGTATTTGACTGGTTTCTTAGTAGCCAAGACTTGTAAGTATTTATCTTCAATGACGCTGTAAACTTCTGGCTGAAGCACCTCTTTTATGGACTTTCCATAGCAGTCTGATGTTAGTCCTGAAAAATTTTTGGCCGGTTCATTAGCTAGAACATAACTAAATTGTCCATTATCTTCTACACTCGTCAAATAAACCAAATCAGACATATTATTAAATAACTTAAAAAATAAATCTTTATTTAAAAAGTTTAGATTATCTTTACTAACCATATATACGTCCCCTGTATTCATTAATTTTAAAATGGCCCCTGGTTTTTTCCCTTCTTAGCGGATAAATATAAAATGCCCCTTAAGTTCAGATTAAAACCTAATTGAGTTTCTATCAATCTATTTGCGCGAAAAATCATTTTAATCTGAAATGATTTATTATTTCAAAAAAACTTTCTTTTTTTTACTCAACAGCTCAAATATATTGAATTATCAAGGTTTTCATCCTCTATTCACTTTATTGCCAAAAAAAAGTTTTTGACAATTCAAACTTAGAAAAAGTATCATAGAATAATGTAAAAGGAGGTAATGTAATGTCAAATTTAAATAAACAGAAAATTGTGGATAGTGTACCTCAGAAAGGATTCTTTGGACATCCTAAAGGTTTATTTACACTTTTCTTTACAGAATTCTGGGAGAGATTCTCTTATTACGGAATGAGAGCTATTCTTGTTTACTATATGTATTATAGTGTAACCAAGGGCGGTTTAGGAATGGACCAAACCTTGGCATTATCGATTATGTCGATATACGGATCCCTCGTCTATATGTCAGGGATTATTGGAGGCTGGTTCGCTGACCGGATCTTCGGTACCTCAAGAGCAGTATTTATTGGGGGCATTCTCATTATGCTTGGACATATTGCCCTTGCCATTCCTGGAAGTATTGCCTTTTTCTTTGTTTCAATGGTACTGATTGTCTTGGGTACAGGATTATTAAAGCCAAACGTTTCAACCGTTGTTGGGGAAATGTATGCTGAAAATGACAATCGCCGTGATGCTGGATTTAGTATTTTTTATATGGGGATTAACGCTGGCGCCTTCCTATCACCATTAATCGTTGGTTCTAAGACCATCATGAATACTAGCTTCCACTTAGGTTTCGGTATTGCCGCAGTAGGGATGTTCCTAGGATTAGTTGTCTTTTTAATGACAAAGAAGAAAAATCTTGGTCTTGCAGGGACTTCTATATCAAACCCACTCACATCTACTGAGAAGAAAAAAATATACACATATTTCGCAATTGCGATTATTGTCATTGCTATTATCTGTTTTATAACAATTCCAGCTGGAATTTTAACATTCAAAGGGTTTATTAATATTGTAAGTATTCTTGGAATTCTAATTCCTACCATCTACTTTATTCGCATGTATGTAAGCCCTAAAACTACATCGGTTGAGAAATCACGTGTTATCGCCTATATTCCATTGTTTATTGCATCCGTGATGTTTTGGGCAATTCAGGAGCAGGGTTCAACGATCCTAGCCAACTATGCGGACAAGCGTACACAATTAGATTTTGCTGGAATAACTATTTCTCCAGCTTGGTTCCAATCACTGAACCCATTATTCATTATTGTATTAGCTCCTGTATTCGCTGCAATATGGATGAAATTAGGAAAGCGCGAGCCTTCCATTCCGCAAAAATTCTCTCTAGGTCTATTATTTGCTGGTCTATCATTTATGGTTATCCTTGTTCCCGCCTATTTCGGAGGAACAGATTCATTGGTAAATCCATTATGGCTAGTTCTCAGTTATTTAATTGTTGTATTAGGTGAGTTATGTTTATCACCTGTAGGACTTTCAGCAACTACTAAATTAGCTCCGGCAGCTTTCTCTGCACAAACGATGAGCTTATGGTTCTTATCCAGTGCAGCCGCTCAGGCACTAAATGCACAAGTAGTTAAATTCTATACACCGGAAACAGAAATGACATACTTCGGTGTAATCGGCGGTGTTTCTATTGTCCTTGGTTTTATCCTATTAGCACTCGCACCAAAAATTCAAGGATTAATGAAAGGCATACGCTAATGATAAAAGGTGAAAGTACTCTTATTGAAAGAGAACTTTCACCTTTTCTTTTACTCATTTTTTACTTATCCGTTAAATCCTTTAATTCATCGATTAATTGTTTTGTCCGTTTTGCGTTTCCTTCAGCAAAATTTTCTAGGCGTTCTTTTAATTCATCATTATCATGAATCCGCTCTGCAGTAATCAAATAAGTTCGCATTAAATCTTCTTCTATTTCTTTTGAGTTTTTCAGGATAACTTCAAGGTTTTCCTCTTCTTCTTTATCCTTTCGGCTGAACAGATGGTTATCCATTGCAAAGGACCTCCTTTTACTTTTATCCTTCTCTAACCTAACGATATTTATGTTTATTCCATCCAAAAGAAGTCTATATCAGTTATATGGGGGCAACAATGGGCACGTATGCCGGCAAAGACGGAATGATTATCTCCTTTTAAAAAAGTTAAAAGCTCATCTTATCTAAAAAGTAAGATGAGCTTTTTAACTTTATTCTAATAATTAGAGACTTCGGTTTAAAAAGGCCTTTGTTCGATCAAACTGAGGTTTGGTAAGAACCTCTGACGGGTGACCGGATTCAATAATCTCACCATTGTCCATAAAAATTACCCGGTTTGCCACTTCTTTTGCAAATCCCATTTCATGTGTTACCACAATCATGGTCATTTTCTCTTCTGCCAACTCCTTCATTACTTGAAGAACCTCCCCTGTTAGTTCCGGGTCGAGGGCCGATGTAGGTTCATCAAACAACAAGATTTCAGGGTTCATCATAAGAGCCCGCGCAATGGCTACCCGTTGTTTTTGACCGCCAGATAAATTAGCGGGATAGGCTTTTGCACGATTAGTTAAGCCTATTTTGTCAAGGAGTTCAGAGCTTCGCTGATGTAGTTCTGCGGCAGTTTCCTTTTTCACCAATTTAGGAGCAATGATTAAATTTTCCTGAACTGTAAGATGGGGAAACAAATTAAAATGCTGGAAGACCATTCCCATCCTAGCCGTAATCTGCTTAATCTCGGACAGTTTTGGATAGACTCCATCCTTGACCAAATATTCACCGGAAACACTGATACTGCCAGCGTCTACTTGTTCTAGATGGACAAGACTGCGGAGCATTGTACTCTTTCCTGAACCCGATGGACCGATTACTGCTACTACATCATTTTTATTTACATCAAACGTAATCTTTTTTAATACATCTAAATTACCATAAGACTTTTTCAGGTTTGAAACTTCAATGATCGCCATATTCACCCATACCTTCTATTCAAATCTAAATCTATTTTCAACCCATTTAAACACTAATGTTAAGACAAGTGTCATCAAGAGATAAATAATCCCTGCAACCACAAAAGGCACAATAGTAAAATCACGATTAACGGCTGTTTCGGCAAAATGTAATAATTCAGGCACTGCAACAGCATAAAGCAGCGCAGTATCCTTAATCAGTGTAACCGATTCATTTGCTACAGCAGGGAGAGCAATTCGAAACATTTGCGGCATGATAATTCTGGTTGTCATTTGCCACCTATTCAACCCCAATACCTGCGATGCCTCGTATTGTCCCTTATCAATCGCAAGAATCCCTCCGCGAAAAATTTCTGCAAAGTATGCTGCGTAATTCAAAATAAACCCTAAACAGGCTGCAACAAAGCGATCCAAAACTAAATATTCACCGATGACAGGAATCATTGGCAGCCCAAAGCAAATGAATAATAACTGCAATAACAGTGGAGTGCCACGCATTACATAGATATAGGCTTGAGCAAGCCATGATAAAGGTTTAATTTGGCTTCTTACCGCCAATGTTAATAAAAAGCCCAATGGAATAGAGACTACAATGGCAATGATGAATAATAGCACAGTCATCTGGGCCCCTTCAAGCATTGGTTTTAGAATCGATATAATGTAATTTATAGACATTCTTTATTTTCCTCCAATTAGAAAAGCGTAAGCACCTATACCAATTAACACAACAAAACAGGCTTCCCTATGGAAATCCTGTTTTGCCAATTATTATTTTACTTTAAGACTTTATCTTCACCAAACCACTTAGTTGAAATTTTGGATGCTGTACCATCTGCATTCATGTCATCAAGGGCTTTTTGAAGATTTTTAAGTAAATCCTCATTACCTTTTTTTACGCCGACTCCATATTCCTCAGGAGCAAGTGATTCATCCAGTATTTTAAAAGTATCTTTCTCTTTGGTCATATAATAATTAATAACCACCTCATCAATAACAACTGCATCCAAACGGCCGCTCTTTAGGTCGTTTAAAGCTAATACATTGTCCTTAAATTCTGTGACGGTTTTAATTTTAGATTTAATTGGATTTGCATCTAAAGCATCTGACGCGGAGGAAAGGGATTGAAGTCCAACAGTCTTACCCTCTAAATCCGATAGTTTAGTAAGTTTTGAATCAGTTCGCGTTACAACTACTTGTGCATTTTTTAAGTAAGGTTTTGTGAAAAGCACTTTTTTCTTTCTGTCATCGGTAATAGTATATCCATTCCAAATGAGGTCAATCCGTCCGCTGCTAAGTTCAGACTCTTTTGTCTTCCAATCGATGGGCTGGAACGTAACTTTTTTCCCCATTTTATCAGCCGCAGCTTTTGCGAGGTCAATATCAAAGCCAACAATTTTATTGTTTTCATCCCTGAATCCCATGGGAGCAAATTTATCGTCGATCCCAATAATTAGCGTATCATTATTAGTACCAGAAGTTTTGCTTGAGCAGGCTGTTAGAAGAGAAAAAACAGCCGCAATTGCCAAAATCATGGTTGCTATACGTTTCATCCTATTTTACCACCTTTTACAAGATAATTTTATAAGTCCTTTAGTACGTTACCATATTATCATACTAGCACATTATAACATTATAGCTTTTTAAAATACAATCACTTTTCTACTAAAACGAAAAAAGTCTCTCTATATGTAGAAAAATAGACTTATTTTATTTATAAATATNNAAATAATATAATTGAGTCAGCCTACAATAAGGAATCTATAAAAAAACAAAGGCAACTACCTTAAAAAGGGCAGTTGCCTTAATCTTTTCCTTATGCTATTGTGTACCGGCTCTCAGCCGACTTTATCCGTTGATACAACTCTTGATTAACCGGGGTTGGCACATCATACCTTTTCCCCAATTTCACTACGGTACCGGAAAATAACTCAACTTCACTAAATCGTCTTGCCTCAACATCCTGGGCCATCGAAGGTTTTCCATCTGGACTTAAAGTACCTAATACCTTTAACCAATACTCTAAATCCTCTTCCGATAGACGAACCCCTGCTTTTTCCGAGAGCGCAATTACTTCTCTCATAGCCGAAATCATCATCGTTCTGGCTGGACCTTCAAGCTGAACCTCGCCATAATTACTTTCAAAAACAGCAACAGTTTGATTTACCCCTACATTAAGCATGAATTTCCCCCACAGCCTTCTTAACATATCGGGGTCAACCTCATATGGAATCTCCACTTGATCAAAAAACTCAGCCAGGCTATTCACCTTTTCTGTATCGTTCCCTCCAAAGCAAATCATCCCCATATGGTCGTATGTCAATTGGTTCCCAACTTTAACCGCATCCATGCCTTGGGCCACACAATATAATATTTTATCTATCCCATAAGCCTCACCAATGATTTCTTCACTAGTGATCCCATTCAGGAGTGATATGATAATCGTTTTCTCACCAACATGTTGTTTTACCGCTTGAATGGCATCATCTAAACTGTTAAATTTTACCGCAATAATCAGTAAATCGGCAGGCTCGCAAGCTTCTTGAGGCATTACATAGTTGAAGTCACAACGCTCACCATTACAAAAAACTCCGTCCTCATTATAGCGTTGGATACGGTCTTGATCAGCAATTATCCTTAAATCAGTACCGGGCAATTTTTTGGCTAATTGGTTACCAAATAAAATCCCTAATGCTCCCAGACCGATAATAGAGACTTTTTTTATGACCATCGCTATTCACCTAAATCCTTACTGACCATCCAAAAGGATCTTCTTTTGTACCATTTTGGATTCCGGTTAATGTATCGTATAATTGCTTCGATAATGAACCAATCTCTCCATTATTAACAATCATTTTCTCATTCTTCCATAGGAGTTCCCCAATTGGCGAGATAACTGCAGCAGTTCCCGTACCGAATGCCTCTTCTAATACCCCTTCCTGATAGGCCTTTTCAATTTCATGAATAGATATTC
The DNA here is from genome assembly GCF_036962465.1 of Neobacillus vireti. Taxonomy (GTDB): domain Bacteria; phylum Bacillota; class Bacilli; order Bacillales; family Cytobacillaceae; genus Neobacillus; species Neobacillus vireti_B. Next base: position 57,114 of record NZ_JBALNF010000033.1, read on the forward strand.
TTCGTTCTACCAGTGGAATATTCATATAATTTAATAGTTCGATAATTGATTTACGTGTAATCCCTTCAAGGATACTTCCATTTAATTCCGGAGTAATAACCTCACCATTGATTTTAAAGAAGACGTTCATACTGCCAACCTCTTCAATATATTGATTCTCTCTGCCATCAAGCCATAACACCTGTGAATAACCATTTTTCTCGGCAATCTCGGATGCCTTTAAGCTTGCTGCATAGTTTCCTGCCGTTTTGGCATTCCCTGTTCCGCCTGTAACAGCGCGAACATACTCGCTTTCAACTGCAATTTTAACAGGATTGATTCCTTCTTTGTAATATGCACCTACAGGTGAAAGAATGATCATAAACTGATAGGTTTTTGCAGGATGAACCCCCAAAAAGGCTTCTGTCGCAATCATAAACGGACGAATATAAAGGGAGGTTCCTTCTCCAGATGGAATCCAATCACGGTCAATTTGAATTAATTGCTTCAAGGCACTTAATGCCCCTTCTTCATCCAGCTTCGGCATACACAACCGGTCATTTGATCGGTTAAATCTTTTCATATTTTCTTCAGGTCTGAATAATAATACCTGTTCATCTTTTGTTAAATAAGCTTTCAGTCCTTCAAAAACCGTTTGCCCATAATGAAATACGGTAGCTGCCGGGTCTAGCATAATAGGTTGGTACGGAATAATTCGTGCGTCATGCCATCCTTTACCTTCGGTGTAATTCCAAATAAACATGTGATCAGTGAAGTGTTTTCCAAACTCCAAGTGATCAAACGATGGCTTTTGTTTTTTTTCTGTGTTTAAAGTTACGTCAATTTTTAACTCCTTCATGATTGTGGCTCCCATCCTTAGTTTCTATAAACTTTCATTAAAAGATATAGTTACATATTTTTTTACTATTTCGATTATTTTAACATATTTTTTGAGGAATGGGTTTAATTTTATACTATCTCAAAAAAACAATTAAAGAATTCCATTTTTACAAAAAAAAGCAAGTAAACGAGTCTTAAGACATTGTTTACTTGCTTCATAGATTTTAGCTTAATACAACCTTACTATTATCTTTTTTCGCAATCTCAGCAGCTACTTCGATAATCATATCCTCTTGGCCGCCGACGACTTTACGCTTCCCTAATTCTATTAAAATATCTCGTGAATCAACGCCAAATTTCGCAGCAGCACGTTTGGCATGAAGAGCAAAGCTTGAGTATACGCCCGCATAGCCTAATGTTAAACTATCTTTTGTAATTTCCTGTGGTACTTGTAAGATAGGCGCAACAATGTCCTCTGCTAAATCCATCATTTTATATAGATCTACTCCAGTTTTAATTCCCATTCGTTCACAAACGGCAACTAGAACTTCTGTTTGCGTATTACCTGCACCTGCCCCCAAGCAGCGTACACTTCCGTCAATACGTGTTGCCCCTTCCTCAATCGCTGCAAGAGTATTGGCCATTGCTAGTGATAAGTTGTTATGACCATGGAAACCGACATTAATGCCAACTGATTCTTTTAAGGCATGAATTCTTTCACGTACTTGGTTAGGTAGTAAATATCCTGCAGAATCCACAACATAAACTGTATCTGCACCATAGCTTTCCATTAATTTAGCTTGTTCCACTAATGTATTAACTGGAGCCATATGATTCATCATGAGGAATCCAACTGTTTCCATTCCTAATTCTTTAGCGTAAGCAATATGCTGTGGAGCTACGTCTGCCTCTGTAACATGTGTAGCAATTCGGGCCATTTTAGCCCCTAAATTAGCTGCTTCTTTTAATTCATGCAAAGTACCGATTCCTGGTAAAAGAAGTACAGCAATTTTTGACTTATCAGCAACTGATACAGCAGCTTCAATTAATTCCATTTCATTTGTTCCAGAAAGACCGTATTGCAGGGAAGAGCCTGCTAGTCCGTCTCCATGGGATACTTCAATAAATGGTACGCCCGCATCATTCAAGGCTTTAGTAACTTTAAGTACTTGTTCTACTGTATATTGATGATTAATCGCATGACTTCCGTCCCGTAAAGCTACCTCGGTAATCAGGATATCTCGCTCATTTGTCATTTTTTCTTTACCCCTTTCTAACAGCTTAAACTGTTTCTTTCATTAATAGTTTTTTGGCAAATGCTTCAGCAATTCTTACACCAGCAGACGTCATGATATCAAGGTTACCTGCATACACCGGCAAGTAATCCCCAGCACCCTCTACTTCAAGGAAGATGGTTACTTTATTACCGTCAAAAATCGCTTCAGTCCGGAGACGGTAGCCTGGCACATAGGATTGGACTACTTTTTCCATCTCGGCAATGGATTGTCTAATAGCAGCTTCATCCATTTTTCCTTCTTCCACAAGTGTATAAACTGTATCACGCATCATAATTGGCGGTTCAGCAGGGTTTAATATCATAATGGCTTTCCCTTTTTTTGCTCCGCCGACTACTTCAATTGCTCTAGAAGTGGTTTCTGTAAATTCATCAATATTGGCACGTGTTCCAGGCCCGGCACTCTTACTAGCAATGGTTGCAACGATTTCTGCATATTCAACTGGTGCAACACGGTTTACAGCATGAACCATTGGGATGGTTGCTTGACCGCCGCAGGTAATCAAATTGATATTATCTTTATCTAAATGGTCTTCAATATTAACAGCTGCACAAACATATGGTCCTACTGCAGCTGGTGTCATATCAATTACTTTTATGCCTGCTTCTTTTAATACTTTTGCATTATATAAATGCGCTTTTGCAGACGTAGCATCAAAAACGATGTCGGCTTCTAATGTTGGATCGGCAAGAAATCCATCAATTCCTGTATCAACCCCGGCGTAACCTAATTCTCTTGCACGACGCAGTCCATCTGATTGTGGGTCAATCCCTATTACAGCAGTTAACTCTAATAGTTCAGAACGGCCTAGTTTGATCATTAAATCTGTACCAATGTTTCCTGATCCAAGAACGGCAACTTTTACTTTTGACAAGATAATTCTCCTCCAATACCAAATTTATTAATTTATTCTCTATGCTTTCTCTATTAAGATGCATTTTCCCCTTTGTAACCTAACTGTCTTGAAACCTCAGCTGCCGCCTGTTTAATTCCCTTAATTACTTTAGGCAGACGTTCTTCATCTAACCTCATTTTAGGAGCAGCACAGCTTATCGAAGCAATTGCCTTCCCTTGATGATTAAAGATCGGTGCAGCTATACATTTAAGACCCAGCTCAATCTCTTCATCATCGAAGGCATAACCTTGTTCCCTGATAGATGGCAAAAGACGTTTGATCTCCTCGACATTTGTGGTGGTAAACTCCGTAAATGCTTCCAAGCTGACGGATGATAAAATACGATCTACCTCTTCTTCACTTAATTGGGAGAGGATGGCTTTGCCAACACCAGTACAATGAAATGGGGCTCTTTTGCCAATATGCGAATAAATCGTTAAGGCACTAGGGCCTTCTACCTTTTCAATGTAAATTAGTTCATCACGCTGCAGCGTTACTAGGTGAACGGTTTCATTTAGTTCTTCAACAAGACCTTTAATGATAGGTCTGGCAATTCTGCCTATATCCAAATTTTTTCCTACGTAATTACCTAGTTCAAAAAGTTTAATTCCGAGACGATATTTTTGATTCTCTGAATTTTGCTCAAGGTAACCTCGATGTTCCAAGGTTTTAATAATGCCGTGAACAGTACTCTTCGATAGGTTCATTCTGTCGCTAATTTCTTTAATACTTTGTTCTGGATGTGAAGTCAAAAAAAGTTCGAGGATATCTGCAGCTCTTTCGATTGATTGAATCAGACGTTCCGTCACTTCGTTCCCTCTTTCTGTTCGACATTATCGAATGGTGTTCGTAAATATTAAGTACACTTTTATAGTACTCTTCGGTCATGATTCTGTCAACGTTTTCATTTGTAATTTTTCTGCTAAAAAAGCCGAATTCTCCTATTGGAAAATACGGCTTTTTTTAATAGCGATCCGACTAAATAATCTCAAATTGTTTAAAACCAGTTACATCCGGAATGTAATCTAATGTTTTATGATTGAAATAATGACATTCTCCTGCATTAATAATGAAATGCAGCCCATCTTTTATGAATTCTGTATCACTTGCTTGCATGTTTTCCTCTAATGTTACCTTCACTTTCATAAAACAACTTTTCCGCATTTGCATCCGAATAAACTGTTTATGACCATATTGTTTTAACCGATTTTGCAGCTCTTGATTTGCCGATTCTGTAACAATAAACATAAAATCACCCCGTTTCTGTTCGTACCTAGGATGATTATGTCAGATTAACGGGTGTCTGTCATGAATAATAAGTTAAGCATACTGATTAAAATCAGCCAAAGTACAGTCGTTGTCATATTGCTTTACTTATGATCCTTAAGAACAAAGCACATAATGCTTCTATCTTCACTTAGGTCCCAATCTACAAAAATGTCAGCAACAGGATTATGAAAAATTTCTTCAAAGCGGCCATCTCGATGTAAATATGATTTTTCCAGTTCATCTTTAGTGACCAAAAGTGTATGTTCATATCCCTTAGAAATTAATGCCTTTTCAATCTGAACTAAAATTCCATCGCGTTTTATTAAATAGATACTTGGTGAAATAAGAATTGCTTCTGTCCTCTCAGGTCTTTTCTGTACTAATATGCTAATCCTCTCTACCTCATCAATCAAAGGTTTAAGGTCAACGGAGCCGCCTTTATTTCGATCCATAGGCCCCGCGATGTCACCTTCAAATTCGACTGTAATCATCCCTGTATTTTGCGGATAGTTCCAATCATGGTAAAAGGATTCAATATCCTGTTCAAATTCTAATTCAAGAATTCCTTTCAACTGGTTATTTACCGACTTCATAACAATATGTCGTGAGATATCAATATTATCAGAATTTCCATTCTCTAATAAAGTGGATTCTAATGGAGACATGAAACCGCGTATGTAAAAAACTAAAAACCGCTCATTTGCATAACAATAGCAGGATTCGGGGCCGCGCCCAAAATTTTTTCTTAACAACTTACTAGTCAGGCTGCTAATATCCATTAGCTTTTGTTGCAGTGGTAATACCATCAAGGGTTCGACCTCACTTTCGGGTAAAAGCAAAAAAAATACTGCCTTACATTAACATGCCCAGGCAGTAAAAATTTTATGGTTCATTTTATGTATAGATCTTATTGAAACTAAAAATTAAGAAACCTTTATTAGCTGGAATATCCCACATCATAAATAAATCCTCAATCGACCGATTAAATAAGTCTTCAAATAGCAGTTTTTGCTGATAGTACCCTTTTTTAATTTCTCTTGTATAAGTTAATAATAAGTCGGAATCGCCATTTTCTACTAACAAATGGTCTAACGGCAGCATAACCCCTTTTAATTCAATTGCACAGATATTCTGAGTATACTTCACTACCTTTAATTGACTGGGAACCTTGTGCAGCTGTGAGCCGACCATTCGGACTAGATGAAATAGTTTCTTCTCAAGACGATCATCTATTTTCAAAACTGGATTACTTTTATTATTTACTAAAATTAAAATTCCCGAATTCGTATTAAAGTTCCAATCTTGGTAAAAGGCTTCAAATGAAATTCCTAAAAGCTGTGATGCCTCTTGCACTAATTCTGTTGACAAAACTGTTATGACAGATGAACGGAATTTCGTTGCCAAATTATAATCTTGTTTTTCTGATAAAATTTCTTCTGCTGGTGTCATAAAATTACGGATATGAACGTATAATCTATTTCCTTTTAAAAATGTATAACAACTTTCAGGACCTTTACCAAATCCCCGCTTTATTATTTTACTAAATGAACTGCTTAGAGAAAGCAAATCCTCTTGAGTTGCAACCATTCAAATCCCCCTAATAAAATATAAAAAGGCCTAACTTCACAAAAAGGAAGTTAGGCCACGGAAAAGACGACTATATAAAAATAGTTTCCACCATTTACCATCACAAAGAAAATATAGTTTTAAATATTATGTACTTGAAAAATGCTTCAAACTAATGACTGCAAGACATTAGACATATAACATAATAACATTAATTCTTCATGATAACAATACCATTAGAAAAAAAATAATTTGCCGAAACTTTATTCTTGTGAAGTTAAGGGTAATTTCACATGGATAGAGGTTCCATTTGAATTACTCTCTATGCATAGGTCCCCTTTATGTTCTTTTAAAATTTGCCGGCTGACCAGCATGCCAAGCCCCGTTCCATTTTCTTTAGTTGTAAAAAAGGGCTGACCAATTTGAGAAAGAATACCCGGGGCAATCCCACGGCCCTGATCAATAATACTAACTTTGACTTGACCTTCTACAAGGGGACTTCCATTTATCCTCAGCAATCCTCCATCGGACATTGCTTCAATTGCATTTTTTATATAATTAATTAAAACCTGTTTTAGCTGGTTAGGATCGCCGGCGATCCACATGTTAGCGAAATCAAACTGTTTGACGATTTGAATATTATTAAGGAGGGCCTGTGAGGCCATTAAGGTAACAACCTGATCTAATAAGACTTGAAGATTTACTCTTTCATATTTTTGTTTGGATGGTTTAGCGAGTACCATTAATTCTTTTAAAATGCCTTCAATCCGGTCGATTTCTGAATTAATGATTTCAAAGTAGATTTTATTACCAATGTTTTCTCCCATTAGTAATTGTAAAAAGCCTTTGATGGCTGTAATGGGGTTACGAATCTCATGGGCTATACCGGCAGCAAGTTGTCCGGCAGTGGCTTGTTTTTCTGATAAGCGGGATAAATGATGAATTAGAGTTTGATATTCTTGTTCACGTTCCATTGATAACCTATTTTGTTTAATGAACGTTATATCCTTTAAAACTAAATACGAGCCAAGAAACTCTTGTTCAAAAAAAATAGGAATCGCAGTAACGTTAACATCTAATTTACTTCCTTCAATTACTTGGACCTGGGCATCAAAATTATCAATTTTTTCCTGTTCTCTGCCTTTAAAGAAGGTTTGCTCTTGATCCAAAAAGTCCGATACAAACAGTTTATTTAATCTTTTCTGTTGCAAGGTATCCCTTGTGAAACCTAGAAGTGGTTCACACGCATGACTGGCATATTCAATATTTCCTTGGAGATCGATTAATATAAACGCATCACGAGTTTTTGACAGGATCGAAAAGTCCTTATCCATATTCGTATCTCGGTACACTTTTAACAGAACACTTTTTCGATCGGTTCCATGCATAACCATAAGGCAGATCCTCCTTTCATCAGTTAAAGAAATAAAAAAGCCACAGTAAGAGCAGGTAATTACCTACTCTTACTGTGGCTTTAAAATCTAGCATACATTTTCTAGAGTTCGTTACCTTATAATTTTCCTATTTACACAAATTTCTAAGTTAGAACATAAGAATAGAGCATCGACTCTATATCCATATTAAATATATTATATTCTTCCATTTTTAGCAATAAGTTATCAGTATTTTCTTAAAATAAATAGGCACTAAGCCCCGCTCCTCTTATCTTATGTTCCGCAAAAGGTTTGGTAAGGTCTTATTGAAGGCTCGGGCAGTGTACCGTATTCCACCTGTTCCGGAGTATGTGCATATGGGTTTGTAAGCACAGCTAAGAGCCTGTTCATGACGCCGAAATCATCATGATTTACTGCCGCTTCAAGTGCTTCCTCTACCCGATGGTTTCGAGGGATTACCGCAGGGTTACTACTCCTCATTAACTGGTGGGATTCCTCTTTAGTTTCTTTCTGCCTTTCAAGTCTTTCCAGCCACCGCTCCTTCCATTGTGTAAATCCAACTGTCCCAAATAACTCGTTCTTTTCGTATTTATCAAAAGTTAAGGCCAGGAATGTATTAGTATAGTCGGCCTTATACTTATGCATTAAATTAAGCAGTTCTTCAAATAATGATTCATCCTGTTCCTCTTCGTCAAATATTCCTAGTTTCGACCTCATCCCTGTGAGCCAATTTTTTTGAAACAACTTAGTAAAACCTGAAATATACTCCTGGGCCAATTGAAGGGCTTGCTCTTGATTATTATCGAGAAGCGGCAATAAAGTTTCCGCAAATCGTGCCAGATTCCATCCGCCAATGTACGGCTGATTAGCATAGGCATACCGCCCTTCTCTGTCAATGGAACTAAAAACAGTGGCCGGATCATATTGATCCATAAAGGCGCACGGACCATAATCGATGGTTTCCCCACTTATGGCCATATTATCAGTGTTCATGACTCCATGGATAAAACCTATTAGTTGCCATTTGGCAATCAAAGCAGCCTGCCGTTTAATAACTTCCTGAAGCAGAGTTAAATATTTGTTCGGAGCATCCTTAATATGTGGATAATGACGCTTTATAGTATAGTCAGCCAAAGCCCGCAGATCATCCAATTCTCCTCTTCCCGCTGCATATTGGAATGTTCCAACACGGATATGGCTGGAAGCCACACGTGTAAGAACAGCACCAGGCAGCATGGTTTCGCGGATAATAGTCTCTCCAGTTGTAACCACTGCCAGGCTGCGAGTTGTTGGAATTCCTAGTGCATGCATAGCTTCGCTGATAATGTATTCGCGCAGCATTGGTCCGAGTGCTGCTCTGCCATCACCGCCGCGCGAGTAAGGTGTTCGGCCTGAACCTTTTAACTGAATATCGAACCGTTCATCTTTAGGGGTAATCTGCTCCCCAAGCAATACTGCCCGGCCATCTCCTAGCATGGTAAAATGCCCAAATTGGTGCCCGGCATAGGCTTGAGCAAGCGGCTCGGCACCTTCAGGAATCTTGTTTCCTGCAAACACTGCTATACCATTCTCACTTTGGAGTGCCGAGATTTCAAGGCCTAACACCTCTGCCAATGGTTGATTTAAAATCGCTAGCTTTGGTGAATTTACAGGGCCTGGGTTTTGTCTTGTGTAAAATAATTCAGGAAGACGGGAGTAACTGTTATCAAAATTCCATCCTGTTTTTGTCATGGGAGCTCCTTTTCTACATATTATCCTCATTTTATTGTTATTCTTCGTAAAATGGTGATAGCCCTTTTTAATTTTTGCCTTCGCAATGTTATTATACCTTTTCTCCTTCAAGGTAATGTGAGCTCTGCACTGATAAGTTATAAAAAAAAGCAACTCCCTGAAGAGAGCAGCCTCACATAGAATGGTTAACTATATTTTGGTAATCATGTTTCATATCCACATCCAAAATCGTCCATTCATCATCTATTGGCACGTAAATATGTTGATCAGCAAATTTAAAAATCGGTTTCGCCCCCTGGTCACCGGTTATTGTTTTTAAATAAGGGATCATTGAGGCAGAAATAAAAACTGGATGTCCTGGAATTCCATTGTAGGTTGGTTGAACAATACATTTGGATTGAGCGAGTTCCTTTTCTATAATAACTTGGAGGATTTGGTCGATTGTCGATGGTCTTAGAAGGGGCTGGTCACCCAAGAAAACTAAAACACCACTTGTTTCATTATTACCGAAACCGATTGCTGCTTTTATCGAACTACTTAACCCTTCAATGAATTGTTCATTAGTAATCCAATTGAACCGATCGTCTTCAAAATTTATAGCCTCTTTTAGTTCCTTTGCTTTATACCCAACAACTGCCATGACTTCTTGAAATGGAAATGATAAAACTTTTGTTAAAACAATCTCAAGCATAGGTTTTCCATCAATCGGAAGCAAAGGCTTAAATTTTCCCATTCTTGAGGAAACACCTGCAGCTAAAACTACTGCTCTTATCGGTATCAAATTGATGGGTAGCCCCATGAACTTTTTCCTCCTCTTTTATCAAGCGAGAGGTCTAGAAAAACACACATGTCTGTGTTTAATAGAATAGCTCAGCCTAAACCATATTCTTTTATTTTGTTATAAAGAGTCCCCCGTGAAATACCGAGCAAACTAGCCGCCGCACTTTTATTTCCATATGTTTTTCTTAACGCCTCTTCTATTTGCAGCGCTTCCGCATTCTTTGAGGAAATTTCTACTGAGGTGCTTTCCACACCTTTTCTCTCCTTATTATTGATTATAATTTTGCTCTTTATGTTCTCAGGCAATTGTTCACTTGTAATAGATGGCCTGTCATTCAGTAGAACGATTCGTTCGATGGTATTCCTCATTTCACGCACATTCCCAGGCCAATCATAGTTCACTATGTGGAGCATCGTTTCGGGATGAACCTCTGGAACCACTTTTTTATACTTAGCACTAAATTCATTGATATATTTATCAACCAATGTGACAATATCCTCTTTTCTGGTCCGAAGCGGAGGGATATCGATTGTTATCACTGATAGATGGAAGTAGAGCTTCTCATTTAACCTCCCTTCCCTTAGCAGTAAATCAATGGGTTCGGAGGTGGACGTAATAATCCGGGTAGTCGATGCAATCTTCTCTACCCCTCCAACCCTGTAGAAACTATGGTCGACTAGGTATTCAAGCAACTTGCCTTGGATGGATAGCGGCATTTTATCAACATCTTCAATAAATAACGTACCATTAGACGCCTGTTCAATCCTTCCAATTTGCAAAGTTTGCTGTTCAAAAATGTCGGTATCCTTTTGAAAACCAAAAAGTTCAATTTCTAATATGGCCGCAGGAATAACCGAACAATTTAAAGTAATAAAAGCTCCATCTGCTTTTGCTCCACCATAGTGAATCGCTTGGGCTAACATTTCCTTGCCTGAACCAGGTTCCCCTGTTATATGGATCGGTATGTCGGCATGCGCTACCTTTTGCGCAATTTTCAATGACTCTTGAAATCTCGCGCTTCCCGTTACCATCGCAGAAAAAGGATTTGTTTTAGGGACGAGTAAAGATGAGTTTGAGTCCAATTCTTCATTAAGCCGTATAATATTGGTAATATTATGTTCTGTAGCGACACCGCCGATAATTTTGTTTTCAACTATAATCGGTAAGGCATTTATTAGAACATGCGTATCTTTATTTGGACGATGGTACTCTCCTCTTACAAACCGCCCTTCATTCAGAATTCGATGAAGAATAACCGAGTCATCATTAAAGTGCTCACCAATTTTCTTACCCAGGATAAATTCCTTTTTAATCTTGTATGTCTCTTCTGCCGTTGTATTCCAGTAAACAACATTTCCTGATTCATCCACAGCCGTAACAGAATCACTTATAGTCTCCGCCAAGGTTTCAAAATAAGCTGAAATCTTGTTATTCTCTTCATTAAGTTTTTTAATTTCCTTTCCTGATGTTAGGATTCCTATGTATCCCCCTTCATTTTTAAAAAGGACCGGCCTTCTCCAGTCCACTTCCGACGGGAGACCTTTATCAGCTAAAACTACTGTTGAAGGCAGCCATTTGAGATGCAGAAGCCAGTCAATAATAGGCATAGAATCGTTCCCTAAAGCCATCAGGTTGTATTCATAGTTATTAATGATAAAGTATGTTCCATCTGCGACAATGACAAAATTATACTCGTTCAGTTTCTTTTTAATTTCAGTTAATGGTGTACGATCATTTACAATTGTAAAGGAGTAATCTAATTGATATTGTGCATTTTTGAACATACTAAAATCCTTTCTCACTTTTCTCTCACTTTAACACAAAATAAAACGCTTTATCCACTAATCGCATCAAGAATGGCTTCAACACCAATAAAGCAAAAACATTAGTATAATAACTGATTTTATCTGAATTTTTATCAATGAGTTAATCTTTGTTAGATATTTTAAGGCACCTGATTATCAATCGTCAAAGCTCAAATTAAGTATAAAAAAGCTGAACCCGTATGGAACGGGCTTCAGCTTTTTTAAATGGAATTACTGAATACTTCCCAACCAACTTAATCTAGAATTTGTACTAAACAATCAAAATCAGGAACATCTCTTGAAACTTAACAATTATGCTGATTGTTTGTATTGATCAAATTCTTTCTTTAACTGGTCACTCGGTTCCGGTGTAACCAGACTGACTAACCAGATAGCCGCCAACCCAACAATGAACCCTGGAATAATCTCGTAAAGACCTTTTGCCAATACGGGAACATTGGCCCAAACAATTACAGTAACCGCTCCACCAATCATACCGGCAAGAGCCCCCCACCGATTCATCCGTTTCCAGTAAAGGCTCAAAAGAATAACTGGCCCAAAAGCTGCTCCAAAGCCTGCCCATGCATAAGCAACAAGGGAGAGAATAGTGCCATTTTTATTAAAGGCCAGTAATACAGCTATAAAGGAAACAACAAGGACGGAAAGTCTGCTTACAAGTAACAGTTCTTTGTCTGTTGCTGACCTGCGGAAAAAAGTCTTATAGACATCTTCTGTCAGGGAGCTTGCCGTAACCAAAAGTTGAGAAGAAATCGTACTCATGACGGCAGCTAATAATGCCGCTAACAAAAACCCAGTAATAAGTGGATGGAAAAGAATTCCGCTTAATTTAATAAAAATTGTTTCTGGATCTGAAAGATTAATTCCTTGCTTTGAATAATAAGCTAAGCCAATAAAACCAGTAAACATCGCGCCACCGACAGAGAAAATCATCCATCCCATACCTATTCTCCGCGCTTTCTTAATCTCTTTAACGGATGAGATTGCCATAAAACGAACAATGATATGAGGTTGTCCAAAGTAACCTAACCCCCATGCCATTAAAGAAATAATCCCGAGCAAAGAAGTCCCTTTAAAAATATCAAATAATTTAGGATCGATCCCTTTTATCTCACCAAATGCCGAGTCAAATCCGCCTACTTGTATAATAGTGACAGCGGGAACAAGAATAAGAGCAATCACCATGATTATTCCTTGGACAAAGTCGGTCCAACTAACCGCTAAAAATCCGCCGAATAAAGTATAGCCAATGACAACAGCAGCTATTATCCAAAGACCTGCCTGATAGTTAAGATTAAAAGTTGACTCAAAAAGAACCCCGCCTGATACCATTCCAGAAGAAACATAGAAAGTAAAGAATACAATAATAACAAGTCCGGAAGTTAACCGCAGTATTGACGAGTTATCCCCAAAACGATTTTCCAAATAGGCTGGTATCGTCATTGAATTATTAGCGGTTTCCGTATAAATTCGCAGTCTTGGAGCCACGTACAGCCAGTTTAAATATGCGCCTATTGTCAGACCGATGGCAATCCAGGATGCACTCAAACCTTGGGTAAACATCGCACCAGGCAATCCCATTAGCAGCCATCCGCTCATATCAGATGCACCGGCACTTAATGCCGTAACTGCCGCTCCCAGGCCTCTTCCACCAATCATATAATCTGATAGATTAGAAGTTCGTTTGTAGGCGAAATAACCAATTAAAAGCATTCCCACCATATAAATACCAATTGAAATAAGTATCTGAGTATTCAATCTTCATCCCCCATTTTCCGTATTACCCCATAATAACACGATTACATCCATAGAAGATACACTTGGTTCAATTTCCCGGGAGAGCCCCCTCAAGAGGGAGCTCTCCGATCCTTTTTGTTATGATAGTTTTTTAGATTTTAACTTAGCTTGAGTAAATAACAGTAAGTAATCGTATCCTCCTGCTTTTGAATTCGTTCCTGACATATTAAAACCGCCAAACGGGTGTGCTCCCACTAATGCACCCGTACACTTTTTATTGATATACAAGTTGCCACAATGCATATTTTCAAGAGCAAAGTTAATTCTTTCCTCATCCTTTGAATGGTAGGCACCTGTTAAACCATACTCTGTATCATTATAAATCTCAATGGCTTCCTTCCAATCAGCAGCTTTCGAAATCGCTAGAACCGGTCCAAAGATTTCCTCCTGCATGATACGGGCTTTTGGATCAACATCCGCAAAAATAGTTGGCTCAATATAAAACCCGTTTCCAGCTGCTCTTGAACCGCCTGTTAGGAGTCTGCCTTCCATCTTACCAATTTCAATATAGCTCATAATTTTATCGACCGATTTCTGATCAATTACTGGACCTATTGAAAAGTTTTCTTCTGGAAGACCAATGGATAGGTTTGCCGTCAATTCAACTACCTTTTCCACCACTTGGTCATAAACTGATTCTACGATAATCGCTCTAGATCCTGCTGAGCATTTTTGTCCCTGAAAACCATAAGCAGAAGCAACAATAGCCGCAGCCGCTGCATCCAAGTCAGCTGTTTCATCAACGACAACTCCGTCTTTCCCACCCATTTCGGCGATGACACGCTTTAACCACAACTGGCCTGGCTGAACCTTTGATGCCCGCTCATAAATACGGCATCCTACAGCACGTGAGCCTGTAAACGAGATGAATCGTGTTTTTGGATGTTCAACCAAATATTCACCCACGTCGATTCCATCCCCAGGCATAAAGTTAAGTACACCTGAAGGTAGTCCAACCTCTTCCATTAATTCTACAAATTTAGCTGCAATCACAGGAGTTGCATCTGCAGGCTTTAAAATAACGGTATTACCAGATACAATCGCGGCTACCGTAGTACCCGCCATGATGGCTAATGGGAAGTTAAATGGAGATATGACAATTCCAACGCCCAGAGGGATGTAAGATATTTGGTTGTCTTCCCCTTCAATTTTAGTAAGCGGCTGATGAATGCTTGTTTCACTCAAGCGAATCATTTCCCTCGCATAAAACTCCATAAAATCAATGGCTTCTGCTGTGTCCGCATCAGCCTCAACCCAATTTTTCCCTGATTCATATACTAAGTAGGAGGAAAACTCATGCTTCCGTTGTCTCATTAAGTCAGCTGCTTTGAATAAATACTCTGCCCGTTCGACAGGGGCAACTTTTTTCCACGTTTCAAATGTTTTCAAAGCTACCTGCATAGCCTTTTCAGCCAGCTCCTGACTCCCTTTACTAACAGTTCCAATAATTTCATCGACATTTCCCGGATTAATAGAAACTGTTTGATCTTCCGTAAACACTTTTTCGCTTCCTATTACTATCGGATACTTTCTGCCAAGCTCCTTTTTAACTTTTGCAAGGGCTGAATACATGGATTGCTTATTTTCTTCCATTGAAAAATCAGTGAAAGGCTCGTTTTTAAATGGTGATACTTGGATTGTTGTTGTCATAATATTAAGACTCCTTTTTGTATAAATTTGTTATTTTAATAGATTTTTAAGTACAAACCATACATTTGCTGGTCTTTCTGCTAAACGCCTCATGAAATAGCCAAACCAATCGACTCCATAGGGGACATATACACGGACTTTAAAGCCTTCTTTCACAAGTCTTGTTTGAATATCTTCACAAATGCCATAGAGCATTTGGAACTCAAATTGTTTTTTCGGTATTTGATACTCGCTCACGACTGACTTTGTATATTCAATCATTGTTTCGTCATGGGTAGCGATCGCAGTATAAAGGCCGTTTAAAAGATGCTGTTTAATGATTTTTTTATAGTTTTCATCCACATCCCTTTTCTCAGGAAAAGCAACAGATGCTGATTCTTTGTAAGCCCCTTTCACAAGGCGCAAGTTTGCTTTCAGTTGATTTAAATCGGCAATATCCTGCTCGGTCCTGTGGAGATAAGCTTGAATGACTAGGCCGACATTGTCATACTCCTTACGAAGCTCTTTGTAAATATCGATTGACAGTTGGCAATGCGCATAATCCTCCATATCAATTCTCACAAAATTATTATAGAGTTTAGCACGATTAAGAATTTTACGCATATTCTTCACGCAAAGCTCTTTGCTTATGTCAAGTCCAAGAGATGTCATTTTAAGGGAAAGATTTGAATTAACGCCTGCCTCATTAATAGCATCCAAAGTTTGAATACACATGGCAGCCGATTCAAGCGCCTCTTCTTCGGTATAAACAAATTCTCCTAAATGGTCCAAGGTGACAACCTTGCCTTCGCTATTAAGCCTATTTACAACCTCTATAGCCGACTTAATAGATTCACCTGCTACAAAACGGCCTGCTCCAAAACGCAATCCATATTTCTTTGCAAGTTTATTAGCGGAAGTGTTTTTCCCAAGTGATTGAAACATGTTTCTCATTATGAATTCCAAATCCTTCAACCTCCTTAAAAGATTATGTAAGCTCTTACACAATTGTAATATTTTTTATACACTATTGTCTATATATTTTTAATTTAAACAATATTGTTAACTTGATAAATTGATAATAAACTATAATCAATATTTTTTGAACATTATTGTCACATTATCTAACACACATTTACAATGGTGTTTAATCTATATGTTCACGAGTAAATATAAAATTGAAGAACTTTGATAGAACTAAGAACTAAAATATCCTTTTCAAATTTCCAAGTTACAAATCTAGCAACGAACTTTTACTGTTCCACAAAAAAAACATCCTATTCTCGTAAATAGGATGTTTTTAGATTATAGCTATATATCAAAAATGGTTATGGTTAGACCTAACGTAAAACTCGTGCCGCACTTGAAAACTTAGACGGATTATAAGCTGCAATTTTTACAACGTCACCTGTTTGTGGTGCGTGGATATATTGCCCGCCTCCAATGTAAATACCAACATGGTAGGCTGGGTTTCCTCTGAATACCAAATCTCCCGGCTGTACTTGACTCGGAGAAATTCTGATACCAACATCTTGCTGGTCTCGTGCTACCCTAGGAAGATTAATGCCAGCTGCATTTCTAAACACATATGAAGTGAATCCTGAGCAATCAAAACCACTAGGCGTTGTCCCGCCCCAAACATATGGAGTGCCCAAAAATTGTTTTGCATAGGCAATAATCGCACTTGCCGAACCAGAGTCAGCTGGAGGGGCTGCGACTGCCGGTGGCGCAGGCTTAACAGGCGTGCTGCTTACTGGTGCTTGCGTTTCTGGTGCTTGCTGTTCGGTTTGTCGAGCAGGCTGATGAGCCTTTTGTTGAGCTTGTTGAGCGCGCTGTTGTGCTTGTTGCTGTGCCAGCTGACGTGCTTGCTCAGCAGCCTTTTGTTCTGCTAGCTTTCGGGCTTCTTCAGCCTTTTGTTGTGCCAATTGTGCCTGTTGGTTTTGTAATGTATTTTTTGCATCTGCTAATTCTTGTTCAATTTCTTTTTTATCTTCTGCAATCTTTTGTTGTTCAGAAGCTAATTCAGTTTGGCTCTTTTTTAATTGATCGAATTCATTATGTAATTTTTCTTCGGCATTTTTTAACGCTTGCTCTTTTTCATTTAAACCGTTCAATAAATCCGTATCACTTTCCATGATATTGGAAATAGCAGTGAAACGAGTTAAGAACTCAGAAATGTTATCGGATGAAAACAAAAGCTCTGCGTAGGTAGCAATAGATTGTTTACCTTCTAATTGAATAGTTTTTAGCCGTTCAGAATAGACCAGTTTGTGAGCATCTAAGGACTTTTGGGCATCTACAATTTCACCCTTAGTTTCTTCTATTTTTCCTTGTTGTGTTTTAATCTGATTGTTCAATTGTTCGCTTTTGTCCATTGCTAAGGAAATCCGGTTGTCTAATTGTTGAATCTTTGTTTCAAAATCGTCAATTTTCCCTTGCGTAGCATTGATTTGGCTTTGTGTTTGCGTCACCGGGCTGGCAAAAGCAGGCGTAGTAGAAATCATAGTGGCGATAATGGAAGCGGATACGGTATATTTTATTAATTTTTTTATCATTATTAGTTCTCCTCTAGTAACCTATAATTCTTACATTATTTCTCAATAAATTCTTAATATATTCTTAATATATTCTTAGTTTATATTCCAAAAGGACTAAAAACAATGAATTAGTCGATAATGTAATATAATTGTAATTTAATGTAGAATAATCTAATTAGAATGTCGACTTCTGTTATTACAGGCTAGAGGGTACAATCGGCAAAAAGGTTTGTCCTCCATCACTTACTTACTTTTCTCTTCGCAAACCAGAAGTATCTTTAATTTCTTAAGTATTATCTTTAGTTTTTTGTGGTTAAAAGTTTTGAGTGCCAAGCTAGAATAAAAGAATACGAGAATGAGAGGAGGGCCGCCTCTTTGTTTGTAAGCGCTTCATAGTTTGTAAAAAATACTTTTTGTGGGGGTAGAAAATGAGAGGAAAGTTGAAAAGATTCATTTCATTACTTCTTGTAGCCTTTTTAGTAATCCCGACGGGCTGGATTGGACATGTTGCGAAGGCAGCGACAAACGTAGATATTCCAGTTATTTTGTATCATCGCATTATGGATAATCCTAACAATCAATGGACGGATACTAGCACAGATACGTTTAAACAGATGATGAAGTATCTTGATGACAATGGTTATACCACTTTGTCTTCGCAACAATATGTGAACATCATGGAAGGAACAGAAACAGCTCCTGCAAAACCGATCCTATTAACCTTTGATGATGGAACTCCTGAATTTATTACCAACGCTCTTCCGACATTGGAGCAATATAACATGAAGGCTGTTCTGTTTATTGTCAGCGACTGGATTGGCGGCGGTTATAGCATGTCACTCGCACAGTTAAAAGATCTTGCCAAGAACCCTTCTCTTAGTCTCGAGAACCATACTAAGACTCATGACGGTGCAATTTGGGGAACTGATGGCGGTACTAGAAGTTCTATAACGAAAGAACAAGCTGAGGATCAAATCAAATCTGCAAATACTTTTCTTAAAGGTATTACAGGCAAAGACCCTGTTCTCATGGCATATCCTTATGGCAGCTATAATGATGCTGCAATACAGGTAAACAAGGAAAATGGGATTAAGTATGCATTTAAAGTTGGATACCCTAATGGGGCCGACAATTATACCATGGGTCGTCACTATGTAACCAATCAGACCCTGGCACAGTTTGCACAAATGATTGGCGGACCAGCACCGGCACCAACCCCGGATCCTACTATTAGAACTGTCTATCAGGAAACCTTTGCTGGTGGATTAGGTGTTGCTACAAAAGCGGGCAACCCGCAAGTAGAACCAGTTTCCGGAAAAGTATTTGATGGAAATGATGATGGAAAAGCTATCTATGTAAGTGGCAGAACAAACAACTGGGATAGCGTGGACATTCCATTCAGCAAGGTAGGGATGGAAAACGGAAAAAAATATACGATTACAGTCAAAGGATATGTTGATGGAAGTGTAAATCTTGCAACAGGTGCAAAAGCTCTCCTTCAGAATGTGGACAGCTATAATGGCTTGTATTTAGCTGCAGATTATCAAGCTGGCCAAGCTTTTACTTTAACAGGTGATTACACTGTTGATACAAGTAAAGATAGAGCCCTGCGCATTCAATCTAACGATGCAGGAAAAACGGTTCCGTTCTATATCGGAGATATTCTTATTACAGAGAAAGTAGCTTCAAGCGGGGGAACTGATTCTGGGCCACAAAGGCCAGCAGCACAAACTTTCAACCCTATTACATTTGAAGACCAAAAAACAGGCGGTTTCGAGGGTAGAGCTGGTACAGAAACGCTTACTGTAACAAATGAAGCAAACCATACTTCTGGCGGATCATATGCTCTTAAAATTGATGGCAGAACACAAGCTTGGAATGGTCCATCTTTACGTGTTGAAAAATATGTTGATCTTGGAAAAGAATATAAGATTTCTGCTTGGGTCAAGCTTATTTCACCTGATAGCTCACAGCTTCAGCTTTCTACGCAGGTAGGCAATGGCGGAAGCGCAAGCTACAACAATCTTCAAGGTAAAACAATCAGCAAGGCAGACGGCTGGGTTAAGCTAGAAGGCACTTACCGTTATACCAATGCAGGCGATGAATTTTTATCTATTTATGTAGAAAGTTCAAATAACGCTACTGCATCCTTCTATATTGACGATATCACCTTTGAGCCTACTGGTTCAGCACCGATTACAGTCCAAGATTTAACTCCGATCAAAGATGTCTATAAAAATGATTTCTTAATCGGAAACGCCGTATCGCTGGCAGATCTCGATGGTGTTAGACTGGATCTCCTTAAAAAGCATTTCAATATTGTCACAGCAGAAAACGCCATGAAACCAGATCAGGCGTATAATGCCAATAGACAATTTGACTTTACCGATGAGGACGCTCTTGTTAACAAAATCAAAGCAGCAGGCCTAAAATTGCATGGACACGTCCTAGCTTGGCACCAGCAGACGCCTGAATGGTTGAATACAGATAATAACGGAAATCCATTGAGTAGAGATGAAGCACTCAAAAATTTAAGGACCCATGTCAAAACAGTCGTTGAGCATTATGGTACCAACGTGATTTCTTGGGACGTGGTTAACGAAGCGATTAACGACACCCTGCCGAACCCGTCGGATTGGCAAGCATCACTCCGTCAATCTGCATGGTACAAGTCCGTTGGACCAGACTTTATAGAGCAGGCATTCCTAGCAGCGAGGGAAGTTCTGGACGAAAAAGGCTGGGATATCAAGCTTTACTATAACGATTACAATGATGATAATCAAAACAAAGCTGAAGCCATCTATCAGATGGTTAAGGCAATCAATGATAAATATGCACTGACACACCCCGGAAAACTTCTTATCGATGGTATTGGTATGCAGTCACACTACAATTTAAATACCAACCCAGAAAATGTTAAAAAGTCGATGGAAAAGTTCCTTTCTTTAGGTGTAGAAGTAAGCATAACCGAGCTTGACATTGCAGCTGGCAGCAACAGCCAACTTACTGACAAGCAAGCAAATGACCAAGCTTATCTATACGCGCAATTGTTCAAGATTTACAAAGAACATGCAGCTCACATCGGACGCGTTACATTCTGGGGTCTAAATGATGCGACAAGCTGGAGAGCAGCCCAAAGTCCGCTTATTTTTGATAAAAACTTACAAGCAAAACCAGGGTACTATGCTGTCACAGATCCGGATAACTTTATCGCAGAACATGCGCCTCAAGTGAAAGTGGCTAAACAATCTACGGCTTTATTTGGTACTCCTACTATTGATGGAACTGTAGATGATGTTTGGAGGAATGCACCAGAACTTCCAGTTAACCACTATCTACAAGCTTGGCAAGGAGCAAACGGTGTATCCAAAGTACTTTGGGATAAGGAAAACCTGTATATTTTAACACAGGTAAGCGATTCTCAACTTGACAAATCAAGCCCTAATCCATGGGAGCAGGATTCAGTTGAAGTTTTCGTTGATGAGAACAATGCAAAAACATCGTCCTACGAAAATGGAGACGGACAATATCGCGTAAACTTTGACAATCAGACTTCTTTTAATCCTGGAAGCATTGTCAATGGTTTCGAATCTGCAACCCACGTATCTGGTAATAGCTACATCGTTGAAATGAAGATTCCGTTCAAAACTGTTACTCCACAACATAACTCGAAGATCGGTTTTGATGTACAGATCAATGACGGTAAAGATGGTACCCGTCAAAGCTCTGCTACATGGAACGACACAACTGGTAATGGCTATCAAGATACATCTGTATTTGGAGTCCTAACACTTGTTGATACCGCTGCACCTGTTACTACTAATAATGCACCAACAGATTGGGTTAATAAAGATGTTACGGTTGATCTTACAGCAACTGATAATGGTTCTGGTGTTAAAGCTACTTACTACAAAGTTGATAACGGTGCACAACAAACTGGAAATTCTATCACGATTTCTGATGAGGGGGTTCATAATTTCACTTATTGGAGTGTAGACAACGCTGGAAATATCGAGGCAGAACATTCAGCCACAGTCAAGATTGACAAGACAGCACCAACGTTAACTATTACTCTAGATAAAACGACTATTTGGTCACCCAATCATAAAATGGTGCCGGTTACGGCTACTATTAGTTCATCTGATGCCGAATCAGGAATTGACTCAGTTGTGTTAACTTCCATTACAAGCAATGAGAAGCTTCAAGCTGATGATATTCAGAATGCTAAATTGAATACAGCTATTACTGGTTCTACTGCTACCTTTGAACTGCGTGCGGATCGATTAGGAAACGGTAATGGACGTGTTTACACGATTACTTTTTCGGCTACAGATAAAGCTGGTAATGTAAAAACTGAGAGTGTTACTGTCACTGTTCCACATGATCAATCTAAATAATTTTTAAAATGTCGAAATACCCTGAAGGCGCGCCATTCAGGGTATTTTTTTGAATTATATTTTGTTATAGCTAGCTAAACGTTTCGTATCTGACATTCAAACAAAACTCAATTTCAACATTGGGCTGAGTACCTAAATGTTGGTGATTGTCCAGTCAATCTCCTTCTGCCCTGTTTGGCGTAAGAACTCATTAGTCCGGGAAAATGGCTTGCTGCCAAAGAAACCACTGTTGGCAGAAAAAGGACTAGGATGTGGTGACTTTATAATAAAATGTCTTGGTGAAGTAATCAGCTGTTGCTTTTGTTGTGCAAACCTTCCCCACAAGATAAAGACCACAGGTTTCTTTCGATCATTCAAGATTTCTATGATTCTATCGGTAAACTTTTCCCAGCCTATCCCTTTATGCGAGTTAGGTTTCCCCGCCTGTACCGTGAGCACAGCATTTAGCAGCAGTACCCCTTTCCCTGTCCATTCCGTTAGAGATCCATGATTTGGTATCTCGCAGCCTATATCATTATGCAATTCTTTATAAATATTTTTCAATGAAGGAGGAATGGTTACCCCTGGCTTGACGGAGAAACTAAGTCCATGAGCCTGTCCCTGTCCATGATACGGATCCTGTCCGATAATCACCACTCTTGTATCCTCATAAGAAGTAAAATGGAGTGCATTGTATATATCATGCCTATCAGGATAGATTACTTTGTTCTGGTAATCTTCCTTTAGTATCTGTCGCAAACGCAGATAATAGCTTTCTGTGAATTCCCGTTCTAGTAAAGGAGCCCAGTCATTTTTTAAAATGGTCATTACATAAACACTCGTTTCATTTTGGGTTGTCTATTAATTATAAATACCGGTAGAAGGAGTTATCAATGTTAAAAAAATTAATTCTTTAATTGGTTGGATGAAAGAATAGAAATAGGCAGCCACTTATTTAATTAGTGATCTGCCTTTTATACTACCTTCAAATACCCCTTAAGGAAATGAGGTAAACATTTTTGGCGGATAGTTGAATTTTTTGGAAGTTTATCCATGTCTTCCTGGGAATCTAACAATCTTGGTAAATTTTATCCAAGATATCTTAATTGAAATATTTAATAAAGGGGCGTATTCTATGAAAGTTATTGTTTTTTTAGTGATAGGACATTGGCTCCAAAGTTTTTGAGTCAGTTAGTTAGTTTAATGAGGGAGAAGAGCTTTGATGAATGGAAAATGGTTTTTAATGATGGCAGGCTTAATCATTATTTGGAGTGTTTCTTGGCCCATTTATAAACTTGCATTGGTATTCACACCTCCATTGCTTTTTGCAGGGATGAGGTGTTTGTTTGGCGGCGTGCTCCTAGGCGCAGTCATTTGGAAAACACGTGCCCGCATTCAATGGCGAAAGAATTGGAAAATATATGTCGTTACCGGCACTTTAAACATAGCGTTGTTCTATGGACTGCAAACAGAAGGGCTTAAATTAGTACCATCAGGTTTATTCTCTGTAATTGTCTATTTTCAACCTATTTTAGTAGGTCTTCTTGCTTGGCTATGGTTAGGCGAGTCGATGACCCTAACAAAAGTATTGGGGCTACTTCTAGGGTTTCTTGGTGTCATCTCTGTGAGCGCAGAAGGATTTTCCGGCCATGTCTCAATTTTAGGTATTATTTTTGGGTTATTATCAGCCCTTTCCTGGGCATTGGGGACAGTTTACACAAAAAAAAATGCTCACTCCGTTGATTTGCTTTGGATGGTTGCATTCCAGTGTTTAATTGGAGGATGTATTCTTATGATTGCCGGTCTTTCGTCTGAAAAGTGGACGAGTATTGTCTGGAATGATACTTTTTTATGGGGGCTTTCATTTGGTACTATTCTCGGAATCGCGATATCATGGATACTGTACGTCATGCTCGTGAAAACAGGGGATGCAAGTATCGTGGCTACATTTACATTCTTAGTTCCAATGCTCGCAGTTGTCATTGGAACGGTATTTTTGAACGAACCCTTTACGAAACTCTTGTTTTTAGGAATCGTTCTGATTGTGGCCAGTATCTATCTCGTAAATAGGAAGCAGGCCACGAAAAAGGTTGTAATGAAAGAGAAAATTGGAGCTTAATCGTTCAGAAAGAAAACAAAAGAAGACCCTTATTTTATTATTATTAGGCAGACAAGCACCGAGCCCCAAAATCACAAAAGATTTTGGGGCTCGAATTTATGGCTTTTTACATAACTTTCCTCAAATTACCCTTAGCGAGCCACGGAAACCCCTGGCAGCATAGTAGGATTCTGCTCCATTGTGGTACATAAAGACCGTGTCGTAGCGACGGTCACAAAAGATGGCCCCGCCGAGTTTTCTAATATTAGCAGGTGTTTTCACCCAGCTCGATGTTTTAGTATCAAAGTTTCCAAGTTTCTGCAGCTCCCGGTATTGTTCTTCGGTTAAAATCTCAATACCCATGTCAGCTGCCATATCAATAGCGCTGTTTTTTGGTTTGTGCTCTTTCCTCGACTCGAGCGCTTCACGGTCGTAACAAACACTTCTTCGGCCTTTAGGACTTTCTGCTGAACAATCATAAAAAATGTATTCGTCCGCCTTTAGATCATATGCAATCACATCCGGTTCGCCGCCAGTTCTTTCCATTTCATTAAGCGACCACAGTTTTTCAGTATTCGTTTCTAGCTTTGTTTGCACGTTTGCCCATTCAAGTCCCTTATGGCGATTCATGTTTTTCTCAAAACGAGCTTTTAATGTTTTGAGTATTTCTTCATGTTGTTCTGCTGACAACTTCCTTTTATTATTTTCCATACAAATACCTCTTCGTATAATATGTTTAGAACTACTTTTTTTAAGATTACCCATTCGCCCGAGAGAATTCGCTTCCTTTTCGGAATTGGTTCTTATTGGATTACTTCATCTACTATTTTCTTATACCTTCTTCATTTTGTCGATAAATAATAAATGATTAAATTTTATAGGTGCTCGCTAGAGGATAAAAGGAATTTCATTAGATGGTCTGGAAATGGAACAAATTGTTACATATGAAGGTAATTGCTTCTATAGAGGTGTATGGATACGCAGTGAAATGAGGAATTTACAAACAGAAGCCGTCTTAAAACATTAGCCAAAGTACACTCTTACACTCCCTTCATTATTTGCTGTTGTTAAACAATTTTGTATAAAATCCAGGATTTGTTTTTGATCCCAAGGAAAGAACTCTCTTCTTGTCAAAGAAAAATCACCTTTTTTACAGAATTGCTTGTAGGCATTCATAGCCTTTTCAATTTGTTGTATTGAGAAGGTAGCACTTCCGCCTGATCCGCTAACTCCTGCATAGTAATTATTTGCATCAAGAACATTATACAGTATGGCAGCATTATAATTCCCCATGCTAAAACGAGCATAAGCGATTTCTTTCCCTGCTTTATTGTACCCTGATATATCGTGGCCCATTATTTATCCTCCTTCAGATCTAAATTAACTTATCAAAAATAAATAGTCTTAGGAAACTTATATTGATAATTTGTTTTAATGGTTTACCTATCTTTTTGGTCTACTTTTTTATAAACAATTCTCTTGAAATAATATGGAAGTAGTAGGTGTTAAAGGAGATTTGTGAAGATTCAATAAGGAGATTGTTCATAAACGTTGCATCATTAAGAGTTGTATATATTCTTCGAGGTCTTCTTAAAATCATTGTTTTGATGGGGAAAATGATGAATAAAAAACGCCATAATTTAAAAAGTAAATATTTTTATTGTCATATTTCCATTTTGCTACCTCCTCCCGATAAAATAATATCACATTAGATTTCATAGAAATTTAGTCTTTTCAAAAGCTTTTTTACAATTATGTGAACATAGTAGTAGCCTGTATCGACAACGATTACTTAGTAATCAACGATACAGGCTCTTTTATCAAAGTCTCTCATTTAACTTTTTTATCAGGGTAATCATGGGTAACATAGGTCAGGCAAATAAAGGATGCCTTCAATTAATAGTTCTACTATTCGCCGATTCCCTCAAGATTATTTAAAAAGTTATCAAGCAATGTACGTACTTCATCTGTTGACTTTGTATTCATTAATTGATTTCTTAATTCACTTGCTCCTCGAAATCCTTTGACATATATCTTAAAGAAGCGATGAAGAGCAGTGTACGGACGCAGCCCTAAACTTGAATATTTATCATGTAGATCTAAATGCAATCTTAAGAGATCAAGCAATTCCTTACTGCTATGATCTTTCGGTTCTTTTTCAAAGGCAAAAGGATTATGGAAAATGCCACGCCCAATCATAACCCCATCAATACCATATTGATTAGCAAGCTTTAAGCCAGTTTGACGGTCAGGAATATCCCCATTAATCGTCAATAGTGTGTCTGGTGCTACCTGGTCTCGAAGTTTCTTAATTTCCGGGATTAGTTCCCAATGAGCATCTACTTTGCTCATTTCCTTTCTTGTACGCAGATGGATGGAAAGATTAGCAATATCTTGTTTCAATATGTGTGTCAGCCAGTCACGCCATTCCTCTACATCCGTGAAACCAAGCCTTGTCTTTACACTTACGGGCAACCCTCCTGCTTTTGCTGCTTGTATTAAATTTGCTGCAACTTCAGGACGAAGGATAAGACCACTTCCTTTTCCGTGTTGTGTCACATTAGGTACAGGACACCCCATATTGATATCTATACCTCGAAACCCAAGTTCCGCCATACCAATACTCATTTGCCGGAAATATTCAGGCTTATCTCCCCATATATGGGCTACAATTGGCTGCTCATCCTCTGTAAACGTCAAACGCCCCTTCACACTTTGTTTTCCCTCTGGGTGACAATAACTCTCCGAATTTGTAAACTCTGTAAAAAACACATCAGGTCTGGCTGCAGCACTTACTACGTGGCGAAAAACAACATCTGTCACTTCTTCCATTGGAGCCAGTATAAAAAATGGTCGTGGTAGATCACGCCAAAAATTATCTATCATTTCAAATTCAAATCCTCTCATTATGGGATACCTGTGCAAGCCCTTGCTCCCCAAAATAAAAAGCAAGGATTCCCCTGCTTCTTCTACACTGATACGTGCTTAAGCACTTTTTATCAAGCTATAGTAAATATACATTTTAATATTATCAAATAAAAAGTGCAAAAGAAAATAGGGAAGTTGAGGTAATTTAGGTTTATTTGATCGAAAGAGTTTATTTTTGGATTTCACTTCTAAACTAATTGCCTCAACACTTTTTCCTCGGCCAAAAAAGTGCCTTTCACCACCGAAGAGCAAGGTTGTAAACGAAATACCTAACATCATAGCGATCTCAGCACCGCGGACTGTCTTACCCATTTTGCTGTTAAGTATCCCATTTGTCACTTTTTCAAGCACTCCCGCACCGCCAAGCACACCCCCATTATGCCATAGACAGAAATAACTAGCGTAACCGTTACCATCATGCTGCTAATGCCGCCTGTTAGGAAACCTTTCGGAGCACCATCCTTAACTGAGATAACATTGTCGAACGTTAGAAGGTGAAACGCCAGACCTGTTATCGTTCCTAAAATGATCCCTATAGTTATAGCTTTATAGATATTGCGGGTTTTGATTGCGATAATTAACATGACGACGACCGGAACCAGCATAACCAGTGAGTTTGGATTCATGTTCTTGGCAAGGATATCCGAAGCACCATCCCCTGCCGTGCCGCGACCGCGGATCCAAAATAGAACAAATGAGATAGCACCTGCGACCAAGGAATATTTCAACCGGCTGGCAACACAGCCGCCCACTTCAGCAAAACCATCTTTTTTTGTATATTCTTGAGTTCCAGCAGAAATGATGGTGGTATCTGATATTGGTGCTAAGTTATCACCAAAAATAGAAGCACTGACGAGTGCACCTGCAAGAATGGCAGGATCGCTTCTCAACAATACCCCAGCCGGGTAGAAAATAGGGAAGCAGGTAAACATTGTTCCGATCGATGATCCGGTGGCAGTCGAAATCACACAAACTGCCAGGAAGGTAAACGCCGTGAATAATCCTCCATACACGCCCAAGAGGTTTGCAAGCCCTTAGAAACTTGAGAACCCTAAAACAGTTATGTAAGGTCACGTTTAGTATTCTAAATATTAATGACGGAATGATTTATCTAAGAGAAAATAAGACTTTTACGATCGTTGAACTTAAAAGTAACTTTTTAAAAATAATTTTGAATGTAATTCCCACCAAATTTCGCCCACGTTTGATCCATTAATACCACTGAATTCAGGAAGTAAAAAGTGCAAATACTATTTTAAAGTAGACTTTGGGATTTGGAGGACCATTTTATGTTTTCAGATTTGATTTCAATATTTAGGTTATTATTAACTTCCTTTTATTTACTAGCAATATGGAAAATCGGGGATTGGAAAAATTGGAAAAATTATTATCCCACTCTTCTATTTTATATCTCCGTAAATTTAGGAATTTGCTACCTTATTGATGATTTCCCTCTTTGGCGGTATAGAGATACACTCTTCATCAACAATCATAAAATAATTGACTTTTTCAATACTTTAATTGCCTTTCCAGCGTTAATCTTTCTTTACCTTTCTCTTTTCCCTGTCAAATCGTCTTGGTCTCGACAGGTATTTTATATGATATGTTTCATGCTCATCGAGATTCTGGTTGAAGGTGTATTTATGTATGGAAAACTGATTGTATACTCAAATGGTTGGAATTTTTGGTGGTCTGCCTTAGTATGGATTTTTATTTTTATTGGAGTTCGCTTACACTTTATAAAACCACTTTGGGCATGGGTATTAAGCTTCACTTGTACTGGATTTCTTATCTTGTATTTCGACATCCAGATTTAATTAGCGAAAATTGGAACATAGGTTAATTAAAAAATATAAATTAGCTTGTGTAATAAAATCTTCAAGTAAAATTTTCATCGCAAGAAAACAAAATAAGGAAGATAGACTGTAAGAAATTTGTGGTTAGTTAAGGCCAGAAAAGATATTGTATTAAAGCACTTTTCGATCCAATGTATTTTTCTAATGATAGACATACGGTCCCCCCTAGTCCCTCTCAAACTTCACTTTGAGGTTGGTGTGCATGTACACCTTTGTATCCTGTTATTCAATATTCAATAATTCCTTATCAACCTGTCCAGATTAAATAATTAAGGATTTAATTTTGATTAAGTGATATCCCCTTTTAGCAGCTTAGCTTTTTTCAATAGACAGTTTAGTTTTTATTTGGTTAACTGCAGATACTAGAACTTAAAATTAGAGTGTTTATATTCTAGTTCTAACACTTCCCCTGTAAAGGGAATTATTGTAAAAAAATTAAAGGAATTAGGATTTATAAAACACTAGAGTCCAATACGCATGTTAAATTTATGTGACAATTTTTTGTGTCTTTTTACAATTAAATGCAGATAATAATGATAAGGAAAAGGAAAAAAAGAACAAGACAATCTTCCAATACTTTATGGATTAATAACGGAGGACTTATGCTTACTCTTTCAATTTTAATGGCAATTGTGCTTATAGGAATTATTCCCTTGGTTTATTTTAAAAGTAATATTTCGCTCTTTGAACTGTTGGCTTCCTTTTTTTTAGCATTTACGATTGGAAACGAACTATTTAATATTTTTTCACTAAATATGGAAGTGATTAAGGGGAAAGATAAAATTGGTGATTGGTTTTGTATTGTCTATTTCATGCTTTTTGTCCCAGTTTTATTACTTTGGATGCTTCAGCTTATTTATAATCGTAAGACCAATACAGGGAAAACAGTTGTTTTACTTATTTTCATTTTAACAGTAGCATTTAGTGACCAGGTCATCTTACATACAAAACTTTTAATTTCTTCTAGATGGAATTATATTTTTTCTTTCTGTCATTCATTTATAGCAATAATAATTACTTTGCTTTTCGCATTTTTTTTCAGACATTTAATAAAAAACGAAAAGAAAGTTGGATAATATGAAGACTTATGCACTTCCCAATTACTTTGACCTGAACGAAACCATTATACTTTTGTTTTGGTTTGTCCTTTTTTATTTTTATATCAAGTTACCAAAGCAATTCCCTGCATCCCTTACAGTATTTATTTTGGTTTTCGGAGCTTTTTCAGCAAGATTAGGGGATATTTTGTTTTTCCCTTATGATTTATACGATGTAATGGATAATCCTAAGCATTGTATTTTCGACTTAATTTTATATACTTTAATTTACCCTTTATATGTATATTTTTACTGCTATTTTTATGATAGATTTAAGTTAAGTACAGAATTTCAGTTTCTACATATTATTTGTTGGGCGATACTTTCTTTTATCTTTGAATGGTTAGGTAGTAAAGCTGGTATCTATACCTATAAAGGTTGGAGACCTATCTACTCATTTAACATTTATTTATTATTGATTTCCTGGTACACTTTAATGCTTTATAAAGCAAAGAGTTTACATAAAAGCGCAGCTCCATAAAAGAATTCCCAATAATAATCAATTGTTGCTTCATTCATTTGCTCCTAAAAACGAGATAATCATAGTTTGCCCCAATTTTTCTTTTTGGGATGTAGTTGAAGTTGTTGAAGGTTCAACGTGTATTTTTCAATGTAAAAATATTAAAGATAATGGTTATTTGTATAGAGAAAACTGCTGTAATCCCCCTCTTTTTGTACAATCAATTTGGTTATGCTCACTGCAGAGAAAAAATGCGTGATTATTTGCGAAGTATATCCCTTTCATGGTTAAACGAGGAACTAGATCATGTTTTACCCAAAGAAATATCCGGAAATATTTTCCAATAGGACTTATAAAAACAAACCACTCGCGCAATCACTTGTATAGGAAAATTTAAAGAGACAATGTGCACTATTAACAGGATACTTCAGACTTTTTTCCGTTTGCGATTAAAAATTCTATTAATTTCATCCACTCAATATTGAAAATAGCCCTTCTGATAATCCGAGAAGGGTTATTATTAAAATTTGGGCTTCAATCCTGCTTTGTAAACAGATTGGATAAAAAAGTTCAGTAGAAATCGAAGAACCAGCCTCTAATTACCCCAAAATTATTTTTGTAACAAACTTATCAGTACAGTATTAAGGAATTACCACAGAAAGAATGCAAATTCAATCAACTTTTAGGCTGCAACAAATTTCTCAATAATTATGGGGATATACAAAGATAAGTTATTACACTCAAAAAAGCCCATTTTCTGTTTTAGTTTAAGAGAAATTGGGCCTAATTCCATAGAATCTACTTACCCTTACAACCCAATTGGCTTCCTCCCAGCCATGCAAAACCCATCAGTAATATTACTTGCCCATTAATCAAACCTTCTGGATAGTCTAAAGCTTAGTTGCAAATTGGACATTTTGTAACCAAGTAGTTATAAGGTATAATTAAACTTAGAAAAAACTAGGGGGAGCAAAATGGCAATACTTAATAAAGAAAAGATTTTTTCCGTGACAGAAGAAATTATAATGAGAAAGGGAGTAGAAAAAACCACTCTCTCTGATATCGCAAAGGAACTCGGAGTAACTCATGCTGCATTTTATAAACATTACAAAAATAAAGAAGATCTATTACAACAACTTGCACTACGGTGGTTAGAAACTACTTCTAAAGAATTATTAGAATGGGAAGCCCAAAAAGGTGTAAGTTCAGTTGTTGCACTTCATGATTGGCTTTGGCTTCTAGCTACTACAAAGAAAAAACTTTACCATAATGATCAACGTATGTTTCGGTTATATACAGATTATTTAGAGCGTACGCAAATTCTAGTTAAAGAGCACTTAAACCAATTAGCGCATAAAGCCGAGTCCATTAGTGGACTAAAAAAAGCAGGCCCTGCAATCATCACCGCATTTATATATTTCCATAATCCATATTTTGCAGACCGTTGGGATAGTGAGTTTTATAAGGATATGTTTGAAGATGTATGGCGGTTATTAGCTAATAATCTGTGATATTAGTAAAATTACGAAAAGGCCTCCCTTTTTTCAAGATGGGGAACTGATCTTTTTCTGACACAAGAAAAAAGACCGCCGTAGCGATCACTTTAGTCAAAAATTTTATTTCGAAATAAAATTGAGCTTTTACGTCTTAATATGTATTAGTCTTTACAAAATGGATAAAAGCCTCTATTTTACTATTTAAGAAACTAAGTGTGCCTTCGTCCACCATTTTCCTGTTTATTCATTAAACTTCTGATTCGCTAAACAGTACCTCATTTCCTCCTTGAGGAAGTATTTTTGATTGAATACAAGGCGCAGCTAATATTTCACGTAAATCATTTGTGCACGAACAGTTCCAAGCAGTCCAAGATTGGCACCAAGGGCCATGACTGGTTTACCAATGAGTATCTTTCAACCCTCGAAGCCCAATCCAGAGCATTTTTTTAAACACCAGGAATACACCAATTGTATTCTGGCGTAATGATGATTACACCATCTGCACTTGTAATTAACTCTTTAAATTCTTTTACTGCCTGCGGTGGGTTGTTTTCCTCATCTTAATCATAATGAGGTAGGGAACGGATCTCTGCTATTTTCTGTCAAATTTTCCATAATAGCGTTCTTGCATAGTTTTTGCTATTTGCAAATTATATGATTTTTTACGTAAACTTCCCACGATTGTCACAAATTTCACGATTGATAATCACCAATAATTATTACTAAGATTGCTCACTAAACATGAAATATTTAATGAGAACAAAAAAACTGTACAAAAGACATAGTTTATTTTCTAATGTTAGTAACATCAAACGTGAAACTTGGATTCTGTAATTTTTTATTTATTTACTCTGACCATGCTGAATGTAAAATGCAGTGACAGAAATTCTTATTCTTATATTCCGGTTTAAAATGTTGAATAATATCTTCTTTCATATTTCCAAAAGTAGTTTCTGGTTTATGCTTAAAGCCCTCATAAAAAGCCGGAATAATTTCCCTTTTGAAATTGTTACGAGGGAAAGCGCCTAGAATTTCTTTACGTAAGTCCTCTGGAAATTTATCATAGCCATCCCCCATGACATCTAAACCAACACCAGAAAAAAGTAGTGCTACTTCAGACTCTTTATGTTCTGCTATACCGGGTGTCGTATGCAATGCAATAGCATCCCATACAAGACGGATTGACTCATCTGAAATTTGATACTGTTGTAAAAAACTTCTTGCAGCATTTGCACCATCTACCTCAAACCGTAAATCTGGACTGCTGTATTTTTTTGTTAAACCCAAATCATGGAATAAAGCACTGACATATAATAACTCCAAGTCATAATTCTTCTTCAAGTTTTTTCCGTTTACTGCCCCAAATAAAAATACACGATTGGAATGATTCCATAACAGATTATTTCCATGTTCTCGCAAAATATCAGCTGCATCTTGTGCCAATTGAGAATCAGGAATTTTGATACCTGCAATTGTGTGTTGCATGATTAAGCCTCCTTTTATATCCTATCCTCACCTTTATGAGTTGATTTAATTGTAAAGAGAATTTTATTTTTTATCTATTCAATCATTTCTATTATAATCATAGATAAAAACTATGATAGAGAACTTTGCAAAGAAGAAATCGCATTATTTTCTGTGTGAAAATGAAGCTTTTCGATTTCACGTATTAATAACTCTATATATTTTCGCGCTGCATAATTGATAAAACAATTCTTTTTCATCACAAGATAAACAGCCCTAGTCATAGATGCATCTTCAATATGCTGAAAAAATAAATCACCTGTTTCATAAAATTCAAATAATGTACGTGAAACAATACTGCGACCAATACCACTTCGAACGAGATTCAATATAGATTCAATACTGGACGTTTCAATAATAGGATTTAATTGCTTACCAACATTATCGCTTGCTTTTTCAAGTAATTTTCTACACTGATGCACATTTGGAAATAAAATAAGTGGACCCGCTAAAATGGAAGCTAATGAAACCTTTTGATTTCCATTACTTTTATTACTAATCAAGTAAAATTCTTCATCATACAACTTCGTAACTTGCAACATATCATTTTGATTTAGATAAAAATCAATACCAAAATCAGCCTTGTTTTCTAAAACGGCTTTTTCCACCTGATCAGTGGTTTGTATAAATACCTTAATGTTAGGATAAAACTTATTAAATTGAATACATAGAGTAGATACTAAATCCGTAATTTCTCCTGGTAATACAGCAATTTTTAATTCCCCAATTTCTCCTTCCGTCAATGCTGTAATTTGAGAGAACATTCTTTGTATGGAGTCTTGAATGTTAGATGCTTCTCGCTGTATTATTTCTCCTATCTTAGTAAGCTCGATTTTCTTTCCGACACGATTAAAAAGTGGATACCCCACCTCTTGTTCAAGCATTTTAATTTGATGACTTAAGGTTGGTTGAGAAATCCCTAATTTTTCAGATGCCCTAGTAAAATGAAGTTCTTTACTAACCATTAAAAAATACTCTAAATGTCGCAATTCCAAATTATTTACACACCTTTCAAACGCAAAATTTTTCTTTATTTTAATAGTTATTGAAATAAATCTCTCTATGAATTTAGTTATTTTAATCAGGTGATTTGTATGATTAGTTATACCACACTAGAAAAATCCCTTGTTCCCTTTCTGTTTAAAAGGAAAATGTGGTTCCACCATACAAATTAAGAAGGCCAAATTCATTATGGCAATGACTTAATAACTTGATGATTTTCTAAAAGTGTAAATGTCAATTCAAGTGAGTACCCATTCATACTGACATCCAGCGCGAAAGTACAGAATAGGGTAAACATTGTTTGAATTAAGGACCGATGCCGATTAATAAAGATTTTATAGATAATGTGTTAACAAACTATATACTGGTTTAATTCAGAAACATTCTTTCTTTTACAGGCATTGGTCTTGCAAACATAAAACAAATTTTGGTTAGTATACAGAAAATGCAAATAATGTATTTTCATTGGTTAGACAAAACAAAAAAATCCCCTACTGTAGAGGGCCTACATAAGATAACACGTTACCTCATGACTTCTACAAAAGGAGACATACCAAGTGTAACACTATACCAAATAAAAGCGTCGTTGAAAAGTGTTTAGAGATTCTTGATTTAAAAATTATCGCTACCCCTTCGTGGATCCTGTATCAAAAAAATTGCTTACCGGACCAGCCGTCATGCTGCTTGTCGAAGATAACCTGCGGGCAAAACCGACAATCCAAAGTTTGTCCGACTTGGAATCTATTCACGCCTCTAATGTCTATCATAATATTGAACGCCTACCGTTCCAACTTTTACAGGATATTTGCCAACAATCTTCCGGAGGATCAATGGGCGTCATGCCAAAAAAGAGTCAAGTTCAACTATTGGTAAACTGGATATTTTAGATTCAAGTCAGATCAGTTTTCCAAAAAAGCTGGAGAGTGGGCCAATGTCTCCAAGGATAATAATTCAATCAAGCTTCATATCCGATTAGCAGTTTTTAATGATGGTGGTATCACCTGCCCGAATAAAGTTATTACTCTACCGGAGCACCAAATTCGCTTGAAACCCCTGTTACAAATATAACCTTTTTTCCTGTACTACTCATTTCTCGTTCCTCCTACTATTTATTTATGCAAGACCTCCATTTGAAAATATTACTTGCCCATTAATCCAGCGGCCCGAAGTCGCTAAATATAATACTGTTTCTGCGATATCTTCTGGTTTACCTAAGCGTTCAAGTGGTGTTGTTTTAGAAAAATTATGGATTTTTTGTTTATCCTTTGCATTAAAAAATAACGGTGTCGCAGTTGGACCTGGAGCTACCGTATTAACTGTAATATCTTTACCACGTAGTTCGCGAGCTAAAATCATTGTCATAGATTCAACCGCTGCTTTACTCGCGACGTAAAGAGCATATGTTGGTAATTTCGTGCGGGTCACAGAGGTAGAAAAGTTGATAATTGCACCACCTTGGCGAACACGTTGGGCAGCCTGTTGGGATATAACAAAAGTTCCGCGAGTATTTATACGATACATTTTATCTAAATCCTCTAAGTTCGCCTCTGCGATAGAACTGAGAATCATGATACCTGCTGTATTGATAACGACATCAATTCCGCCAAACTTTTCTTCTACAATATTGAAAGCTTCTTCCATTCGTTTTTCATCTGAAACATCTCCACCTACACTAATTGCTTTTCCACCCTTCTGAACAATCTCGTTCGCGATAGCATCTGCTTTAATTTTATTGCTCGAATAGTGCACAGCAACGGCAAATCCATTATCGGCTAATTTTTTTACTATCGCATGTCCAATACCACCAGAACCCCCTGATACAAATGCAACCCGAAAATCGTTTGTTTTATTAAAATTTTTTGTCATGATATCTCTCCTTGTTATTAAATAAAAAAGTTACATTTTTTATTTTTTGTAACAATCATTAACATCATTATACATCGTCAAGTTACAAATTAAACGTTTTGTAACTATCTGCGATTGAAATTTTAGAATTTTAAGCCTTATATTTCAATTTCCGCTTCCTTCATTACTCAAGAGAATAAAAAAGAAACAGGGGCTTTTCCTGTTTCCATAAGCAATATACCTTTTTTCCTGTACATCTGGAAAAAGCACTTTATATTAGATTACAATTTTCTTTTTTCATTAAGTAAAAGGAATAAAATGCTCATCAACACATAAACTATTTCCATTTCTCACAGGTACTTCTGAAGTGGGAGGGTAATGAGCTTTCCGAAACCTCCACTTGGCAAAGTGTCTTGGTTAGGGAACATCCTATCAAAAGATTCCATGAGAAATTCATCATATTCTTCTTTTATTTTCTTTAAAAGAACTATTCCCAGTTTCCTTTCAACTACTACGGAAACCATTGAAGAAAAGAATATCCATACATGTACTCCATTACCCGATCTGGACCTTTCAATATGAAAAGGAATCTTCATCAATAATTGCTTCAGGTAATGATTTTCTTTTTGCAATCGTTCGTTTCATTCATACCTATCTCTCAAAATCAGATAATATTTAATAACATTATATTCAATAAGTGTGAGAGAACATCCAAGGAAGGTGCAGGATAAAACTAAAGGAGCCCAATTCTTTAACCGAAACTGGACTCTAACTACTTTATTTCTTCACTCCATTTTAATTGGTTATTAATCCAATACTATTTCAACATTAATAGGGCCACAGACTCCAACATACGCTTGTCTGCAGAAACATATCAACCAGCTGAATATATTCGTCACTTTATATTTCGAAATTAGTGTCTGGATATCCTTCACCAATCTGGACAGGTTGCAGGAAACATAAATCACTTTTTGCGCTTCTGTTTGCAAAATGATTTGCAATAGCGTACTATCCAGTCCTTAGACAATACTTTCCACATGTCCCTCATGGATGTCAGACTTATTTCAAAAATAACTGTGATACACACTCAACGTGTCTAGAGTGTATGGGACAACACAAAAGATATGGTGATTAAATCTTTACGACTCTAACAAAAATCTTTTTAGGATGCAAAATCCCTTCTCCAATTCATCAGAGTCCTTAGGTGAAGTTAGTGAAATACGAATAAATTGAGGAGATTCATCTTTTTTGACCAAAAAACGATGAGAATGAAAAACATGGATCCCCTGGTTTAAGGCAATTTGCTCAAGATGGTTTAGCTGCCATTTTTTATGCAATGGTAACCAACGAAAAAAACTAATCGGGTTTTCGCTCGGATGATTGATTTGAAAATATTTCTGGTAAAGCCGGTTCCGTTCTTGCGAAATTTCCCGCTTTTTCTTAATGATTTGTTCAGCAGCCCCAGTATTAATTAACTCTGTTATAATTTCTGCATTTAAGGCAGATGTTTTTACGTTGAGATTGAAAATTCCATAGGTAATTTTTTCAACAAACGGATTAGCGTAAGCGATAAATGCAACTCGAATACCAGAGCTGAGTGATTTGGCAATACTTAGGATATAAACAAACCTTTCCGGTACAAAATGTGAAATAGGGAAATAGCCATTTGGCGCCAGAAAAGAGTATACGTCATCCTCTATTAAGATAAGCCCGTGTTTATTGATGACATCTGCAATTTCCTTTCTGCGCTTCATATTCATTGTTACAGCAGTAGGATTATTGCAGGAGGGGCTCAAATAAATTCCCTGTAATGAATTAGTTCTGCAGACGGCCTCTAATCTCTCCGGCTTCATGCCAAACTCATCCCCCTCAATAGGGATTAATTGGATATTCATTATTTTTGCCAGTTCAATAAAATTGGGATAAGTATAGATATCGACCGCTATTTTATCTCCCGGATGAAACAAGGCCATTAGAATAAGCGAAAAGGAATTTTGCCCTCCTGAAGTAATCGTAATATTTTCAACGGGTACATCCATGTTAAAGCGCTGCATCCACTTTTTGGCTGCCATTCTGTGATAAGGCATTCCCAGCGGGTGTCTGTAATCTAATAAATTTTCCAGATAATCTTTGGCGGCAATGCTTTTAATCGCTTGTGCGACCAAAGAGTTGGTGTGATCGAGGGGCTTGATGATCCCCATCTCTATGTAATTCTTATTCTCATCACTGTCCGCCATAAAGATAGCATTTTTTATATTGGGAGTAACAAAGGTCCCCCTTCCGGTAACGGCATAGATGAATCCTTTCACCTCGCATATTTTAAATGCCCTTGTGACAGTGCTTAGATTAATATCAAGATAATCTGCAATTTCTCGTTGAGGAGGTAGTTGCGTATTGGGCGCGAGAAAGCCATTGAGAATATCATATTCTAGCAAACTGGCAATCGATCGATACAATGGAGGGGCAAGCTGTTTTTTATCCGGCTTCCACGACATAGGATAATTTTCAAACGAATTAACTGGCATCTAACACCCTCCTTGGAAAAATTGTATTGCATACAATTATATCATTGAAGCCATACAATAGGGATGATAAAGTAAATTTACATACAATTTCTGATAAGTGGGTGAAAGATTTGAACATCAGTGATAACACGTTTTTGCGGGAAGAAAGCAGCTTCCTTGCCGGTGTACGGGATTGTCTGCCCACTGTACTTGGTTACTTAAGTATTGGTTTTGCGGCCGGTGTTGTGGAAAAAACAGCAGGACTTTCGATTGTTGAAATTGGACTCATATCCTTACTGTTATACGCTGGTTCTGGTCAATTTATTGCTGCGGCGATGATTGGGGCAAATAGTCCAACCCTAGCGATTATCTTTACTATTTTCTTTATTAACCTCCGCCATCTTTTAATGAGCGCGGCTATATCGCCTTATTTCCGTCATCTAACAACAGGCAAGAATATATTAATTGGTTCTTTACTTACTGATGAAACATTTGGTGTGGCAATGAATGAAGCTGCAAGTAAGAAATGGCTTAGCGAAAAATGGATGCATGGGTTAAATATAACTGCTTATTTGAATTGGTTTATTGCTAATATTGCAGGAGCATTTTTCGGAGAATGGATTTCAAATCCAGAAAAATTCGGTCTTGATTTTGCATTACCGGGTATGTTCATTGGCCTGCTTGTCCTGCAAATGGTCAGCCGAAGAAAATGGATGAAAGATGTTCTTGTTGCACTAACTGCAGTTGCCATTGTTGTAGGGATAAGTTTGGTGGCATCTGGAAGCGTTGGGGTTATTGTAGCGACAATCATTGCCTCTGGCATAGGAATGGCGGTGGAAAAATGGAAGTAAGATGGTCTATCTTTTTAATTATTTTTGGATCAGCCATTGTCACATTTATTCCAAGAGTACTTCCAATAGCTATCTTAAGTCGTGTTGAACTCCCAGAATGGGCCATGCGATGGTTGAACTACGTTCCCATTGCCGTTATGGCAGCCTTAGTGGGACAAGAGCTGCTAATGCCAAACGGAAAATTAGAGCCTTTGCACAAAAACCTTGAACTAATCGCGTCTCTGCCTGCTTTTTTGATTGCAATTGTAACACGCAGTTTATTAGGAACGGTTGTCGCTGGCATCCTCTCTATCATGGTATTACGTTTTGTGTTTTAAATTGGTAAAGTGTTATTAATGCCGTTTTGTGATAAGCATACTGGCCGTATGGGTCTTATAATAAGTGAAGAGGGGCTGTTCAAAAAGGTTATTTTTCAATCCTTCGTGAACAGCCCCTCTTCGTTATTTTCCTAACATCTTGGGCGTTAACCTTTATTCAGATTAAGCTCAATCATCACTATCGGAGCTTTAGCTTGATTACTTTAACATGGTTGATTGGAGGAATTCTTTTGTACGTTCCTCTTTAGGATGATCAAAGAATTCATCTGGCCGATTTCTTTCGATAATTCTACCATCGTCCATGAAGACAATCCAATCAGCAACCTCGCGGGCAAAGCCCATTTCATGCGTAACTACTACCATGGTCATTCCTTCATCGGCTAACTCCTTCATGGTTGCCAAAACCTCACCAACAAGCTGAGGATCAAGGGCAGATGTCGGTTCATCAAAAAGCATGATATCGGGCTTCATTGCCAATGACCTGGCAATTGCCACACGCTGCTTTTGACCGCCTGACAATTTGCTTGGATAAACATCTGCCTTGTCAAGAAGACCCACCTTTTGGAGCAACTCCTTTGCTTCAGCAATGGCCTGGTCTTTTGAGATTTTTTTTACCATGATGGGTGCTTCAATGACATTTTCAAGGACAGTTTTATGCGGGAATAGATTAAAGTGCTGGAAAACCATCCCCACCTTTTGGCGGACATTATTAATATTGTGTTTTTCTGGGCTAATCTCTTCCCCATGGATTGAAATTCTCCCACCTTCCCTTTTTTCTAAAAAGTTCAGGCATCGCAGCAGCGTACTTTTACCAGAGCCAGATGCTCCGACCAAGCAGACAACTTCACTTTCATACACAGACATGCTTATATCTTTTAATACATGTAAATTGCCATAAGATTTATGTAAGTTTTCTATTTTTATCATTTCTCGTTCATTCACTTTCTCGTCCTCCTATCGATCACTAACTGCCAATCTCTTTTCGAACAGACTCACCAGCATCGTTAATACTGCAACAAGTATGAGATAATAAACGGCTACTATTAACAAGTAGGTCATTTCATCGAAATTATTGGAACCCAGTGTCGTCGAGACATTGAACAGTTCATTCATGGAAATAAAGGCTGCCAGAGATGAATCCTTAAGTCCAATAATAAATTGGTTTCCCAGGGGAGGCAGTGCCCGCTTGAAAGCCTGTGGAAGTATGATACGGCGCATGGCTAGTATTCTGGTCATGCCGAGAGAGCGTGCCGCTTCCATTTGTCCTTTATCAATGGATTGAATCGTCCCCCGAAAAATTTCTGCAATATAGGCACCGTTATGGAAGGCAAGTGCAAGAGCCGCCGCCCAAAAGTCAGGAATGAGAAATATTCCGCTGAAGCCAAAATACAGAATAAAAATCTGGACAATGAGTGGAGTTCCCCTTACAAGGAATACATACGCATTTGAAATATAGCCCAATACTTTAATCCTTGATATTTTTAAAAGAGCAAAAAATAATCCGAATAAAATTCCAATTAAAATAGAGACAACCGTTAGCTTTAACGTCAACAGCGCTGCATCTATGAAAAGATTTTTGCTGCTGATCAATGTATGTAAAAAGTGAGAAAAACTAGGCAAAATAACAACATCCTTTCTTTCTAATGATCAATCTATTATTCTGGTTTTTTCGTAATATCCTCACCAAAATACTTTTGACTGATCCGTGATAGTGTTCCATCGTTACGAAGTTTTTGAAGTGCATCATTAACCCGCTTGAGCAGGATTGGATTATCCTTCGGAATAACAATTGCCTGCTCGCTTCGCTCGATCAAATGCTGCCCCTGAATTTTGAATCCTTCCTTTTTTGCACTTTTACCAGTGACAAAATCAGTAATAACGGCGTCATGCCGGCCAATACTTAGCGCTTTTAATGCCGTAATATCACTGTCATACATTTTTATATTGCTGGTATACTTTTTGGCTGTATCCGCATAGGTGGAGCCCTTTGCTACGGCAACTTCTTTTCCTTTTAAGTCATCTACTGTTTTAATATTGCTGTCAGGTCTGGTGAAAATCTGTGGACCTGAGTAATAGTAGGGTGTGGAAAAATTAACTTGTTTGGCACGTTGGGGGTTAATAGTGTGGCTGGCAACGGCTGCGTCTGCCCGTCCCGTTTTAATGCCCTCGATAAGTCCTTTGAATTTCATCCTTTTTTGGACTGGTTCAAGGCCCAGTTCTTTTCCGACGGCGTTTCCTACCTCAATATCGAAACCGGTCATCGATAAATCATCATTTTTAACATAACTAAAAGGCTTAAATTCCCCTGAAGCTGCAAAAATAAATTTCTGCTTATCTATCAGCTTTGTTCCATCTGCCAGCTGGTCTTTTTGAATACAGCCAGTCAGCATCCCCATTAGAAACAAGCACGATAGAATCATTATGTATCGTTTTTTCATGCTTGATTTTCTCCTCTCTCGTTCAAGCTATACCGTTTCTTTCCCGGCATTTAAGAAAAGGACTGACCTTCTGCTTGTGAAGCAGAAGAGCAGTCCCCTGATTTTCATTCACGAAGCTCGAAAGTTTTGCAAGCTGTTTCTTCCACAGTATCAGCCTCTCTGCTGCCATGTGGACCAACCACATAAATGGAGTCAGCTACACATTGGTCACCATCAGCCCAGTACTTACAGTTTTTAACATTACATTTCACATCCAATTTCATATTGTGCCACCTCCTCTAAACGATTTTCTATTTAGATACCCCCTACAAAGTTGGTTGAAACAAGATGTTACTGCCAATGCTTTGCCACTGCCAATCATCCACGTCATTTAGAATCTTTTATTCTTTTTAATTATTGGGAGTTCTCCGTCGAGATTTATAGAACTATTTTTCATAAAATAAAAGGCAGAAAGTAAGGGTTTAGACATAAAAAAAACAGCTCTCACTATAAATGAGAACCGGGATTAGTATCTAGCACTAGGTTATTTTATTACTTTGTACATCGATTTTTATCTCCACAGAGTTTATCCACTTCACCCCCGCATTCCTTCGTTTTTGGGTTAAAATTCAGGTTATCCCGAACATAAGCTGTTAGGGTAATGTATGTCTTCTCCGAGATCCATGTTCAATCAGTGGTGTACTGGTTCATCCACTTGCAAAAAAACACCCATCCACCCTCCATAATTAAGAAATCCAATTCTCTTTAAAATCTTCTATGTATTTTTTTATCTTGGTTGGCTTCTTATTCATAACCTTTTCGAAATCATCTTTAATTCCCTTTGCAAGTCCCAATTTTGTCGGGAAGTGGACCCCAACAACTACGTTTATGAATCCCTTATCCCCTCCATGCTTTATCATAAACTCCTTAAACTCTTTTATGGAAGGATTGTCATAGCGAATATCAGTATTTAGCACTTCTGACATGATTTTAGCAACTTCAAAAAAATCTAATGCTTCATCACCCGTAATGACATACTTTTGAAATCTGTGCTGTTCTGTATTGGTCAGTGAAAAAACTGCTAAATCAGCAATATCTCTTGCATCCACAAAACTTGTTTTTCCATTTCCAGCAGGGACGAAAATACGTTGGCGTTCAGTAATTTCTTTCAGCATAAAATCATTCAGATTTTGCATAAAGTACCCTGCCCGTAGAAAGGTATAAGGAATCTTAGACTTCTTAATTAACTTCTCATTTTTAAAATGGTGGACAAACGGCATGAATTGAACATCTTTTAAGGAAAGATAGACAATATGTTTAATCTCCTGATCTTTTACCTTCTCTATAAAACTGGCAAACTGAATGTTGTCTCCAGGCGGATACATTAAAAAAATCCTATCCACCCCCATTAATGCTTCTTGAAATGTTTCAGGTCTTGAAAAATCAAGACTGACAAACTCATAATCATCTCCATATTTTTGTTTTGCCTTTTCAACATTTCTCACTGCACAGACAATTTGCAAATTCATTTCTTTTGCTTTCCTTGCCACTTCATAGCCAATTTTACCGTTAAAACCTGTCACTAAGATTTTCATAAAAAATCCGACCTTTATTTTTTAATTAGACCAGTCTATATAATTAAATTAAAAAAGAAACCAGTTATTGGAGAAGAACTGGTATTTGTTTTGCCACTAATAGTAGTGGTTCATTATTTCCAAGTGTAAACGAAATTAGAAATGCCCCTTCAATCATCGAATTGATGACGACTCCCAACTCTTTTGCCCTTGTTTCCTCATAACCAGAATCTAATAACTTTTCCGTGAATAGATACTGAAAGTTTCCATAGGCTGTTTGGCAAGCTTGACGCAATGAGTCACTAATAAGGGCTGTCTCCAGTGCAACAGAGGCAATCGGAACTCCTTCCTTACAACGTTCCTCACAAAATTGCTCTGCCATTTGAACAATAAAGTTTTGTATCGCTTTAATGGGATCAGAAAACTTTTTCAAGCCGTCTTCAATTCTCTCAGACACAAACTTGGCAGTAAATTGAACTGATTCAATAGCAAGCTGTTCCTTTCCTTCTGGAAAATGATAATATAGAGACCCTTTAGGAGCACCACTCTCCTTTGTGATCTGATTTAAACCCGTTGCATGATACCCTTGCTGTTGAAAAAGAAGGGAAGCGGTTTTAATTAATTTAGTTTTTGAATTTTCCTTTTCTCTCATTTTATTAATCCACCTAATTCATTATACCAATTGGTCTATATATATGGTATAACAGTTAAATTGTATAGTCAATTTTATAATCACTTGATTAATTTACTTTGGATGCATCCTACAGTAAGAATATCCTTTATATGTTTCATTTTTTCATAAATATATAGTCCGCCCAATTCCTCCCCTTTCCATAGTCTTGCTTGGTTATCTTGCTGAGAAGATTACATTCAAAACATATTCATTTAATATAGCTTTGGGATTAATTACAGGAAATATAATAAGGCAACTCCCAAATTTGGGTTAGTTGCCTTATTTTAAAATGGGTTGTGTCACACACTCAGCGTGTCCCTGTATACGGGAACACATGGGGTGCTGGTGAGTTTACGTTTACGGGGGTTTAAGAAGTTTCCTCTAATGTCATTTGGAATGTAAGGGCTATCCCC
The DNA here is from genome assembly GCF_036962465.1 of Neobacillus vireti. Classification (GTDB taxonomy): domain Bacteria; phylum Bacillota; class Bacilli; order Bacillales; family Cytobacillaceae; genus Neobacillus; species Neobacillus vireti_B. The sequence goes on from NZ_JBALNF010000033.1 coordinate 102,081, forward strand.
TAGTGATTTTTATGCCTTTTCTCACAGAGAGTCAGACCCGCCATAACGAACTTATTTATTTAGTCTGGATTATTAAAATTTCATCAATGATTGGAATTTCGTTTTTTAATGTGGTTAAAAGATCTTCCCCAATCTGATTGTCGATTTCGCAAATCGTTATCGCTGGACCATTGATTTTTGAACGCTCATTCGCCATACGTGCAATATTAAGCCCTTTTTGATAAAGAATACCTGATAGCTCGGAAATGACCCCTTTTCGGTCTGTATGGTGAATCACAAGTGTCGTCCGTTCACCGGAAAACTTTAAGGGATAATCATTCAATTCCTGAACCTCTACTTTGCCGCCGCCTAAAGAACTGGCCAGTACCTTTACAGTCTGCGTTGCCCCAGATAATTCTACAAGCACCGTATTCGGATGGTAGCTTCCAAGCACCCGTTTCGTGAACTCGTATTGTAAGCCATTTTCCTCAGCAATGGATTTAGCCTTTGGAATGCCTTCATCCATGGTTGTCATTCCCATCACACCGGCTATTAGTGCCAGGTCTGTTCCATGTCCTTGATAAGTTTCGGCGAAGGAGCCCATTAACGAAAACCTCACAAATAATGGTTGTTCGTTTAACAACTGGCGTGCAATATTGCCGATCCGGACAGCCCCTGCGGTATGAGAGCTGGATGGCCCAACCATAACAGGTCCGATAATCTCATAGGCACTTTGGTATTGGGCCGGTCCACATCCACTGCTTTTCCCCCCGAAAACCTGCTCTTTTAATTTTTTTCCTGTCGGAGTACCGGCAAGTCCGCCAATCCCTGTTTCCCGCAACGACTCTGGCATTTGCTGCCCGACTTCATGCATCACATGGACCACCTCATCCGGCGGAATGATGCTGACCACCCCTGCTAAAGCCATATCTGCCGCAGCCTGGGCTGTAATTGCGTGTAACCCGTTCCGAAGGATACATGGAATTTCTACCAGCCCGGCGACCGGATCACAAACTAGTCCCAGTGAATTTTTTAAAGCAATTCCGATGGCATTTCCAACCTGCTTTGGAGTGCCGCCGGCAAGCTCAACTAAAGTACCAGCGGCCATCGCCGTTGCTGAGCCGATTTCCGCCTGGCATCCGCCGGCAGCCCCTGATATGGAAGCTTTATTAGCAATCACCAAACCAAGGGCAGAGGCAGTAAACATCGACAGTACGATCCGCTCCCGTGGGAATTTTCCGCTGTCCAGAGCGTGAACAAGTACTGCCGGCAAGATTCCTGCTGAGCCTGCAGTCGGTGTCGCCACAATCCTCCCCATTGCCGCATTGACCTCTGATACGGCTAGTGCATTGGCTGCAGCATTTAAAGTCACCGGATTGATAAAGGATTTTCCATTTTGGGCATATTGGTGAAGCCGGTATCCATCGCCGCCGGTCAAGCCGGTACGGGACATGACAGCACTTTTCGTCCCCCTAAGGACAGCCTCTTCCATTACCTTAAATTGCTCGGCCATTTTTTCGATAATCGCTTCCCGTGGCATGCTCTTTTGCTGTACTTCAGTTTGAATCATTAATTCCGCAATCGTTATATTTTGCTGCTCAGCCAGTTCAATTACTTCTCTTAAACTCGTGAAAGACATAATATCACTCCTTAAAGAAGACGGTCCCCATGCATGAAGCATTAGAACCGTCCCCCTTTTTCTTTATTTCTTTTTATACTGCCTTTATTTTTGTACTCTCATCGTTTTCGGTCTCGTCTAACGGTACGCGTTTTTCCATTTTTAACAGATAGAAAATGGCTGTCATAATGGCAAGGAATCCAATTCCCGCGATTAACGGGATGCGTGTGCTTGGATTGATCGCCATACCGACAAGTACGATCAGTAAAAATACAATGGTAGCGTAGTTGCTGTACGGTGTAAGAGGCATTTTAAATGGATGTGTTTCCATTGCAACAGCGTTTACTTTTCTAAATTTGATTTCACTGATGAGCAGAACAAACCATGGAATCATTCCTGGAAGAACACTCGCACTGTAAACATACACAAAGATGGATGGCGGTGCAACATAGCTTAACACAACACCAATAGCCAAACCTAATAAAACTGTTATGGTTGAATAAACAGGAACTTTATTTTCCGATAATTTAGCAAAAATCTTTGGTGCCTGTCCATTTTTCGCCAATGCGTAAAGCATTCGTGTGGCGCTGAAGATGCCGCTGTTACAGCCGCTCATTGCTGCCGTAATGACGACAAAGTTGATAATACCTGCTGCAGCCGTTATTCCAATTTTAGCAAAGACCGATACGAACGGACTGCCAACCTGATTGAGCTCGTTCCAAGGATAAACGGTTACAATGACAAAGATAGCACCAATATAGAAAATTAAAATACGCCAAACGGTGGTTTTCACAGCATGTGTAATTGTTTTTTGTGGATTTTCTGCCTCTCCAGCAGTCATCCCTATTAGTTCCACCCCTTGATAAGCACCGATAACGATGGAAAGAGCAAAGAAGAAACCTTTAAATCCCCCAGTGAAAAAGCCGCCGTTTTTCCAGATGTTTGAAAATCCAATTGCATGACCGCCATTTCCGAACCCAAATAGAATAATGCCAATACCAGCAATAATCATGAAGACAATCGTTAACACTTTAATTAATGAGAACCAGAATTCAAATTCACCAAAGTTTTTAACCGAAATCATATTGGCAATGCCCAGAATCACCATCGCGACCACCCCAGGGACCCATGTTGGCAGATGCGGGAACCAATAATGCATATACGCACCAACCGCGATGATTTCCGACATGCCGACAGTGATCCATTGGAACCAATAGCTCCAAGCTGTCAAATAGCCAGCCAAAGGATGGATATATTTATTGCCGAGGTCAGCAAATGAACCGGTGGTTGGTTCCAAATAAAGCATTTCCCCCATCGAGCGCATGATGAAAAATAAGAAGAGGCCGGCAACTGCATAGGCAATCATAACCGATGGACCCGTCCATTTAATTGTACTGGTCGAACCCATAAATAAACCAACACCGATCGTACCACCCAAAGCAATCATTTGAATATGACGCGACTTAAGCCCGCGCTTTAATTCCTGGTTTTTTGACATAAACTTCCCTCTTTCCCCTTGTATTTAAACCTTTTCTTCTTATGTTTTCCTTCCATTAAACAAATATAGGTTCCCGAAATGGAATGTCCAGCTTTTTGGCTAAGTTTTCGAGCATTGATTTTGTCATATGGTCTAAATCGTACCGCGGATTAAAATCCCATTCCTCTCTGGCAGCGGTCACATCAATGGAGTTTGGCCAAGAGTCGGCAATCTGCTGCCGAACTGGATCCACTTGATAATCCATCGTAAATTCCGGTATAAATTTCCTGATGGAAGCAGCAATTTCTTCAGGTTCAAAGCTCATCGCGGTAATATTAAAGGCATTTCGATGTTTTAATCTGGATGAATCCGCTTCCATTAGTTTGATAATCGAATCAATCGCATCTGGAATATACATCATATCCATGTAAGTGCCTTTCGCAATATAGGACGTATATTTTTTGTTCTTTAATGCTTCATAGTAGATATCAACCGCATAGTCTGTCGTTCCTCCGCCCGGTAGTGTTTTGTAGGAAATCAATCCAGGGAAGCGGACACCGCGGGTATCGACGCCAAATTTTGCAAAATAATAGTCACATAGTAATTCGGCGCTGACTTTGGTGACACCGTACATCGTGTTTGGCCGTTGGATTGTATCCTGAGGCGTATTGTCTTTTGGCGTAGATAGACCAAAAGCGCCAATCGAGCTTGGTGTAAAGAACTGTGCATTGGAATTCCGCGCCACCTCGAGTGCATTTACCAGCCCGCCCATATTTAAATTCCAGGCTAGCAGCGGTTTTTTCTCAGCTGTGGCCGATAGCAGCGCTGCCAAATGGATAATCGTATCAATCTGATAGTCATTGACCAACTTTTGCATTTTCTCTCCATCCAGCACATCCAATGTATCAAATAAGCCATTTTCCACCACTGGGTTGCCATCAACATGGCGGATATCAGTAGCAAGGACATTTGTCTCTCCGTAAAGTTCCCTAAGTCTCAACGTTAACTCTGAACCGATTTGACCTAAGCTTCCAGTCACAAGAATTTTTTTCACCGTAAACAACCTCCTTAGTATTTCCCTTATATAATGAACACATGGTATCAAGTTTTAACAGAGAGGGACCTATTCCGGAAACACGGCCCTCCCCTGTTTATCTTCTACACTTAGATGACGCCCAGCTCTTTTCCAACTTTTCCATATACAGCAAGCACTTGGTCCAGCATTTCTTTTGTATGGGCTGCAGTCGGCATATTGCGCACCCTGCCTGTTCCTTTTGGCACTGTCGGGAAGGTGATGGCTTTGGCGTAAACTCCCTCTTCCATTAGACGGCGGGAAAATTGCTGCGTTAATGTTTCGTCTCCGATAATACATGGTGTAATCGGTGTTTCTGAATGGCCAATATCAAACCCTAAATTTTTCAAGCCTTCTTTTAAATAGCTGCCATTTTCCCATAGCTGATCGACTCTCTCTGTTGATTCCGTCATGATGTTAATGGCTTCAATGCAGGCAGCAGCAGCTCCTGGTGTAAGCGATGTTGAAAATAAAAATGGACGGGCGCGCACTTTTAACCAATCAATCAATTGCTGGGTACCGGCCACATAGCCGCCCACGACACCAATAGCCTTGGAAAGCGTTCCAATTTGAAAATCTATTTGATCGGAAAGGCCAAAATGTTTAACCGTGCCGGCCCCATTCCCCATAACGCCTGATCCATGTGCGTCATCAACATATGTAAGCAAACCATATTCTTCGGCGATTTCCACGATTTCTGGAAGCTTTCCAACATCCCCATCCATTGAAAAAACACCATCGGTAATATACATAATTTTTTCATAGGCGCCGCTTTCGACTGCTTCTTTTGCAACCCGCCTTAAATCATCCATGTCCTGATGCTTGACTCGAAGGATTTTTGCTCCGGACAAACGGCAGCCATCAATAATAGATGCGTGATTTAATTCATCAGAAATAATCGCGTCCTTCTTCGTCATGACTGCCGAGATTGCGCCCATATTGCAATTAAATCCTGACTGGAACGCAATCGCTGCTTCCGTATGCTTAAATTCGGCAATCCTTTTTTCCAATTCATTATGAATGGTCATCGTTCCATTGATTGTCCGGACGGCACCAGCACCCACACCATACTGTTTTGTGGCTTCGTTCGCCTTTTGGATTAATCTTTCATTGTTTGCTAATCCAAGGTAATTGTTGGACGACATATTGATAACTTCTTTGCCATTGATTGTCACGATTGGGCCATTAGCTCCCTCTACTGTATCAATGACGTTATATAGCCCTTTCTCATGCAGCTCTTGCAGCTGGGGAGTTAATATCTCTTCTAAAACTTTTCTTGACATCGTATAAACCTCCATCGATTAACTTTTCAGTGGGAATTTCTCTCTATTCTCGATTAAGAAGAGTTAGATTGGAAACGTTTTCATATACTTAGTTTATATCGTTTTTTGTCGATTAACATTCCCATCTTTGTTGTATGTATCACCCATATTTGCCCTCCTTCACAATTTTGTCACATTCAACCACAAAAAAAGACCATTAAGTTTTAACTTAATGGCTTAATTTCAAAGAGATGAAAAGCGTTAAAGGTCAGGGTGGATTGTAAATAAAGCTCTACCTCCACTTTTTCCTCATAAATTTGCAGATCCGGGCGGGTTCCTTGCTTGATAAAAGAAATGACCTCCTGGTCGTAAATATCCTGATGCTGCAAATTTATCCAGTTAATATAAAATTCGCCGTTATTTTGATCAAGAACATGCTTGCGAATTTGGTAACGTCCAGGCGGTAATCCCGAAATCACCACTTTCTTTTCCTTTGTGATGGATTGCAAAAAGAAACTCTCGACCGAATAAGAAGGATTGATATAGGAGGGGTTAAAAACGGCCAATTGATAGCCGCTTTCCCCCATTGTCATGACAAAATCCTCACCTTCAGCTAAAATCCTCAAGTCCATTTTTTTCATTAGTTGGATATTAAAATAAGCAGGGCGTTTAATTTGATAATAATAAAGAAGAGCAATTCCATTCATGGCAATATGGTCTTGATCCAGATTATTTTTTTCCAGCGAGTGGGTATCAATCCAAAACCCCAAACCGGTAATTTCCTTCATCGCATCCAGCATTTCTTTAAAAATAAGTGCTGAACGGAAAAAGGTGCCGCTTAAATCCATCGTATTTCCATATAGCGTATTCCAATCCGTAAGAAAAATTGGAATCTCCTCCAAACCCGCAGTCGATAAGCATTCCTTTAATCTGCTGCAAGCTTTCTTTACATAATTTTTTACTCCTTCAAAAGTAAGATTATCCATATCAGTAAAATCCACTTCTTCATTCGGATTGCAGGTGAAGCAGACCAGGTCACAACGACCGGAAATTTGGTTTAAAAAATCAGCAGCAGGAACGGGTATAGCTTTTCCTAAAGAAAACGGCACATGAAGTCCCACTTTTGCGGCAGAAGCCCGCTTTTTAACAATTTGATAAAAATCTTGATAAAAGCTCTTTGCTGTTTCCCCCCATTTCGTCAAAACCAATTCAAACCGCCATTTGCCTACAAAAGCACTGCCAAAATAACTAAGACTGTGCTGTAAGAATTCATCTAGCTTTTTAAGATATTCAGAACTGCTTTCCACTTCCTTTTCAATCTCTACGCGAATGAAAGGAACCAACCCTAATTGCTGAAAGCGGGTGAATAAAGCATCCATCTGATAAAATTGCCCGCCGATTTGATAAAGGGGCGTTGTCATCGCAAAGCTGTCCGAAAAAAGGTTCGTAAAATAGATATAGTCAAATCCAAGTTCCTCTTGAATTATCTTTAAGTCTGCCTGCACCTCTTCATGCAAAGCATATTCCAGCTGCCCAATCACCAGTACCTTTACTGCTTTTTCTTTGATAAAAATGGGCTCCTGCGGCAGGTCCACATATACGGCTGAAGCAGCTGGTTCCATCAGCGTAGTGCTCTTCTCATTTCCTGAAATGTATTTACTGATTTCCATTAAAAAATTCGGCGATTGCAGTATAGTATATTGTTCCGTTTCATGTTTCATTTCCTCGACAGCCATCGGTTCCACTTTATGAAGGCTGCGATATTCAGTAGGCGTTTGCTGGTACATTTCTTTAAAAGCCTTATTAAACGCCTTCACATTGGGAAAACCATTATTCAGCGAAATCTGCAGAATGTTATGGTCGGTATACAGGAGCTCATGAACTGCTGATTTCAAACGAACATTTTTGATATATTGGGAGAAACTAACCCCAACTTCCTGCTTAAAATAACGCGATAAATAATAAAGAGACAAATACTGCTGCTTGGCGATTTCCTCCAATGATATCGGTTTGCGATAGTTTCTTTCGATAAAAGCCAGGAGCTCTCTAATTCTTTCATCCTTCATTTCGGTGAATTGATGACTTCCGATGTGTGTTGTTTTAAAATTTCGAATCAACAGTGTAACTAACTGAAAAATCAGTCCGTTAATCTCGATCTCACTTCCATCCTGCTTTTGATAATAGGCAATCAAAATTTTCGCCATTAGTTGGCGGATTTGATCAAAAAGCAGATACAGCCCGTTCCCCTCTTTCGATGAATTGCAGATAAAGTAGCACTCTTGAATATTTGGATAATGCGGCTCGATTAGATCCAAGGGGATTTGTAACGATAAGACCACATTCTCCTTATTCCCCTTAATAGAGCGTATATCATTCGTGTTAATAAGCAGTAGATCATTTTCAGCTAAGTGAAAGGATTGTTGATTGACCGTAAGCTCAATTTCTCCCCTTATTACAAGAAGAATCTCAATTCCTAAATGGATATGGTGTGAGGAATATTCAATGTTTTGTAAACTTATTTGATAAGAATTATCTTTTATTGACCGGTTCATGAACATTCACCTCAGGATTAGATTAAAAACGTGCTATACACATAAAGAATAGACTAGAGCCTTAACTCTAGCCTTTTAGTTCATTATTCAGAGGGAGACGTTTATTGACGTACAAACTATAAGCAATGTCGGACAAGAACATAGAATTTTTTTAATGCTCTAATGAACAAGCTAAATCAAAAAACGTTAATCGTTACAAGAAACATGAAAAGGGAACATCCAATGTAGGGTTAGCTGCCTACTTTTAAAATGAGTTGCGAAACACACTCCACATGCGCGGTGTGTGGGAACATGTCCACAGGTTGAATATATTTCACCTCATATTTTGAACTTAATGTTTGAATGTCCTTTGCTAAGGTAGAAGGATTACAAGATACATAAATAAGCTTCTCCGGCTTTACCTGCAAAATGGTTTGAAGGAGCTGGTTGTCTAATCCCGTCCTTGGTGGATCAACAACAATTACATCCGGTTTCCAACCTTTTTTGACCCATTTTGGCAATACCTCTTCCGCTTTACCCGGAACATATTTTGTATTAGTAAACCCGTGACGCTTGGCATTTTTTTTTGCATCATCAATCGATTCAGGGATCACGTCCATACCGCGGACCTCTGCTGCCTGGTCAGCAAGCCATAAACCAATTGTCCCGACACCACAGTAGGCATCGACAACCTTTTCTTTTCCAGTCAGGGCTGCTGCATGTTTAACCTCATTATAGAGCTTGACGGTTTGAATCGGATTCAGCTGAAAAAACGTCCTCGCTGATAACTCAAATTGTAAATCACCTAGCGTTTCCTGGATAAATTCTTCCCCTGCAAGAGCAAGGGTTTCTGCCCCAAAAATAAGCGATGTTTTTTCCCCATTAATATTTTGAACAATTGATTTCACTTTAGGGAGCCTTTTTTGTATTTCCTCAATAATAGAATCCTTTTTAGGCAATTCCTTTTGGGTGGTAATCAGGACTACCTGCAGCTCGCCTGTTTCCACTCCAACACGGGCAACAATGGTTCTTACGATCCCTTTTCTCGTTTTTTCATTATATATAGGGATTTGCAAGTCCTGAAGTATCGACTTTACAATTGTGACTGCTTCATTTGTTTGTGAATGCTGGACCGCACAATGCTCAATATCAATTAGCTGGTGGGAATTCATCCCATATAAGCCCGCCAAGACCTTGCCATTTTTCTGTGCTACCTGGAAGCTGCTTTTATTCCGGTAACCCCAAGGATTTTCCATTCCAATCGTTTCGCAAATATCAAGTTTACCCACATTCAGCTTCGTGTGTCGTTCGAGTGATTGAATAATGATATCGCGTTTTTCTTTTAGCTGCTGGCCATATTGTAAATGCTGAAGCTGACAGCCGCCGCATTGCTCGTAAAACGGACAGGGCGGCTGGACTCGGTGGGGTGATTTAACCCGAATTTTTTTGATTTTCGCCTCAGCAAATTTAGGGTTGATTTTAGTTGCCTCAACTACTACCTCTTCACCAGGCAGAGCCCCGGGAACAAAGACCACATGTTTTTTAAAATAACCCACACCTTCTCCATTGATCCCGAGCCTTTTGATGGTTAACGGAAAGGTTTGTTTTAATTGTATTTTAATACCTTGTTCGGTTTTCATTATACTCACTCCAAATTTTTCAAAAGCTTGAGTTGTATTATAGCATGTTTTATATTGAAAAGCCGAATTCTGTTGAATCTGGCTTGGTGAATGGCAACTAGATATTGAAGAAAGCAATTCCTTGGTAGAAGTACATTATTTACTATAGCAGGTGTTGATTCCTTTTCAAATAACGTAAAAAGGCAACTGCCCAAATGGGTTAGTTGCCTCTTTTACAAGATACAATTTAATCTATCTGCCAATCACTTTATTTAAAAATTGAACCAATCTTGGGTTTTCATTATTAGTGAATACTTCTTCAGGTGTTCCTTTTTCGACAATGACCCCTTGGTCCATAAAAATGACCTGATCCGCGACATTTTTAGCAAATGACATTTCATGAGTTACCACAACCATGGTCATGCCCTCATCAGCAAGGTCTTTCATTACCTTTAACACCTCACCGACCAGTTCAGGATCAAGGGCCGAGGTAGGTTCGTCAAATAACAACACAGCCGGGTCCAGCCCCATCGCACGAGCAATCCCCACCCGTTGTTGTTGTCCACCAGATAATTGATGGGGATACATATCAGCTTTATCTCGCAAACCAACCCTGTCTAGTAAAGCCAAAGCTTTCTCCCGAGCTGCTGTTTTTTCCCGCTTTAAGACATGAACCTGGCCTTCCATTACGTTCTCTAGCGCTGTTAAATGCGGAAAAAGGTTATAATTTTGAAATACCATTCCTGTTTGCTGCCTAAAGGAAGTTACCGTAGAAGATGACAATTTTGTTTTTCCGGAAAAATCGATCGACTTATCGCCTAAAGTTATTTTCCCTGACTCAGGCATTTCTAGTAAATTTAAACAGCGCAAGAATGTCGTCTTGCCTGAACCGGAAGGACCGATAATAACGGCCGTCTTGCCTTTCTCGATGGATAAATTAATTCCGCGAAGGACCTCTAATTCTCCAAATCGCTTAGCCACTTTTTCAACTGAAATCATAGATCTTCCTCCTTCCATTATCGAGCAACACCTTTTTCATACCGTCGCTCAAGCTTTGATTGTAGATTAGATAGGAAGGTACAAAAAATCAAATAAATGAATGCCACTTCAATATATAACCATAGAGGTTCATACGTAACTGAAGCAATTTGTTGACCTTTTTGAAACATTTCTGTAACGGTAATCGTCGCTGCTAAGGAGGTATCTTTCACAAGACTGATAAAGGAATTCCCAAGCGGCGGCAGGGATACTCTTACAGCTTGCGGCAAGATAATTCTTCTCATTGCCTTCGACTTTGTCATTCCAATTGAAAATGCAGCCTCCCATTGTCCTTTTGGGATGGATTGGATAGCGGCGCGAATGATTTCAGAGCTGTACGCACCTACATTTAGGGTAAAGCCGATGACTGCTGCCGGAAATGGATTTAACGTGATTCCCATGCTTGGCAATCCATAAAAAAGGATAAAAAGCTGAACTAATAATGGTGTGCCGCGGAAAATCCACAAATAAAATCTTGCAATTGCATTCAATTGCTTTATACTCGACAGTCGTGCTAAAGCAGTCAAGAAAGCAAGAATTATCCCCAATACAAAGGAAATCAATGTTAAAGGGATTGTAAAATACAATCCCGCTTTTAAAAGTGGAAAAAAGGAATCACTTAGGATTCCCATTATCCGATGTAAACGATCATCTGCCATCAATTTGAATCAATCCTTTACTTAGAAACATCTTCTCCAAAGTATTTCTTGGAAATTTTCAAGTAGGTTCCGTCTTTTTTCATATCTGCTAATGCCTTATTTACAGCCTTAACTAATTCAGGGTTATCTTTACGGAATAAGAAAGCATTTTGTGTAGCGTTTGGCTCTGTATAAACAACCTTAATTGGTAAATCAGGACGTTGTTTCTTTAGATCTAAATAAGAAAGGCTATCATTAATAGTTCCATCAATTCGTTTAGATGTAATCAAATCAATTGCTTGGTTAAAACCTTCAACCACTGTATTAGTTGCGCCATGTTTTTCAGCAATGACACGGTAATTACTATCTAGTGATTGTCCAACTTTTTTACCCTTCAAATCATCAAGCGATTTAATCGTATTATTATCTGACCCTACAATTAATACAGCCTTTGAAGCGATATAAGGATCTGACATATCATATTTTTCAAGGCGTTCAGGGCGGACCGCAACTTCATTGGCAACCATATCATAACGTTTTGCATCAAGGCCGGCAATCATTCCGTCCCATTTTGTTTCAATAAATTTAGGCTTAATGTTTAGACGCTTAAATACTTCTGTCGCAACTTCAATATCAAAACCAGTTAATTTATCGTTACTATCATGAAAAGTAAATGGAGCATAAGTACCTTCAGTACCTATGGTTACTTCACCTTTCGCTTTAATTTGATCATAAAGTGATTTATTAGCAGTTGATGCTGAATCATTCTTTTTCTCTGTATTGTTACATGCAGCTAGTGCAAACAATAAAAGTATGCTTAAAAAAGATAGTAAATATTTCTTCACAATTAATCCCCCATATTCTTATCGGTATTGTTTATTTTCTTACAATAATCCAGAAATTCTATTATGTCAATAAAATAATTTAACTATCTTAAAAGGCTATTTTTATGACGGGTAGAATACGCAAAGCCGAATTCAGTTGAATTCGGCTTTGCTGGTTTATTTCGGTTTAGGAAAATCATCAAGGCTTTTGAATTTATAGCCCCTCTTTTTCAAATCTTTAATTGCTTGTTCTAATGCATCCGCATTATCTTTAGAAACAGAATGAAGCAGGAGAACACAGCCTGGGTGAATTTGCTTCATAATATTATTGTATGAATACTGCCAGCCTTTTTGCTGATTAATATTCCAATCAACAAACGCAAGTGACCAGAAGACATGGGTATATCCCTCTTCTTTGGCAATTTTCATGGTCCTTTCGCTAAATACACCACGGGGCGGGCGAAGATACTTCATTCCTTTTTGCCCGGTAACTTCTTGTGTTTTAAGCTTTACTTTTTGAAGCTCTTCCCGGATTTTCGTATCACCGACGGCTGTAAAATCCGGATGGCTCCAGGAATGATTGCCGATGATATGTCCTTCTTTTACCATCTGCTTGGCAAGGGCAGGCTGTGAGTTTAGAAAGTGTCCCGTCACGAAAAAGGTTGCTGGAACTTTTTCTTTTTTTAAGATTTCAAGAATTTTTGGTGTGTATCCATTTTCATAACCGCTGTCAAAGGTAAGATATAAAAGCTTTGAGTTAGGATCGCCTTTGTAAAAAGCCCCGTATTTTGCCAGCAGCTGGTCATACTGAGCACCCGCTTCCGGCGGAATCTCGTTTTGGGCTTTTTTAAATCCCCAGTTAATCGGCTGGTTAGATACCGCCGCATAGGTACTTGTCGGGATTAATAAGCACATGATGGCAAGAAAGGTGATTAAGCGTTTCATCCATGTTCCCCCTATTTTTAATTTATTTTAGTTTTTGTTATTAAAGGGAAAAGGATAATTAGTATTTATAGGAAATCTTTAGGGGGGTGGTAGATGCGCCCTTTTTTCGTACCGGTTGAAGGGAATTTAAGAAGTTCTAATTGATAAGCAGCGGACCTTTTTGTGGGGAGTTGAAGAAATTCTCGTAGTTCCGAATTTGTAATGGAGGTATTAACGAGAAGAAAGTAATCCTTTATTGCTTCTTTGCAGGATTCTTTAGAAATTTGCTGGCAAGAGGGGCAAATCCATTTGTTCCGGTAATATTCCATTGGTACGATTAGACAAAACGAACAAAGGAAGCCTGGTAATATGTCACCTTTATTAATACCAAGCGTTTGTAAAAAATCAGATCTAAATGGTGTGTGTTTGCTCAATAGTAGTCTCCTTATTTTTCCTATAACTTTTTGATCAACTTGTTCCTTAGAGTAGTATTTCTCCAATTCCTTCATTTTCATCAAAAGGTTGCTTGCTTTGCAAATGTATTTTTCAGCCTCATAGTATCCATCCGCTATCTTGACCCTTGCTGATGAATTCGTGAAAACAACTACCCTTTCAATCGGAATGGGAGGAATTTGATATTTTTGAAAAAAGTATTGCAGAAGGATTTTATGTCGATTAACTTGTGCAATTGGGTTATCATAAATCATTTGTGTATTATTGATTTCTTGTTTTAACTGGTGTTTTTCTAAAGTAAGGGTTCCTGAATAGTTTTTTGACTCTAGGAGGATGATTAGTTTTGGGGATAGAAGGAGTGCATCAATTTGAAAGAAGGAATTTTGAGCAGGTAGACGAAGGCCATGGAAAATATGATAACTTTTTTCGGGGAGTAATCCAAGAAAATAATTTAGCGTTTTCTCTCCTCTGTATCCTGAAGCTAGTTTCTTGATTTTCAATTCCACTTCATCCATCAATGGATGGTTCCTTGGCAGTCTTCTTTGAGCAGCCTCTGCCTGCATCAGGGTTATCGGTTTAATTAAGGGTAGATCAAACAAATTTTTCCCTCCTTTAGATCATTTTTTATCTATTTCGACACGTTTTTGAAAGATTCCTGCTCCGTTTTATATGTGCTTTAACGCGTTAATAACAATTTTTCCGGTGATATTAACAAAAATTCGTCGATATTAACAAATTCCGCGTAGTTATTAACAAAATCCAATGCTTTTTAACAAATTTCAGGATATATTAACAATTACCCTCCCCCACCACAAAAAAAGAGGACAGGCGCCACACTAACGCCTATCCCCAAACCTCTTCTATTTAAAAACCGGCTCCTTAAACTGAGCTAACTTTTCCAATGAAGACTTATCTACATCAGCATGCAGACTGTTGCCGTGTGAATCCATCGTTACAACGGCCGTGAAGCCCTCAACACGAAGGTGCCACATTGCTTCAGGAATACCAAACTGCATCAAATCAACGCCTTCAACGCCTTTAATACAATCTGCATAATACTGGGCAGCGCCGCCAATCGCGTTCAAATACACACCGCCATGCTCGTGCAAGGCTGCCAATGTTTTTGGTCCCATTCCGCCCTTACCAATCACGGCACGGATACCAAACTTCTTCATAATATCACCTTGATAAGGCTCCTCACGAATACTCGTTGTCGGGCCGGCAGCCTTTACATGCCACTTACCAGCCTCGTCCTTCAACATAACTGGGCCGCAATGATAGATAACCTGTCCATTCAAATCAACTGGTGCATCATGATCACTTAAATACTTATGAATCGCATCACGACCGGTGTACATTAAACCATTAATTTGAACAACATCGCCAACCTTCAACGAGCGAATTTTTTCTTCGGTAATCGGCGCCTCTAACGTAATCACATCAGAAGACAACGCAGCAGCTGTTTCCTTTTCAGCTTCCGTTTCAGCGAAATCGATGAATTCACCATCCTGATAAGCCCACTCATTAATTTCACCTGTTGAAGCATCTATACTCACACCTAAGCGTCGGAATGCCCAACAGTTGTAGGCAACTGAAACGTAAAAGCTCGCTGGAATCCGGTTCATTACGCCGATTTTACAACCTAAAAGGGTTGCTTCGCCGCCAAATCCCATCGTTCCAATTCCTAACTTATTTGCATTTTCCATTACATACTCTTCTAGTTTGCGGAGATCCTCGTTTGGATTCACATCTTCAACCGAACGGAATAGTTGCTCTTTTGCTAAATCATAACCTGAAGAACGGTCACCGCCAATCCCTACTCCGATAAACCCAGCGCTGCAGCCTTGGCCCTGTGCCTGGTAAACGGAGTGCATGATGCATTTGCGGATGCCATCAAGGTCGCGGCCGGCGCGGCCAAGCCCTTCCAATTCACATGGCAGGCTGTATTGAATGTTTTTGTTTTCACAGCCGCCGCCTTTTAAAATTAACCGGACATCAATATAGTCCTTTTCCCATTGATCAAATTTAATGACCGGTACCCCGGCACCGAGGTTATCCCCGCTGTTTTTACCAGTTAAGGAATCAACGGAGTTCGGGCGTAATTTCCCTTCCTTTGTTGCGAGGACAATGGCATTTCTGATCGCTTCCTTGATTTCTAATTGGTTAACACCCACTGGTGTCTTAATTTTAAAAGTTGGCAGACCCGTATCCTGACAGATTGGTGAAACTTGATCGTCAGCCATTTTAATATTGTTGGTAATCGTTGCAAGACTCATTGCGGCACTTGTTCCTGCATTTTCTTTTTGCTTGGCCGCTAACACAGCACGCCGAACGTCTTTCGGAAGTTTCGTCGATGTTTCAACAATTAGCTCGTACATGCTCTCTTGAAATTTTTCAATATTCAATTCGAGTACCCCTTTCCCCTTGTCTGCAATTTTATCTATTTTTAATTTTACAACTATTTACACGCTTACATTATACTCCTATAACCATTAGAATTAAAGGAAATTTCCCCAGTAAAAAGAGCCTGTTCTTAAACAGACTCACTTACTTCACGATTATTAAATTCGCGGCATTTTGATTCCATCTCATCGAGCATCGAGATTAAACGATCAATATCCTCTAAATCAGTTTCTTCTGGATCAATCGCATCGAGAACATCGATAAACATGTTTAAACGGTGTTTTAGGAAATCCACTTGTGTATTTTTATTCTGAATTGGGCTGCCCAAATGATCCACTCCTTTCATTACCGTTCCATCCTATCGAAATAAAACAACTTTGGCAATGGATTAATCATATTTTACCCATTTTCCTAAAAAAAGAACCCCTCGGTTTGAGGAGTCCTAAACAATCCACACTATTATCTCGGACGTTCAGAGGCAGCAAAGCCAAAGGAAACATAATCCTGTACAGGGATCCAGGCACCAATGCCTTGGGATGTAACGTTTTTAATCACAATAAACTTTTTACTTCCTTTTAGCATCAAGTAGACTTCCCCGTAGGTTACCTTTCCTTTTTCATTCACCCCTGGAGCATAAGCATATAAATAACCCAAGCGGTTTGGCGGGATATTGTAAATATGATCATTCTTGGTCCCTGCACCAATAATGGTTTCAAAAGCTAGCGGAAGACGCGTTTTTTCCATTGCTTTCAACAACATCATCTTTTTAACTTCTTCAGCATCCGGAATTTTAGAAGTCAAACCGCCTCTAATAATCTTTTGTGTTTCCTGTACATACTTGATTTGGTACGGAGTCTTTCCGCCACGATTATCAAAATAATTAGTGTTAATTTTTTGATACTCCCAGTTTGGGGAAGTTTCGGATGATTCGTAGTTTAATGGCCACTGGCCCAAATAAATAATCGCCCGATACCCTATCGCAAACGGTGAACTGTTGATACTTGACTCATTGAGCATCCGAATCAGATCAGGGTTTTGAATTTTAACTCTTGAAGAATTAATCAGTTTTTTCGTCATATCACTTGGCTGCAGCAATGGCAAGTCCTGTGTTGAATTCGGATACGTATTTTCTTTAGAAATGTTACGTACCGATGGTGGAACCTGATATTTTACTGCAGATTGTTTTACCGGAGCTTTTTGAGCAAAAGCAGACGGTATAAAGGTTAACATTAAGAGCAGTGTCATAAGTAAAGAAACTTTTTTCTTCACGAGTCGGAACTCCTTTCACTAAGAACATTAATCAGTCTGCTAGTAGTTTTTTCGGAGTTCCATTATATTATCCATTTCACCCTAATACTTTTTTACCCATACTATGAATATTTCATTTGCAAATGATGCATAAATTTTTCAAAATAGGGAAAAAACAGTTGAATGGCTGGTCCAACTGTAAACGTAATAATAAGAGTACCATAGGAAATAGGTCCATTTAGGAAAAAAGCCGGAATCAATGCAGTAATTTCACCAATGGTCTTAGCTGCCATCAAGTTAACTTGAAAACGTTCCTTAATAGCTAGCATAAAGTTATCAATCGGGCTTTGGGGAAACTTTGCCTGTAAATAGATTGAGGCACCAAAACCGATAATCAAAATCCCGGCCAATAGCATGAGTAGTTTGACAATTAGGTCATCAACATGAAATAAAGCAAAAATAGTATCAAGCCAAAAGTCGACTAACAAACCAATCACTATAATCGTCATAAGAGAGAAGATATCTGGTCTTCTTTTTACTAATAGGGCATTCACAAAAACTAAAATAACCCCATCAATCATGACCCACTTTCCCACTGATAGCCCTACTTTTTCTGTCAGGGCAACATTCAAGGCATCCCATGCCCCCACTCCAATGTCCGCAACCTTAATGGTCATACATACACCAAAGGTCATGATTGCTAGCCCAATAATGAAAAATAATAATCGTATAGTAAATTTCATATCTCGCTCCTTATGTAGTGGTACAGAAGTAACAAAATTGTAATAATCTGATTATTTACAAAACTTTAACTAGGAATTATAATAAACTTAACCTTAAAAAAAGGGAGGGCAGTAATCAATCGGTTTACGATATACTTACTTTTACTTAGCTTAAGGAGGTTGGGATTCCCGTCTTATATGAAATTCAACACTCGTGTTTGTCTATTTGTTTCCACTAAACATGAAGGTTGGTGATCGATGGTACCCACAAAATGAAAACGATTGATTTAGAACCCTAAAAAAAATAGTGCTGTATTATTATAGCACATGGATGAAAAATTACCGTACATTGAAAAAGTTTGTAAAAAAGGAGACTCTATACCATTTGGCATAGAGTCTTTTCTATTTCTATAACAAGAAAAATCCAATCCCCATAATGACATAGGCAGCTAGTAATGTTAATCCTTCAAACCAGTTAGACTCGCCATCATTCGAAATAACTACCATTAATAGGACTGACGAAACCATGGCGATTAATTCCTGCCAGCTGAAAATAAGCGGCATTGACGTTTCAAAGAGGAGTGAAACCAGCACTAGCACTGGCAATACAAACATCGCCACTTGTAAGGTAGAGCCTATCGCAATTTCAACGGCCACATCCATCTTATTTTTGTAGGCCATCAAAACGGCAGAAGCATGTTCTGCGGCATTTCCGACGATGGCGACAATTATTACCCCAATAAATAATTCAGACCAGCCGAAAGTGTCCCCAACATATTCAAAGGTATGAACAAGATGTTCGGATATATAAGCGACGGCAAGGGTTGCGATGAGAAGGACAGCGATTGCCTTCCCTTTCCCCCATTCGGGAACCTCTTCCTCATGAACCACTTTAGGAGCCGCTGATTGATAGACTCCGCGATGGGTAACCAACTTAAAGAAAAGAGCAGCTAAATAAAGCAGAATCAAAATAACGGATGTTCCTATACTTAGTGATAGTGTACGGGTTTCATCCATATTAATGGAAAATACTTCTGGAATAACAAAGGCAATCATGACAGCAAACATTAACAAGCCGGAATTATGTCTGGCATCATAGACATTAAATTCCTGACGTTTGAATTTTAAACCGCCAATAAAAAAGGAGAGCCCTGCAACTAGCAATAAGTTCCCTAGTACGGAACCGGTTAACGAGGCCAGAACCACGCCTACAAGACCTGCCTTTAAGGAGAAGATAGAAATGATCAGTTCAACCGCATTTCCGAAAGTTGCATTTAACAGTCCGCCAATACGAGGACCAGCTACAATCGCAAGACTCTCCGTTGCCCTCCCCATAAAACTTGATAAAGCGACAATCGTTAAACAGTATAGGATAAATAATATAATGCTCGACCAGTGCATCATCGTTCCAATCACAGACACTGGAACCCCAATGAATGTCATAAGCATAAAAACTTTATTCGTCAATGCATTCCCTCCAGTTGATTCGGACAATTTCTTTTATATATTTCCACCTGTTCCTTAATTTACCTAAAAATATGTAAAATGTCTAGGTAACAATTCCCTTGCAAATGATCTACTTTCTAGATACCATCATGGAGGGACGATTAAACTTACTTTACATTACGCGAGGATGTTTTATGAATAAAATAAATGTACGTTTCTGGATCCTTGTCAGTATTGTGGCAATTTCGGGATTCTCTCAAGGGATGCTCCTTCCGCTTATTGCGATTATTTTTGAAAAGAACGGCGTATCTCCTTCATTAAATGGGTTTAATGCAACCGCCTTATATATCGGAATACTCTTAGTCTCTCCGTTTATGGAAAGGCCATTAAGGAGGTATGGATACAAGCCTGTTATCGTTTGGGGCGGAGGTCTTGTTGTGATTTCGCTTGCATTATTTCCGCTATGGAAGACCTTTTGGTTTTGGTTTGCGCTGCGATTACTGATTGGGATAGGTGACCACTCCCTTCACTTTGCAACACAAACATGGATCACCTCTTCTTCCCCAGCAGAAAAGCGCGGCCGCAATATTTCCTTATATGGGTTGTTTTTTGGAATTGGTTTTGCGGCAGGACCTTTAATGACCCCGTTAGTCACGATAACTCAATCCTTACCTTTTATTATCTCTTCAATTTTATGTTTAATTGGCTGGGGTTTTGTATTTACGTTGAAAAATGAGTTTCCTGAACAAACTGTCAACATCCATTCTTTTTTAGCAACCATTAAACAATTTAAACAAGCTTTCAAATATGGCTGGGTTGCATTTTTACTTCCATTTACATATGGGTTCTTAGAATCTTGCTTAAACGGAAGCTTTCCCGTATACGCTCTTCGGACCAACATTAATGTTTCCAATGTTTCCCTTGTTCTCTCTGTATTTGCTATCGGCAGTATCATTACACAGCTCCCTTTAGGAATGTTAAGTGATCAATATGGGAGAAGAAATGTCATCGTGGTCGTGCTGCTGCTCGGTTTTTTTAGTTTTACAATGGCAAGTTTTGTGGAGCATTCGTTTATTGGTCTTTTCATTGCCTTTCTTTTTTCTGGGATGGTTGTCGGTTCGACCTTCTCACTCGGTATTAGCTTTATGACGGATTTGGTACCAAGGTTTCTGTTACCAACCGGTAATTTATTATGTGGAATCTTCTATAGCCTTGGCAGTTTAAGCGGACCGATAATTGGCGGGTTGTTTATTAAGTTTTTTCAACATATAAGTTTCTTTTACATTATTAGTACCATGCTCCTTATCATCACCTTCATCATATTTGCCTTTTCAAAAAAAACTGCGGTAAGAATGGAACAGCAAAATTCCTAAGTGCTTTTTATAAAAGCAAATTCATATCTTAATACATACGATATATGGTAAAATAAATAAAAAGAAATAGGTTGAGATTCGTGCTGTCATCACTTGATGACAGCTTTCGTGTTTTTTTAAGGGTAATGAAGATGATTATTTTTATCAATTAGAATCAACTGCGGAAGCGCCTGTTTAGCGAAGGACACTAGCCGCTGGACGCTGAAGCTAGCCGTATCAATAATAAGGGGGGAGAACCATGAGTTCAGAAGCAAAAGTTTTAACAAAGGGGATCGAAGAAGCCAGTTTGGTTGAAAAAATAAAACCACATATTGAATTAATAGCTGCCGGGTTAAGCGGCATCTTAATCGCGGCAGGCTGGCTGTTTGATAAGTATGATTATGGGGTCGAATCAATTATTTCTTATTTATTAGCATTCGTAATCGGGGGCTTTGCGAAGGCAAAAGAAGGAATAGAGGCCACCTATGAAAATAAGGAATTAAACGTGGAAATGCTAATGATCTTTGCTGCAGTCGGTTCGGCCATTATCGGTTATTGGACAGAAGGGGCCGTGCTAATCTTTATTTTCGCCGTTAGTGGAGCACTAGAAACCTACACCATGAATAAAAGTCACAAGGAGATCTCCTCCTTAATGGAACTGCAGCCACAAGAGGCCTTATTAATTGCCGATGGATATGAAAAACGTGTAGCGGTTTCTGAATTAATAGTGGGTGACCATATCTTGATTAAACCGGGAGAGCGTGTGCCTTCTGATGGGGTTATCATGAAGGGGCAAACCAATATTGACGAAGCGGCCATTACCGGTGAATCCATGCCTGTTTCGAAGAGAGAGCAAGCAGAAGTGTTTGCCGGTACAGTCAATTTGACTGGATCAATCACAGTTCAAATAACAAAGGCTAGCACCGATACACTTTTTCAAAAAATAATTCAGCTAGTTCAGTCAGCTCAAAGTGAAAAATCACCTTCTCAGCTTTTTATTGAGCGGTTTGAAGGAACCTATGTTAAAGTGGTCCTGCTTGTCGTTATCAGCATGTTCTTTTTGCCTTATTTCTTACTTGGCTGGAACTGGCATGAGTCCTTTTATCGGGCAATGATTTTACTGGTTGTTGCCTCCCCATGTGCCCTGGTTGCCTCGATTATGCCTGCCACCCTTTCCGCCATTTCAAATGGGGCAAAGCACGGAATCTTAGTTAAAGGCGGCGTCCATTTAGAAAATTTAGGGCATTTAGAAGCGATCGCCTTTGATAAAACAGGTACCCTGACAAAAGGGAAACCGGAAGTGACAGAGGTAATTGTAAGGAACGGTCTTGATCAAGAGGAACTTATCTTAAAAGCAGCTTCTATCGAGAACCTATCCAATCATCCACTGGCTCAAGCCATTGTTAAATATGCAAAACAAACATTGAAGAGAGATTTATTACAACCAGAAAGCCTTGAGGATATACCAGGCTGGGGTGTAAAGGCTGCGATGAACGGAGAACAATGGAAAATTGGTAAAGCAGCGTTTATTGGAAATGAACAGGTAAATCAGTTCGCTGAAGAAAAGGTAAAGGAATTGGCTGGTTTAGGGAATACATTAGTTTTCATTGAGATTGATGGTGTGCTTAGTGCTATGATTGCTATGAAAGATGTGGTTCGCAAAGAAACTAAGCATGCGATTGAGGATTTAAAGAGACAAAACATAAAGACGATCATGCTGACTGGTGATAGTGAAAAAACAGCCCATGCCATTGCGGCCGAAAGTCATGTGGATGAATTTTACGCAGAATGTCTTCCTGAAGAAAAGGTTGAGCAATTAAAACAACTTAAGCAGAAATACAAAACGGTAGCCATGGTTGGGGATGGTATTAATGATGCACCCGCACTCGCCACTGCCAGCGTTGGAATTGCAATGGGAGAAGGAACAGATGTGGCCCTCGAAACGGCTGATATTGTGTTAATGAAAAATGATTTGCTCAAAATAGCTGAGGCTGTCCGTCTTTCACAGCGAATGAACAGGATTATTAAACAAAACGTCGTCTTCTCTATCGCTGTAATTATGTTGCTCATATGCTCAAATTTCTTTCAACTGCTGGATTTACCCTTCGGAGTCATTGGCCACGAAGGAAGTACTATCCTTGTGATCTTAAACAGCCTTAGGCTGTTAAAATCATAGGTAAACGAAAGGACCAGGTGAATTTATCTCACCTGGTCCTTTTATTGCACGCTTAGTGATAGCCGTTAGATCCGTTTGCAGAACCTGAAGTTTTATTCCCCTTACTGCCTTTACCCTTTTGCTTTGTACTGCCATCTTTTTTCGTATGCTTTGTCATTTTGTCATCCTCCCTTGATGTTCGGGTACTAAGCCCCTAATCATAGTTTGGCCGGATAAGTTAATTTCAGTAAGGTAAGTGTTAGCAGTTTGTCTTGTATTTTTCACTGTAGAAGGCATTTACTTCGCCTCCCAGAATAATAATAAAGGCGGATAAGTATAACCAAATCATTAACACAATGATCGCGCCAATCCCTCCATATGTAAGGGAATAATTACTAAAATTTCCGACGTAGAAGGATAAACCCATTGACGAAATGATCCAGCCTACAGTGGCAAAGATGGCCCCCGGAAAAGCACTTCTGCATTTGATTTTTACATTCGGTGCAATCCAATAGAGCCCAGTAAACATTAGAAATAAAATGATCGCACTGCCCAACCAGCTTAATGCATTCCAAATCTTTATAAATTCTTCTGTATAGCCCAATTGTGAGAATAAAAAAACGCCTATTTCCTTTCCAAAAACAGGTAGGATAAGGGCAAGTAAAAAAACAAAAATCATGCCAAAAGTTAATAAAACTGCCATCCCCCTTGCGACAATAAAGGAACGGCTTTCCTTCACGTTATATGCCTTATTAAAAGCTCTTACGATGGCATTAATTCCATTCGATGCCGACCAAATGGTCCCTATAATACCGAAGGAAAGTAACCCGCCATTTCGTTGACTCATTATTTCTTTAACATTTTTTTCAATAAGTGCCATTGCCTCAGCAGGTGCAAAATCCCTGATCATCCCGAGTATATTCTGATGTGGAATCGGGAAATACGGAAGAAGTGTAAATAATACAATTAAGAGTGGAAATAAGGAAAGAAGAAAAAAATAGGCCAATTGTGCACTCAAACCGGGAAGATCATCTTCTTCAATCCGATGCCAAAGTAATCTTAATAATGATGAGCGTACATTTACTTTTTTGTCCATATAGATCCTCCTTCTTATCCGAGACTTATTCGCCCTTTCCTACTGTTAGATCGTCTAAAAAATCATCTTCAGCATTAACAACAAAGGTTTCTTTTGTTTCTTTAATAATTTCTGTTACCTGTGGTGTCAGTTCCCTTAACTCCTCGACTTTTTCAGTAATAAAGGTTATATCCTCACTAACCGTTTCAAAGGTGGATTTAAATTTGGCAGCTGTCCCCTTCAAATTTTCAGATATTTCATCTGGATGACGGATGATATACCCTATATTACCAGAAGTCTTTTTTACATTTTCCTTCATTGCCTCACGTGTATCTTTATCTAATAAGCTAAGTGCACCCCCTGCAATCGCCCCTAGCAGGATACCCTTCCAAAACTGATTTTTCCTCGTCATCTTAACCTCTCCTTCACTCTTTATAATTATCATTTGCTCTTCTTAAAAGAAAATAATACCATTGTTTATCTTACCATTTATTTTGCGATATCAAACCTCTCATTGCAATCTGATCGTCATCATTCATGATCTTCTTTGGGCAAACTACAAGTGAGATTAGTATTGACATATACTTTTTAACATGAAAAGATGGGATTAAAATTTGTGAAAAGGGTGACGGAAATGAATTTATCAGAAAAGTCTGTTGAAAATGTCGAATTCATGATCGAACAAATAAAAGAAAAATTAAAGGTGCTAAACCTTGGGGCAATTAAACCCTCCCATTTTGATGAAGAAATGTACGAAGAATTAAAAGAAATCTATGAAATGGTCTTGAAGAAGAAATCATTTAGTCCAAATGAGATGCAAGCATTAGTTGAGGAACTTGGCAGTCTAAGAAAAAAATAATAAAAAAAGACCCGTTATTTTTGATTGAAAAATAACGGGTCTTTTATTTATTTTTGTTCAGTTAAAATGATGGGTCCGTTTTTTGTAATAGCAAGAGTATGCTCATATTGTGCAGAATATTTGCCATCAATTGTTCGCGCAGTCCAGCCGTTTAGATCCATTTTAGTCTGGTATCGGCCGATGTTGACCATCGGTTCAATCGTAAATACCATTCCCTCTTTGATTCGTGCCCCCTTGCCTGGAAGCCCATAATGCGGAATATCTGGTTTCTCGTGCATAACTGCACCGATACCATGGCCAATAAAATCACGAACAACTGAAAACCCTTCCCCTTCTACATATGTTTGGATCGCATGACCTATATCGCCAATTCGATTTCCGACAACTGCCTGCTCAATCCCTTTGTATAAGGCCTCTTTTGTAACTATTAATAAATGGGCTGCTTCCTCCGAAATTTCGCCAACACCGTAAGACCAAGCAGAATCAGCAAGCGCCCCATTATAATTAACAACCATATCAATCGTAACAATATCTCCACTTTTTAATGGGTCCTTTCGGGGAAACCCATGGCATACCTCGTCATTTATACTGGCACAGGTTGCATATTCATATCCCTTATACCCTTTTTGTTCAGGTGTTGCTCCATTTTTCCTGAGAAATTCATCCACAAATTCTTCTATTTCCCACGTGGTGATTCCTGGTTTAATAAGTTTAGCAATTTCCTTATGACAGGCTGCAAGTATTTCTCCCGCCTTTTGCATTGCCTCAATTTCACGTTGTGATTTTAATACAATCATCTGATTCCCTGCCTTTTTGATTATATTTATGTACATTCATTGATATTGTTCGCTGTAGTGTTGTTTAGAACATTATTCTTTCATACTATAATGGCAACAACATAATATTAACGCTATTGAGCCTTTTTTTCAAAACATACCTTCCACAGGTCCTAGGTCTAGGAAAATATTCACATTGTTCATGATATTGTAATAATAGGCTGTTCTTAATATGGTACTTCTTCATACTTTTTGATAGAATATATATAAAGAACTGTGACCGATTAAATGTAATTACACTGTTTATCGGTAAAATTTAAAATGTAGGTGTGTGAGATTCAATGATTGGTGACCGTGTTAAAAAATATCGCTTAGAAAAGAAGATGTCACTTTCCGAACTTGCTGAGCAAGCGGGAGTTGCAAAATCTTATTTAAGTTCTTTAGAAAGAAACTTACAAAAGAACCCTTCTATTCAATTTCTCGAAAAAATTGCCGGCGTATTAAACCTTCCTGTCGAACATCTGATTCACGAACAAATCAATAAAGATGATTTAGATACAGATTGGATGAACCTTGTAAAAGAAGCTATGAATTCTGGTGTTTCTAAAGAGCAATTCAAGGATTTTCTTGAATTTAATAAGTGGCGGATTAATCAAAATAATAATGAATAAAAAAAGCATTCTACAAA
>NZ_JBALNF010000033.1:128307-135061 GCF_036962465.1 Neobacillus vireti
TTTGTAGAATGCTTTTTTTTAATATGTAGCTGATGATTTTAAATCATCATGTGTAAGAAAATTTCGTACATCCTCGATCGAAAGTCCGATTTTTCTTGCTTCTAAGATGAGCTCCATCCATTCCTGATCAACAACATCCATTTCTTTTTCAGTAATCACCATTCTACTCACTCCCAAAATACCGCTGTATTCCAGGTAACCCGGCCATCATAGCAGCTTCTCTCCTGCCTTAGATCCTCGGCTTTGCGTCCCTGCTTTTCAACAGGTTTGCCCTTTTCTGCTTTCCCGACTTAAGTAATGCAATCTTCTTTTACCATTTTATATCTAGGTATTTTTACTTAATCTTTTTTGATATGTTCATTATATCGATTAGGACAAATGGAATGTGTTGTTTTTTGTCATTTTTTACTAATTTTCTAACAACTTTTTAAATCAATTTCTCCCATAATTCTACATTTAACTACTTTTTATTCACAAAAACTACCTTAATGGTTAACATGGTTAAATTTGTCTAAAATGTGACAGAAAGAATATAATATAAACAACATATAAATATACTAAATATTTAAAATATTTAAAAAGGTGGTGCGTGATATGACCTTGATCCATGTTTTGAATTTTTCTATCCCTATTGCCTTTATGGTGGTTGCAGGTTTTTTATTGGACAAAATGTGCAAACCGGTTGAACAAGAAAAAAAAGCTGGTGATGAGTAGCTCCCTGCTCACCAAACCAACTCTTCTTATTTATTTATTTTACGATGTAGGTTTAATTCATAGTTTTTAAACAGGGATGAATTTGTTTTAACGCCCCTCTTTGCCATTAACTGATTAAACCTTAACAGCTTTTCATTTAGTTTTCTTTGAAGGTTCTCCCTTTCGTTCTCATCGCATTTTTTGAGTAGATCTTCAATATTCATCATTTCTTGACGTATGCGTCTATCATCCTCTGTATAACCGGCATTTTTCATTATTTTATAGGCCATCCGCAGGTCCTCGGGAATTCCGGATAAATCCTCCAGCTGCATAGGTTTGCCAAGGCCAGGCAGTGAATCAAATTCACCATCTTGATACGCTTTTTTTATTCGGTCTTCTGACAGAATCTGAAAAAAGTCCATGTCCAATGCCTCCTTTTATTACCCTATTGACTATTATAATTATACCAACTGCTGCCCTATTATTAAATTGGAAATATGATTCCAAATTATTTTCGAGATGTTTGGGGAAACTACATGCGAAGACGAAAGGAGTGTTAACGTTGGCTCGTGGAGAACATTTTGAACACAAAAAGAAAAATCATCCGGGTAATTTCCCAAAGGACAGCCTGACAGAAAAGCATGTAAAGGAAGCCATTGGAGATGAAGAATTAATTGTTACCCAAGAAGCTTTTAAGAATAGAATCGAGGATGAGGATGAACAGCGTGTAGATACTGGCCGCTGGCTCCCAAATCATATGAAGTAAAAAAGGCGTGAGTTTTTCACGCCTTTTTTGATGACTCTTTTATAAAAGGAAGAAAGAGGCTGGATTCTCAAGCTCTTAAATTAGGATCCAGCCTCTCATATATTGCAGCACATACCACTTATTTTAGATTTAACTTTTTTAAAGCATCTGCCAAAGCTGTATTAATGGGCTCTTCTTCTTTGTTTTGGCTTTTCAGATACTTTTGCACTGTACGCTTATCCACTTTACCGGCAGACTCTTTTTTACGGCGTGCTTCGAAAGCAGAGAGTTTCTCACGATGCCCGCATTTACATGTAAAGATTTGTCCTTCCCCTTCTCCTCGGAGTTCCAGTTTTTTATGGCATTGAGGACAGCGCGCATTTGTGACTCTCGAAACATTTTTGCGATGTCCACATTCACGATCTTGGCACACAAGCATTTTACCTTTTTTTCCGTTTACTTCAAGCATGGGCTTTCCACAATCTGGGCAACTTTTTGTAGAGATATTATCATGCTTATACTTTTTATTACTCGCTTTAATTTCAGCAACAATTTCTTTTGTATATTTTTTCATTTCGCTAATAAACACATCTTTTTTTAACTTTCCATGGGCAATTTGATCAAGCTTTTGTTCCCATTCAGCTGTTAGGGCTGGAGATTTTAGTTCTTCAGGTACTAAATCCAGCAATTGACGTCCTTTAGAGGTAAGGTGAATGTCTTTGCCGCGCTTCTCGATTAAGAATGAATTGAAAAGCTTATCAATAATATCAGCACGGGTTGCTACAGTTCCTAATCCACCAGTTGATTTTAAAGTTTCTGCCAGTTGCTTACTTTTGGTTTCCATATACTTCGTAGGGTTTTCCATTGCTGATAGTAAAGTTGCCTCGTTAAAGCGGGCAGGTGGACTGGTTTGACCAGATGTTTGAGCGATTAATTTCACGACAAGGGTATCGCCTTTTTCGATCCGAGGTAAAATCTGTTCCTTTAGGTCTTCTGCTGTATCCTCGTCTTCATAGCGATTCTCATATATTTCTTTCCACCCGGTTGATAAAATCGTTTTTCCCCTCGCAACAAAGTTCTCTTCCCCAATTTTTGCACGCAGCGTTAGCTGCTCATATTCGAATGCCGGGAATAACACCGCTAAGAATCGTTTTACCACTAAGTCATAAATTTTTCGCTCTTTATCAGTGAAAGCCGAGAAGTTTACATACCCTTCTGTTGGTATAATTGCATGGTGATCGGATACTTTACTATCATCGACGAATGCTTTCGAAGCTTTTATCGGCTTACTTAATATCTTATTAGCTAACGGACGATATTCTCCAACTCCACATGCCCTCAAACGTTCAGGAAGTGTTTCGACAATATCGGAAGAAAGATAACGCGAGTCTGTACGAGGATAGGTTAAAACTTTATGCTGCTCGTATAATTTTTGCATAATATTTAACGTTTCCTTTGCAGAGTAGCCAAAGATTTTATTCGCATCGCGCTGCAGTTCGGTTAAATCATAAAGACCCGGAGAAAAGGACTTCTTCGGTTTTTTCTCAATTTCTTTTACAACGGCATTTTGTTTGCCCAGTTTTTTCACAATCGCATCGGTTTTTTCTTTATCAAAGCTGCGGCTATTCCCTTTTGGATCCTGCCAAGTCAATTTTAAATTGTCTGTTGTTTGGGCTTCGATGCCATAATAGGTTTGCGGTTTAAAATTTTTGATTTCGTCCTCCCGAGCTGCAATGATTGCAACCGTCGGGGTTTGAACACGGCCGCAGTTTAGCTGGGCATTATAACGAGTTGTTAATGCACGGGTGGCATTAAGCCCGATATACCAATCCGCTTCTGACCGGGCAACAGCAGAATGATATAAATTCTCATAGGCATTGCCCGGCTTCAATTTCGCAAAGCCATCTTTAATTGCTTTATCAGTAACTGAAGATATCCAAAGACGTTTTGTAGGTTTATTAACCTTTGCCTTAGCAAGTATCCATCTTGCAACTAATTCCCCTTCACGGCCACTATCTGTTGCAATAACAATCTCCCCGACATCAGAGCGTTGTAATTGGCTTTTTACAGTATGAAACTGCTTACTCGTTTGCTTAATGACAACAAGCTTTAGCTCATTTGGAAGCATCGGCAAATCTTCTATTTTCCAGGTTTTATATTTATCGTCATACACTTCGGGATCTGCAAGGGTAACTAAATGTCCCAATGCCCATGTAACAATATATTTATCTCCTTCAAAAAAGCCATTCCCTTTTTTATTACAATTCAATACTCGTGCAATATCTCGAGCGACAGAGGGTTTTTCGGCTATAACTACACTTTTTTTCACTTTTTTAAACATCCTTTCGGTAACCCATTAACCTATAATATAGCATAAAACATCCTAAAATTCAGTTTAGCCGAGGGAGTGGCTTTTTTTCCCTTGAAACCACTTCCAGAGGGATAGTATGATGTAGTGGCACGCATAAAGAGAAACGAGGATTTTTATGAGGATAAGGGATTGGGATGCAAATTTAAAGGTTCGATTATTTGCGGAAGCCTTGGTGAATATCACCTACTGGATGTTTTTTCCGTTCTTATCGATTTATTTTGCTGAAGAGTTCGGCAAAAATAAAGCAGGTTTATTATTAGTGTTTTCACAAATATTTTCTGTGTTAGCCAACCTAATGGGAGGATATTTTGCTGACCGCTTTGGACGAAAACGAATGATGGTTCTAGCCTCTTTCGGCCAAGGGCTTTCATTTTTATGCTTTGCCTTTGCCAGTTCTCCATGGCTGCAGTCTCCGTGGTTAGGATTTGTGGCGTTTACGGCAGCAGGTGTGTTTGGTTCATTTTACTGGCCTGCAAGTCAGGCCATGGTTGCAGACGTGGTCAAAGAAAAAGATCGCAGCGATGTGTTTGCTATCTTTTATACATCGATTAACATAGCTGTAGTAGTCGGACCCATTTTGGGATCGATTTTTTATGTTCATTATCGCTTTCAGTTATTGCTTTTTGCTGGGGCTGTTTGTATTTTAGTAGCTTTAATCCTGACAAAGTGGACTCGGGAAACCGTCCCTTCGCAAACAAGTGGCTCTCTCACTAGAGAGGGAAAATGGTATTACTTTTTAAGAAACCAAATTAGAGACTATGCTCTAATTGTGAAAGATAAAACCTTCCTCCTGTTTATTATTGCTGGAGTCTTAGCAGGTCAGACTTTTATGCAATTGGACTTATTAATACCTGTCTATATCAAGGATTTTGTAAAAGATCAAAGTCTGGTTGCCTTTGGGGATTTGTCGTTCCTTATTAAAGGAGAGCAGGCATTTGGAATTGTTTTAGCGGAAAATGGTTTTCTCGTTGCCTTGCTGACCGTCTTTGTAACAAGATGGATGAGTAAATATTATGAGAGAAACGTCTTCGCCCTCTCCTCTGTTGTATATGCAATATCTATTGTTATGTTTAGTCAGACACACTGGATTTGGGGATTAATTTTCGCGATGGCCATTTTTACCTTTGCAGAATTAATGGGAGCTGGACTGCAGCAAGGTTTTGTTTCCAAACTTGCACCAGAGCATATGCGAGGCCAATATTTTGCAGCGGCCAGCTTGCGATTTACGATTAGCCGGACCATTGCCCCACTTGCCATTCCAATGACTGTTTGGGTGGGCTATGGATGGACGTTCTTTATTCTTTGTCTGCTCGCCCTTGCGAGTGCAGGATTATATTGGATCATGTTTTATGTGTTCGAAAAAGACCAAAAGCGCAAGCGCCTTGAACAGCCCCGACAAGCATAAGACGCTCTGGGAAAGAAGGCGTTCTTTGCCTTCATTCCCAGAGTGGCTGTAGACCATCGAGGGCTAGGCGCTGAAGCTGGACGTCGACTGTCCTTTTATTAACAGTTATCCACAAGCGAAATTCCAACGATATAATAGCAGAATCACTGCTTAGACGGCTCCATTACTATGGTTTACGGTTTATTTTTCCATTTAAACACGCTACAATATAGGAAGATTCTGATAAAAAGGAGATACATAATATGAGTGATTTTATTAAAAATCTTGAAAAATATGCAGAGCTAGCCGTTAAGGTTGGTGTGAATATTCAAAAAGGCCAAAGCTTGGTGGTAAATGCCACTTTAGAAGCAGCTGAATTGGTCCGTCTAATTGTCAAAAAGGCTTATGAAACAGGCGCACTAAATGTCATTGTGAACTGGAATGATGATTTCGTTTCAAGAACTAAGTATGATTTAGCTCCAGATGAGGCTTTCTTAGAGTATCCCGTATGGCGTGCAAAGGAAATGGAGGATTTAGCAGAAAAAGGGGCAGCCTTTATGTCGGTTATTTCTTCAAGTCCTGACTTGTTAAAAGGTGTGAATCCTGAACGAATCGCTAACTTCCAGAAGGCAGCTGGAAAGGCACTTTCCCAATATCGGAAAGCGATCCAATCAGACAAAGTCAGCTGGACAGTGATTGCTGCCGCCTCACAGGATTGGGCTGCGAAAGTATTTCCGAATGAACCAAGTGACAATCAAGTAAATAAGCTTTGGGAAGCTATTTTCAAAGCTGTCCGTGTTGATACAGAAAATCCGGTTGAAGCTTGGAAAAAGCATGACGAAACCCTTCATGAGAAGGTCAACTATTTAAACGGAAAAAGATATAAAGAACTTCATTATACTGCGCCAGGAACTGATTTAACAATTGAATTGCCGGAGAAACATCTTTGGGTAGGTGCCGGCAGTGTTAATGAAAGCGGGTATGAGTTTATGGCAAACATGCCAACTGAAGAGGTATTTACTGTCCCTCTAAAAACTGGCGTGAACGGTACGGTTGCCAGTACGAAGCCGTTAAGCTATGGGGGCAATATCATCGACCGCTTTTCGGTCACGTTCGAAAATGGAAAGATTGTTGGGGTGAAAGCAGAAGAAGGCGAAGAAATCTTGAAGCGTCTTGTGGAAACTGACGAGGGTTCGCATTATCTCGGGGAAGTAGCGCTTGTTCCTTATAATTCTCCTATTTCACAGTCCAATGTGCTGTTCTTCAATACTTTATTTGATGAAAACGCCTCAAATCATTTAGCGATTGGCAGTGCCTACGCTTTCTGTATAGAGGGCGGGAAGAAAATGTCTTCAGAGGAATTAGCACAAAACGGGCTTAACGAAAGTATTACCCATGTTGATTTCATGATTGGTTCCGCCGATATGGACATTGATGGAGTAACGGTTGATGGGAAAACAGAACCTATCTTC
The DNA here is from genome assembly GCF_036962465.1 of Neobacillus vireti. Lineage (GTDB taxonomy): Bacteria > Bacillota > Bacilli > Bacillales > Cytobacillaceae > Neobacillus > Neobacillus vireti_B. The sequence goes on from NZ_JBALNF010000033.1 coordinate 134,973, forward strand.
AGAGCTGGTAACTGGGCTTTTTAAAAATGACGTGATTAAGGGATGGGATGGAACTGGTATTCATTGACAGTGGCTCTTATCCCCCGTAC
>NZ_JBALNF010000033.1:135353-135805 GCF_036962465.1 Neobacillus vireti
GGGGCTTCGGCAGTTATGAGGTTTTAATCCCAGCGCCCTACGACAATTGAAGGAGCTTACAGTACTTATCATAGGAAAAGAGCAGAATATCTGCTCTTTTTTTATGGTTTAAAAATAATCGCTCCATCCTTTTCTTGTAAAATTCGATCACGCATTTTAGTAAGTTGCTGGACGGGGTCTTCTAGTTTGATTCTTCCCAATAAATCAAAGAGTCCGAGCGATTGTAATAAACCTGTCTCCATTTTTTGAAGCTGATTCGCTAGCACAGTATCATTTTGACATACTTTACTTAAAGGCAGTTTCTTATTTAGCCCTTCATTAATTAACTCCAGTGCGAGTTGCTTATTAACGATTCCTTTACTTTCTTTTAAGCGGTCACACACCGATTGAATCGAAATATCCCCTTTTGCTACCGGCTCCAGCGGCTTAGTCACTGGCTCTAATGGCTTCAA
>NZ_JBALNF010000033.1:135892-146118 GCF_036962465.1 Neobacillus vireti
CTGGCTCTATCGGCTTCAATACTGGCTCCAGCGGCTTGGTCACTGGCTCTATCGGCTTCAATACCGGCTCCAGCGGCCTGGTCACTGGCTCTACCGGTTTCAACACCGGCTCCAGTGGATCCAACACTGGCTTCAGCGAATCCGTCACTGGCTCTAATGGTTTTGTTACTAGCCCCGTCGTATCTTTTATCGGGTCATGCAGGGTACCATCAGATTTTGTCCCCCCTCCTATTTTGGAAGGATCCTCACACATTAATGGCAGATGACCCGTTGTGATTTTTTCAATTTCCTTATCCATTTCCTTCAGCGGCAGCAAGCCCAAGTCTTGTAATACCTTTATTGTGTCTGGCTTTTGTGGATTTGTTTTCCCTGATAACGTAGTCAGTGTCAATTGTTCTATTAAACTATCAACCGATTTCATATAATGAGCAGCCATGACCACATTTTCCATGCCAACTTCGGGTATCGTCTCTGCCGCGTTAATACAAGCACCAGTAAATGAAATAGCTGTTGTATCAACCGTCATATTTTTTACGGTCACCGGTCCATTTGCTTTTAAGCTAATGGATACTGCCCCCGTAGGTGTGTCAATTTGCTTCGTTAATCGCATCCCATAAATTGTTGCAGATTGATACTGAATTCTGAGCATTAGCTGCCCGTTTTTCTGAGTCGTCTCTTGTTTGACAATTGTTGCATTCATACCGGAGCCAACCACTCGGTCCGCCTCGATAATAAATCCGTCATCGGTCGACTTTTCAGCGGCGAAAACAGGATTACCGAGAGAAGGTAAGGTCAGCATCAGCAACAGAATACAAAAGCATAATAGAATAGGCTTTCGTTTCCACCACATATTTTCTCCCCTTTAAACAGAGTGTGTTTTCTCCAATCCGCTTGGAGGTGCTGTCTTCGCTTTTACAGGTTCAAGCCGCCAGGCCATTAGTAAAGCCCCGCCAATAATTCCGAATAATGTTCCAAATAAGAACCCTCCTAGAGCACCAATAACCGAGAGAATTGAAAGGAAAATTGTAAAGATACCAAGTATCTTGGACGCATTCGGAAAAAATAACGCGACGATGCCAATTAAGGTGATGACACCTCCGAATAATAAACCAATTATGGCAATTGACCCCGGTAAAAAGGTACTTAGATATAGATTTAACGGCACCCATAAGATCATTAACCCACTTACAATTGTAAGGATGGAGCCCCACAGAGGACGGCTTTTGCGCCATTTTCGAACTTCCATTATCTTTAGATCCCCCTCACTAATTCTTGTTAATTTTTTCAACAGTTAAGCGCATTCCGTTCATATTAATTGTTTTTTGAAATAGATAGTGAGTTTTTAATTTTGCATGTTCTAATATAATCGTTGAGGACGTCTGCCTAAATTGTTTTTGCCAGTCATCACTATGCTTTTCTTGTAAAACTAAGTTTTGGAATTTGGCGTTTGCTTCTATCAATCCGGCATCATGCTGAAGACCAGTAATTTGGACAGGCTTTGAGGCAGTTATTTTGACACGAATCCATTCTCCGCCCACTTTAAAATCTTTGTATAATTGAAGATTATCGATGGTCAGTGTTTCAATTAAGTTTGTTCCTTGCGGTGCTGAATCTGAAGAACTTGTTTCGCCCATTTTAGGATAGAAGGTATAATTATTCCCTACTAATTTATCAAACTCAACATAAAAATCCCCCACACCTGCGATTGGAACCGCATAAGCAACACCTGATATTCCAAAAGATACTAGTAGTAATGCTAACGTCAATACCCCCGCGGTTAGCGCTGACCAAAATACCTTTTTGCTAGTGGTACCCTCTACAAGCTGCATTGAACTTTCCATCAAACCCCTCCTATTTTTGAAATATTTAAATAATATATCTTTTACTAAGCATACAATCCTTGTTTCATCACAGCAATTACGGAAAATATCGTGTAAATTTAACCCCCCCGTCAAATGTCGGGGGTCACTATTCCACTACGGACATATTAGAAAGAGACATTACGTACTATTTAAAAAGAAAAGAATGAGGGTGAAGGGTAATGAAGCATAAAATAGATCAGCTTTTATTAAAAGGGCTTTCTCTTCTATTTGAATATAAGGAACCGTTTTTAAAACGTTGGAAACAGCAGCTGACAAAATTAAACTTTCAAAATGACAGCCTAGCTAGAAAATTTGAAGCGATTATTGAGATGTCCTTCCACAAGGCTGCCGACTATGAAAAACTTAATGTTGATTCCTTTATCTTTTCACTATTTTCAGAGTGGCAGGCGCAGTTTTTTAAAAAGGAAGAGGAATATCAGTCTATTTATCTTCTTACTACGATAGAAAATCTTTTTCATCAACTGTTAGCTGAAAAAACTGTCACCACTTTTTTAGACCATCAAGCCGTACAGTCCTTCTTTTCAAGAGTCCTTGATCAAACCTTTATTACCCAGCAAGTTGAAGCACAAAATCATAGATGGTTAAAATCCATCATCTCAACCAATATGGTCCCGTTGAAATGGGTAGCAGTGGTGAAAAAGGAACAGTCCGATTATCAAGTCGAAGCCGTAGTCTGTACGGAGTCGAATCCAGTGGACAACCACTTACTTGATATCTGTACAAGTTTAAAGGCGGTAGAAATACGCCACCTTTCGTTAGCGATTCAAAAATTAGTAGGTGTCAGTACTGGTAAAGAGAAAATTGTCCAAATACCATGTCTGAATGATTATCTCCTTATTAGTACAGAGGAGTTGCTTACCGAAGAGCAGATTTCTTTTATCAAGGGGATGTATTTACGCCAGTTAAAGCTTCAACAGCTTGAAAGTAAATTGGAATGGAAAGATGCTTCACTGCTATTTCTACAACATTTACTTCGTACGAAAAGTGCGGACGATGCCGTTAATGCGATTACTAGGGGACTAGTGGATTATATGCCATTCAAGCGCTGTGCCTTATTTTTATATAACCACTATGTAGATAAAGGCATAGGTGTTTCGGGTTATAATGTAAGCGATTCCACTATTCAACAAATAAAAGAGGGGATCTATACTCTTCCCTTAATAGATAAATACTTTTATTCCCTAAGTCATTCCCAGCCGCTCTATTTCCCGTATGCACTCGATATTTTGCCGAAAAGATATGTCCAAGAATACCAGCTTAAATCACTGGTTGTCCTGCCTATTTTCGTGCCAACGAATAGCAAGTTACTTGGGGTTGCCCTGTTAGACCAAGGGGCAGATACATCATTTGAGGTCTTGCCTGAAACAATGACGACATTAATTAAATTTGGCCAATATGCTGGAGAGCTTTTATATTCGATATGGGATGAGGCACTACAGCAATTCGGCGGTCCGCAGACCATTTTAACTGTTCGGGAAAAAGAAGTTCTGCAGTTAATTGCTGATGGAGCTTCCATTAGTGAAGCAGCGGCTAAGTTACATCTTAGCAGTTATACCGTACGGGATTATGTATCCGCGATTATTCAAAAGTTAGCTGCAAAGAACCGGACCGATGCAGCCGTAAAGGCGATAAAAATGAAATTAATATCCTAAACGGGCAATATGTGCCAAAAAAATCTAGTTGCCTTTCTTGCTAGGTAAAGATAAAATGAACAATTAAGAAAAAAGCAAGGGAGGCGGATTAAATGTGGAAAGAATTTAAACAATTTGCCATGAAAGGCAATGTGATTGATCTAGCCGTTGGGGTGATCATTGGCGGGGCATTTGGGAAAATCGTCTCTTCGCTTGTCGCCGATATTATTATGCCAATTGTTGCGTTGTTACTAGGGAGAGTGGACTCCTTTGCAGAACTTTCGTTTCTCGGCTTAAACTACGGGAAATTCATCCAGTCGGTGGTTGACTTCTTTATTATTGCATTTTCTGTTTTCCTATTTGTAAAGTTCATTAACCGTTTTAAAAAGAAGGAAGCACCAACGGAGGTAGTGGTAAAAGTAGAACGTCAGGAAGAGCTGTTGGCGGAGATTCGTGACCTTCTAAAAGAAAACCAAGAATTTTTAAGAAAAAATGAAACATCTTGACCACTTATACGTATATCTTAATAAGGAAGTCAGTGACTAAAGACTTTCTATCAAATTCATTTTGAGGTGAAGATTTTGTATACACAAACATCTACTGAATTTATGCCTTCCGTTTTAAGGACGTTTGCACTTTCATTAGCAATTGCCTTCTTAGGGACGATGGCAGGGGCATTTGTCGTTCCGCCTGGATTGTTTATGCCATTAATGATTTTAGAATTTATTATGTTGATAACCGCCTTTTTCTTTAGAAGGAGAAAAGCTGTTTCTTATGGCTTTTTGTATATCTTTACTTTTATCTCAGGGATTACCTTGTATCCAATCGTAGCTTACTACCTGTCGACTTCTGGAGCAAATGTAGTCGGCATGGCATTTGCGAGCACGACTGTAGTCTTTACAGGAATCGCCATTTACGCTGCAAAGTCCAAACGTAATTTTTCTTTCTTGGGTGGGTTCTTACTGGCAGCTATCTTAGCATTAGTAGCCATTTCAATTTATAATATCTTCTTCCCTTTAAGCTCAACAGGACTGCTTGCTTACTCATTTGTCGGTGTTTTAGTTTTCAGTGGTTATGTTCTTTTCGATATCAGCCGAATGAAGCACTACGGTGTAAGAGCAGAAGATGTGCCATTGATGGCCTTAAATTTATATCTTGATTTTATCAACTTATTTATCAGTATTCTTCGCATCCTTGGAATTGTCTCAAGCAGAGACTAATCAAACAGGAGTTTGGCAAATTGCCAAGCTCCTGTTTTTTTCTCTGTTCGATAACTGATGCTCCATACTCATTGAAAAAATTCATCGTTCCGCTGCGCTTGTAACCATTCCTTTCATAAAAATTGAAACCCCAATCTTCTTACAGATCGTTAAATAATGCATGAGAGCCAAAAGAACTGCTCCTGTATTCATCCCGACAATCACCCCATTCATCTGCCAATCGTGTGAGGATCCAAGCCATAGGATTAAAGCAAAAGAGATGATCGTTGACCAAATAATATGAAAAAACAACTCTTTCAACATATCAAGACCTATTAAGAAAGCTTGCATTGGCATGATAAAGAAATGAAAGAGAAAAAACGGCCAGAGCAGCTGCAAATAGACAGCAGATGTATCCGACTTAAAAAATAGAGAAGTTAATTCTGGAGCAAAAAAGTAGAAAATTGCCACTGCAGGGACGCCATATAGTACCGTAATCTTCATCACCTGCTGGAGCATTTTTTGCAAGGTTGCATAATCCTTTTGTGAATTGGTCTTAGAAACGGCCGGAATCAGGACGATCATTAACGAGTGCGCAATAAAAGCCGGGAAAAATCCAATCGAAGCCGCCACCCCCATCAGCATGCCAAATTGCTCAGTTGCGAGAGTGCTCGATACTCCAGAGTAAACCAAGGCTCCCTTTATCACAAACGGTTGAACGGCATTCATGACCGCTGAAAATAGCCGCAGCCCTGTTGTTGGAATCGACACAGCGATTAGGTTTTTCCGTACCCCTTTCCGGTTCATATTAGAGAAAGGCTTCCGTTTTAACTGTTGAAATTGAATGATAAACAAGTAAAACAGATATAAAAACATCACAACTTCACTGCCAATCAGGGCGCAAATAGCAATTAATAAGGAGGCCTCCGCATCATATTCGAAAAAGCGAAAAAGGATAAACAAGCCTACTAGCTGGAACGCCTTACGAAGGAAGTTGGAGACCGCTATTTTCCCCATTTCTTGGACACCCATAAAGTAGCCTCTTGCCACAGAGGTGAAAGAGATAACGGGGATTAAAATCAAAACCAGCCATCTGACATATGGATGGTAATTATCAAATACAGAAATAAATGGAAGCAGCGCAGCAGCTGCTAAAAATAGAATACAGGTAAAAGTGATGGTAATAGTCATAGCATGGTAAAGAATCGTACGGTGATACCGCTGCTCTCTTTCAGCAATGAATTTTGAAATGGAGACTTGTAATTCAAAGCTGGATAATAATACCAGTAAAAAAATGGATGGAAGGATTGTCATATAAAGTCCCAGCCCATGTGACCCCAATTCTCTTGCCAAAATCATATTGATTAGAACCTCAATCATTTCACCCAAGAAAGCAGAAGCAGCTAGAAAAAAAATGCCTTTATAATAAATACCCAATTTGCAAATCTCCCTTACTCTTATCTCTTTTACTAACTTATGAGACAAGTCCTTTGAATAGTAGGAGAAATTTTTTAAAAAGAAAAAGGACTGGTGGAACCAGCCCTTTTAAGCATTTGATGATATTATTTGTTTCCCATCACTTTTTTTCACCAAGTAAGTGGTGAAGAAGATAATGAACAGTAATAGTAATTGGGGTAAAGTGGTTTCATATGTTGGATAAAGCCCAAGCCAGTCAATAAATGGTAAGCGTTCCACTGTAGTCGTCGATAGTACATCTGAAATCTGCAGTGCATGGATACTGATTCCTAAAATTTTAAACGCTAAGAAGTAAATTAAGATGGTTGCTGTTCTAAAGAACAAGCGAATTGGAATTCTTACACTGTAATGAATAATGGCAAAGCCAGCGATTACTAACACGACAAGAGCCAGACAAATCCCCAATATGAGCTCTGCTAAACCTATATACGGAGTAATGCCGGTATAGAAGATAATCGTCTCAGCACCTTCACGAAAGACCGAAAGAAAACTGATAATAGCAAAGGAAAAGAGACTTCCTTTTGCGATTGCCTGCTGCATTTGCTGATTTATGTATTTATTCCAATTTCCGATACTTGACTTATTATGAAGCCAGGCTCCGACCGTCAGCATCATGACGACAGCAACTATACCGGTAATCCCTTCAATATACTCCCGGCTTGAAGCAGCCACAAATTTTGAAAAGACGATATTAATAATGACGGCTAGGACGGCACTGGCCAAGATACCGGCAACTACTCCTGTCCAAATCCACTTTTGCTGGGAGGATTGACCCATCTTTTTTAAAAAGGCAATCAGGGTTGCGACTACTAATAATCCTTCCAACCCTTCACGCAATAAAATAAGGGCGGCATCCCAGAATGAGTAACTTGTTTTACTTAATAACGGAGCAAGCCGATCTTCTAGGTCCTTAACAATATCGATTGCTTTATCAGCATTTACATTTTTAGAATCTAAGAGACTGATGGCAGTTGGTACCTTCGTTTCAATATCGCTGTACAAACTGCTGTCCCTCGTTTGGACATCTCCCTCAACTAATGGCCAGATCGTAAGGATTTTATTTAACTGTACACTAGAATCTTTATATTCATTTTTAGCGATGGCCTTTTCGGCATTACCTAACAATGTCGCTAAGTCTGTTAAGGAATAATCACCTTGAACTTGGTTCGATACTTTACCCGCAAGAAAGTTTTCTACTTCTACTTTTAGTTGATCTAAGTTTTGTCCAGCCTTATCTAAATCGGCTGGTTCCTGTGTAATCGCAATTCTTATGAGAGCTGTGTATTTTTCAATGTTTCCATATGCAGCAATACTCTCATCGTGAACCGCCTTCTCTGAAGCCGTCCACCCATTCATTAATTTTTGATATTGAAGCTTTAATGATCCGGTATCACCTTTTTTTACCGAGGCCTCCATAACAGAAATAAGCGGAAGCAACTGCTTTACCTGCTCTTTGCCTTTTTCTTTATCTTTCGGATTTTGTTCCTCTTCATATTGGACGACTGCACTAGAAAGAGCCGAGAGGCCTTTCGAGAGTGCCTCTTTATCGACGCTGTCCTTAGCTAGTAAACTTTGAACTTCTTTTAACTCTTGGTCAACATCTTTGGCCCGTTCGCTGCCAGCCTTTTTAATGGACTGCCACTCGCTTGCAAACTGCTCCATATTTTTGGCTACGACTGCCTGCTCGCCATCCTTTGCCTTCATTAAACTATCACCAATTAGGACGAAAAGTTCATCGCTATTTTCTGCCGCCTTTACAGGAAGGCTCATTTGAAAAAAACTGATTAACATTATAATTACTAATAAAGGCTTCCAATTTAATTGCTGCATAATCTTCTCTCCTCAACCACTAGTTAAATAGTGTCTCTCCGATAAAACCGCCCTCTTTAGTACCTGGTAAACAAGCAAAAATGGCACTTCCACGGTGGGAGGTATATTCGTTTAATTTATCCATTTTAGCTAACCTGTTCTGTATGGGGATAAATTGTTTACTTGGTGTCCGCTGGAAGCATAGAAACAAAAGACCTGCATCAAAGCTGCCTGTTTTCAAATCCATTCCGTCTGAATAGGAATAAGCACGGCGGAGAATCTGCTGAGAACCATCTCCATGGGACAATCGTACGTGGGAATTAGCAGGGATTACATCTTCACCTGTTTCTTTCTTTTGGGTGAAATCAGGTTTATCAAATTCATTCTTTTGCCCTAATGGAGCACCACTATCCCGGTATCGCCCAAAGGTGTTTTCTTGCTCCTTTAAATTGGTTCGATCCCAGACCTCAATAAACATTTGAATCCGGCGCACTACAAGGTAACTGCCATTAACAAGCCAATCCGGTCCATCACCCGGCTGAACCCAAATATGCTCATTAGACTGTTTTTTACTATCAACATCGGGGTTTACACTGCCATCTTTGAAACCGAATAAGTTTCTAGGTGTTTCCTTTTTAGGGTCCGCTTGTTTCGTCCGCTGAAAACCCGTTTGCGCCCAGCGCAATGTTGCTTTCCCTCTAGCAATTCGAACTAGATTTCTTACCGCATGAAAGGCTACCTGCAAATCATCGGCGCAAGCTTGGATACAAATATCTCCACCCGACCATTCCTCTTCTAACGCATCGAGCGGGAAAGCGGGAAGATCAACCAATTCCTTCGGCTGTTTGTGTCTTAGCCCAAATCGGTCTTGATTGTCTTTTACAAAAAGACTAGGACCGACCCCAAATGTAATCGTCAAATTGGATGGTGACAGTCCTGCCGCCTCCCCAGTATCATCTGGAGGTAAAAATTCATTGCTAGAAAGCCTGCCGACTGATTTCCCCTTTGTCATTAAAGCTGAAGCTCTGGTCCATTCCTTAAATAGTTTGGATAAGTCTTCCCGCTTAGATGTCGTTACATCTAAGGAAACAAAATAAACATGATTTTGTGGTTTTGTCGTAATACCGCTCTGATATTCACCATAAAAAGGAACAATCTCTTGATTCGACTCAGGGCCCGATGCCTTACTTTCCTTTAATGAAAGAACACTGCCGAGACCAGATGCTCCTAGAATGACTCCGACACCGCCAATTCCGGCGGTTTTCAGAATGTCTCGTCTTGATACCTTTTTTTCAGTTAATGCCTCTAAGTTGGTTGGATTGTTTGGCAATTAAGACGCCTCCGTAATAATACCTATTTGTGATAGTGGTTCTGCTAATGCATCAATGGCCTGGCTGAGCTCTTTTACTTGCGCTTCCGACAATTCTGTATAAAGCTTGTAGCCATCACCGTTTTTATGCTGGTTTAATAAACGATAAACATCATCAAAACGAGCCTGAATCTCTGTTGAAACGTCTTTGTCTTTTTTCTCTAGTGCCGGTTTAAGCAGCTGATAGATCTTCTCCGCTCCTTCAACGTTTGCGGCAAAGTCATAAAGATCTGTATGGGAATAGCGATCCTCTTCACCTGTTACTTTTGAAGTGGAAACTTCATTTAAAAGGTCAACAGCTCCGGTAATTAATAGATCGGGCGTCACTTCTACTGTATCTGCTTTAGCACGTAACAGGTTTACATCTTTCATTAGCTGATCAGCCATTTGTTCATACCCTTTTGTCGTGTTTTCCATCCATAAACCTTTTTCAATCCGATGATATCCGCCCCATTCAGCCTCGGGAACATCCCCTTCACGTGCATCAATTTTAGGATCAAGGTCACCAAAACTTTCGGCGATTGGTTCCGCACGCTCATAGTGCATCCGAGCTGGTCCATAAAGCTCCTTGGCTTTTTCAATTTCGCCATTTTTAACAGCTGCGGTAAAAGCGTCTGTGGCCTTAACGAATTCTTCAATCTCGGAAATAGCATATTGCCGATATTCAGCCGATACACCTTTTAACGATTCCGTTGATGTATTTTGAGTTTCCTTTGCTTTTTTTGTACTCGAGGCTTGATCCGAATTGGAACAGCCAAATAATAGACTGCTAGATAATAAAACAAGTCCAGATAATGTATGTATTTTCATATATGAATTTCCTCCAAATAGAATAGTAGTGAGAATGATTTTCATTATT
>NZ_JBALNF010000034.1:0-12274 GCF_036962465.1 Neobacillus vireti
CCTCTTATCTGTCGTAGACACGCACTCGCTCCTGCTTCAGCGGTTATGAAACGCTCTTATTCATTAAGTTCATGCTTCTTTGGACCACGTTCACACAAAAAGCAGATGCAACACCCGCATCTGCTCACCCAAGATAAGATTTAATTTTTTCAAGTAAATAAGGGACAGAATGAAACGCATAAATCGCTTCCTGGACCTCGCCATTACGAATAATCAACAGGCAGGGTACACTCTCAATTGCAAAATTCTTCGCTAAATCCGGATAAAAATTCAAGTTCATTTTTCCAATCTGCACATCCACAAGCTCCCCGACAATTTGAAGCATTCGAGACGCTACCTGACAAGTGCCGCATAGAGGGGTATAAAAATATAACAGACCGATTTCCTCACGGTCGAGGAAATCAGCCAATTCAGTTCGATTCCATTCATTCATACACATTAACTCATTTCTAAAAACTCAGCATGTACATCAATATTAGCCCCTAATAGGACCATTGCCAGGTGGTGTTCAGGTGCCGTTGCTACCTCCCGATACATCCGGTCAATATACAAATGCTCCGCATGGGGAAATTCACGCTTAAATCGTTTGCGAAGCTTCTCGCCTGAATCATCTGCATCAACGAGGATATAGACATCCTTATCCTCTAGAAACTCAATCAATTCCTCTAGTTTAGAATGACTGATTGTTCCATTTGTGCAAATAATCTCCACAGGTTCCTTCACAATATTCTTAACCTTGTTTTTATCGGATTTTCCTTCGACAATAAGAACTTTGTCAACATACGAATCATTCATATCCCATCACCTGTAATATAAAGTTGTTTATGTTAACATATTCTAAAATACTGATTTCGTGTACCATCTTGTTAGTAAGTTAACTATAACATGATTGTCCGCGAAGAAATAGGTATTTGCTTGAAGTTATGTTAACACCATCCACCATCATCACAGTCGGTATACTTAGCATTCGGCTGTTCAGTTACGGTGACATGCTGATAAATTTTTTGCTGTTCTGCCTCAAAGTGATGATCCAATTCGACTTGCATCTGATCAGAAAGCTTTATTTTCCCTATTGCTGTATTTTCAAGAAACAGTTCCAGTTCGCCATTCTTTAATTTTCCAACCACTCGGTCAGTTACATCAATCTTTTGCTGCTTTAATGTCATTCCTTCCACCCTCTTCGATATGGTTTAAGTTTAGTCTGTCCCGGCCGTACAAGAAAAGGAGTGGAAATTTAAGAGAAAAAGCACCCATAAATAGGGTGCTTAAAAAAATTAGTCTTCTTTTATCATTTCTTCATATTGCTCAGCCGACATTAACTTGTCTACTTCACTTACATCTGAAGGCTCAATCACAATCATCCATGCCTTTTCATATGGGGATTCATTGACAAACTCAGGGTTGTCACCCAAATCCTCGTTAACCTCAACCACTTTACCACTAACAGGTGCATAAAGCTCAGAAACCGTTTTAACAGATTCTACACTGCCAAATGGTTCGTCAGCTGATACATCGGCACCAACCTCTGGAAGTTCAACGAAAACGATATCGCCTAGTTCATGCTGTGCAAAGTCAGTAATCCCAACGCGGACCTTCTCTCCTTCAACCTTTACCCATTCATGTTCTTCAGAATAACGTAATTCTTTTGGTAAACTCATTTGAAAAATCCCTCCAGTTTTTTAGTAACATGCATTAACTACTCAAAGCCAAGTTTTTTCAAACTCTTCTTCCTTAAAACCAACGGTAACACGCTCGCCATCCGTCAGAATTGGCCTTTTGATTAACATCCCATCCGATGACAGTAAATCAAGCAGTTCACCCTCTGTTGCCGTCTTCATTTTATCTTTAATTCCTAATTCACGATACTTTAAACCGCTTGTATTAAAAAATTTCTTTAATTCCAAGCCGCTTTTTTGATAGTATTCCTGCAGTTGCTCGCGTGATGGGGGCTGCTCAACAATATGTACTTCTTCATAGGAAAGATGATGGGCATCGAGCCATTTCTTCGCGTTTCGACATGTGCCGCATTTGGGATACCAGTAAAAGGTTAAAGCCAATCGTTTCACCACCCTATCCTTTTCATTCATAAAAAGTTTATCATATGACCTTGCAAAATCCTAATGGACCGCACGCCTAATAGGTAAAATTCGACACCTTTTGTATATTTTCCTTCTCGCTAATAAAATATAATAAAGCCCCTTCAAAATGAAGGGGCTCCTGAATCGTTAAACTGTATAACGTTCTGCTTCAATCACTACGTCAGCAGCTGCCCGTTTTTTGGCAATCACGTTGATTGGCTGGTGGCGTGTGAATTTGCGAAGCGAGGTTAACATCATTCGAAGCGTATCGCCTTGTTCAATCGCTACAAGCGATTCCTTAGCAGTTGCTTCAATTTCATTAAAGGCCTCTTGGCAGAAAATTTGGGTATAGAGAAGTTTTTGTTGATTCTTATCTAGTCCGCCATTGGCAATTGCTTTTTCTGTACGGAGTACAACGGATTCCATAGCGTAGACATTCGAAACGATATCTGCAATATTAGCTAAGATCTCTTGCTCACTTTCTAATGCCTTACCAAATTTTTGAGCTGCTAAACCAGATGCCAATAAGGCAATCTTTTTGGCATTTCTCACGAGGTATTTTTCTTGTGCTAACGGCTCATCACCCGGCTCTTCTGGCATTAACATCATTAATTCTTCTTGCAGTGCTAGAGCTTTTTGGAAAAGTGGGAGTTCACCTTTTAATGCCTTTTTCACAAGTGTTCCCGGAACTAGAAGCCGGTTAATTTCATTGGTTCCTTCAAATATCCGGTTAATGCGCGCATCACGATAAGCTCTTTCAATAGGATATTCCTGCATGAAGCCATAGCCGCCATGAATTTGTACCCCTTCATCAACTACATAGGATAAAACTTCACTTGCAAAGAATTTGTTTACTGAGCATTCAATTGCATATTCAGCGATCGCATTTGCTACTTTTTTAAGATCCTTTGCTTCATCTGTAGTCAGTTTTCCTTGATTTTCTTCGTATAAACCAATCGTACGATAGACTGAACTTTCAGCGGCATAGATTTTGGATGCCATCGTGCCAAACTTCTCTTTTGTTAAGTTAAATTGTGAAATCGCTGTTTTAAACTGTTTACGGCCATTAGCATATTTAACCGTCATATCAAAGGCTTTCTTAGAACCGCCCACACCGCCGACTGCCAATTTGTAACGGCCGATGTTTAAGATGTTAAAGGCAATGACATGACCTTTTCCGAACTCACCTAATAGATTTTCAACAGGAACCGCTACATCCTCTAAAATCAAGGTACGAGTAGATGAGCTCTTGATGCCCATTTTCTTTTCTTCGGCACCAGTTGATACCCCCGGAAAGTCTCTTTCTACAATGAATGCAGTAAAGTGCTCGCCATCAATTTTTGCATATACGACAAATACATCCGCAAAACCGGCATTCGTGATCCACTGCTTTTCACCATTCAAGATATAATGTGTTCCAGCTGCATTTAGTTTTGCTGTCGTTCTCGCACCCAAGGCATCCGATCCTGAGCCTGGCTCTGTTAAGGCATAGGCGGCAATCTTTTCGCCCGATGCAAGGGCAGGTAAATGTTTTGTCTTCTGCTCATCATTCCCGAATAACACAATTGGCAGGGAACCAATGCCGACATGTGCTCCATATGAAAGGGAGAATCCGCCTGCACCCGCCATTTTTTCAGTAATTAAAGATGAAGTAATCTTATCTAAGCCCAAACCCTCAAACTCTTCGGGAACGTCAACAGCTAATAGACCAAGCTCACCCATTTTCTTTAACAGTTTTACAGTACGGTCAAATTCATGGTTTTCTAAATGCTCAATCTGTGGAACCACTTCTTTTTCTACAAAGTCCGCAGCAGTCTGCGCAATCATTAAATGCTCTTCATTAAAATCTTCTGGTGTAAATATATCTTGAAAGGAAAGATCCTCAATTAAAAAGCTTCCGCCTTTGACAACTTTTTTTGTTTCAGTCATTAAAATTCCTCCTATTCTTTTATTACAATAATTCAAACACTCCGGCTGCACCCATTCCGCCGCCAATACACATCGTCACAACACCAAATTGTTCATTGCGTCGTTTTAACTCGTGAATTAGGGAGAGAGTTAATTTTGCTCCTGTACAGCCTAGCGGATGTCCAAGGGCAATGGCACCTCCGTTTACATTGACAATCTCTTCATTTAGACCAAGCTCCCGGATGACTTGCAAGGATTGGGAGGCAAACGCTTCATTTAATTCAAACAAATTAATATCTGACAACTCCAAACCAGCTAGCTTAACTGCCTTTGGTATCGCGACAACAGGTCCGACCCCCATAATTTCTGGCGGGACGCCGCCCACGGCAAACGATCTGAATTTAGCTAACGGCTTTAGACCAAGTGCTTCCGCTTTCTCCCGGTCCATGACCATAAGTGCGGCAGCTCCGTCACTTGTTTGCGAGGCATTACCCGCTGTTACAGAACCAGTTACAGAAAAAGCCGGACGAAGCTTGGCAAGTGTCTCTAAATTGGTATCCGGGCGAACCCCTTCGTCCATGGAGAATTGAACTGTTTTTTCAACAAGTTTATTATCATTTCCAACCGTACGAATCGTTACGTCTACAGGGACAATTTCATCAACGAATTTTCCTTCTGCTATAGCTTTTGCGGCCCGCTGATGGCTTCTGACCGCAAATGCATCTTGGTCTTCACGGGAAATACCATACTTTTGGGCAACCTGCTCCGCTGTATGACCCATTCCCATGTAATATTGCGGTGCCGTTTCCGCAAGTTTTATATTAGGTCTGACGACATGCCCCATCATTGGAATCATGCTCATTGATTCCGCACCGCCGGCAATCGCTGTATCCGTATGCCCTAGCATTATTCCTTGTGCGGCATAGGCAATCGCCTGCAATCCGGATGAACAGAAACGATTAACGGTAATCGCAGGAACTGTATAGGGAAGACCTGCCAATGCCCCGATATTGCGGGCCATATTGTTTCCTTGTTCCGCTTCGGGCATCGCACAGCCAATGATTAAATCATCAATATTACCTTCATAATTTCCGGCACGCTTTAAAGTTTCTTTTACTACCAATGCTCCTAAGTCATCAGGACGAACAGTAGCAAGCGTTCCTTTCTTTGCCTTACCAACCGGGGTCCTTGCCCCGGCAACAATCACTGCTTCTCTCATGGAATCTCCCTCACTTTCTCTTAATCTAGTATTAGTTTCTTAACGGTTTCCCTTTTACGAGCATGTGCTGCATGCGCTGCTGTGATTTTGGCTCGGCAATCAGACTTAAGAAAGCCTCTCTTTCTAAATCTAAGAGATATTGCTCATCAACTTCTGTTCCAAATGGGACGCGGCCGCCCGCAATGACATAGGCAATCTTCTTAGCAATTTTTAAATCATGCTCCGAAATATAACCGGATAAACGCATCGCTTCTGCCCCTAGAAGTAAGGTGGCATAGCCTGTTTCGCCCACGACCGGAACTTTCCGGCGAACTCTCGGTTTAAATCCTTGCTCATGTAAGGCAAGCACAGCCTGTTTGGCATCATAAATGAGATGATCACCGTTAAAACTAATGCCATCAGATGAACTTAAGAAATTATTTTCTCGTGCTTCTGCTGCGGATGTAGAAACTTTTGCGGTGGCAATCGTTTCGAACACTTTATTGGCGACATTTTGCAAATCAAATGGTACTCCGTTTGGCAGGTTCTCTAAGTGCTTCATATAAAGTTCCTTGTTGCCGCCTCCCCCTGGAAGAAGACCAACTCCTACCTCAACAAGACCCATGTACGTTTCCGAGGATGCTTGAATATGGGCTGCCGGCAGACAAACCTCTGCACCGCCGCCAAGTGTCATGCCAAATGGAGCGGCTACGACCGGCTTCGAGCTGTATTTCACCTTTAACAAGGCACTATGAAGGTGGCGGACGATCATATCTAACTCATAAATATTGTCATCCTGCACTTCCATTAACATCATCGCGAGGTTTGCCCCAACGCAGAAGTTTTTACCTTGGTTGCCGATGACCAATCCTTTATAATTTTTCTCGACTTCATCGACTGCAAAATTAATCATTTGAACAATATCGAGACCAATCGCATTGTTAGGTGAGTGGAATTCGAGTAGTGCAACCCCGTCACCGATATCGATTAAACTCGCGCCGCTGTTCTTTTTAATAACACCCTTTTGTTTCTTTATTTTTTTCAAGTCAATCGCTTTTGGATTCGTTTCGACAAGGCGATATTGACCATTATGATAGTAGAACTGCTCGCCATTTTCTTCTAAGTAGAAGGAGGTATGACCTTTTTCAAGCATGTCAGTAATCCAGGCAGGTACTTCAACGCCGCTGCTTTTCAGCTTTTGTACTGACTTTTCCACACCAATGCTATCCCAGGCTTCAAATGGCCCCATGTCCCAGCCAAAGCCCCATTTCATCGCCCGGTCAATCGCCACGATATCATCCGCAATCACCCCTAGCAGCTGTGCAGCGTAAACGAACGATTCCGTGAATGTTTTCCATAAAAATTGACCAGCCTTGTCATTTGCATATACAAGCGCTTTCAATTTATTGGCTGTGCCTTTTTCCTGCTTAGCCAATTCGACGGCTGGGGTTGTTAATTTTTTACGCGGCCCATATTCTAATGTAGCAGGATCTAACTCCAGTATTTCTTTCCCCTTTTTCAAAAAGAACCCTTGACCTGACTTGCTGCCGAGCCAGCCTTTTTCGACCATGGTCTTAAGAAAGGCAGGAATTTCAAAGACTTCTTTCTCTTTGCCTTCTACTTGTTCATAAACATTACCGGCCACATGATAAAAGGTATCTAGTCCGACGACATCAAGTGTCCGGAAGGTGGCACTTTTTGCCCGGCCGATTAATGGGCCAGTGATGGAATCAACTTCGCCGACACTTAGTCCAGCCTTTATCATTTCCCTAACGGTGACAAGGAGCCCATATGTACCAATCCGATTGGCAATAAAGTTGGGGGTATCCTTAGCAATTACGACGCCTTTCCCTAATACATCCTCACCAAACGTTTTCATGAATGAAAGTACTTCTGGCGACGTATATTGAGTTGGGATGACTTCAAGTAATTTTAAATAACGCGGTGGATTAAAGAAGTGTGTTCCTAAGAAGTGCTTTTTAAAATCTTCGGAGCGTCCTTCCACCATTGCTTCGACTGAGATTCCAGAGGTATTTGAGCTGACAATGCTGCCAGGTTTGCGGTATTGATCGACTTTTTCAAAAACCTGCTTCTTTACGTTAAGGTTTTCAACGACTACTTCAATGATCCAGTCAACGTCCTTCAGTTTCACTAAATCGTCTTCGAGGTTACCTGCTTCAATGAGGGCGAGATTCTTTTTAGAGGTGAGTGGTGCAGGCTTTTGTTTTAATAATTTTTGGATATTTTGTGCACTAATCCGATTCCGAACAGGTTTATCTGCAATAGTAAGCCCCTTGGCTTCCTCTTCTTTTGTTAATTCCTTTGGCACAATATCCAATAATAGTGTTGGGATTCCGATATTTGCTAAGTGAGCTGCGATTCCAGACCCCATTACTCCTGATCCAAGGACAGCAGCTTTTTTAATCAATTGGTTCAATATTGTCTCCCCCTTCAACTTTGAATGAATACTCATTCATTTTTATTCCAAAAAAAATACCATCTGAATGAGTCTTGCTACTAATTAATATAAAATATTTCGAAAATTTGTGCAATCATTAAACGCGGAATTTTAAATTTTTTTTAAACCCAATTTTCGACTACATATTTTTAAATGGCTGGGCATCCTATTTATGAGGTGATAATGATGGCAAAAATGAAAAAGAATCCTTCCAAAGCTGGGGTAAGCGCGGCAAGTGTGAAGGGCAATGCCGGACCAGGAAATGAAGAAGCCAGCATTGATAAAAGAAACAGCCAGAATAGCCAATACAAGCGCTAGGCTGGTTTAGTGTTTTTTACTTTATTATGGCTGTATGATAATTGGGTTTATTACAAATGCTAAGAACGATCTTTTTATTATCTATTCAGGAGGTGAATGAACATGAAGACCTTATCACGAATTGCCTTAGTTTTAGTGATTATCGGCGCCATTAACTGGGGACTAATTGGGTTATTTCAATTTGATTTAGTAGCAGCCCTTTTTGGCGGGCAAGATTCAGCTTTATCTAGAATTATTTATAGTCTTGTTGGACTTAGCGGGCTTGCTTGTCTTCCGCTATTATTTGCTCCATTGGGCGAGTCCAAAACAGATACAACCCGTCAAAACTACGGCCAGCCTAATTATGCAACAGAGTTTGGCGAAGAGAATGATATGACTGATATTAATAACCAAGCTAAACAATCTGACACTCAATCAAGCCAGACTTACAAGCCTACAGATAGCAATCAATCTGATGACCAAATGTAAGCAAAACGGCCATGTCACCCGCATGGCCGTTTTTATTATTTCTTTGCTTTTCGATGCTGCTCATTTAGCTGTTTTATTTCGAGACTGATTTGTTTTATTTCTTCTTTGGCCTCGGGGTACAGTTCATTCCAGTGCTTCGCTAGGGCTGGCATGGACTTGGCAATATGTGAGTATAAAGCCCATGTCTTAATTTTTTCTTTTGTTCCTTCCTTGCTTTCGCCAACGAGTAGCTCACTATATTTTTC
Organism: Neobacillus vireti; assembly: GCF_036962465.1. Taxonomy (GTDB): domain Bacteria; phylum Bacillota; class Bacilli; order Bacillales; family Cytobacillaceae; genus Neobacillus; species Neobacillus vireti_B. The sequence goes on from NZ_JBALNF010000034.1 coordinate 8,674, forward strand.
GAGTAATGCTTCAAACTGAGCAGTAAATTCCTTCTCCATCTTGACACCTTCCATCCATGCTATTTGCGTTACGTAAAGAGCAGGTTTTGTACCGCTTTTTCCTGTTTGTAACTGTTTATTACATTTTACCATATTTGTTGGTAGACAGGGGGTTGGCTTAGTTTCGATTAATTCCGCGGACTTGGACGTTATTTCCGTAAATAGTTGGATTTTTTCCGTGAACTTCGGGATTTTTTCCGTATCTTTTTATGTTTTTTCCGCGAACTTTTGAAATAATTCCGCGAACGGTACTTTGATTTGAGATGTGATCCGTTAATTCCGCGGACTTAAACGTTATTTCCGTTAAAAGTTGGATTTTTTCCGTGAACTTCGGGATTATTTCCGTACCTTTGTATGTTTTTTCCGCGAACTTTCGAAATAATTCCGTGAACGGTACTTTGATTTGANNTTCCGTGAACTTCGGGATTATTTCCGTACCTTTGTATGTTTTTTCCGCGAACTTTTGAAATAATTCCGCGAACCCGATCCGGACTGCTAAACATAGCAAAAAAAAGAGCGAACCAATGCCGCTCTTTTTATGCTGAAGTAGAAAACATATACTTTTTATAATGATAACGAATTGAGAAAATCAATCCCAATCCCATCATATTCCCCATCAAGGCACTTCCCCCGTAGCTGATAAAAGGCAGCGGGATACCCGTAATCGGCAGTACACCAATTGTCATGCCGATGTTCTGGAACACGTGGAAGGTAATCATACTGATGACACCAACACAAATATACGTATAAAAATTGTTCTTTGTTTCCATACCAACCTTCGTAATATGGTAAATAAGTAGGAAAAATAAGCTGATTAACACACTAGATCCGATAAAGCCATATTCCTCACCAACGACACTAAAAATAAAGTCCGTTTGGCTTTCAGGTAAATAAACTTCACGGTTTCCAAAACCTTTACCGCCTGTTTGACCGGAGCCGATGGCTAGCAAGGACTTCGTCAGCTGATAAGCATCCGTCCCCTCATAACTATACGGATCAAGCCAAGAGTAAATCCGGCGAAGCTGATATTCACCAACTCCCAGATACTTTTCCAATACATCCGGGCTCCAAAGAACAAAATAAAATATCGTACCAATTAAGATAATACCGAACGCAAATATCGGCACCAAAATTTTCCATGAAATCCCCGAAATAAAAATCATGCCAATTAAAATAGCCAAGAAAACTAGCGAGGTCCCTAAATCTTGTTTAATGATCATACCCAATGGAACCATCGTGACAATGCCCATTTTTATTAACAGCCAAAAATCAGTTTGCAGTGTTTTTACTGGATTTTTCAAATGATGTTGATCAACAACACGGGAAAGGCCAAGGATAATAAAAATTTTAACAAACTCAGAAGGCTGAATCGAGCCTACCCCTGGAAGTACAAACCAGTTTTTTGCTCCATTAATGACCGGAGCAATACTTGCTGGTGCGACAATTAAAAAAGCTAGCAAAAAAATACCAAACCCGTATGCGTACCAGGTTAATTTTTTCAATTGGTCTGAGTCAAGGGTCATCACCATGGCAATAATACCGCCCCCAACAACATACCAGACGATTTGCTTGATTAGAAAATTCTCCTTATACTGTCCGCTTGCCTGGGCACTGTATATCGCTAAACAGCTCGCTAGAAAAAGCAAGATTAATATAAAAACAAGGCTGTAATCAAGTTTTGAAGTTGTATTGCTTTTTGAAGTCATATTGGTACCACCTTACAAAAAACTTGTCCATTCCTCCATTATATTTTGAAAAACGACAAATCTCAACTTATAACCGGCTGCTGGTTTTATTTACATGATTTGAAAATAGATCTTTCGAACCTCTTCCGCCATCCACTCTAAATTACTTGGGACTTGTGGAATACCATACCCAATATATAAAGGGGTAGTCACAAACCGGGAGACTACTTTTGCATAAATTTTATCATCCAAATGATGAAAAAAGATATTATAGCTTGTTGCTTTAAAAGGAAAATGATTCAAAATGTAGTGGACCGCCTTTTGAATATATTCCGCGAATTCCTCCCTGTATCCGGAATCCTCCATTTCAACATTAAATTCATAAAAGCCCACGCGCGGCTTTGTCGACAAGGTAAACCGGACACCATGGTTCTCGGCAATGAGGAGACCTTCAAACATCTCATGTGACGATTTTTCCCGATAATCAATGTCATGCAAACCGACAATCTGCATATGCGGGTGGGCGATAGTCCCTCCTGAAAGTGGACCATGATTTTTGAAAAAAATAACCGATCGGTAATGGCCCGATTTTTCCATTTCTAACCAAGCATGAAGGCCAAACCGAATCAAACGATGGAGATGCTCTTTGGAATAGGTGGAGAGTTCGCCATGGCAATCGTCTGTTTCTATTAATACGGTTTGATAAGTATTTTCCAGGACAGGATATTTATTTTTCAAGAGAATGATCGGGCCGTCGACAGCAATGAGGTCGGTCAACTGATCTCTTTCACAAAATGGACATGCCTGTTCTTTGTTTCGAATATTTTCTGGCTTTTTGACCCCAATAGACGTATTAAAATGAAGATGAGAATTTTCCAAAATACGTTTCTCCTCTCAGGCAAGTATAATCCTATTTTATGGGAGAAGACGTTCGGTTTGCACTTATTTTGATTTCATATATCAATCTTTTATTTAACACTTCCTAAAATGGAAGAGGATTTCATGAAATCATTCTTTCCTGCATATTCATTAGTGTACAGGCTTAGATCACTTTAGAATGAGAGGGAGCGTATGTTAACAAAACTGGAAGCATTAATCCTCGGAATTATTCAAGGTTTAACTGAATTTTTGCCCATCAGCAGTACAGGACATCTTTACTTAGGAAGAAATTTATTCGGCCTTCAAGAAGCGGGCCTATTGCTTGATACCATGCTGCATGTCGGGACCTTATTGGCTGTATTTGTTTTTTATAAAGCTGAGTTTATCAAAATACTTAGGAATCCGTTTAGCAAATTAACCTTTTTGTTAATTGTGGGAACGATTCCTGCCGTTGTATTTGGGCTTGCTTTTAAGGATTATATTGATGAAATCTCGAAAACAGGTGTGACGATTGGCTGGGAATTTCTAATGACGGGATTATTTCTGTGGCTTGCCGATTCAGCTAAAAATGGATATAAAAAAATGGATGATATCGGCTATAAGGATGCCTTCATCATTGGTACCTTTCAGGCGGTTGCGATTATGCCAGCCATATCACGCTCGGGGATGACCATTGTTGCCGCACTTTGGCGCAAATTAGACCGGGAAACTGCCGCTTACTTTTCTTTTCTTTTATCAACGCCAGCGATTGCCGGCGCAATTGTCCTGCAGACTAAGGATTTACTCGAAGGCCAAGGCGAAACCATCACCTTATCAGCATTACTTGTGGGGATCATAGCTTCTGCCCTCTTCGGCTACGTTGCCGTTAGATGGATGATTAGCTATTTAAAAAAGCATTCGTTAAAGCCCTTTGCGATTTATGTTTGGGCATTAGGGATTCTTGTTTTATTCTTTCAATTTACAGGTAAATTTTAAAAGCAGGCTGTGTTAATCTTGAA
>NZ_JBALNF010000034.1:12336-20039 GCF_036962465.1 Neobacillus vireti
CAGGACTTTGAATTTACATCTTAGAATCCGCCCACGCACGAAGAAAATGCGATAGCATTTTCGAGGAGTCTTCGCCGCCTTCCGCTCCAATCAACATGCCAATAATCATCAATAACCTTTAACACAGCCTAAAAGAAAAATGCGGCTCAGCAACGAGTCGCATTTTTCTTTTAGATATTAACGGTTTCCTTTGCCATTTCTCGTGCCGCTTCGGCCGCTTGTTCTTTTGCCTTGGCCATAATTTCCGGTATCTGTTTTGGAAAATGATCCATTCCCTCTGCAACAACGGTATCCAAGCTCTCAAAACCAAGGAATTGGAATACTTTGCGTAAGTAACGGTCGCCAAACTCAAAGTCAACCATTGGACCTGATGAATAGATACCGCCGCGGGTTTGAATATGAATCGCTTTTCTACCCGTTAAAAGTCCCTTAGGACCATCTGGTGTATTGGTAAATGTTTTTTCAACAATAAATAAATTATCTATAAATTTTTTCAAAATCGAAGGGGCGCCAAGATTCCAAATCGGTGTGACAAACACATAGTAATCAGCAGCTATAAATCGGTCAGCAAGCTCATGCATTTTTTCAAGTTTGGTCCGTTCTGCTTCCGATAATTGCTCTTTTGTATAGCCCATAAATGATAATTTAGCCCGTGCGTATAAAAGATCCATGTCAATATCGGGGATTTCCATATCAAATAAGTGCCAGCGTTCAATTTCCACATCCGGCTGGGCAGCTTTAAACTCCTCTAAAAATACTTCGCCGATTTGCATCCCTTTTGATAATTTTATATCATTTTTAGGGTTTGCTGTAATATACAAAAGTTTCGACATTTACATCCCTTCCCTTAACCAGAAATTTTCCCTCTATAAACATACTACAACAAATTCCCATGCTCACGATTGAACAATAAGTGACGTTTGTGAAGATTGTGTGACTCATGAGCATGCCTTTTGTACAATTCATGACAATTCCAAACAAAACCTAACGAAACTTAACAATTCTTAACAAAAGTCACATATCTTATGCTATTCTTACTATAAAATGAACTGGAAAAAGGAGGGTGGACAATGGACGAACGGGCCTATACTCCCGATGAAGTGGCGCAAATCTTTCAAATCTCTAAACATACAGTATATGAATTGATTAAAAGAGGTGAACTACACGCCTTTAAGATTGGCAATAAAATGAGAATCGAGCATGCCGAACTAGAACGATATAAGGAAAGCAGGAAAGCACCTGCCAAAAAAAGTATCGATGCACCACATGTAACCAGCATGCCAACCGCACCCATACGTCTCTCTGGCAGCCATGATTTTCTCGTTGAACATTTCGCGAAACAAGCTGGAAACGCTTTAAATTTACCGATTCAGCCTTCCTTTATCGGCAGTTTAGAAGGATTAATGATGCTTTACCGCGGTCAATGCGATATTGCGGCGATCCACTTATTAGATCCTGCTTCACAAGAATATAATCTGCCATTTATTCATCAGCTGTTTGTCTATGAAAATATTGCGGTCATACGATTTGCTGCCAGGCAGCAAGGCTTCATCGTCGCAAAAGGTAATCCAAAAAGTATTCTTGATTTTACAGATCTTACTAGAAAAGACGTCCAGTTTATAAACCGGCAAAAAGGAGCGGGTACAAGGTTTTTACTTGATTCAAAGCTCTCTGCCTATGGAATTCATCCAAATAAAATAAACGGTTATGGACAGGAAGAATGGAACCATCTATCTGCTGCTTCCTACATAAATCGAGGCATGGCGGATGTTACATTCGGAATCCAATCCGCTGCAAGCCACTTAGGACTGGATTTCGTCCCGATCGCCCAAGAGAAGTTTGATCTTGTTTTTCGCTTCACAACAGAAAACAAGCAGAATTTACTTGCATTAATTCAGTATTTACAATCTGCTAGTTTTAAAGAAAGCCTGACAGATTTAGAAGGCTATTCGATTCAAGATTTAGGAAAAGTCATCTATCAAACTAGTCAAACGGAGGAACTTGTATGAAGAAAAATCGTTTTGTAATTGCGTTACTGGCATTAATGCTTCTTGTTTTATCAGCTTGCGGTAATACAGCGTCAAAAGATTCAGCGGCTAAAGATCACAAACCAGCAGCTAAAGCTGCTCCAACAAACATGATTCTTGCTACCACAACCAGCACACAGGACAGCGGCTTATTGGATGTCATCATCCCTATGTTTGAAAAACAAAATAATGTCAAAGTAAAAGTGATTGCGGTAGGTACTGGCGAAGCATTGGCAATGGGTACAAAGGGTGAAGCAGATGCCCTGTTAGTTCATGCTCCAGCAGCAGAGAAGGCTGTTGTCGATGCAGGGGATGCCATTAACTATAAACGCGTTATGTACAATGATTTTGTTTTAGTAGGTCCAAAGGAAAACCCTGCAGGCGTGAGTGGTGATGATATTGTGGCTTCATTTAAAAAAATAGCTGAAACAAAATCACCTTTCATTTCACGCGGGGATGACTCTGGTACAAATAAAAAAGAACTGGCCATCTGGACCACTGCAGCTATTAAGCCTGCAGGCGATTGGTATGTATCAACCGGACAAGGAATGGGCCAAACCTTACAAGTTGCTGCTGAGAAAAAAGGCTATGTCTTAACGGACCGTGCAACCTGGCTTGCCCAATCCAAAAATCTAGATACACTGCAAATTGTGGTTGAAGGCGGCAAAGATTTAATGAATATCTATCATGTTATGGAAGTAAATCCTGAAAAACATGATAAAGTGAATAGTACAGATGCTAAAAAGTTTGTAGATTTCATGGTAGCTCCAAAAACACAAGATGTAATTGAGAACTTTGGTAAAAAAGAATTTGGAAGATCACTTTTTATTAAATACACAGAATAAATCGAATGAGTGGCGTTCCTCTAAACAGGTCCGCCTCTTGTCTACTTCATACGGAACTACTGGAGGCACGACGTTATGGAATTACTAGTAGATGGAATCAAAAAGGCAATCGAGATCATCCTTTCTGGGGATCAAGAAGTGTTAGCGATTACTGCATTAACACTTAAAGTCTGCCTCATTTCCATTCTAATTAGTACAATCATCGGCTTGCCATTTGGTATGTTCCTCGGATTAACTAGATTCAAAGGCCGTAAATTACTGTTAGTTTTCATTAATATTGGTCTGGGGCTCCCGCCAGTTGTAGCAGGCCTCTGGATTACCATGCTTTTATGGCGCTCCGGCCCATTAGGTGATTTCTCCCTGCTCTATTCGCCGACCGCCATTGTTATGGCCCAAATCTTAGTCAGCCTGCCTATTGTCACCAGTCTTACCTGTACAGCCTTTCAGCAAATCAGCGATAAGATGCTGCTGCAAATTAAGGCACTTGGGGCAACAAGACTGCAGACATGGTTTATTCTTATTAAACAATTAAAAATGGCCATTTTAGCAGCGGTCATGGCTGGTTTTGGCCGCGTGATTGCCGAGGTGGGCGCTGCGATGATGGTGGGCGGCAATATTCAAGGCGATACCCGAATTTTAACCACAACCATCGTAATGGAAGTATCGAAAGGTAACTTTGACATTGCCTTAGCCCTTTCGTTTATTTTATTGTCCGTTGCTCTATTGATAACGGCGGTCTTAACATTTTTACAGCAAAGGAAGCGAATATCATGAACCCGTTAATCGAGCTAAAGAACATGACCTACATAGCCCAGCAGAAGACGATTCTGGATATTCCTTCCTTCAAGATTCATGATGGTGAGTTTCTTGGTATTATGGGGCCAAACGGTGCTGGAAAAAGCACCTTACTGAAGGTCCTTTCATTTCTGGAAAAACAGTCAAGCGGCGAGTTCCTCTATCGGAATCAACCTGTACCAATTGGCAACCCTCCACTTGAAATGCGAAGAAGGTTTTCAGTCGCCTTACAGCAATCCCTTCTTTTGGATGGAACCGTCTTTCAAAATATTGCTATTGGCCTAACATTAAGGAAGATATCTAAACCAATCATCAAAGAAAAAGTAGCTCAGTGGCTGGAGTTGTTTGGCATTAGCCATTTAGCGAAAAAAAATGCTCTTTATTTATCAGGCGGTGAGGCGCAAAGGGTTAATCTTGCGCGGGCGATGATTGTGGAGCCGGAAATTCTTTTTCTAGATGAACCTTTTTCAGCACTAGATTTCCCAACAAAGATCCGTTTAATAGAAGATTTCAAACAAATTCTGGAAGATACTAGAACAACTACTGTGTTTGTCAGCCATGATTTGATGGAGATTCATTACCTGACAAATCGGCTTTCAATAATTGTTAATGGTAAAGAAAAGCAGTCAGGACCAACCCCACTGGTCCTTGAACATCCCAACACTTCCACCCAATCCTTCCTAAATGAGTGGAAGAAATTCTATCCCGCATTAACGGGCAGTAAAGTAATCCCCAGTTCCAACCTGAAAAATGGTTAAAGGTTTAGTCCCTAAAAATGCGGCAGCAGTTCCTTGAATGGAACTGCTTTTTTTATAGCTCTTCCAAATTTGCTTAATATATTTTTGAGGAATAAAATAGGAAATATACATAATTAAACTGGCTTTCAGGGGGAGTGTTCCATGAAATATGCAATCATAACCGGGGCTTCTAAGGGCTTAGGGGAAAGTATTGCGAAACACCTTTTACAGGAGCAAATTGCGGTAGTTTCTGTTTCTCGGACAGAGAATGAAGAGTTAAAGAATATTGCCATCTCAAAGGGAATGGATTATAAACATATTTCTTGCAATCTCTCATTAGAAACAGAAATACAAGAGGTCTTTATGGAGATTGCCCACTGTCTTTTTGAAAAAAACCCAACTGAGATCCTGCTTTTCAATAATGCAGGTGTAATTGAACCCATTCAAAAGGTCGGAAATTTAGATCAAACTCCAATCATCCGAAATATAAAAGTAAATCTGATTGCTCCTATTTTGATTACCAATTTATTTTTAAGTAAGGCCCAGTTAACCAATACAAAAGTAACCGTTATCAATGTCACGTCTGGTGCCGCTGTCCGCTCGATTGAAGGCTGGAGTGTTTATTGCAGCTCAAAGGCCGGGTTAAACATGTTCACCCAGACAACTGCTATCGAACAAGCAGAATTGAAAACCGAGAATACCATTATTGGCTTTAGTCCAGGCATCATGGATACCGGCATGCAGGAAACAATCCGTTCTTCCTCCGAAGCTGCCTTTAAGGAGCTCGAAAAATTTAAAGAATTTAAAGAAAAGAATTTACTATTGGAAACGGATGCAGTGGCTAGCCGATTAATAGACTTAGTGTTACGCGGGACACCCGAAAGCGGCCGGGTATACCATATAAAAGAATTGTTAGAGTCATAGAAAGAAGGCCGATCATTGCTGACCGGCCTTCACTCTTCCTGTGGAAACCATAAGGTGATGCTGGTTCCTTTATTTACCCTACTTTTTACATTAATTAAGCCTTTATGTGCATCCATTAAAGCCTTCACAATCGAGAGCCCCACTCCTACACCGCCCGTTTTTCTGTCTCGGGATTTATCGCCCCGATAGAAACGTTCGAAAATATGGGGAATGTCATCTTCAGCCATTCCTGATCCTTCGTCCTGAATTTTAAAGCCCACGTAACCTTCTTTGTCGGTCACAACCGAAATGGTGACGTTTTTCCCTTCCGGCGTATACTTTAAAGCATTATTAAGAACATTGGACAAAACTTGCATCAAACGATCTTTATCTGCTGCAAACATTTCTTCCCGAGAGAGTTCTTCAATTTGCAGACCTACACCCTTTTCATTAAATATGGGCAAAAACATTTCCCATAGAGCCGCTAAGACGCTGCCTGCCTCCAGTTCCATTTTCTCTAGTCTTATTTGTGGATTTTCCGCTGCAAGCAGCTTCTCTAACTCGTTCACGAGCCTTACTAACCGCATGAGCTCTTCATGACTAACCTGCAAACGCTGCGGTGTTGGCTCCCAAATCCCATCCTGGAAGGCTTCAATTTGACTTCTTAAGGTAGCAAGCGGGGTCCGCAGCTCGTGGGCAAGGTCGCCTGTAAATTGTTTCCGCAGCATTTCTTCTTTTGCCAGTGATTCAGCGAGTTTATTAAAGGAAATCGCTATCTGCTTTACCTCTGTCGGCAGACCCGATAAAGGGATACGGATATCGAGATTATGCTGCTGAAGCTCACCTGCTGCAAACGAGAGCTTCTTTAGACCAGAGGTTAGTTTTTTAGAAAAAATCATCCCAAATATAATCGCTAGAACAATCGTTAAGCAAACTGCCGCCAAAATATACAATTGAATCGTTTGAATAAACGTGTATTCATCATCAATTAGACCTTCAGGGTAAATCGCTACGAGCTTGCCAATTATGGCATTGTCGACCTTTAACGTGTAGGTTTTACTGTGCCACTTTTCTCCATCAGGCTCAGGTTCCGTTAATCCAAAGCTATTTAACATGCCGCGGATACTGGATGTATCCATCTGCATCTTTCCAAATCGATCATATAATTGAAAATATAGCTGATCGGTCATGGCGTTCTCATGTAATAGTCCATAAACCGGATCAGTGGTAAAATGACCATTTTTCCGATAATCCTTCTCGATTTCAGTAATAATTCTATCAATCTTTTTCTCACGATTCCGATCTAAATAACTAGTAAAACTCTCTTCAAAACCGTACTGAATAAAAAAGCTGACAATTAAAATTCCAATCATCGAGATGAGGACTAAATAAAAGAGTATTTTAGACCGGAGCGTTTGCAACATCGAGGACCCCTCCAAATTTATAGCCCATCCCAAAAACCGTCACGATAAAGTCCGGCTGCCGTGAATCCAACTCTATTTTTTTACGGAGGTTTTTGATATGTGTATCCACACTCCGTTCATAGCCATCATAGTACATTCCTTCATCCTGAATTTTTTCAAGCAAATCCATTCGGCTGTACACACGTCCAGGATTGACAGCCATATTGGTTAGTAATTTATATTCAATCGGGGTTAACGTTACATACACTCCATTTACTGTTACCTCTTTTTTGACCAAATCGATTGAAAGTTTTTTGCCGTTAAATTCAAGGCGTTCGACCTTTTCTGCCTTTTTTACACGTCTGAGAATGGCTTGAACACGAACAACTACCTCTCTTGGACTAAAAGGTTTGGTTAAATAGTCGTCAGCTCCCATAACAATTCCGTTAATGCGGTCATCCTCTGCTGATTTCGCCGTCAGCATAAGGATAGGAACATCCGACTCTTTGCGTACGAGCCGGCAAACCTCTTCACCAGATATATCAGGCAGCATGAGGTCAAGAATCATTAAATCAGGTTCGATTGTTTTCGCTTTTTTCAAAGCATCTATCCCATTATCAGCGCTATGGATCTCATAGCCTTCTCTCTCTAAATAAGCTTCAAGGACTTCTACTATTCTGCGTTCATCGTCCACTAATAGAATCTTCATGAATCATCACTCCCATACTCCTACTATATCACCTCTGATCTGTGATGTTTGTAACTTCACAAATTCACCACAACTTCTTCATAACATCTTCAATTTTTCTCGCTAAGATAATCATGTAAAGAGTGTTGATACCTCGAACTCCCCAAAGTTACGGTGATCGGCTCTTTATCGATTGAGTGCACTGGTTTTATTAGCCATCTTACTCATCCCAAAATTAACCTCTCTACTATAAAGGGTGTCCCAGTTAAAAGGGGCACCCACTTTTTTTATTTTGGCTGTGTTAA
>NZ_JBALNF010000034.1:20155-32404 GCF_036962465.1 Neobacillus vireti
TCCAATCAACATGCTAAAACTCGACAATACCCTTTAACACAGCCTTAATTTATAAAATTGCAACAAAAGGATGCTATCTCACGGCCTGACATGTAGTATTCTTAGGTGTGAGGTGCTGACATGAATAAAATATCATTTAAAATTAGTCTGCTTTTCTTTCTAGCTATTTGTCTGTTAGAAGGAATTTCGATGTTTTTTTTACACAATAATATAATCCACTCCCGTGTACATGAAGAATTATCCGCACTTCAGACAAGGGGGAATAATCACCGCGATGTACTAGAGGCATCGTTTCACGAAGATACGGTCAGGCACATTGCCATGATGGAAGCGCGGACCGATACACAAGTCGTGTTAACGAAGCCAGATGGATCTATTTATATGTCATCCAATAAGGTGACAGATGAAATGAAAAAAACGATAAAGTCTACCCCTAAACGTGTTCCCCATGAAGGATTAATCTTAGAGGAAGAATGGAAAACTGCAGCTACCATTGCTGCTGTTAGTCCGGTGATGATCGACAAGAAAGTTGCCGGATATGTCTATATGTTTCAGACTACACAAAAGATTAGGGATTTAATTTCCGAATTAAATAAGCATTTTCTTCTTGCCAGTCTCCTTACGCTTCTTTTTATGATGATGATGATTATCTTTCTAACCAGATTTGTAACCCACCCGCTTATTCAGATGAGTGAGGCAACGAAACGAATTAGTAAAGGTGACCTCTCCGTTTCGCTTCCTAAACTTGGGAAGGATGAAATCGGCGACCTTGGTGAATCAATCAAAGTGTTAGCGAAGGACTTAGAAATTTTAAAAAATGAGCGAAATGAATTTTTAGCCAGTATCTCTCATGAATTGAGAACTCCACTGACATACATTAAAGGTTATGCCGATATTGCCCGCCGGAATGATACGACTAAAGAGGATAAGGATAACTATTTAGAAATTATTCATGAAGAGTCAGTTAAACTTTCAAAGCTAGTTAAGGAATTATTTAATCTAGCAAAAATGGATGAAAACACATTTTCAATTGAAAAAGAAAAGGTTCATTTGCTGCCCTATTTTCAATCCATAATTGAGAAAGTAGCTCCTGCTTTAAAAGAGAATAAGATGAGAATTGAGCTCAATTGTTCTGAACATCTTTATGCACATATTGACCCGATCCGGTTTGAACAAGTCATTCTAAACCTCCTCGATAATGCCAGGAAATATTCTGAGCCTGACACCAAAATAATTGTTTCCATTTGCCAAGTTGATGGGAAAATTCATATTCAAGTTCAAGATGAAGGGAAAGGGATTCCCAAGGAAGATTTACCGCGAATATTTGAGCGCTTTTACCGGGTTGATAAATCAAGAACCCGTGCATTGGGTGGTTCTGGTCTTGGGCTTTCAATTGTTAAGCAGTTAGTCGAGGCACACGGAGGGACAATTGAGGCAGCTAGCAGCCCAAGTGCTGGAACAACTTTTAAGATAATTTTATAAGCAAAAGAGACATCGGGAAATTCCGATGTCTCTTCTATTTCTTATTTGTGAATCCAAACCGCACCAGCAGTGTTGTCTTTTGCTTCGCCGATGACTTGGAACTTGATTGGGTACTGATGTGGAACTTTCACTCCAGCGTCAGGGATTACGGTATTGATGTAATCCTTAGTTGAATCAAACTCAGTTACGCCTGGAAGGCCTTTGTAATCATAGATTCCACGGGTTGGAGAATTAACACTCCATGCAGGTGATGGGTCTAATGAGAACGCAGCGTCTGCAACTTGGTAGCGGGTTGTTTGGCTGATTGAGTCTTTACCCTTTAGGTTAAAAATAAGTGCTTCAGGATGAGAGTCCACTACACTTAGGAAACCTTCGCCTGGGTGTTTGCCGCCCCAATTATCTGTGAATGTATCATCAGCATACCAAACTACTAAACCAGTATTATATTTTGCATCACGAGAGTATTGAAGAGCTGTATCGGAACCAGCGTAGTTTCTCCACTCCAGGTAATAATAATGTGGCTTTTTAATCCAGCCGTCAGATACTTCAAAACCATTTAGAGTTACTTTAGGTGTACCTTCTGCATCATCAGAGAATACAACATTGCTATCCACTGTTAATTGAAGGTTATCGATTGCAAAACCATTTGGAGCAAGTCCGCCGTCTGTTACATATTCAAAAACAAGTTTAACTTTTTGTCCAGCAAATTGTGTCAAATCAAGCGATTTGTCTTCCCACTTACCTTGGGAAGTTTCATAACTATCTGTAGTATAATCATTACCAATTGTATCAAGTGTTACGCTCGTTCCATCTCCCGTTACTGCTTTTACATATAGGTAGTCGTAGTCAGTTTCAACCTCATACCACTGTTTGTAATCAAATTTAGCTGATGTTGCCCCTGTTAAATCAAACACTGGAGTTTCCATTACTGTATGAAGGTCATCGCCTTTTGTACTGTAATAGTATTTTTGACCAAACTCTGGAGCAATACCAGGAACTTTCTTGTCAGGAAGGTTTACCTTCACAATACCAGGGTTTTTAGATTTGGTAACACTCTGGTCAATTATTGTAGCAAGCCCATTTTGATCAACTTCATCATAGTTTACTTCAGTAATATTAGCCCAGTTGCCGCCAATTGTTTTTTGATAGAATTCTTTCACTTGTGGTGAAAAACTTGGTGGCTGTGTCCCAGCAATATGACCGCTCCAGCTGCCGCCGCTCATGATGGACCACTGTGCAACAGAATCACCATTACCCGTATATTGTGTATCATACTCATCCGGAGCTCCTAAGTCATGGCCATATTCGTGGGCAAATACGCCGACTGCTCCATCTTCTGGTTCAACCGTATAGTCATAGGCAGCCATTTTCCCGCCCCAGTAATTAACTGAAGCTGTTGTGTTGGCAACTGGATAAACACCATTTAATGTCCAACGGTGTGACCAGATCGCATCATCCCCCAAAGCTCCGCCGCCTGCTTCTTGACCAACACCAGCATGAATAACCATTAAGTGGTCAACCAAGCCGTCTGGCTCGTTAATGTTTCCGTCACCATCAAGGTCATAGATATCTAAGTTATCAAAGTCTGATAAGTTAATTCCAGATGCAACCGCAGCATTTAAGGAGTCTTTAATAAGTCCGCGCGGTCCTTTTGAGCCAGGCATGTTATCGTTGCCGCCTGCTGGGTTATCACTGCCGTAATCAGCGGCATTTCCCGGAACCGTCAGCCAATTGGAAACCGTTCCATCCACGGTATAGCTTCCGCCAGATTGCTCTTCATAATATTGTTTAAATGTTTTTATTTTGTCACCATTGAAAAGGGTAAAATCTTGATCACCAAATAACATTTTTTGATAATGTTCTTTACTGAAGTCGTTTGCATACATATAGCCAGGTTCTTGCTCGACATTGTTATGCTTAAAGTCAGCATACTCAACTAAAAGAACGAGTACTTCATCTTTTCGAACATCGCCGTTATAAGCAGCCTGCTTGGCAGAGTCTACTTTTACTGCCCCAGTTGGCTTGCCCTTTTTAAAGTTTTCGTGGCCCTTGTTGAGCTGCTTTGTCAGCTTGTCCTTTTGTTTTGTAAGGAAATCTTTTGCCTTTTTGTCTATTTCCTGCTGTTCCTTTGTTTGCGCTTTGTCTGCTTTACCTGGTTTTTGGCCTTGTTTTTTCTCTATGTAGGCCTTCGCTGCTTTTGTAATTTCCTCAGGTGTTGCATTTTTCGCAACTAGTCCTCTTTTTTGCAGCGCTTTACCAAGACGATCGATATCAACCACATTCAAGTCGATTGGAGCCGATGAGATGGTTGTTGCTGCGGATGCCGGTTTAGGTGCGACCGTGCTTCCAGCAAATGCGCCTGCGAACATGGTCGTAGCTACCATGGTACTAGCCGCAAGACTGGATAAGACCTTTAAGGTATTTTTTTTCTTCACCTGTTTATTCCCCCCATTTTATATAGTGCAATGTTCCACTAGAAGAACAGTGCTCTATCATTTTATCAGACTAGTATAAATATTGTAAATAATAGGAATATAGTGATAATTTACTATATAGTATTAGGTATTTTATACCAAACAAGGAAAATACTAAAATAAATATAGGCATTTAAATCCAGTAAAATACCGGACGATAACCCTTTTGGACTAATTTATCGCCTCTATCCTATTAATACTATTAAAAATTAAAATTTCGAATTTCGAAATTTAAGTAATTTGGACTAATCATATTTCGAGAAAAAAATACTCCAAAAGATACAGGCTTATAAGTTCATATGCAAAAAAACCTTATCAAGTTTGATAAGGTTCAGATTCTTTAAGATTATTCAGCTTTTTGTTTAATCTCGTCCGTTAATTCCTCAATGCTCTTTCTTACATTCGACTTTCCGGAATAGTTCTCAATTAGTTCCTTCACATCAATACCACTCGATGCCTTCAAGGACTCTTGCAATGTAGCCATTAAGTTGGTGGCATAACTAGTAATTTTATTGGCACCGCCATTTGACCCAGAACCACCGCCTGTATCCACTACAGTAATTTTATCAATGTTGGAA
Source organism: Neobacillus vireti (assembly GCF_036962465.1). GTDB lineage: Bacteria > Bacillota > Bacilli > Bacillales > Cytobacillaceae > Neobacillus > Neobacillus vireti_B. Next base: position 24,690 of record NZ_JBALNF010000034.1, read on the forward strand.
AGTGGTGCAGCCACTTGTTTTGCATATTCAGGAAGCATCTTGATAATCATATCCAAGATAGCAGCCTGACCAAACTGTTCGAAGGCTTCAGCAATTTTTTCCTTTGCCTCCGCTTCCGCAAGACCTTTAAGGCGGATAATTTCTGCCTCGGTGGAACCCTGTGCCTTTTGTGCTTCCGCTTTTGCCAGACCATCGAGTCGGATTCGTTCTGCTTCCGCCTTTGCCATTGCTTCAATCCTATATTTATTCGCTTCCGCTTCCGCCATTTCCTTTGCTTTATTTGCCGCTGCAGATTGCTCTACAGAATACCGGTCGGCGTCCGCCTTTTTCTTCACTTCAGAGTCATATTGGCGTTCACGGCGGAGGATCTCTTTCTCCTCAAGCTCAATTTGCTTTTGTCTTTCGATGATTTTGATTTGCATCTCTTGTTCTGTAACATCCTGCTTCGACCTTGCACTTTCTAGATCATAGGCTTGGTCAGCACGGGCTTTGGCAATATCCTGCTCTCGGCGGAATTCCGCAATCTTAAGCTGATTGATTTTTTCTGCTTCAGCAATTTCCGTAGCTCGCTCTAATTCATTCCGTTTTGCCTCCTTAGCCGCTTCTGCCTTTTTAATACGCGTTTCTTTTTCAGCCTCGGCAGTTGCAATATCGGCATCACGTTTTACTTGTGCAATTCGTGGTTTCCCTAATGACTCAAGGTAACCGTTCTTATCACGAACATCTTTAATCGTAAAGGATACAATGACTAACCCCATTTTTGCTAAATCCTGAGAGGCAACCCGTTGGACCTCTTGGGAGAATTTATCTCGGTTTTTATAAATCTCTTCTACCGTCATCGAACCGAGGATGGAGCGCAAATGTCCCTCAAGCACTTCTCTCGCTTCATTTTCCCGGTCTTCCTTCGGTTTTCCCAGGAATTGCTCAGCAGCGGTAGCTATTTCACTAATCGAACCGCCGATTTTAATAATCGCCACTCCATCTGCCATGACGGGTACACCCTGTTCGGTGTACACCTCTGGAGTGGTTACTTCAAGTTTACTAGATAGTAAACTTAATGGTTTTGCCTGCTGGAAGACAGGTAAAATAAAACTACCGCCGCCACGAATAATTTTGATTCTATTCCCCGATTCATCCACGTGGACATTTCTGTTTCCTAGAAAGCTTCCAGTTACAATTAAGGCTTCGTCTGGTCCCGCCGTTTTATACTTTGTAATAAAAACGCCAATTAATGCGAGCAGGATGAGTACAACAACCCCGATAACAATCCAAATAAATCCAAATCCCATTTTCTTAACCTCCCTATAAAGTAAAATTCTCTAAATGTTGATAAACGGTCACTTCAAGTACACCGTTTTTCACCTGAACGACAAGCACCCTTGTACCATTTGGAATGGAATCCGCATCAAAACTTTTTGCTGGTTTAGCAATTCGGCCGCTCGTACTTTCAATGATCACCTCGCCAAACCCATCAGCGGGGATTGAGGTAATCACCGTACCAACCCTTCCTTGCAAATCCGATTCTTTGTAAACAAGCGATTCCTCCGCATTGGATACTGGTACAAGCACAAATACATGTAAAAGAGTGACCAGAATAAATCCAATCACGATGGAAATCCCCAGTATAAGTAAATAATGGATAGATGATAGCTTTTCAAATAAGTATCCGCTCGCAGACATAATCGTTACAAAAGCAAAAATTAATACCGGATTAAGAAACTCCAGCCCTTCCCCTGCTCCATGAAAATGAAAGACATCAGCGAACAATACATAAATAATGGTGATGATACCTGAGATTATTAAGGCATATAAATAGATCGTTTCTAAAGGAATGCTAAAAGGTTCCAAGGCTGTCCCTCCTTATGATAATTTTAATACTGGAAGGAGTAAGAAATCCTTCCAATCCATACCCTAATTATAAAGTATTACGTTGAAGAATAGGAAAAGTTTCACAAATTTTAACTAAATTTTCCCAATGAGTAATAAAAAGTGCCATAGCTATTTGAGCTACAGCACCTTATTGAATCATATTCAGAAACTTCTTCGTTCGTTCTTCTTTTGGATTCGTAAAAATTTTCTCTGGTTTATTGCGTTCGACGACAACACCTCCGTCCATAAAAATCACTTCATCTGCCGCATCACGGGCAAAGCGCATTTCATGGGTCACAACAATCATCGTCATCCCCTCTGCTGCAAGATCCTTCATCACCTTCAACACTTCACCGACCAATTCCGGGTCGAGTGCAGAGGTTGGTTCATCAAATAACATAACCTCTGGCTCCATCGCGAGCGCCCTGGCAATACCGACACGCTGCTGTTGACCGCCTGAAAGCTGTGCCGGATAATAGTCCTGCTTATCAGCTAGACCAACTTTTTCAAGCAGAGTTTGCGCTTTTTTCCGGGCCGTCTCTTTATTTTCCCCTTTTACAACAATTGGCCCCTCCATGACGTTTTCAAGGGCTGTTTTATGTGGGAATAAATTATAACTTTGAAATACCATACCGGTTAATCGGCGAAAAGAAGCAATGTCCTTCTTCGCTACCGGCTTTGAAAAATCTAAGCTTTGGCCAGAAATTGAAATGATCCCTTTGGTTGGTGTCTCCAACACGTTTAAACAGCGGAGCAAGGTTGTTTTCCCGGAGCCGGATGGTCCAATTACCACAACAACTTTTCCCTTTTCTACTTCTAAATTAATCCCTTTTAACACTTGCAACTGGTCAAATTGTTTATATAAACCATTAATTTTTATCATCATAAAACTCCCTTTTTCCTAGTTAAGCCCCATAGCGGCCCAGTCTTTTTTCCAAGTACCCTTGAAGGATGGAAAGGAAAAAGCAGATAACCCAATAAATGAGTGCTACTTCTGAGTATACCAGTAAAAATTCGTAGTTCGTGGAAGCAATCTCTTGTCCGCGGCGAAACATCTCGGTCACTAATACCAAGGAAGCAAGCGAGGTATCCTTAACAAGACTAATAAATGAATTGGATAAAGGAGGAACCGAGACCCTGGCTGCCTGTGGCAAGATAATTCTTCTAAGGACCTGCGAATAGGTCATGCCAATTGAATAGCCAGCCTCCCACTGCCCTTTTGGCGTTGATAAAATAGCCGCTCTGATAATTTCAGATGAATAAGCACCCACACTAAGAGAAAAACCAATGACCGCCGAAATATAAGGATCCAATGTGATTCCGAGATTAGGCAGTCCGTAAAAAATGATAAATAATTGCACAAGTAATGGTGTACCACGAATCGCTGAAACATACACTCGAGCGATGATTTGAAATATTTTCACCTCTGAAATTCGGGCTAAAGCGGTCAGAATAGCCAAAATCATCCCACAAACAAAGGTAATAAGCGTTAACGGAATCGTATAAAAAACAGCCCCCTCCAGTAGCGGCTGGAGGGAACTTTTTGCAATGTCAATTAACCTTGCTGTTCTTTCCGGATCAGCAAAAATACTATTTAAGTACATCTTCACCAAACCATTTCTCAGAGATTTTTTTATAAGTACCGTCGTCAACGATCTCTTTTAACGCTTTATTGACTTCATCAACGAGTTTGTCACTATTTTTTCTAAACATAAATCCACTTGAAGACGCATCATTTGCTGTTGCTGCAACTTTAATTGGTGCATCTGGCTTTTGTTTTTTATAGTCTAAATAAGTAAGCTTATCGTTAATCGTTACATCCACACGGTTTTGTGCCAACAATTCAACTGCTTGCTGGAATCCTTCTACTCCAACAAGATTAGCTCCATATTTCTTAGCTATATCTCCATAGTTACTTGTCAGAGATTGGGCAGCGTTTAATCCTTTAATATCTTCAAATTTTTTCACCTTAGTGTTTGAAGTATTAACAATTAATACACCGGCAGACGTAATATATGGATCAGAAAAATCGTATTTCTTTTGGCGGTCAGGACGAATTCCCACCTCGTTGGCAATCATATCAAAACGTTTTGCATCTAAACCCGCAAACATGGCATCCCATTGGGTTTCTTTGTACTCCGCTTTGACACCGAGACGTTTGGCCACTTCATTTGCTAAATCGACATCAAATCCTGTTAAATTACCGTTCGTATCATGAAACGTGAACGGTGGATATGTACCCTCAGTACCAATCGTGATTTTCCCATCGTCTTGGATTTTTTTCAAAAGGTCTTGATTATCTGCCGTCTTATTATCTTTAGTATTTACAGCTTTTTTTACATCCTCCTTTTTTGCCTTTTCATCATCTTTGCCGCAAGCTGATAGAATGAACGTAAAGCTTAGCAGCAATGCCAAGAATACCATTAGTTTTTTCACGTTGTTAATCCCCCTAATTTTCAGTATTTTTCTCTGATTTAATCATTTTAAATCAGAGAATATGCTACATCTGAAGTATGCTTATTTTACCCTTTTCTTAAAAATAAAAACCTATCAGAAAAATTCTGATAGGTTAAGCAGATCGTGCACTTTTTATTTTCAAGTCGCCTGACTGTTTTCTTTTGGTGTTCGGTCGATAGAAGAGAATTCCGCTTGCTAGTAATATCATCCCGTACATAAATGTTTTAAGATCAGCTGTACCAGCAATAATGACCCAAATCGAATAACCAGTTGCCAGGATTGCAATTATACCGTCATTGATTCTTTCCTTTCCAATTGTGTATGTCTCCCCTGTCACCACTAGTTTCAATTGGTAGACCGATGAAATTAGGTATGGAACTAAATAGGCTAAGGTCGCAATGACGATGACAAAATCAAACGCTCCAGAAATCGATTTTGATACTGTTGAAAAAATAAATAGCTGCCCTAATCCATTGGAAACAATCATTGAAAACACCGGCAGGCCTTTTTTGTTTTCTTTTAGGAAAGCAGGCAAAAATAATCCTTGTTTAGCGGCTTGATAGGGAACTTCGGCCGTTAACATTAACCAGCCAATCGCTGAGCCAAACAAACTAATTAATCCAATCCCTGCTAATAATTTTCCGCCGATGGGTCCTAAAACGGTTTGAATGGCATCAATTAACGGTTTATCAGAATGAATAAGCGTGTTTTGATCGAGCATTCCCATGACAAGGGTGCTAATACCAATGTAGATACCCAGTGCAATAAATAAACCAAGTATGGTCGCCCTTTTCACATCTGATTGTTTTTTGGCCCGGGACGCAAATACGACGGCTGACTCTACCCCGATGAATGCCCATAACGTATTGACTGCAGCACCGTTGATTTGGCTCATTATTCCGAGTGCATGTCCCGCTTCATCCATTCTCGGAGCCATAAACGGCAGAATGTTGTTCTGTTCAAACGCAAATAGGCCCACAATAATAAAGAAGACAAAACCTGCTACTTTTGCTGCCGTAGCAAGGAAATTTAATCTCCCCGCACTTTCCATGCCTCGTAGAATAATAAAGTGAGTACCCCAAAGAAGTAAAGAACATACTAGGAATGTTAGTCCATTCCCTACTTTTATAGTCAGACTGCCCAACGTAAACCAGTCAGCATTGCTTGTTAAAATTGGAAAGAAGGTTGATAAATATCCGGCAAAAGTGGTTATCAACGCAACGTTACCTGCTAAGTTTCCAATCCAATAACCCCATGTAGTCATAAATCCTGATAAGGTTGAAGCATGTGAACCAGACTTAAACAGTTCTTTTGCATAGATTTGCGGACCACCCGTTAGATTTGGTTTACGAATCGCCAAGCTGCCAAAAACAAGGGCCAGCATCAACACCCCTAAGCCAGTTACAAGCCATGCCGAAATGACACCTGCTGGACTCGCTGCCTCAGATAGAGAACGCGGCAGCATAAAAATACCGGAGCCAACCATATTTCCGATGACAAGGGCTGTTAACACCCAAAATCCTAATTGATTTGATTTCCCCACGGTGGTACCCCCTCAATGTACTATTTATATAAAAATAACGTTTTTGAGATTCGATAATTAGTAATGAACCTTACTAAATATAGGATTTTCGGGGCTTTTAGTCAATGGGAATTTTTATCTCAATAAAGGATTTATACTATTTTTCAATTTATAAAAAGAGACTGCCAATTTGACAGTCTCTGCTCTTTGTTTATTTCCACCACTCATCAAACATGCTGGCCGGCAGTCTCCGTTTATGTTCGGTAAGGATATACCGTTTCTCGACTTTATCTGCTACTTCTGGGGAAACAGTCTTCCCTTCCAGATAATCATCGAGTTCATCATAGCTAATTCCTAATTCCGTTTCGTCTGCTTGTCCCGGTTTTTGATCGAGCAGGTCGGCAGTCGGAACCTTTAAATACAGACGCTCATCCGCGCCAAGCTCCTTAAGAAGTTCTTTACCCTGCCTCTTGGTTAATCCGGAAAGCGGCAGGATATCTGCGCCCCCATCCCCATATTTCGTATAGAATCCCGTTACGGCCTCCGCTGCGTGATCGGTGCCAATAACAAGAAGACCTTCCATGCCGCCAATCGCATATTGGGCAATCATTCTCATTCGCGCTTTCACATTTCCTTTATGATAGTCACTTAATGGTGATCCTTTAATACTGGCATTATATTCATTCTGTACCTCATCAACGGCACTTTTAATATTAAAAATTTCTTCGCGATCTGCCCGAATGAAAGCTAGCGAGCGCTTAGCATCTTCCTCGTCCTGCTGGACTCCATAGGGAAGGCGGACGGCAATAAACAGAGCCTCTGTACCTTCCTTCCGTAATTCTTCAACAGCCATTTGGGCAAGGCGTCCCGCTAACGTGGAATCCTGTCCGCCGCTAATTCCTAAAACAAAACCCTTTGCCTTCGTTTTTGATAAGTAATTTTTTAAAAAATCAATTCGATTTCGGATTTCTTCTGCCGGATTAATGCTGGGATTGATATTTAATTCCTTCATTATTTGTTCCTGTAAACTCATTTGTTGACCTCCTGACCAATTAATTGATATATGTAATGTACCACATTTACCTAAATTTCACTAAAAAGAAACAAGAAAAATTAGATTGTGGACAAAATATATATGACAAACTTGGAGGGATTGTATGGAAGCCAAAACATGTAATGAGACAAGAGTAGTCCGAACAAGCCGAATTTTTCCGAATGATGTAAATAACCATAATACCCTTTTCGGTGGAAAGCTGATCAGTGATATCGATATGATTGCATCCATTTCCGCTGTGCGCCATTGCAGGGCAGAATGCGTTACCGCATCGATTGATTCAGTTGATTTCCTAAGTCCGATCACACCAAAGGATTCTGTTTGTATTGAAACCTTTGTAACCTATACTGGAAACTCTTCGATTGAAATCATTGCTAAAGTGATTGCAGAAAACCTCATGTCGGGTGACCGAAAAATTGCTGCTACAGCCTTTTTAACGTTTGTTGCCTTAGATGAGAACGGAAAACCAACAAAGGTTCCGGCAATCATCCCTGAAACCGATGAAGAGAAAAAACTATATGAAACCGGGAAAGAGCGGGCAGAAAAGCGGAAAGAGCATCGAAAAAACAGTAAAGATTTGGCGAGGATTTTAACGATGCATAAGCCTTGGGAATAGGGAAAGCGAGAGGAACTGGTTTGTTTAGGTGATTAGTTGCTTCTAATGCGTAATGTAAACAATGGCCCGGAGTGATCTCCGGGCCATCTATTTTTGAATTGACTTTAATATAGGAAGGTATTGAACTCAGCTCGGCAATTTGTTGGTAATGCCCCCCTCTTATCTGTCGTAGCTCTGGGTGCCGACTCCTTCAGGGG
>NZ_JBALNF010000034.1:32672-42875 GCF_036962465.1 Neobacillus vireti
TCCTTCAGGGGTTATGAAGACGGCTTATCTGTCGTAGTCCCATTTTTAGTTAATCTTTGAGTTTATTGTGTGGGTTTCGGATTTTGCCATGTCATTACGTCATCGGCTTCATCAATCTCAATCGTGACATCAACGACACCTTTTTCCGCCATAATTTTTTCATGAATTCTATCTTTAATATCATCGGCAGCGGCAACCGTTATTTGAGGGTCAATCTCAATTTCCAGCTCAACATGCAGGTCTTCCCCCTCTTTAATAACAGTTATATCTTGGATATCTTTTACATCAGGATCCTCCATCACGAGTACACCAATCTTATTTTCCATTTCCTCATCCGCTTGACCAATCACACCAGCTGCATTATCTAAAAAGACCTTCCCCACTACAAACAGCATCATCACACCAATTAGCACAGAAGCAACACCTTCTGCTTGATGTAAAGGGGTAAAGTGGGCTAGAACAACGGCAATGATGGCTAACAAACCACCTAAAGTCGCCACCATGTCCTCCATAAAGACAAGCTTTGTCGCCGGCTTGGCTCGTCCCAAATTGGCAAACGCCATAGTAAAAATGTTGAGACCCTTTGCCTCCAGCTCGATGTCATGCAAAATTTCCTTCATTGCTTTAAACAAGACAAAGGTTTCGAGCAGGGTCGCTAATGCTAACACAAGAATATTAATCAAAAAACCGGTCGACTTGGTTGGATGGACAATATGGTGATAGCCTTCTTTGATCGTTTCAAACGCCATAATCCCTACTATTAATACTGCCCCTAACAGAACAAGGTTGACTAAGCGGCCAAACCCGTTGGGATACTTCTCTGTCGGTGCTTTTTTACTTAGTGCTGATCCGACGAATACAAAGAACTGATTGGCAGCATCGCCAAGGCTGTGCATCGTTTCAGCAAACATGGCAACATTTCCTGTAAAGAAAAAGGCCACTCCTTTGATAATGGCGATAATGGCATTGATAATGGCTGCCAGAAACGCCGATTTATTCCCTCGTTTTAATAACTGAATTAATTCTCCCATTCTATCCTCAATTCTTTAAACGTTTTTTAACACTAGATATAACCGGTTATTTCTTTCCTGTTTTTCTTCAACAGATGCTAAGTCATATTTTTTCAATAAATGAAAGACTTCATTCAACAGTTCTTGGGAATGTTCATAAGTAAAAAAACGGTTGAATAATCCCTCCATGTCTTTAGGCAAATAAGCTGCCTGCAATTGGTATTTATTTTCCACATCTTCCTTTGAGTGATTCAGTTTACATTCGCTCATTTCGATTTCTCCTCCTCATTAAGGTATATACGTTTAGCATAGCAGAAAAGTAACAAAGACTAAAAGCGGAAGCGCCTTGAACAGGGGTGACAGGCATAAGACCTGCCTTCTTGACGGATTGACTTATGACCCCGAGCCCCTAGGCGAAGAAGCTGGATGTAAGAAAAAAAGCCCACGAATGGACTTTTGGGTTACACCTTTTTATGCTCAGTCACTTCTAAAACATCCAAAAGGAAAACAAATACAGGGATTCCGATAATCAAACCCCATACACCGAAAAAATGCTCGGAGAAGATTAAGACGATGAATGTATAGAAAACAGGAAGATTTGTTTTTGAACTCATTAAATTAGGGTTTAAGATGTAGGCTTCAATCGCATGAATAATCAGAATCGCTATGCCCACATAAAGAACCTTCATAAATCCGCCTATACTATAAGCGATAATCACCAGCGGGATTAACGAGATGATCACGCCCGCTACTGGGATTAATCCCAGTACAAAAATCATAATAGATAAACCGCCTAATTGCGGAAATTTTAACAGCCATAGGAAAATGGTCGTAAGGATACAGTTGATAACCGCAATAATTAATTGTGCTTCGATTACCTTACCGAATGTCCCAACAAATTTTCGGGCAAAAAACTCAATTTCTTCATAAATCGGTGCAATTTTACTAGTTCTGAATTTCTTTGTAAATTCAATTAAGTGCGGCTTTTCTAATAAGCAGAAAATGCTCAGCAGCAAGGCCAATAACACTTGTAAAGTAATACTGCTAATATCTTTAAAATACTTTATGATAAAAGTAACACCTTGCTCCAGATAGCTCGACAGCTTGATTTCTTCCATCCGGCTGACCAAATAATTTAGAATAATATTATCGTGCTTGGCGGTGTAGAAAGCGGTTAGCTGCTTAATCAAGGCGGTAATTTCCTGAATAATCATCGGTAAATACATAACCAAACAATAGGAAAGTAACCCGACAATACAGGCATAGGAAAGCACGACAATTAACTTGCGATTAAGCGGAAGCTTTTTTTCAATAAATTGGACTAATCGATCCATTAAAAAGGTAAAGATAAAGGTTAGTAAAATTAAATTTATCATCGACCTCATTGCATATAAAATGAGGGCAATAAGGACAAATATTGCTATTCTTTTAAAACCGCTGCTCTTCATTAGTTTATTTATCATAGATACTGATCGAACCCCATTATATTTACTAGTCGTAAGTTTTTTAACTTTTTTTAATTATATCAAATCTTAACCCTAATTTGTCTGTTTTAGACTTCTTTTATGGGTTAAATTGAACCGGCGTCATCGAGCTGTCTATCTTCTTACTGATCCAGCCCTGTTTCGATAAAAAATCAAGCAGCTGTGGCAAGTGTGCTAGCGTTTCTTTCCTTTCGTGCAGCAGAATGACAATCGGTCCATTATGGTTAGCCATTCGGTTTAATTGTGCAATGACACTGTTTACATATCGGGCATCTTTATAATCCCAATCTCGGCTGTCAATATTCCAATCCCACATCAAATAGCCATGATCATGTACAGCCTTTCGATATTCCTCTGTCATATATGGAACACTGCCATACGGGGTTCTCATAATATAGGAATCTACCCCTGAGATTTCTTTTAAGGTAAGACGGTTTTGCGTTAATTCCGAGATGACAGATGTCACAGATGCATAAAAAATCTTCCGATCATGTGACACGCTGTGCAGGCCAACGGTCTCCCCAGACTGGACCATTAATTTAACAGCATTAGGATAACGGCGAATATTGCCATCAATCATAAAAAAGGTTGCTTTATACTGATATTTTTCCAGCAAGGCGATTATAGGAGCGGAATATGCCGATGGACCGTCATCAAAGGTTAAATAAATCGTTTTCTTTGAACTTGGATTAGCTGGCGGTGGTGTATTCGGCTGCTCAGATTGTGCTGGAATCGTTATCTTTGTTGGCTGCTCGGTAGTTGTTGTTGGGTTTGAGGCAGGTTCAGTAGATGTAGGTTTCTTGACGCTGCTATTCTCACGTTCTTGTTGATTTCTCCAAGCGATCGCTTCTGCTTGATGTTTCCGGATTTGTTCTTTTTCCAGCAGTCCATCCCTGGTAACCCTTCGAAGGGATTCAGATGCTGCCCCCTTGGCCAATGCCCGATGAATAGGTTCATATTTTGCTGGATTAGTAGATTTATTTATGGCTTTTTCCTGAGAATAATGGCTTAGAATTACCCCTGTAAATAAGAGACCAAAGACGATTAAGACAAGTAATGTCCCTTGTGACCAGCCTCTTTTTAAATTCCCCATTGTTCATACCCTCTTTGGTGTTTATTTCCCTTCCCCATTATAGACGAAATTTCTATTCAATTGTTTCAAATCTATTAAAATTATTACATTTCTATTAAATAAATCGAATGACATGTGTATTTAGTCGCTTTATATATTACAAGTTTTACCACTTAATTATACCTCTTAAAATAAAAAAAGGGGGGAAAACAATTATGATTCTGAAATTTCAAAAAGTAAGACAGGCAAATTATTTTACGGTTTAACATACATATCATTGAACAAGATTTTTCTCCTATTCCAATATCAAAGCCTTTAGATGGAGGTGAATTGAGTGTCAGGGGGACAAAAAGCACTTTTTTATATTCTATCGATACTTATTCCTATTGTAGGGATTATTTTAGGGATTATTTGGATGAATGACCAGGAACCTGAGAAGAAGGTTGTGGGAAAAAACTGTTTAATTATCGCGATTGTCGTGACGGTTTTAAGCTGTATTTGCTGGTTTGCTGCATCCGCATTGTCAATCCTGCCAGCGGTTTCGGGGTATTAAAGTTTATAAAAATTTGAAGAAGGACCCAATTTTGTGTAATAGAAAATTGGGTTCTCAGTTGGAGGGGGTAGCCGTTAATCCAAGTGATATTAGACTTTTTTGGAAGGGCTATCTGCCATCAGTTAGATGAACGTTCACTTTATGCATCTGGATTAGCACTTTCTGTTTGTGCCCGAGATACTGGAATTTATATCGGGATTTTCTCCACCCTATTGTACTTACATATTTTTAAAAGGAAAACTAAACTCACCATACCCACCATTAAAATTAGTTTCCTGCTATTACTCTTTATGGTTCCCATGATGATTGATGGCTTGGGATCATACACTCATTTATTTCAAAGTAATAATGTAAGAAGATTAATTTCAGGTATTTGCTTTGGTTTCGTTCTTCCCTATTTTCTTTATCCGCTTTATTTGGGAAGGGCACTTGCCTATTCATCTGTGCCTGTTATCCAAAAAAAGAAGGATATTTGGGTACCAATTTTATGTAGCAGTATTTTAGGAGGGTTATTTTATTTCGGCCTATTGCCTTATTACTTCTTGAATAGTTTAATTATTTTTACTGTTATTGTTTGGTTTAGTTTATGTGCCTCTTTCTTGATTCCTTTCATTAGACAAACTTATTTTAGAGGGGTTCTCTCTATTTTGCTTAGTCTCTTTTTTCTTTCTAGTTTGTCTTTGTTACATGCTTGGCTGGTTCAATATTTATAAACCATTGAATCTATTTAAATAACAACAGCCTAAAAAATCCTTTTTGTTCGATTAGATTGTTATCCCGTTCTTGCTAATTTATTCCTGCTTATTTTAATCGATAATTACCTGCTGCCCCTAATGAAATATCCAAGAAGGGTTTTTTACCCTTTTTTAGCTTTCTACTTGATAACAATATTAGGAAAAAATATAATAATATAAGAGAACGTATGTTTCGATTTGCCGTTTTGGAGGTGTTTTTATGGAGATTTGGGAAGCAGCATATATTGCCGGAATTATTGATGGAGAAGGAACCATTACGTTAACAAGAATGCACGAAAAGGAACATCGCCGCCCCTGTGTTACTATTGCATCTACTGATAAAGAGCTACTAGACTATATTCAAAAATTAACTAATGGGAGAATTAATAGTAAAAAGAACTACAATCCTATCCGCCATAAGGATTCCTATACACTGTACATAAAGAAGAAAGAAACAGTTTTAAACTTATTAAAGGACGTTTCACCTTTTCTTAGAGTGGATAAAAAAAGAAATCGTGCTCTTTGGATACTTGATAATTATGAAAAAGTTACACTTCGGAATGGTAAATACAACTCTGATTTACTAGAGAAGAAGATCATATTTGAAGAAAAGTTCTTTAAAATATAAAAAAAGACCAGCATTTCTGCTAGTCTTGTTATCCACCTATGTATGGTGGAGACGGCGGGACGTGCTCTTCCATGCTTTCGACATGGCACTGACTATATCTTGAACCTGTCCAAAAACAGGCCCTCTGGCGTCTTATGCGAAACATAAATTTTCCTCTTCAAGGAAGGATTCGCATCCTAGTACTACCTTATTACAGGCAGCCTATAAGTCGATACACGGCTGTTGAATTACTTCACATACCGCTCGGCATTGCCCTATCGCTCACAAGCGACTTAGGTTTCACCGATAAAGCCAGATTATCACTTGTATGTTACCACACAAGGCGACTATTAATTAATCGAACCCGCGTCCAAAGATATCGCCACTTAAGCATCTACGAGTGTAGTCGATATATTGGCGTTTCACTGATCCATTTGCCTATCGACCGGCGTCCGGTCAGCTAGCCTGGTTGTTCTCTTCCTTCATCCTCAGGCGGTGGAATCCGGCGTAGCCCACTTAGAGTGAGTCCCTTACCCTACCACATGGGCAATGGAGGGAGGAACCGCTATGCAGTATTAAGCTGCGAAAGCGAGGTTGTTGTTAGTTTTGCCAGTTATGGCTTTGACGTTTTAACGAGGCCGATCCCCTCGACTCGCAACCTAAGCTCAAACTACCCCTGTCGAATCCGTAGCGTCCCCATTATAAAATGTGCTGAAATCTACTTAAAGATTTAGCAACAGACGTTAGGAATTGCTCAACACGTTTGTCAGAGCAAAAGATTGTGCCGCTTCATCAGCGACAAACTTATTATAACACACTCAGAGCATTTTTCAATTGTAACAATTTGTAAATTAATTTCCAATTACATCTTTTGACGATCACGGAATGCTCTTTCAATCTCACGCTTCGCCTCTTTTTGCTTAAGAGATTCACGCTTATCATAATTCTTTTTACCCTTTGCTAGACCAATTAAAACCTTACAGAAGCCATTTTTTAAATATAGCTTTAATGGGACAAGGGCATAACCCGCTTCTTTTGTTTCCCCTAAAAGCTTACTGATTTCCCGTTTATGAAGCAAAAGTTTACGTGTTCGTAATGGATCATGATTAAAAATGTTGCCTTGCTCATACGGACTAACATGCATTCCAAACAGAATCGCTTCGCCATTTTGAACCCGTGCATAGGCATCCTTAAGATTAACCTTCCCGGCACGTATAGATTTAATTTCGGTCCCTTGCAGAACAATTCCTGCTTCGTATGTTTCTTCGATAAAATAGTCATGGTAAGCCTTTTTGTTTTGCGCGACTACCTTTCCTGCACCTTTTGGCATTTGTTTCACCTCAACTCTATGGACTTATTTTAGCAGATTTACATAGGCTGTACAACGAGAAAGGGGCCATGCGGTCAGGGCCCCTTTCCTTTTATTTGTTTTTTCTCTTTCTGCTCTTAGATTTCGGTACATTATCATAAAATTTACGTTTACTTTTGCCTTTGCCGCCCTGTCCGCCGCCGGATTCAGACTTTTGGCCGCCATTCCGGCTGCGTCCCTGTCCTTGTTTCCCTTCGCCCTGCTGCTTATTCCGGCGCGGCTTACGGGTATCACTGCCCGTACTAAAGACTCTTGAGGTTTCTGGTCTTTCACGGCGCGTCCCCTTCATGCCGACAATTTCAAAATCAATCGATCGCTCGTCTTTATTTACTTTTACGACGCGAACGGTAATTTCATCACCAATCCGGAATACATTTCCGGTGCGCTCACCAATCATCGCATAATGGCGCTCATCAAAACGATAATAATCATCGGTCATATAGCTGACATGGACAAGACCTTCAATCGTATTCGGCAGTTCCACAAACATACCAAAGTTGGTCACAGAGCTGATAATGCCATCATACTCGACACCAATCTTGTCTTCCATGTATTCGGCCTTCTTCAATTCATCCGTTTCGCGCTCCGCATCAACGGCACGTCGCTCCATTTTTGAAGAATGCTCGGCAATCTCAGGCAGGCGGGCATTCCATTTCTCCTGCGTAGCTGAATCGATTTTTCCTTCAATTAAATAGGTACGGATTAAGCGATGGACAATCGTATCCGGATAACGACGAATCGGTGACGTGAAATGGGTATAAAACTCGGTAGATAACCCAAAGTGTCCAAGGCTTTCCGGATAATATTTAGCTTGCTGCATGGACCGCAGCATGACAGTCGAAATGACCATTTCTTCTGGCTTGCCTTGAACCTCTTCAATAATCTCCTGAAGGGCACGAGGATGCACGTCGTTAGCAGTCCCTTTTACGATATAGCCAAAGTTCGTAATAAACTCGAAAAATCTCCGTAATTTATCTTCTTTTGGATCCTCATGAATTCGGTAAATAAACGGAACTTCCATCCAGTGGAAATGCTCTGCAACTGTTTCGTTGGCAGCCAGCATGAATTCCTCAATTAATCGTTCGGCAACAGACCGTTCGCGTAATACAACATCTGTAGGTTTGCCTTCCTCATCAACCAAAACCTTGGATTCTTTGAAGTCAAAATCGATGGCTCCGCGCTTCATTCGTTTGTTTCTTAGAACTTCTGCGAGTTCTTCCATTAGTTCAAACATAGGGACAAGTGATTCGTACCTTGCACGCGTCTCTTCATCCTTGTCGGTCAGGATTCGGTTTACATCATAGTAGGTCATCCGCTCCGTTGTTTTAATGACGCTTTGAAAAATTTCATGCGAAACAACAGTTCCCTCTGATGAAATTTCCATCTCACAGGACAACACGAGGCGGTCCACTCGTGGGTTAAGCGAACAAATCCCGTTTGAAAGACGGTGCGGGATCATCGGAATCACTCGGTCAACTAAATAAACACTCGTTGCCCGTTCTTCTGCTTCAACGTCAATCGGCGTACCCTCTTTAACATAATAGCTGACGTCGGCAATGTGAACGCCAAGCTTATAGTTACCGTTCTCTAATTTTGTCACGGTAACTGCGTCATCCAAGTCTTTTGCGTCGGCACCATCAATCGTCACAATCGTTTCATTACGTAAATCGCGGCGATTCGCTAATTCACTTTCATCAATCGTATCAGGTGTCTCATTGGCCTGCGTTAATACATCATCAGGAAATGCTATTGGCAGCCCGTGTTTATGTATGACGGATAGAATGTCTACGCCTGGGTCATTTTTATGCCCCAGTACTTGAATTACTTCGCCTTCTGCACTTTTTCG
Source organism: Neobacillus vireti (assembly GCF_036962465.1). GTDB lineage: Bacteria > Bacillota > Bacilli > Bacillales > Cytobacillaceae > Neobacillus > Neobacillus vireti_B. The sequence continues at coordinate 41,348 of NZ_JBALNF010000034.1, forward strand.
GCCATCAGGGTAGGTAACAAGTTTAACGACCACTTTATGTCCTTCGACTGCTCCTTTAGAAGCGTTCTTAGGGATAAAGATATCATTGGCAAACTTTTTATCATCCGGAATTACAAAGCCAAAACTTTTGCTCTCAACATAGGTCCCCACAATTTGCTGTACACCGCGCTCAATAATCCGAATAATACTTCCTTCACGGCGTGTACCAGATGTTTCCGATGAAACACGCGCAAGCACGATATCGCCATGCATCGCAGTGTTTGTTTCATTTGGCGGAATAAAAATATCGTCCATTCCCGGTTCATCCGGTACCACGAATGCGAAGCCTTTGGCATGGCCAATCAGCTTACCGCGAATTAAATTCATTTTTTGCGGAAGCCCGTAACGGTTGCTCCGTGTCCTGACAACAAGACCTTTTTCCTCCATTTGGACTAGAGCCTTCACAAACTCTTTAAAGTCGCTGGAATCTTGAATGCCAAATGCTTCTTCCAGTTCCTGTACGGTTAATGGTTTGTAGGCTTCATCTCTCATATATTGCAAAAGCTTATCGATGTGCTTTTGAATGTTATCTTCCAAACTATTCCCTCCTTTGGGGTGCTTTATTATTATACATGCCAATCAAGACTCTCTAAGAAAGCATAAACATCCTCATGAAGCTGTTCACGCTCTTTATCCAGGGTAATGACATGTCCAGATTCCTCATACCACTTGATTTCTTTTATGGTCGATTCAATTTCGTTATAAATGATGTTAGCACTTTCTGTATTAATCATCTTGTCATGACGTGCTTGGACAACGAATGTTGGGGCATAGACCATATCTACATGGTTACGCACATCGGCAATTAATTGCTGAAGTGCTTTTAATGTTTTCATTGGCGTCTTTTTAAACTCATTCATTTCCATTTCGATTTGTTCGTCAGTTTTTCCTTCATACCTTTTATATTCTCGGGCATAATCGAGAATTCCTTGGTACATGACCTCTTCGCTTTTTATATGCATCGGGGCACACATCGGTACAATACCCTTTATAGGTACAGTGTAACCCAATTTCAAGGAAAATACGCCGCCAAGTGAAAGTCCGGCGACTGCAATTTCTTCATGTCCTTTATTTTTTAAAAAATTATAGCTATTTAGGACGTCCTGCCACCAATCTTCGGGACCGGTATGGACGAGTTCTTCCGGCGGTACTCCATGACCTTTATAATGCGGGGCATGGCAGGTATAGCCTTTTTTTTCTAAATAGCGGCCCAGCATCCGGACATCAGCTGAATTTCCTGTAAAACCGTGGAGCAGCAAGACGGCGCGTTTTCCTCCTTCAAAGGTAAATGGTTTCGGTGGTGCAACTTTCATGTTAAAAACTCCTTTTAATTCTATTAGCTTCTATTAGTTTAAGCATTAAAAGAGGTAACATTCCAGAAAAAAGCCTTGTGGGGCGTTATCAAAACGATTAGCTGGAGAATGTGGTGATGTGGATTCTTTGCTTGTTTTGATTGGATTCTGCGTACTTTTGGATTTTTTCCGCGAAC
>NZ_JBALNF010000034.1:42898-43038 GCF_036962465.1 Neobacillus vireti
TTGAACGTTATTTCCGTATGTTTTCTAATTAATTCCGTACGTTTTTCCATTAATTCCGTGGATTTTTGAATTATTTCCGCAAACTCCTCATTTGAGGCATGCTCCTGCCTTGGATTCTGTATAATCTTGGATTTTTTCCG
>NZ_JBALNF010000035.1:0-112702 GCF_036962465.1 Neobacillus vireti
CCATTGGGTGCAGTCAAATCCCAGTCTTTTGACTCACCTGCTTTATATTAAAATATTTAATTGTAAAATTTCAAAGCCTATTGAATTTCTATTGATAAATGGTATAACTTTTATAATGACTCATAAAGTTAAAATTCAGAATATTAATGAGGTGAGGGTTTTTGAAATTAAAAGTTTCCTGTATTCAAATGGATATCGCCTTCGGTGACCCTGAAAAAAATTATCAAGCTGCTGCAAATCTAATTGAAAAAGCCATGGAATCACATCCGGATATTATTGTCCTGCCTGAGCTTTGGACGACCGGATATGACCTAACCAGATTAGCAGAAATAGCCGACCTAAAAGCCCAGCAAACAATTGCCTTCCTCCAAGCAGCTGCAAAAAAACATCAGGTCCATTTTGTCGGAGGATCGGTTGCAAATCGAGTGGAAAAAGGAGTAAAGAATACCCTCCTCATTATTACAAAAGATGGCACTGTTACCCATCAATATGATAAACTTCATCTTTTTAAATTAATGGATGAACATCTCTACCTCAAGCCCGGAGCTGAAAAAGGCTTATTCCAAGTGGATGGTCAATTATTTGCTGGGGTCATTTGCTATGATATTCGCTTTCCTGAATGGATTCGTGCACATACATCAGAAGGAGCTAAAGCCCTATTTGTGGTAGCGGAATGGCCGGCGGCACGGTTAGAGCATTGGCGTGCTCTCTTGATCGCCAGAGCAATTGAAAATCAGTGCTATGTCATCGCCTGTAACAGATCTGGCAGTGACCCCAATAACCAATTTGCCGGACATTCACTCATAATTAATCCCTGGGGAGAGGTTTTGGCTGAAGCTGCAGAGAAGGAAGAGGTTCTCACTGCTGAGATTGATTTAGATCAAGTTTTAGAAATACGCAAGCTTATTCCGATTTTTGAGGATAGAAAACCAAACTCATACCATTAAAATTTTTTAAAAATTGTTAAAAGCAATCCGAACGTTTACATGGATTGCTTTTTTACATTTTTAATTGAGAGGGCAGCTCGATATAAAACGTAGTACCTCTTCCTTCTTCACTATCGATTGTAATTTTACCTTGGTGGTCTTTAATAATTCGATGACTAACCATTAACCCTAAGCCCGTTCCCTGTTCCTTTGTCGTAAAAAACGGTTCACCTAGCCTTTTTATCTTTTCTTTAGGAATTCCAGCCCCTCCATCTTGAATACTGATTTGAACGCGTTTTTCTTTCAACCTCCTCGTAGTAATCGTTACATTTCCACCTAGAGGCATCACTTCAATGGCATTTTTAATAATATTAATAAATACCTTTTTTAATTGGTTTGGCTCACAGAAGACAAGCGGCAGATGGCTGTCAATGTTTGTTATAAATTGAACATTATGAAGAGCAGCTTGCGCAGATAGTAAATCGACTGTTTCCTTCAAAATCTGGTTAAGGTCCTTTTCCTGAAATTTTATAGCCTGCGGCTTCGCAAGAATTAAAAATTCATTTATAATCGAATCAATTCGGGCCAGTTCAGAAGTGATTACCTGATAATACATCGGATGTTCTTTCGTGATATTTTCCTCAAGCAACTGAATGAAACCTTTTAGTGCCGTCATTGGATTACGAATTTCATGGGCAATTCCGGCAGCTAGTTCACCAATTACACTCAGTGTATCTGATTTGCGGAGCTGCTCCTCTATTTCCATCTTTTCAGTTATATCTTTAAATACGGTAAAATTTATCCCGGTCAGGATATCAAGTTTTGATGAACAGTCAAAATACCTAGTAGTTCCTTCTTCATCCGTGAAAATCATCGTGGTACACGTTTGTCCTTTTTCGAGTACTTGTTCAATATGTCTCAAGATCTCTTGCTTACCATCTTTCAAAATGATGTTCCGCTCATAGATCCGTTTACCTATCAAACGTTCTTTTGGAAGACCTATCATTTTTTCACCGGAACGATTCACATCGATAATACGGTGATCGTTATCCCATAGGAGGAGACCATCAATTGAATCTTCAAAAATACGTCTATATTTTTGCTCGTTCTCTTGAAAGTTAACTGTTTTATTCTGTATATCACTATTACCAATAGGTAAACTATCGTTTTTGTCCTGCTTCTCCACGTTAGACACCCCGCGAAATCCTTTTTCACTATCTACTATATTAAACCATATATTCTACATATATCGAGTAAAATCCTTTTAAGTCGACAAGCATATTTTCCTATTACAAACTGATTAGCAGACTTTTTAAGAAATGCAAAGAACGCAAAGCCCTTTACTACTTTGCGTTCTTTGTATTTTATAGAAGTGGATGTTCGTGTTTAGCTTTGAGACGCAGCCATCTTTTTTCAACTTCTGCTTCAAACTCTTCTAAAATTGGAAGATTCTCTTCTTTTAAAAGATGTTTTGCTTTTCCCATATACCTTAACCAATCAGAAAGTGGAACCCGTTTATTCTTATCTTCTGGATTGTACGTAATGGTGGTAACACCTTGTTCAATTTCATAGAGTGGGAAAAAACAAGAATTCACAGCCTCTTCGACAATTTTTGTACCATAACGGTCATCTGATTTCCAGTTTAACGGGCAAGCGATCAACAATTTCCCATAGACAGGTCCAACATTCTGTGCATACCATTGTGCTTTTGCACCTTTTTTTACTAAGTCCTGCGGGAATGCTTCAGAACCAGTAAATACATAGGGAATATTAGTTGCTGCCATGATTTGAGCAGTATCCTTATGGTGGAATGCTTTTCCACGCTGTACTTTTCCAACCCCGGATGTACTCGTCATATGTCCAATTGGTGTAGAGTACGACATTTGCGATCCCGTATTCATATAACCTTCATTATCATACTCAAGCATAATGAGTTTATGACCACGAAGAGCTGTTCCAATTGCAGAGCCCATTCCTATGTCCATACCTCCGTCACCAGTAATCATGACAAAAGTTGCCTCATCGGACACATTTATTTCACCACGGCGTTTTAGTTCCATAAATGCTTCAAGCGTTCCGGATAGTGTAGCTGCACCGTTTTGGAATAAATTATGAATCATCGTTTGTTTATGGGAAGTACTTGGATACCCAGTCGTTGTTACGTATGCACAGCCTGTTTGGAATAAAGTAACAATATCCCCCTCAATCCCCTTAAAGAATAATTCCAGACCGGCAAATATCCCACAGCCTGGACATGCACCATGTCCTGATGCGATGCGTTTTGGCTTACCTGTGAGAGCACGAAGCGGAGGAATTTTGACCTTTAATTTATTCGTTTCTTCATCCATTTTCACATCAATCAAACCTGTTTTGTACACATCACCATGTTGTGGCAAAATGACAGGCTTAAGAATGTTTTCCGGATTACCTGGAATATGTCCATAATAATCAAAAGGTTTTTCAGCATAGCCCTTTTCCATTGCTTCAATGGCCATAGTAAAGAAATTTTTAGCGTCATCCGCATAGAAGTCCTTTCCGCCTAGACCAAATACACGGCTTAACACAATGGTTTTGTTATCCTTGTCATCTTGCAGGGCTGATTTTACTTCATGGGTAAGGTTCGGCCCGTTTGCACCATATGAATCTGCACGCTCCCCAACTAATAGGGCTTTAACATTTTTAAGGGCTTCACGAATTTCTTTTGCCGGGAATGGACGGATAATATTAGGGCTGATGACTCCAGCTTTGATTCCCTGATTACGAAGCTGATCAACTACATCTTTTGCTGACTCAGCAGCAGAATTCAATAGAAATAGTGCAACCTCTGCATCTTCCATTCTATATAAATCGAGTACTTGATAATCTCTGCCAGATAGTTTTGCATAGTCAGCAGCCACTTCTTTGAAAACTTCACCTGCATTGTAAATAGCTTCCGATTGTTGGTAATGGTTATTGATAAAATCGTCACCACTCATATGGGCACCAATCGTAACTGGTTTGCTCAAATCTCGGACAAAGTTATAATCTGTTGGACATTCACCAACAAATTGCTGAACTACAGTTCTGTCCTTAAAGTATTCTACCCTGCGCTTTTGATGAGATGTGAAGAAACCATCATAGGCCACTATAACTGGTAAACGGACTTTTGAATGTTCGGCAATTTTTAGTGCCATAATATTCATATCATAAACCGCTTGAGGTGTTTTTGCAGTCAAAATAACCCAGCCGGTATTTAAGGCATAATAAAGGTCTGAGTGGTCCCCGCGAATATCTAGCGGTCCACTGACAGCTCGCGTGACAAGATTCATAACCATTGGGTAGCGAGTACCTGATTGGACAGGCATTTGTTCAAGCATATAGAGGAAACCATTCGCACTAGTCGCATTAATGACACGTGCACCTGTCGCAGCGGCTCCATAGCATATACCTGCTGAACCATGCTCCCCATCCGCTGGAATCAATTTTATATCATGTTGGCCGCGGGTTTTCATTTGATCCAAAAATTGGGCAACCTCTGTCGAAGGTGTAATTGGGAAATATCCCATGATATGATAATTAATTTGGGCTGCGGCCGTTGCAGCCATTTCATTTCCTGATTCAAAGGTAGAAACTTGCTCTGCCACACCCTGCTTGGTTAATTTATCTTCTAAAATCGCCATTATTGTACCCCTCCTGTAATATAAGGAAAGTTTTGCTTCACACGGTTTTCATCCGCATATCCCAAAATTTCTCGAAGATCGCCTAGTGCGTCGGTTGGACATGCTTCCACACACTTTAAGCAGCCCTTACAATATTGATAGTCAATCCCTTTAAGGAACATTTGCTTTCTGCCGCGTTTATCTTCCCCTTCTTCCCAAACAAAACAAAAGTCTGGACAAACATTATCACATGCTGCACAGTTTATGCATTTGTCCTGTTTGAATTCAGGCAGGAAGCCTTGCCTTGATCCACTTAAATCTTTAAAAATACTATTTGCCTGCGAAACCATCACTCCGCCAAGTTCTTGTGTCAAAAAACCGAGTGGCGGCAGCGGGCGTGTAAAGGATTTTCCTTCCGCACCTTCTGGCACTTCATAGGTTTTAAATTGAACTTCATTATAGCCGCGGTCAAATGTCCTGATATTTGGTTCAACAAGGTGGGGATATTTTTTCGTAAATGTTTTCCGAATCACATCTCTCATTGATTCGGGATTTAGGAAATCACAAATTCGATATAAAGCGCCAAGCATGGCTGTATTTACTTTCGTTTTCTCCTCTAATGCGATTGTTAAGGCATCGACGATCGCAAGTGTTCCATATTCTAAATGCAAATCTTTTTTTACATCATCAAATTCTCTTGCTGTATTAACTAAAACAATACCATCCGCAGCCAAGCCGCTTACCACATTTACCGTTTTATATAATGCTTCATGGAAAACTCCAACAATATGCGGCTGCTCAATTGGGCTATGGTCGCGAATCTCAACATCAGGATCACAAAAACGGATGAAGCTCTTTACGGGTGACCCCTTTTTTTCCGATCCATAGGATGAAAAATTCGAGCCTCTTAACCCAAGACTTAAGACCCCCGCCTCGGCTAACATTTTTCCTGCCAGATTTGCCCCTAGGCCGCCAATTGATTCTAATCGGATTTCAAAAAATCCTAGTTCATTCTTTTTCGGTAAAATAGACATAATGTCCCTCCCCATTTTCGTTCCAAAAATTACGAAATAATCAATAAATCACTTTTCCCTTTCGTTATTGTAGGACAATTAGGAAGTTTAATCTGTGATAAAAGTCAAACATCTGCCAGAAATTTTTGGAACACATTATTTTTTTTCAAAAAAACATTATTAGGTCAGACTTTAAACCGCTTGCTTAATTGTATAACAGATTTAATTCTGTAATATAACAGCAAGTGCCATTCCGTTAACTTCCATAGGGATATCACTAGTTGGATGATATACAGTTTGGCTAATACTCTTTTGGTCTAAAATAGGCTATAATTATTATTTGGTCATAATTTATAAAGGAGCAATCATATGAATGTTATTTGTTCTACACTGAATGCTAAGTTTATACATACAAATCTTGCCATTCGTTATTTAAAAGCCTATGCAGCCCCGGAATTTACCATTATGTTAAAAGAATATACTATTAAGGATCCGGTCCTAAATATTGTTTCGGACCTATACCAAGCAAAACCGGACGTCATCGGGTTCAGCTGCTATATTTGGAATATAGAGGAAACACTCAAAGTAGTTAATATGTTAAAAAAGGTTGATCCATCGATTTTGATTATTTTAGGGGGACCAGAGGTAACTTACGATACAGCCGAATGGATGGAAAAATACCCTGAGGTGGATTTTATTGTAATTGGGGAAGGAGAACAAACCTTTAAACAGCTTCTCCATGAAATTAGTGGCGCCAAAGATTATCGAAATGTCCATGGTATTGCATATAGGGGAAATGGAGAAGTGAAAATAACTCCCCAAATGAATAAGCTAGATCTTAAAGAATTACCATCACCCTATCGTTTTCCTGAGGATATCGCTGTTTTAGGAAAGCGTGTCACTTATGTTGAGACAAGCAGAGGCTGTCCATTTAGCTGTCAATTCTGCCTCTCTTCCATCGAGGTCGGGGTTAGATATTTTGATCGTGAAAAAATCAAAGCCGACATTCGCTATCTTATGGACAATGGGGCTAAAACCATTAAGTTTGTGGACCGTACTTTTAATATCAGCAGAAGCTACGCATTAGAAATGTTCCGTTTCCTTATTGATGAACATTTGCCCGGAACAGTTTTTCAATTTGAAATAACTGCAGATATTATGCGTCCGGAGGTCATTGAATTCTTAAATCAAGAAGCTCCAAAAGGACTTTTTCGATTTGAAATTGGCGTACAGTCTACCAATGACTACACGAATGAGCTGGTAAGACGAAAACAAAATTTTGAAAAGCTAACAAGAACAGTCACGATGGTCAAAGAAGGACGAAAAATTGACCAACATCTTGATTTGATTGCCGGGCTTCCTGAAGAAGATTATTCATCCTTCCGAAAAACATTCAATGATGTATTCGAAATGAGACCGGAAGAATTACAATTGGGATTTTTAAAAATGCTTAGAGGGACAGGGGTTCGTCTCCGCGCTGACGAACATCACTATGTATATATGGACCATTCACCATATGAAATATTAAGTAATAATGTCCTATCGTTTGATGATATCGTTAGAATAAAACAGGTTGAGGACGTATTGGAGAAATATTGGAATGATCATCGAATGGATTATACGGTTGAATATCTTGTCAGCCATGTATTTCCATCCCCATTTGACTTTTTCCAAGAGTTTGGTTCCTACTGGGACAATAAAGGATGGTCCCGAATCGGCCATCAGCTGGAGGATTTATTTCGGAGATTATACTCATTTTTAGAGGCACGCTCCGTAGAAAACCTAGAAATTATTGCAGGGTTAATGAAGTACGATTATTTAAGGAATCACAAATACAAGCCTAGAAAGCCTTGGTGGGCAGCCTCGTTGGATAAGAGCGAGCGGTCACAGCTTTATAAGCAATTAATGGACAATCCAACCATGCTGGGGGATCAGTTCAGTCAACTGCAGCTTGACGAAAAGGATTTATATAAGCATACGCTGCTTGAAGAGTTAACCTTTGATTTAGGTGAGTATTTAACAACAGGACACTTAAAAAAGAAAACAGGATACCTATTAGTGTTCTTTGATCCAAGCAGAGACCAAACTTTATTATTTCCATTCTAATTTCTTAATAAAGCCGGGGAGCCCCGGCTTTTTTATTTTTTTTTGATTTTCTTTAAATCTTTTTTCGTTTCATAAAGCTTAACCCCATTTACCTCACCTATTTCAACACTGAATTCTTCCATTGATTTGGGGTCTTGATTGGTATGCATCTTGACCATTAGCTTCTACCTTTTTTACCTTGCTTCGAATTACGATTTTGGAACCGCATGGCATTATTATTATCTGTAAACTCTGCGGAAAATTCACTTTCCTGAACATTTTTGTGAGGGGTTTTTGAATATTTTTCCACTGCATTAAATTCTGCTTTTCGCTTTGCCATTTAACATCCTCCCAAAGATAAGATAATACATCTTTAGTTTAAGCAAAGTGCCTTGGTTCATTCCTTTCCTTATTTTTCTTAAATAAATTTGATATTCAAACAGAAAATAAAAGAAAAAGGAGTGAACAGAACATGAAAAAATCAAATCATAAACAGTCCTCCGAGAAGGTAACGATTGATGAAACCATGCCTCATCAAATAAATGCCCCAAGTTTTGAAGGGACAGGTATTAAAATGGAGACCCCTTTTGTAAATAAATTTGGAGTAACCATTGGCGACAGTTTATACGCTTCCGAGAATTCTCCTCTAGAAAATTGGTCTGAGGAAACAGATCCCGCCATCATGTCTGGAGACGATTGGGTTCATCCGACAAATGACATCGGCTGGAATACATCGGAAAACCGTGAACTGCTTGACAGCAAAAGAAAACCACAAGCCTATCCCTTTATGCATCCGACAAAGGATGTTAGTAAAGGGTCTGATTAATGGAATTATCCAATTCCGAAAAACATTACCACTTATAGAAATTTAAAAGGGTATAAATACTATAAATACAGAGGTCAAACCTCCTCTGTATCCTAATTTTGCATAGTGCGTACATTTGAATGGTGGCGACGAGGCTAAAAAAGTTAACAAGGAAATTCTCAACTTTCCTAAGACAAAGGAGTGTCAATGATGGCAAATAGCAGTAATAAATTGTTAGTACCTGGAATCGAACAGTACTTGGACCAGGTAAAATATGAAATTGCCCAAGAATTTGGAGTTCAATTAGGCTCTGATACTGTTTCAAGAGCAAACGGTTCTGTGGGCGGAGAAATCACCAAAAGATTAGTCCAACAGGCACAAGCTCAATTATCCGGGCAAAATAATAACCAATAATTGAATAAATATGGAAAAAAGTCCGGTTTAAGACCGGACTTTTATTTATGTTTATTATTATTAGTTTGCTCTTTTGGATTTGGCTTCTTTTCATGGTTATTTGGAATGGCAGCTTTACCATGTGAATTCGATTGGTTCTTTGCGGAAGAATGCGGCTGTTGTTTTAACTGTTGTTTCATTTGCTGTTTGGCCTGTTTGTTATTATTTCCCTGATCTTGTTTCGATTGATTTTCTGCTTTTTTTAGTTGTCCTGGCGGGACTGTCTTTCCCACAGATACATTTGTACTAATAACCTTTTTCTCTTTAGGTTCTGCTGCATTCTCATTATTAACCTTCTTTTGCTGTCCCGGCGGATTTACAACGTTTGGTGGTAATGGAACTGTGTTAAGCTTCTGGTTCTCATTCTTTTCCTTCTGTTTTTCCTTTTGGCGGAGGCGGGATTGATATTTATCTTCTTGATATTTGCCAGTAGTAATTCCTAGATTATGGGCCTTATAACGATCTTCCTGAGTTGCATTAAACACGGTTAACTCTAGCTCTTTCTTAACTGCTGACGCTTTAATCTCGTCTATATTCTTTTGCAGTTCTTTTTCAAATTGCTCATCCTGCTCTTTCGCACGAACAGTTGAAATAATCACTTCCTGATTATTTTCTAACTGACCAGCTTGTTTCATCTCTTCTAAGATAGATTGAGTAATTTCCGAAACATCCTTTTTCTTCCAGTTACTTAGTTTTGAAATAACCTCTTTACCTTCTTTATTGAACCCTGCTATTTTTACAACTTGCATCTTTTTATTTACACCAAGTTCAATACTCGAGTTTGCATCAATTGACATATAAGCGTATGCTTTATTATTTTGATGCAACGGAAGAAAGGAACCAAGTAAGATAAAAAGGGCAGCCATTACGGCCCATACACTTCTGGCTTTAAACATTTTTCTTAATAAAGATATTGATTCCCTTGTTTGATTAGCCGTAATCGGAAAGAAATGGATTTCCTCCCCAATCGTATAGAGTTGTTCTTGTTTTTTTGTCCTCAAAAACTCACCCTCAGGGGTTAAAAGAGTTAAGAAAGCATCGTCTATCTCCATGATAATTCCTTTTTTCATATATCCAGCACCCCCTTTATATAATTCTTCATATACACATAATCACTAGATAAAATAAGTGCTACGGCAATAATATATTTTCGATTCCGTTCAATCGTTTTTCGGCTGACCTTTACCATTGTCTCTAACTGTTTGATAGGCAGGCGTTTTTTTTCCAGTAATATTTCTTTTAACTCTGGATTGGCAACAAGCACTTTCGCTGTTTGAATGGCACTTATACGAGCATCCGTATGCTTTGGTGAATTATCCACTAAGTCACTAAAACTTAAACCAAAAGAGGCCAGCACTTTTTGGAAATGAAGTATTTCATCTTTCCTTAATTGATCATCATTTTTCTTATGAAATTCATCAAGAGAAAGTTCATTGACAATCACAGTTCCTGGTGATTCTTCCTCTTGTAATGGATTGGTGATATCGATACTGATATGCTGATCTTTCGTTTGTTTACGTATATAGTCTATTACTCTTCTCTTTATAATGACTTCGGAAAAACTCAATAACGAGCTTCCCCGGTCTGGAGAATATTTTTCAATGGCTTCATTAAATGCAATAAGTCCAATGCTAAATTCATCATCGGATTCATAAATATAACGTCTGCAAACGGAAGAAACGGTTTTAGCAATAAAGGGCTTATAGGAATCAATTAAGTGATTCAACAACTCTTGATCACCATTTTGGACTAATAGAACAGTCTCTTCCAAAGTTCTTTTTTTCTTGGTTTTAAACAATAAACTTAGCATGCGCTCACCTCTATTCGTCCCATTATAACATATATATCGTTACTTAAGACGTTGCAGGAATAAGCATTCATGTATAGAAAACCCCAAGAATGGCAGTCCTTTTTACGTTTATTGTTTAAATTATATATATATATTACTGTTCTCCTCTCATTTTCAATTCTTTTTTCAAGAACTTTGTGTCCGCATTTTACTACATAGGTACGTTTCTTTAAGAACTATTTCTGGGGGTTGGAAAATAAAAATTTTTACCAATCAAAAAAAACTAGCCAACGATCATGGTCCGAGTAAGTGATTTAAAGTACTTTCGGTTTGCACACGAACCTAAGTGATAAAAATAAAAAACTTTAAATCAAATAAGTGATTTAAAGCTTTTCATTCGCTCTATCGGGACTTTTATCCCTTACTTTTAAAATTCTTTTTATCCCGCCGCCTACAAGTAACCCCGGGATGAGGAAAATCATTGGTAAAAAAATAGGTCCTGGATGTATGTCAAAAAAAGTGACCTTTGGTGAGACCATTAAACCGACTGTTACAAAGTAAGCCCCGAAAACAAAAGGCAAATAAGAATACTTTTCCTCCGCTGGCATTGCAAGTCGATAGGCATCCCACATTGAAAACATGTAAATACAAGGATAAAACATAAGCCATTGATAATTTACCACCATCTCAGCCTGTTCTATTTCACCTAAGAAGCTGTGCATAATGGCTCGATTAAAATGACTATTTACATTCATAATAAACTCTAAAACAACAAATAAGACCCCTTTTATATACTGCCCTGTTAATAATTGGGTAAAACCTGGGAAGGCAATGTTCCAAAGAACTGCTTCCAATCTGCTCATTTTTTTCATTTCTCTATCCCGTTTCATTATGGCATTTAAGAAGAAAAACTTCTCCACTTAGCTTAACCATTCCTATGCCAAATTAACGAGGATAAGCTGAATATTTTCCAATAAATTTCCATTTTATGTAAAGTCACTAGTTCATAAAAAAAAACAGCGGATGCTTCCGCTGTTTTTATGACTTAACTATTCGTGTTGGTCCATTGGATTATAAAGTTTAACATCTGGATTTTTTTCTTGAAACCATCTTAATGCAAAATCATTTTCAAATAAAAAGACATAATGATCATATCTGTCTTTTACCAGCAAACTTCTCGAACTAGAAAGGTTTTCATCGACAGTCTCATTTTCAACCCACCTAGCAATTTTTGAACCCATGCGCTCCATTAAAACCTCGGCATTGTATTCATTTCTCATCCTATGTTCGAATACCTCAAATTGTAGCTGACCGACCGCACCTAATAAATATTCTTCCATCCTCACTGTCTTAAAGAGCTGAATAGCCCCTTCCTGAACGAGCTGTTGAATACCTTTATAGAAGGATTTTTGCTTCATCACGTTTTTAGCAGAAACCCTCACATATAATTCAGGTGTAAACTGTGGCAGCCTCTCATATTGAAAGTCATTTTTACCAGTCGTTAAGGTATCGCCAATTTGATAAGTACCTGTATCATACAATCCGATAATATCTCCACTAACAGCTTCTTCAACTGTATTTCGTTCTTCTGCCATAAAAGATGTTGACTGAGATAGCTTTAATTGTTTTCCTAAACGCGGTATATTAACAGTCATTCCCCGTTCGAACTTACCTGAACAAACACGTACAAAGGCAATCCGGTCGCGGTGTGCAGGATTCATATTCGCTTGGATTTTAAACACAAATCCCGAAAATTGTTCCGCTAAAGGATCAATTTCACCTATGGATGAATTACGCGCTTTGGGAGGCGGTGCAAATTGCAGATAAGACTCTAAAAAAGTCTGAACACCGAAATTTGTTAAGGCACTTCCGAAGAATACTGGAATTAGATTCCCTTCCGCTATTCTTTCTGCTGAGAACTCATTACCAGCTTCATTAAGCAGGAGAATTTCATCAAGTGTTTGATCATAAAGGCCGGAATCTTTTATCGGATGCTCTCCGACTATTTCCCCTTCGTCATTTAACGGAATAAACCTCTCCTCATCACTTACACGGAATTGTTCAACCCGTTTATGGAAACGGTCATAAATACCTAGGAATTCCTTTCCCATTCCGATTGGCCAATTCATTGGATAAGATTCAATTCCGAGGACTTCTTCTAGTTCGGCTAGAAGTTCAAGCGGTGCTTTCCCTTGGCGGTCAAGCTTATTCATAAACGTAAATATTGGAATACCGCGCATGCGGCACACTTTAAAAAGTTTTAGGGTCTGTTCTTCAATCCCTTTTGCTGAGTCAATAATCATTACTGCACTGTCAACAGCCATCAAAGTCCTGTACGTATCTTCACTGAAATCTTGATGTCCAGGGGTATCAAGAATATTGACCCTAAATCCATCATAATCAAATTGCATAACACTGGAGGTAACGGAAATTCCACGTTGTTTCTCGATTTCCATCCAGTCACTTGTAGCAAACTTTCCTGTTTTTTTGGCTTTAACGGTACCAGCGTCTCTTATAGCTCCACCAAATAATAGTAATTTTTCTGTTAATGTAGTTTTACCGGCATCCGGGTGGGATATAATCGCAAATGTGCGGCGTGATAATACTTCTTCTTTAAAATTGTTACCCATCTTGTCTTCCTCTCTTTAACAAAGAAGTCATACTTCTCTAAATAAGGCTCTTTCCCGCGAAACTGCGTATAAAGGAACCAATCAGCTATTTCGGGCAGTATATGCCTGTTATAGCAGAAATTTTTATCCATAACTTCAATCTTATCTCGCAAACGCTAACTTTGCAATAGATGGTTTTCTGTTGAATTCTCTTTTATGATGGTAATGAAAAGATTATAATATAAGTAATAATAAAATATTCAATGACTTGGGAGGAACTATGCATAATCAGACAGTTGACCAACAAACCCTAAACTTATTACACAGAGCGTTTGAAATTGTTCTTGACCAACATAAGCTCTCTTATAATAAAATTGGCATCTCCGAAGAAGGAGAGCAACTCTTATTTTTGTATGAAACAAACGATGAAAAGGTTCACGTCTTTAAATGGAGCAAGGCAGCATCTGTCGGAATAAGTATTGGCACATTGGCCCAAAGCGTGCTTACTCCAATCATTCCACAACTTCGCTTATTATCCTAACGTTATAGCACACGATCGAGCTTTCAGGATGGTGTGTTTTTTATAGCTTTTACTAGTTCCTTTCTTCCACTGATTCCCACATCCATTTTTCTGGAAATAGCTTTATAATAATTATATTACTCTATTGGAGGAGATGAAGAGAGTTGAATAAAAGTAAAAAGATAGTTTCAAAGTTTATCCCGCTGATTACAGCGTTCATTATAGTCATTTCAGGTATGATTTGGTACATTCAAACAACATATAAGGAAATCTCAATTCCTTTCTCTTCTGTGGAGAAAACGATTCAAGCACAAAATGGAAAGGCCGTTACACTTACTGAACAAGCGGACGGAAGCTTGTATATGAAAGCTGGCGCTAACGAATATGTATCCCATATTCCTCCCAATAGTCAAATGATTGAGAAACTGGTTGAAAAGTACAATATTAATTACACCTATACTACCGGCACCCGATACGGTAAATGGGTACTGGGCGGAGTAATTATTTTATTTGCCGGTGCTGCTGTTGCCCTTCAAAAAACAAAGGGCGGCTTTGGCCTGGGTAATTCAATGAAAAATAGTGTTGCCAAGTCACGCCCTCTTCCTGCTATCTGTTTAGACGATGTAGGGGGTATTGGAACTGAAATGAAAGAAGAAATTTTTCAGACTTTATCCTCTTTAAAAGAACCTGAGCGTGCGCTTAAACTGGGAATAAAGCCTCCGAAAGGAATTCTTTTATATGGACCTCCTGGGACGGGAAAAACGCTCTTAGCCCAAGCAATGGCACGAGAGTTAAATGCATCCTTTTTCTCTACAAGTGGTTCAGCATTCAATGAACTGTTTGTAGGTGTTGGTGCAAGCCGAGTTCGTTCCCTGTTCCAAACAGCACGAAAACAGGCACCTGCCGTTGTCTTTATTGATGAAGTGGACGCACTTGCAGGAAAGCGTAAGGCTCATGGAGGCGAAGAAGCAGAAAAAACCTTAACCGAACTTCTTGTTCAGCTTGATGGCGGTCATTCTAATGATGGTATTTTATTTATCGCGGCTACCAATAGAAAAGATATGCTGGATGAAGCCTTCCTTCGTCCTGGACGAATTGACTTCTCCTTCCATGTATCTCTGCCAGATACAAAAGGAAGAAGAGAAATTATCGAAATTCATACAAAAGGAAAGGCGCTTGCAAAAGATGTCTTTGCATCCCTTGATGATTTAGCAGAAAGTACCTCTGGATTCTCGGGTGCTGAACTGCAGTCTCTTTTTGAAACAGCAGCAAGACGTGCAGTTAGAAATGGTCATGAGGTAATTACTAAACGGGACCTGGATTACGCACTTGACCGGACGATATTAGGCAGTACTTCTCGTTCTTTACAGGACCTTGACACAAAACGCAGGGTGGCCATCCATGAGGCGGGACATGCAATTGTAGCTTCCTTAACAAAACCCGGTTCAGTTCGAAAGGCAACGATTATACCTCGTGGTGAGGCCCTTGGTTATGTAGCACCGATTCCGAAAGAATTGCATTTATCAACAACAAGTGACTTGCTTGACCGTGTGGCAATGGTCTTAGCTGGTGGTGTGGCTGAGAGAATGTTACTTGGTGAACATAGCATCGGTGTGAGTGGTGATGTTCAGCAGGCAAAACATCTGATTGAACAAATGGTCGACATTGGCATGCTTGAAGATGGTTTTACATTAACTTTTAACAAGCAAGATAAGGAAATCAAAATGCAGGAATTATTTGCAAAAGGTTTAGAAAAAGCTGAAACCTTGATTAAGAACCATCAACCACAGTATCAACAATTAGTCGAAGCATTATTAAAAAATGAAACATTAGAAGGCACGGAAGTTGAAACCATCGTCACAGGTCAAACAAACGATGTTGTTTTTGCCTAATAGCACCAGGTGCACATACTGCACCTGGTTTTGTTTTTTTATAGTTGGGTAAATATCTAATGAATTTTTATTTTCGTGGTAAACTAAGCTAGAATTCCGTTAAAGGAAGTGAACTCTATGAACAGCGATGATAAATTAATCGAAAAAGAGCACAATAAATACATTCACAATGCTAAAGAATATCTCGCAAACCCTAAAAAAATAAAGGATCTGCTTCATAAAGTGATCGAAAAAGCAACTGATAGAAAAGGGTATCTAGGGGATGCATGGGATAAACTGCAGTTATTTGTTGATTTAGTCAAAGCATACTCTAAAGGTGAGTATAAGAATGTTCAACCAAGTACCATCGTGACGATTATTGGTGCTCTGCTCTATTTTGTTTCCCCGATTGATTTAGTTCCTGATTTTATTATTGGCCTTGGCCTCTTTGATGACGCTGCAGTTATTGGTTTGACACTAAAGAAATTAGCGAAAGAACTTGATCAATTTAAGCAATGGAAAAGCACTAATACGATTCCGTTAGAAAACCCGCTTGATTAACCAAGCGGGTTGACTAGTTAGTTAGATAACTTAAGTAGGGCTTTAATTCTTAACTACCATCTAAAGCAAGCAGCGCCTACAATAATTAATAAGATAAATAAAACGACGATTAATGCAAATCCGCCGCCAAAACCATATCCACCGCCGTAGCCACAGCCACAGCCGCCGCCATAGCCAAATCCACCGTATCCAAACATTTTATTTCCTCCCTTCTAACTTAATAGAACCCGCAACCCCAAGAAGCTCCAATAATAATTAATAAAATGAATAAAACGACTAGCAGGGCAAATCCGCCGCCATAGCCACCTACTGCACCAGACATTTACATTACCTCCTTTATCGATTTCCATATATCCTATTCACCTAGATATCAATGTGCGATAGACACATATCCATATTAGGCTTATCCCCAAAAAAAGAATAAGCCCATTCTTTGCTCATGCCTTATGACCTTAACCTATATCTTTCCAATCATTTAACAGCAGACACACAAGCAGATACCCAGTTGACAAATTGTTTTGTTTTTCTTACCATGTTCACAATAAAGCGTGGAGGTAAATCTTATTGAAATTTACTACAGCCATTTGGAGATGGGTCAATTTATTGTTAACTCAAAAAAGAATGAAAATTAACAAAGCTTTTGATCATCGTTCTCCTTTGAAAATCGGCCATAGAGGAGCAGCCGGATACTGCCCTGAAAATACTTTTGCTTCTTTTCATAAAGCATTGCAACTTGGTGTGGATTTCATTGAAATAGATGTTCAGATGACAAAAGATGAACAGTTGGTGGTCATACATGACCCAACGGTTAATCGAACAACAAACGGAAAAGGAAAAGTGAAGGATTTTACATTAAAAGAAATTCAAGCACTGGATGCAGGCAGCTGGTTTGACCCTAAATTTAGTGGTGAAAAGATCCCTTCATTATATGAATTTCTAGACGAGTTTGGAGGTAAAGTTGGTATATTGCTGGAGATCAAAAATCCAACTCTTTACCCTGGAATTGAGGAAAAAATTGCAAATGAGCTTTTACAGAGAGGACTTACAAGCACTGAAGGATTTCAAGTGATCATCCAATCTTTTGATCAAAACTCACTAAAAAAATTTCACCAACTAATTCCTTCCATCCAACTAGGAGTCTTATTAAAAAGGGTCAGCGGTAAAGGTATCTCGAATCAAGAATTGGTTTCCTTCTTAAGCTTTGCTTCCTATGTCAATCCTAAAATCACCATGGTAAACAAACGGCTGATTAGAAGGATTCACCAGCATGGCTTTAAAACTCTTGTATGGACAATAAGAAAAAGAAATGAAGTAAATCTTTTGATGCATTTTCATATAGAAGGGGTCATTAGTGACTACCCAGATTTCTTAAATCAATAAAAGGGCATCTCCCTAATGAGAGCTGCCCTCGTTTAATCGATAATCCCCATCCGAATGGCTTTGACTGCCACTTCGGTTCTATTTTGAGCATTAAGTCTTTTCATAATATTAGATATGTAATCCCTAACGGTAAACTCACTTAAATAAAGTTTCAAGGCAGCCTCGGCTGTGGATGCACCATCCGCTAAAAGCTTAATAATTTCGGTCTCCCTTGGGGACAAGGAAACAGCATCTCCTGCAGGCAAATCCCTCTTTTTGATCTCAGCTTCTATAAACTTAGATAGTAGTTCGCCTGAACTTTGTCCAAATTTCATCAGTGCAGGAAAAAGGCTAGTATCGACTGTAAAAAATTTACCTGGACCTTGGTCCAAAACTACTCCTCCAATTATCTTCCCCTCTTCAGGTACATAAATTGGAACAATAATCAACGAGGTAAGCTGAAACCTTTCGACGTACTTCTTTGGAAAATCATTTTCCGCTCTGGGAATATATATAGGCTGAAAGTTTTTCATTTCATGCCCTTGTGATTTTAGTTTAACAAGACTTTGATTCAGTACTGGGATATTAGTAATCTTTTCAGCAATAGATTGAACGTCTTCATTTATGAACTCATGACCATAAAGTCCAACCCCAATACTTTCCCGATTAGTAAACTTAAAGAGAGCGCACCGCTTAAATGGTAGAAAATACCCAAATCCAAAACAGATATTTTCGACTGACTCCTTAAAATTTTGCGATCGGATAATCCATTCATTAAATAAGATAACCGCATCTTTCCAAATACTAAAATTCTCTTTTTCCGTTTTAAACAGAAGTACCTCACTAATTTTTGAAAATAAATAATGGACTGAAGGATGCAGCTTAGAGGAATAGGCAACCCTTGATTTAAGTACCTTATGGGCTGCATTTTCCAATAGGTTAAGATGGAAGATGAGGGCTTCCGGTTCCGGGTCTCTTTCAAATTTAACGAACCATTCCTCCTGAAGATCAGTTAACATTTGGTAAATACTTTGATTATCTTGGTTAGCAGATTGAAGAAATCTAACTAAGAATTCACTGATAAACTCAAAAACTGCAACAAATTTTTTATTTTTGTTCTTAAGAGAGAGAAGGGTTATTCCCCATTCTTGTAACAGATCCCTTTGGTATTTCGATAACATTTTTATAGCATCATTTAAAAGCTCGTCCAAATGCAGGTTTAATGACCTTGACAAGTAAACACACTCCCTCCATGAAAATCTAGGCTGTTTCCTCAATCATTTTATAACCCTTTATATTACATAATTCTTTTAAACCTGCCAAAAT
The DNA here is from genome assembly GCF_036962465.1 of Neobacillus vireti. GTDB lineage: Bacteria > Bacillota > Bacilli > Bacillales > Cytobacillaceae > Neobacillus > Neobacillus vireti_B. Next base: position 18,956 of record NZ_JBALNF010000035.1, read on the forward strand.
CCCTGCCAATTTTCCTATTATTTCACCTTAATTTGTAAACTTTGTCACTCCACTTGTAAGAGTCTAATAAACTTCCTACAAATGTAGGGATTACCTAATTTATCTATTTATCATAAAATTGTGACGAATGGTGAAAGCACTTTCAAATATATAAAAATAGAGTGCGATAACTATTTAGAAAAAATAAAAAGGGAGGAAAGAAAATGACGGCTGAATCTATTATCATAGGCGGTCAGACAGTCAAGAAAAGGTTAGTTGTGGCATTATTAGGAGGTTTTATATTTTTAGGATCCCTTCTTGGTCTGTTCGGGATCACAGGTGTGGCCGCTGCAGTTCCATTAAGTGGTGTTGGTGAGTTCACTGTTGCTTTTAACAAAATGGAAGGCACAGGATTTCAATTATTAGGTGGAATGGCAGATAGTGTTTCAAAGAGAAATAATCCTGTTGCAGTAAATAAAATTGAACACGCTACCATTTGGGGGCTGGAGATTTCTAAAGATATCTCAATTCCTGGACTCCCTACTTTTAGAGTAGTGATTGCATCAAAAAACAACGATAAACCAGTGCAGATCGACGGTTTACTACAAAAAGCTACAGTTGTTTCGGGAGATGCGGAATTTTCAAAAATGGAAATGAAAGAGACATATGTCGCCGATAAAGATCCCCTTACACAAGCTGCTGAAGGATTCACCCAAAGTGCTAATACCATTACAATTAATAATGGCGAATTGAAAACGCTATATCTATGGCAGGATAAGGTAACGTTATCCAATATGCGAGTTTACTTCGAAGTTCCGACCAATTAATCATAACTATCACAGAAACGGAGTAAGGATGATAAAAATGAACCCTACTTATTCAAAACGTGAGCGGTTCAAGAAGTGGAGAGCAAGGCGCCCTTTTTGGGGGGCGACCTTGTGTTCCCTTTCAGGACTAATCATTTTATATGTGCCAGCCCAGCTGTATGAACTAGCGGCTGGACCAGGAAGCATGTTATTTACCGGCTTTTTCTTCGGAGGACTCACGCTGCTAATGGGAGTTCTATCCTATGTAATGCCAAAACTTTCAACATTACTTGGCATATTAGCCATTTTTGCATCAGTTCTCTCAATCTTAGGCGCATTAGGAGGGCTCCTCATAGGCACCATTTTAGGAATTATTGGCGGAGCCATTCTTATTGCCTGGAAACCTGAGCTAGCCGCTAACCATTCAAATCAGAAACCTTTAAAAGATCCTATTGTAGAAAAAGAGATAGCTTCCGGTAAAGAAATCATTTCGGATTAAATCCATGGACTTATAGCATTTATAGAAACGGTGATAACTTTGACACAGAAAAAGTACTTTTACAAATTAATAATTATATTGACTCTATCCCTTTGTGTGCTGCTTTTTCCCATCAAAGAAAGTTTCGCAGAAAACCCAGCAATCATTGGGTTTATTATCCAGGCCTCACAAATGGAGGGGACCTTAAAAGAAATTAACATGACTACGGGAGATACAACGGAGAAAAAAAATCAGCCTATGCTTGAAATGAAATTTGATAACCTTCATGCCGATGGTTTAGTGATAAAAAAGGTAATGAAAACGAAAAATGGTTTAATTTCAATTGATATGATTCCAAATGAATCCGTAAATTTCAAAAATCTTAGTGTGAAAATTACCAATGCAGATTTGGCAGAACCCTATCTGCCAAAGAACGGAAATATCGGTTTAAAAAATGTAAAACTCTTAGCTCATAATGTCACAACAGACAGTTCAGCTTTACCCAAACTCAATGTGAGTTTTAGCAGTAATGGTGTGGTTGAGATGGAACCAAAAAATGAACAAGAACTAATACAAACCAAGGACTTGTTGGAACAGATTCTAAATACTCTAAACCCATAAAAAGAAGGTGTCCCAAAAGCATAACTTTAGAGTCACCTTCTTTTTTACACATTAAACAAATCTGTTTATTTCCGCTCCAGGCGCTTCGCTCCTGCGGGGTCTCCCCTGCCCCATACTCCCGCAGGAGTCTTCGCGTCTTCCGCTCCAATCAACAGAGTGTTCAAAAATTATTCATTATCCCCGTTTGGGTCAGCCTCTTTAATTATTAGTTATTGATAATTCTTATTACTCGTCCGTTAAATTTTTTCAAATAATATCCATTCGTCATATCCGCAACCGCAATTCCAGTTCTGCTTTGCGATCCAATAAACTTCCCGTTGCCTAAATAAATTCCGACATGTCCGTCAATTTTATAAGTATCAAAGAACACCAAATCACCAGGCCGGGCTTCAGCAAATGATACCCTTTTCCCCAAGTTTTTCAATATATCTGTATGGGCCCCAACTTTAATCCCGGCTTGGGCAAATGCCCATGCTACAAACCCAGAGCAGTCAAATCTTCCTTGTGAAACATCATAAGCATTCCTTCCTCCGCCGAATACATACACTGAATTTCCGATATATTTTTCACCAGCATGAATAACAATATTGATTGCTTCACTAGTGGTTGTTGGAATTCCGGCATTAATAAGAGTTGAATTCGTCGAAAGGGAATTTTGGCTTACAGTACCTATCTCTCCTTCTTTTAATGCAAGTGACAGATCTTGTTGGTGTAACTTCTCCTTTTGAAAGAGTTTTTCTTGCTCTTTTTGCTCCAATTCTTCTTTCAAGGTATCATTTTCTTCTTTTTGTTCTAAAATTTGTGCCTGCATCCCTTCAAGCTCTATTTTCATTGTTTTTAGATCGCTTAGCTTTTTTTCAACAATAGCTTGTTTGTTTACAACTGCTTTTTGGTCCTCCTCATACTGTTTAACAAGGTCTTGATCGGCTTGAACCATGGCAGCAACAGCATTAAAACGCCCGATGAAGTCTCCAAAACTGTCAGAACCTAAAAATACATCAATATATTTTACCTTCCCACCACTTTCTTGTAAGGCTAAGGCACGTTTTTTCAGGAGTTGATTCCTTTTATTGATTCTATCCCTAATAAAGGTTATTTCTTGTTCTAGTCCTAATACTTCCTTTTCGGAAGCCTGAACCTTTACTTCTGTCTGGGCAATCATGTTGTTATTATCAATAATTGCTTGATCAACTCTTTTTATTTGCTCTGTTAATTTAGCCAAGTCATCTTGGACTTGAAAAATTTCCTGGTCTGTTTTTGTTATTTCAGTCTGGATTCCCGCCCGCTCCTCCTGGATACCTTTAAGGTTTGGTTCCTCTGCTTTGACTGCAGGAAGGAAAGAGATATTGCCAATCCCTAATATAATCGTTGTAGAAAGCACTGTAAGTCTCTTTTTCATTTTATTTTCCTGCCTTCATCATTTTTCGAATTACCTAGAGTAATAGAAATGGTGTATCGAAGACTAGTAATAAATATCTGCATTTCCAAACTTCCGTATGTAAGGACATTAGAAAAACATTTCCCTATATCATCCTATCCGGCCTCAATTAGAAGTATATCATCTAATTTCGTCAAATAAGTTATGATTATATGACATTTATATTCCAAAAGGAAAATTATGGTTTTTGGCAACAAAACGTTCAAATTTCTTGTTAGAAACACAAAAAACCACACTCTCTATTTCCTTAAGAGAGAATGTGGTCTAACATTGATATAGAATGGTACAATAATGGTATTATTCCCCATTTGCGATACATTAATTTAACGAGTTTTTACAAGCTCTTTCAAACTATTTTTACTTCGATCTATAAAATCTAAATGTGTACTGCGTGCTTTTTTAACATATTCTTTGCGGACTTCTTCCCATGCATTTCTACGTTCACGGCTATAAGCAATACCTGCTTCTGCATTCTTCTCAAAATTATCCTCAAATTGATCAATAATATGGAAAATGGACCGAACTGGTGTTAACGCCAATTTTTCCATTTGGCCGGTAACTTCTTTTAACTGGTTCTTAAGCTCTTCACGATCCTCAGAAGTTACCTCCGGTTTCTCTTTACCCGTGTTAATTTGATGCATTACGTCAGAAACCACTTCTTTATTCGTCCTTCTTGCTTGCTCATATAATGCCGCAATGGACTTTCGATATTGCTTATTGAATTTAATAACCTCTCTTACCGCATTAAAATAAGCATCTTCTCGATTTTCTCTTAATTGTCGTGCACGTTCACCTGATTGTTCAAACTGATCCCAAAAAGTAGCAACAAAAGAACCCACAGGTATAGATTCTACTAAATCTTCAGTAGGAACCGTTTCATTTTTTTTCTGTACCATCATTCTTCCTCCTCCTAGTATTATTAACTTTCTCTATTGGATCCTTCTTCTGAAAGGAAGGAATATAGAGCTCAAGTAAACTAGAATACATCTTGAAGAATTGATCTAGGATGGATTGATACGTCTCAAGTTGATTTGCATATCCTTTTAAGTATGTAATCCCAGCTTGTGTAGTTGAATATCTTCTTTTAGCCGGTCCGCTGCCTGTTGTATCCCATTCAGATGAAACTAGTTCATCCTTTTCAAGCTGTCTTAGCATCCTATATAAGTTGCCTTGATCAAGTGTTTTAAAACCGAATGCCTCCAGCTTTTGGCTAAGTTCATAACCATGAAGAGATACTTTACTAAGAAGCAATAAAATAAATGGCAGCACAAAATTTTTGGATGGATTGACTGATTGGTTATCTTGGTTCACCATATCTTTATCACCTCACCTATATGTATTTTACACCTATAGGTTATATTTGGCAATAATTAAAATAAATATATATTAAATTAGATTTGGATATTTACAACTCAGTTATGTTGGATATAAACTGATAAAAATGGAAAAGGTGGTGTAAAATGGTAAATACTAAAATTAGTGAATTGGGTGTACCCTACTTACATTTTGGAAAAGGGGAACCCCTCGTGCTAATTCATGGTTTAGGAGAAGTCAAAGAAGGCTGGAGTAACCAGTATGAATTAGCCGATCAATTCGAGTTGATCATACCGGATTTACGTGGACACGGGGATTGTACAAGAACAGATGGGATTTCGATACCCAACTTTGCAAAAGACTTAATAGGTTTATTAAAGGAACTGCATATTGAAAACGCTCACATTCTTGGTCTGTCAATGGGTGGAGCAGTTGCTCAAGAAATATACCGCCAAGCCCCAGACCTTTGTCGGTCACTGATGCTCGTTAGCACTTTCCATTACTTCCCCCAAAAATTAAAGAGTCTTTTATTTAATAATCGAAAAGCAAAATTTGAGGATGTTACCAGAGCAGGAAAACAAACGGAATTCCTCGCCCATATGGCACTTTACTCCTGGAATAAAAATTTAATGGATACCTTTAGCCATTATTTCCGCCCAAAACATTTTATTTTTCTAGAATCATTAAAAATGTGCCTTGAAGTAAATAATCGATCTTTATTGCCCGTAATTAAAGTTCCAACTCTAATTATCGGAGGACAGTATGACTCTGTATTACCGGTATGGATTCAAGCTTGTATGCATAAGCTGATTCCACATTCTGAATTTATCATTTTGAGGAATACCGGTCACCTTGCCAAGCTTGAAGCAAAAGACCGGTTTAACCAACTGCTGCGGAGGTTCCTCAATCAGCATAAAACTGCTGTGTAAATGGTAAAACGGGAAGTATAGGGCCCCCACCCTTCTTCCCGTCACTTACTTTAATAGGAATTATACAGGCACTTCCTCGAGTTGATTTGACCGAGACTTAAGCCATTTGTCAGCAAACACTGCAAATTTGCCGGTTAATGCAAGTGAAACATGACCGCCCTCGAATACTTCATAGGTTTTATCTTCACTCGAAATCATGTCCATAACTGGCAGGCTTTGTTTCTCCAGTACAAGTGTGTCTCTTGATGTTGAGAAAACAAAAACGGGACACTTTATATTTTTTAAATCTACTTTTCTGCCTCCGATTATAAGTTCGCCCTTTAATAGTTTGTTATCCTTATATAGATCATTGAACATCTGTTTAAAAGCGGCGCCGGCAAAAGAGGCTGTATCTTTTGTCCATTTGTCCATTCGACGCCATTTCTCGACATACTTTTCATCATGGGCACGCGTAATTAAATTTACCCATGGACTAACATAAACTGGTGAAAGCCCTCGAAACATAAGATATAAATATTCTGATGGAATTACACCATATACATCAGAAAAACGATCAAAATCGATTTGCCCCTTTTGAAGCCCTTTTAACCATTTGTCAGGGACAATCCCGACACTAAAATCAATTGGAACGGTTGCTAGAACGAGATTCTTGATTGGTAATTTTGTAATAGATGTAAAAATTGCTGAAATAGTTCCACCCAAGCAATAGCCAACCATTGAAATCTCTCCTGCGCCCGAGTGGCGTAAAGCTCGTTTTACGGCATTTTCCAAATAATCGATAATATAATTATCAAGGGTAATTTCACGATCCTCATAGCCTGGGGAACCCCAATCGAAGAAGTAAACATCATATCCCCGTTCTGTAAGGCCGCCTACCACACTGCTCCCTTCCCCGATGTCTAAAATATATGATTTATTTAGCAGTGAATAGACTAAAAACAATGGAATCTGATATTTTTTTTCCTTTGCAGGGTGAAAATATAAGGTGGATTTATTTTTCTTCCAAATAACCTCCCTCGGTGTAGGTATTATATCCGGTTTAGGTTCGGTTAAGACTTTATTTATTTGGTTCCACCTAACTTTTTCCTTCTCAAAATCTACCACCGGGATTATATTCTTAAGTGATACGGTTTCACTCATCAGCGTATGCTCCTTCCATTATGACTCGGTTGTGCCAGCAACAGCGAGCTCTAAGTCTTTGTTTTTGAGTTTCTCCTCTTGAAAAAGGTTCTTCATCTGTTCAAGTTCAGACTTGATCTCACTTAATTGGCTTAAGTTTTGCTTTAATTCTCTTAATTCAACCTGAACATCTGATAGTTCGTTTGCATGATTTAATTCTATCTGCTGAAAATCATCTTTCATTTGTTTAACAACATTCACCATTTCTTGGAACATCTCTACATTCCCTTTATTCACCGTACCAAGGCTATCTTGGAGATTCCATATTTGCTCTTCGAGGATATCCATTTTTTCTTCGGCTTGGATGGATAACTTAGCAACGTTTGCCACATCTTTTTTTGTTGGAAGATTCATTACACCAGCCACTAGTTCCTGTCTTTTTCTGAGGAGTTCCAAATAACGAGCATGACCATCTGTGCCAGACTTTAAAAGTTTGACGAATTCATTGTTATCACTCACCATGTATAATAGCCCATTTATTTGTCTTTCCCACATTTCGCTAATTCGTTTGATTCCCTCAAATGGTTGATATGTTTTATCATTTGTCACCCAAATCACTCCTCGGTTTTATCATTTAATTATCTCTTCTGATTTTTCCAAGTACTTACTTAACGGAAACATTAATGTTTTAATCTGTCTGGCAAAAAGATTTACAAAGCTCTTTTGATTTTCATAAATTAAGTTCCCGGCTTGTTTGACTGTGTTTATATACTGCTCTCTGCCTCTCTTTCTCAGCGCAATATACTTCTCTATCATTTCAAGATACCTATCCATTGACAGTGTACTGGCAAACCGCTCGCATGGGGCCGCTAAAATATTTAACGTTTTTTCTTGGACCTGGTCAATTTGTGCATTAATATCTTCATAAGATTTAAGCGGGAAGAAATGCTGCAGGCTGGTAGTAGACATTAAAAATTCTTCTCGAGCAGTTTTTTCCCAAGCAGAGAATTCTTGATAAAATTGTGAAGCAAGTTCGATAAGATTTCCCTGATTACGCTGAACACCATCAGCAAATTGCTTTGCCGCTTTAAAGAATAACCCATCTCGCTGATTGGCACGTTTTGCCCATTCGTCTAATTCACCAAAAGCTTGGTGCCATAGCATGTCTAAGCTTGAAAACTGTTCTTCGCTTTCATCCTTTTCAACAGCGTCTTCTACTGTTGGTTGTTTCATTACTTCTGCATCTTCATTCTTATTTTCGACCTGCTCGGATACATCTTTTTCCGTTTCTTTTTTGTCAGCCATTCATTACTCACCCTTTCAAATTTCTTAAACTGGATTCCTATAATTTTACATGGAAGATGTTGTAATCTCTTAAATTATTGTTTTAAAAAAGAAATTTGTAAACATCACAATTTCGACAAAACACAACATATTTTTAAGATAATTCATGAATCAGAATTGGTTAAATGCGGTTCCTCTCAATTTTCAAATAAGAACTTAAGATAATACTGGTATATTTCGACATTCCTGCTGCTTTGTTCACAAAAAATTCGATATTCACCTTCAAATTCAGTAATTAAACATCTTCATTTATAATAGTTAACTTTACAATTACTGATAATTTATGGTTAAAACAACTAATTCAGTCCCAAGGATGGGACTGAAATATAGAGATGCTCGTTCTAGATTCCTTTGAAGGCCTGTTGATAGATTTCAGCTAGTTCACTGATAAATGGCTGTTTTGGATTTGCGATTGTATCTTGATCATCAAAGGCAAGTTCCGCGAGTTCCGCTACTTTGCTTTCAAATTCTTCTTTGTTTACACCATTCGCTTGAATACTCATTGGAATATCCAGCTCTTGTGCAAGGGATATTACTGCCTTTATTAAACTATCAATTCCTTCCTCTGTGGTTCTGGCAGGAAGACCGAGCATTCTAGCAATTTCCGCATAGCGCTCATCCGCAATAAAGTGTTCATATTTAGGATAGGTCATAAATTTATTTGGTTTTGCAGCGTTATAACGGATGACATGTGGTAATAAAATGGCATTGGCACGTCCGTGCGAAATTTTAAACTCAGCTCCTAGCACGTGGGCAAGGCTATGATTAATTCCTAAGAACGAGTTAGCAAAGGCCATCCCCGCAATGGTAGAGGCATTGTGCATTTTCTCACGGGCCAGTTCATCGCCCCCATCTCGATATGCCCTAGGTAAATAGTGAAAGACCAACTGAATCGCTTTTAAAGCAAGTCCATCTGTAAAATCATTTGCTAATACCGACACATAAGCCTCAATAGCATGTGTCAAGACGTCCATGCCTGTATCAGCAGTTACATGATTAGGAACCGTCATGACAAACTGTGGATCCACGATTGCCACATCGGGAGTAAGCTGAAAGTCGGCAAGCGGATATTTAATATTTGCTTTTTTATCTGTTATAACTGAGAATGCCGTAACCTCTGAGCCTGTCCCGGAGGTAGTCGGAATCGCCACAAACTTAGCTTTTGTCCGCATTTCCGGAAATTTCACGACCCTTTTTGTCGGATCAAAGAATTTTTGTGTTAAGCTCCGGAAATCTGTATCGGGATGTTCGTAGAAAAGCCACATCGCTTTTGCCGCATCCATTACCGACCCTCCGCCTAAGGCAATAATGCAATCAGGCTGGAACTTGCGCATTCTTTCTGCTCCATCCATAACCGTTTCAATCGTTGGCTCAGGCTCAATATTTGCATAGGTTTCAAATTGAATACTGTTTTGATTCTTTTTTAAATAATAGAGAACTTTATCGACATAGCCATTTTTTAAGGGGCTTCCGCTTGTAATGATGAAAGCTTTTGTAATACCCGGAATGGCAGCGAGGGTTTGCACTGAATTTTTCTCAAAGAAAACCTGTGATGGTACTTTAAACCATTGCGTGAACGTCCTTCTTTTCGCAACTTTTTTAATATTGAGCAGATTTTGGGCTCCGACATTCTGTGACACAGAATTCCCTCCATATGTTCCACATCCAATTGTTAAGGATGGCAGCGATGTATTATAAATATCTCCGATGGCCCCATGAGTTGATGGCGTATTAACCATAATACGGCCTGCCTTTAATCGTAGTGAAAAAATATCTACCAAATCTTGATTTGAGGTATGAATCGCTGCGGAGTGTCCTAACCCGCCGTATTCTAATGTCTCCTCAGCAACTGTCAATCCCTCTGCAAAACTATTAACTTTGTAGCAAGCTAAAATCGGGCTTAATTTTTCGCAGGATAAAGGCTCATTCGGACCTACTCCTTCTAGTTCTGCAATTAATATTTTTGTATTAGCAGGTACCTTGATCCCGGCAAACTTAGCAATCATTGATGCAGACAGTCCCACAATTAAATTGTTAATGGAACCTGTTTTTTCAAAAATGACTGCTTTTTCGACCATTTTTCGTTCATCTTCACTTAGAAAATAACAATTATTTTCAATCAGTTCTTGTTTTACTTCATTATAGATTTCTTGATCAATAATTAAGGCTTGTTCCGAAGCACAAATCATTCCGTTATCAAAGGTTTTAGATAAAATTACATCATTGACAGCACGTTTGATATTGGCTGTTTTTTCGATATAACAAGGTACATTACCAGCCCCCACCCCAAGTGCCGGTTTCCCTGAGCTATACGCTGCCTTTACCAAGTTTGGTCCTCCTGTTGCCAAGATAAGTGAAATCTTTGGCTGTCTCATTAAGGTTTGAAAGGCTTCATGCGAAGGAGATTCAATCCACTGGATGCAATTTTCGGGAGCGCCTGCTTTAATCGCAGCATCCAAAAGTATTTTTGCTGTTTCAGTACAGCATTGTTGACCATATTGTGGGAAGGCAAAAATAATCGGATTTCTTGTTTTGAGTGAAATTAAAGATTTAAAAATAACTGTAGATGTTGGGTTTGTAATTGGAATTACGCCAGCAATAACTCCCACAGGCTCTGCAATTTCAACCATCCCTTCATTTTCATCTTCATGAATTACCCCTACAGTTTTCATATCCCGAATGTTGTTGTAGATAAATTCTGTTGCAAACATATTTTTAAATACCTTGTCTTCATAAACTCCGCGTCTCGTTTCTGTTACCGCTAGCTTCGCGAGTTTTTTATGATTTTCTAGCGCCGCTAAAGCCACTTCCTTTACGATTTTATCGACCATTTCCTGTGTATAGCCGCGCAATTCCCTTAAAGCTTTTTCTGCATTATTGGCTAATTGATCAATTGCTTCTGTAACCATTTGCTTTTCTTGTACTACTTTCTCTTCTACAGCCATTTATTTTCACCTCATATTTTGTCAATTTCCTGCCTGCTCAAGACAGAGGCCAATGGGTTAAGGCCTTTGATTCTTCTGGCTAAAATATATCATGCGAGATTCTCGAAGTATGTCGAAATTTGCGTAAAAATGAATGAATAGCCATTCACTTTTTAATAATTCACAAAATGTTCATTAATATCCGTGACTGTGAAAGTGACAGCATAAAAAAAGGTCCTAAACTCTGTTTCAAAAGAGTTTAGGACCTCATCAATTTGATCAGCCTGTATTACGGAGTCCAGCGGATATTCCACTGATAGTAAGCAGGACTTCGGTTAATATTTCTTCATCCGACTCATCATGTTTCCGTAATTCTTTAATCAATTCAACTTGTAAAAAGTTTAAAGGATCCACATAAGGATTCCGTCGATATACAGATTCCTTAATGTTTGGCGTATGGTCAAGCAATTCGCTGTCACCCGTTATTTTAAGGAGAATCGTTTTTGTTTTTTCATATTCCTCAAGAATATTCGTAAATATTCTATCAGCTATGGTCTTATCTTCAACAAGCGTTAAATATTCCTTAGCAGTTGTGATGTCTGCCTTCATTAATGCCATATTTAAATTATCTATTGTGGATTGGAAGAATGGCCACTTCGCATACATCTGCTGCAGAAGCTGCAGATTTGCCGCACTTCTTGATGCGAAGCTGTCTAAACCTGTTCCAGCAGCATACCAAGCCGGGATCAGCTGGCGGCTCTGCGTCCAGGCAAACACCCACGGTATCGCCCTTAGGTCCTCAAATCTTCCACGATTCTTGCGACTCATTGGTCTTGAACCAATATTTAAGTCACCAATTTCTTTTAATGGAGTGGCTTCATTAAAGTAAGTAAGGAAATCAGGGTCTTCAAATACTAGTGATTGGTATTTCGATAACGCAAAACCAGAAATCTCCTCAATCGCTTCTTCCCAAACATTCTCGCGTAACGTTCCCTGCTCTTTTTGGGAAACGTGAGCTGCTGAAAGAAGAAGAGTGGATGTTGCCTGTTCCAAACTGCGATATGCAATATCCTCAAGCAGGTATCTTGAAGACAATACTTCACCTTGTTCAGTAATTTTTACACCATCCCCAATTGTTTCGGCTGGCTGGGACAGAATGCTCTTATTTAATGGACCGCCGCCTCGTCCTAATGACCCGCCGCGGCCATGGAAAAACTTAAGACCGATTTTGTACCTGCTTGCCATTTCATGGATTTCGATTTGGGCTTTATATAGCTTCCAGTTGGCCGTTAATGTTCCCCCATCCTTACTGCCATCAGAGTAGCCAAGCATTATTTCTTGTTGATCCCCTAAAATCGTAAGATGGTTCCGGTAGATTGGCATTTCAAAAAGAGTTTCCATAATTTTTGGACCCGCAGTCAAGTCATCAATTGTTTCAAGAAGCGGTGCAACGTTTAGGTGGCTTTCTAGCGTTCCATCCGCATGCAGACGGTATAGACCTGCTTCTTTTGCTAATAAAAGTACCTCTAATAAGTCACTTGCTGATCTCGTCATGCTGACAAGATAAACCGTGATGGCGCGCTTGCCGAACTCCTCATGAGCCGATTTAATCATTTGAAATACTTTTATCATTTCTTGAGTTTCAGCTGAGTAGTCCTCATTTAACAATAGTAGTGGACGGGGATCCTTTAAGATATTTTGTAACAACTGTAATTTTTCCTGCTCAGAAAGAGCCGCATAGTTATCTGTCATTTGGACTTTCCGAAGTATTTCTGTAATGGCCGCCTCATGTTCTCCGCTGTGGTTTCGGATATCAAGTGTAGCCAAGTGGAAACCAAATAATTGCACTTGTCTGATTAGCTTTTGGATCGTCTTTAATTCATGGTCAGTAGGATGATGTTTTTTCAAACTACGGTTAATCATCTTTAAATCCATTAATAATTCGTCGGAGGTTTTGTATCCAATTTCTGATTTACCCACTTGTCTTACTCGTTCAATAATAACGGCTAAGACACGTCGATAAGCCTCTGTTTTGTTTGGCCACTTTTTATCATCTGTTAAATAAAAATCTTCTTTTTCCTTTAGGAATAATAGAAGTTCTTCACTAACATTTACCCTTGTGGTCGAGTGGCTGTATCGTTTCATGATGTCGATTAAAACATTTTTATATTTCCTTAACACAAGTCTGCGCTGTTTTTGCAATGTTTCCCACGTGACATCACTTGTTACGTTAGGATTACCATCACGATCCCCGCCAATCCATGAGCCAAAACGAAGGAAGTTTGGAACACTCCAAGTGGTGCTTGGATAATATTTTTCAAGGCAGTCCGCTACCTCTTGATGTATTTCAGGAAGAACTTCAAAAAGGGTTTGATCAAAATAATAAAGTCCGTTACGCACTTCATCTAACACAGTCGGCTTATGATCACGCAATTCATCTGTTTGCCAAAGAATCGCTACTTCATTGAATAGACTATCTTCTAGCTTTTTTTGCTCACGATCGGTTAAAAGTGGATGATCGAGATTCTTTAAAATGGCAGCAATTCGCTGCTGTATTTCAAGAATGGAGCGTTTTGTTGCTTCTGTTGGGTGTGCTGTAATAATAAGTTCGAGTGATAAGGTGTTGAGCGCTTTTTGAATAATCTCTTCACTACTATCGTGTTCTTTAAACTTAAGAATGGCACTCTCAATCGAGGCGGGCTGGACGATTTTATCATCTTCCAACTGATACTGTCTCCGTCTGCGAATCCGGTGGTTTTGCTCCGCTGCATTAATCAAATGGAAATACATTGAAAATGCCCGGATAACCTGTTTACGCATTGGTGAGTTTAGGCTGGATATTTCCGCCTTTAATTCCTCATAAATTCCTTCGTCGAAATGTTCTCGAAGTGTTTTGCACATGAGTCTAATTTTTTCAACTTTATCAAACAGCTCGGGCCCGCCATAATCGACAAGTATATCACCAAGCATTTTCCCCAGTAATTTCACATCACGACGCAATGGAAGACTGCTGTCATTTACTTTCAATTCTGTTGTCATACTATCACCTTCCCCTTATTCAAAAGATTCACTAAATTTTTTATATATAAATATAACATATCTTTTCGAATCATGTTAAATTTTTTTTCTCGCTTTTCTATTTTTCCTAAAAAAATAAACCTGACTAGTGTTTTTTCAGGTTTATTCTCATTCATAAAATAGGTTTCCCATTAATTGTCTGCTCTATCAAAAACTAATACATAGGTTTTCCTATCGGTATTATCATAGGTTACCACTACTGATATAACAGTTTTATTGTCGTCGTCCAACTGGATGGTTTTACTAGTGCCTCGTTCGATGGTAATTTCGGAACTGCTATAGCTTGCCGTTGGATTTATCGTAACGGTCTTGGTATCGCTAGCAACAGCCACATGATAAGTATACTCGTTTGAAGTAAATGAACTGTCCCAGGTTCCTTCGGATACAGTTAGTTTTGAAAGGGTAGCCTTGGTTGTTTTTTGAGCGGTTCCTGTTTCACTTTGCTGATTAGAGGCAAGCTGGGAAAAATTCGAATTTGTTCTGGTAATTGGTGTTGGAAAGGAGCTGCTGGTCTGAGTTGCGAGTCCGCTGCCATTGTTCGTTGAACTGCTGCTTCCATTTTGTCCTAATCCATTACTTCCATTTTGAGCTGGAACGGTGCCATTTCCTGTGGATGTATCCTGGCGTTCCACATGAATCGTATATCTTAGCTTCGCTCCATTCTCAGCTGTTACGACAATACGAATATCCGATTTGCCCACTGGAACATTTACTGCTACGCCTTTTTGTGTCACTTCTTCCCCATTCACTTCAATTTCCGCTGTATTTACTGCTGCAGTGGGCAGGACCGTAATCGTTGAGGCAGCATTCGGGAGTTGTACAGAATAATCCGTTACTGCAGGTAAAAAAGCAGGTGAAAGCTTCCCTGTTGATAGTTTAATATCTTTAAGCTGATTCTGGCTATTTTGCATTCTAGTAACGATTAACGTATAAGTATTTGTTAGATTGCTGCTAGGATCCTTAACAGTGACAAGGAAGATATTTTGCCCTGTTTGCAGTGAGTATTGCCCAAATGTACCGGTTGTAATGGCTTTGCCATTTATACTAATGATTGAATTGTCATTGCTGCCTTCAACAAGTAGATGAATCGAGTCTGTTTCGTTATCTACCTCAGCTGAATATTGATTAGTATCTGCTGAAAATTCTTTGTCAAGCTTGACTCCTTGGATTTCTAAATTGGAGAGTGTGTTCGTAGTTTGGGTTACTTGAGTTACCCCTTCAGCATAGACATTTGTTGGCAGATTATATCCAGTTCCCAGACCAAGTAATGAAACAATCAAGACCGCGTTACG
This sequence comes from Neobacillus vireti, assembly GCF_036962465.1. GTDB lineage: Bacteria > Bacillota > Bacilli > Bacillales > Cytobacillaceae > Neobacillus > Neobacillus vireti_B. The sequence goes on from NZ_JBALNF010000035.1 coordinate 34,278, forward strand.
GCCTTTTTTTGGTATTTTTGTAAGCATTGTTAATCCTCCCACTTTTAACTAAGTGATTTTGGACTAACTTTACCATTGGATGCTTAAGAATATCTTAATTTTACAATCCCTTCGATAATTACCCTTTCAGCGGTAAATAAAACCAACTTTTTATAAAAAAAAGCCACAATCCCATAGAGGGACCGAGGCTTAGTATCTACTTATTGCTAAATTCTTCTAGTTTGGAAGAAATGGCGGCTGCTACCTCTTCGTCAGATAAATTAACAGCTTTATTAAAAAGGGTATTTGCCAGTGTACCCATTGGTCCTGTTGCATTAATATCAAGAAAACCTGTCAGTAGGGTTTTCTTTCTGTTGAGGGCTTTTGCTTCAAAGTATCCTTCTCCCAGATACTTTTCATTCTTTCGCCTTAATTCAAAGCTCACCCTACTTGGTTCATTCCACTCCTTAATATCAATTAGCAACGTGACCTTTTTTTTGACAATCCCAAGGTCGCTTTTAAACACCCAGCTAATTTGCCGGTCACTCACCTTTTGGTGTTGAATATAACCCGGGACAAGTGGTGCCCAATTGTTTTCATCTCGAATAAAGTCCCATATGACCTCAATCGGGATATCTAATTCTACATGTTGAATTTCACTTGGCATGGGTTTATCCCTCTTTCATTATCAAAGTAAAAGACCTTCAAGGGCTGAAGGTCTTTTTTTAAAATATATGTTTACTTTGATGTTTATAGAAGAAATATTAGTTTTTTATAAATAAACCAACAAGGAAAAAAGCTTGTAAATTGCTTGTTCCTATAACTTTCCTTACTTTCCAATTAAACGATCCGCTAAAAATTGTTCAATCCGTTCAGCAGCTTTAGAAAGCATCTCGGGTGGCTGAACAAGGGCAATGCGGACATAGCCTTCTCCTAGTGAACCGAAAGCATCACCAGGGATCACAGCTACACCAGCTTGATCAATTAATTCAAAGGCAAATTGACGGGATGTCCATCCCTCTGGAATCTTTGCCCATACGAACATCGTTGCTGGAGACTTTGCGACCTGCCAGCCGCTTTTCTTAAGTCCGGCAACCAGTGCATCTCTACGAAGCTCATATTCCTTTATCTGCTCATGTAAATAGGAGAAATTAGAAGTTAAAGCTTTCACAGCAGCTTGTTGGATGGGATAAAAAACTCCGTAATCAATATTTGATTTAAAGGTTGCTAATAGATTAATTGCTTCCTCATTCCCTACCACATACCCTATCCGGCAGCCGGCCATATTAAATGTTTTCGAAAGCGAGTTAAATTCGATTCCTACTTCTTTAGCTCCAGGAACGGCCATAAAACTAATCTGTGGATGATTATCAAAAATCAATTCTGAATAGGCAAAATCATGAACTACTAAAATATTATGAGCCCTTGCAAACGAAATAACTCCTTCAAAAAATTCCCTATCCGCCAATGCAGTAACCGGATTTCCCGGATAACTTATAATCATCATTTTCGTTTTCTGTAATACCTCTAGAGGGATATCATTAAAGTTTGGTAAATATCGATTCTCCGCCAGCAATGGCATTGGGTAGATGATTCCTCCCGCCAAATTGACACTCGCCTCGTAAATTGGATAACCGGGATCAGGTACTAAAACATACTCCCCAGGGTTAATAATCGCAGTGGCCAAATGGGCTAAACCATCTTGTGACCCCATCAACTGCAGCACTTCTGTAGCATGGTCTAAATCAACTCCATAACGCTGCTTATAAAAGAAACATACCGCCTCATTGAATTCCGCTATTCCCTTCAATGTATAGCCATATTTACTGGTATCTTTAACAGATTCAACTAATGCATCGACGACAAAAGCCGGTGGAGGAAAGTCCGGGCTCCCGACACTAAGATCAACGACTTCTTTGCCCTTTTTCATTGCTGCCATTTTCCGATCAGCTACTTCCTGAAAGATACTAGCCGACATTTTTTGAAGTTTTTCAGAACCGATGAGATTCATAGACATTCCCCTCTAATTGTTTACTTTTTATAATTTTAATTATTTTAACATATTTCTAAATATAGTAATCACTTTAAATTAATCATTAAAACAAATTAACCATTGATTATATTCGATAGATACCTTAAGATTTTTAAAGTGGGTTTTTAATATTCTGAATTGTTATTTACTGGAGGTTTGTGGGATTGAAAATATTTCAATACTGTCTTTTCTTTCTAGGATTAACCTTTTTTGGCTTAGGCAACGCTATTGCCGTAAAGGTAAAATATATTGGATTACATCCGTGGGAAGTTTTAAATGTCGCCCTTTATCAGCATTTTGGTTTAACAATTGGTACCTGGGGTGTCATATGTGGTTTGGTTCTAATCCTCATCTCCTTATTTATTGCAAGAAGTTATATTAGTATCGGGACCATCTTAAATGCCTTGTGTATTGGACCCATTATGGACTTCTTCCTTTGGCTGGATATCCTGCCAAAGGCAACCAACACATGGATTGATTATCTTATTCTTCTGTCTGGTATGATTATAACTGGGATAGGTGGAGGAATGTATGTAGCTGCGGGAATTGGTGCAGGTCCGCGTGATGGCTTTATGCTGTCGATTTCAGACAAAACCGGGTTATCTGTCAGCAAGGCCCGGGTCATCGTTGAAAGTGTTGTATTAGTGATCGGTCTTTTTCTAGGAGGCCCTGTTTTTATGGCTACTTTTATTTATACCTTTATTCAAAGCCCTATTTTCCAGCGTTCCCTTAAAATATTTAAAGGCGTCAAGGAAAGGGTAAGCACAAAAAATGTAATTTCCTACAAAAAAAATCCATCAAATGATGGACTTAAGTTGTGACATTCATTTGGCGGGCTTCTAAAAATCGACTAGGATGGCGACCATACTTCCTCCAGCATTTCTCTAAACAACACATTTAAATCATTGGTATAGTCCCTTTTTGGCACCATCAAATTACCAGCATAATCTTCAAGATGTTTTATTTCTTTTTCAATGAAGTTATGAATAACAGGGAAATCAAGTTTAATATAGGGGCCATCCTGATTTATTTTGCTTTTTATCAGTTTATGAATCTCCCGCTTTACTTCCTTCTCGCTAATCAATTGCTCTGTTAATTGTGGAAGCTCATTTGGTGGGAAGTTGTTATATCTTTCTATCCACATCCCGGCTAAGATGGGGCGAATTATATTTAGATAGCGCTTACTGTTTATCGTTTCAGTTTGAGAATCATCTCGATAATTCCCTTTTGCCATCTTTAAATAATGAAATAGGGACGCCTTTGGTTGGAATATTTCATTTTCTAGTTCCTTCATTTTTTCAAGTAGTGAAAAAGCTTGATAGTAAATGATATGAGAATGAAGCCATTCCAACAAGGAAGGGTTTGACTTTTTAAATAATTGGAGGGCTTTCCGCAAATCCCATCCATTTAAATCAAGTTGGTCATTTATCGGCTGCTCAATGACATCACGTTTTTGATCAATTGATAAATACCAATCTTTTTTATGTACATAAATGAACCGGATATCGTAATCACTATGCTGTGAAGAAGTGCCCCATGCCCGGCTTCCTGCCTCAACGGCGTAGCATATCTTCACTTCAGATTCCTGCTCAATTCTTTTTAATTCCTCAATGATCCTTTCTTTCACGGTACTTTCTCCATAAATCATTCTCTTTGGATTTTGTCAAATCTACTATTGATTAAAGGAAACAACTTCAAACATGTTACTTGTATACTTTAATACGGAAACACTTGAATTTTTAATTTCCATTCCCTTATCAAATTCATTAGAAAATTTACTAATGATATTTCTTATGATAACGCCATGTGTTACGAGTAAAATGTTTTCATTACCACTTTGACTGCTAGAGACAATTTCATTTAATCCTACTTCAATCCGTCCCCACAGTTCCTTGTAATTTTCAGCATGATGAAATGGATCTGATTTTTTAAAAAAATTCATTACGTCTTCTAGATTGTGGTTTTGAAACAATTCTTTCGTGTTTGCACAGTTATTTTCTTTAGCTATTTTTCGAAAAACAACCTCAGAATATTCTCCTTCAAAGCTTCCAAAAAAACTCTCTCGAAAGGCTTTTCTTCTATTTATCACCAAATTGTCCGGGTGATTATTTTGTTGAAGGATTAATTCAGCAGTTTCAACAGTTCTTCCTGAATCGCTTGTATATACGCGGTCGAAAGGAACAGCGGCTAATCTTTTACCCGTTTCTGCAGCAACAGCTTTCCCTTCTTCAGTTAGTGGACTGTCAGCCCAGCCTTGCATTTTTTTATATCGGTTTAAATATGTTTCACCATGTCTTATTAAATACAAATTGAAATTAGTATCCATGGTATCCCCCAGTTCTATTTTTATAGGTTTTGATAATTACCCCAATGGAAAAAGTTCTTTCAGTAGTTAATTCACATAAACAACTAACCATTTATACGATACCATATTAATCAGAAACCAGAAAGAAGCCCTTATCCTACTAAGGATAGGGCTGCCCTTTGTGATATTAGATTACGTAAGTAATGAATTATGAAATCATCTTTAGCTCTTCTGTTAACTTAAGGAATAATTCCTTATCCCCATTTTGTAATGTTTGGTCGATTTCCTTACGGATATTCTCCCTTTTAAATTCAAGCAGGGCATTTTTTAGGAACATCTCAGCAATAACAGCATCTTGATTCTCATCCGAATGTTGTGGTGAATTTAATAATTTCTTTTCCATGGAAATCAACTCCTTGAGCTTTTTTTCATTATACAAGGAGTTTTCTAAAAATTCAAACACTTTATTTCAATTTTCTAAAAAAATTTTATTTTGGGGTGTCAGGCACCATTAAAAGACATTTGTATATAGGGTGTGGACACTGTTTCCCAAGATGTTTTCCTTATATTTCTTATTGTAACAAGTAGCATTTTTTTCTGGGTGTGGGGAAAATTAATGGCAACTATTTTATGTGGATTAGGAGGAAGAATGTATGGAGCAGGCATCCTTTACCGGTTATCAGACGGTGAATAATATTAAAGTTTATTATGAATTTTATCCCCATCAAACAGCGAATAAAACGTTTGTTTTATTACATGGATTTCTTTCTTCCACCTTTACCTTTCGCCATTTAATTTCATTGTTGAAAAAAGATTTTCAAGTTTTATCTATCGATCTCCCCCCATTTGGTAAAAGCGAAAAGTGCCATCAATATGTGTATTCCTATAAAAATCTTGCACAAACAGTCATTCAATTAACAGAATCCTTAGGTCTAAAAAAAATGACCTTTATTGGCCATTCAATGGGGGGCCAAATTGTCCTCAATATCCTTCATATGATGCCGGATATTGCGGATAAAGCGATTCTCCTTTGCAGCTCAGCCTATTTAAAGCGATTTAAATTACCTTTAATCTTAACTAGCTATTTACCTTATTTTCATCGCTTTGTTAAATACTATTTTGCGCGGACCGGAGTCAGGAAGAATCTACAGGATGCATTATATAATCATTCCATCATTAATGAGGAAATGATCAACGGCTATCTTCAGCCTTTTTTACAAGATGAAATATTTAGGGCTCTGACTAGAATGATAAGGGATCGGGAAGGCGATCTTCCAGTTGAAGTGCTTCAGCAAATCAAAACACCATGTTTATTAATTTGGGGTGATCATGATAAATCCATGCCCCTTAAGGTAGGAGAGCAGCTGCATAAAGATTTAGCTAATTCCGAACTAATTGTATTAAAAGAAACCGGACATGCTGTACCAGAAGAACGTCCCTTTGAAGTATTCGAGTATATCAAAAACTTTTTAGACAGATATCAAACAGCCATTGAGTAAGAGCCTAAAAGCCCGCAAAAAAGGTGTATTCCTGGGAATACACCTCATTTAAACCAGCCCTTTTCTTTTGAATGAGTAATAGCTTCAATCCTGTTTTTAACTTCCAGTTTATCTAAGATAATCGAAATGTAGTTACGAACGGTACCTGTTTTGATACTAAGGGTCTCCGCAATTTCTTTGGTGTTTTTCCCATCCGCCACAAGCTCAAGCACTTCTTTTTCTCTGTCCGTTAATGGATTTTCTTCCCCATATACATCATCCATTAATTCGGGAGCATAAATGCGCCTGCCCGCCATCACATTTCGGATGGAACTTGCTAACTCCTCACTCGGGCTATCCTTTAACAAATAACCGCATACCCCTGCCTTTAAAGCCCTCTGGAAATATCCCGTCCGGGCAAATGTCGTTAGAATGATGACTTTACACCCGAGACCCTTAACTTCCTCTGCAGCTTCAAGCCCGCTTTTTCCAGGCATTTCAATGTCCATGATACAAACATCAGGCTTATATTTCTTTACAAGAGAAACCGCCTCTTCACCATTTGAAGCTTTTCCGACCACTTCCATATCATCCTCTAAATTAAGCAGGGAACCAAATGCTCCTAGCAGCATTTGTTGGTCTTCAGCAATAACAATTTTAATCATCTGCCATTCTCCTTATCCGTTGGCTTTACATCATTAGGGACGGTTACGATTAAAGTAGTGCCGTCCTCTGTCAAGACCTCTAAACTGCCATTAATAAATTCTAAACGTTCCTTCATCCCAATTAAGCCATGCCCCTCAGCAAGCTCATCTGTATCACCCTTAAAAACACCATCATCGTGAATCGTCAGGACTGTTTCTTTCCACAATTGTGCGATAGAAATAGAACAAGTCTTTGCCCCACTATGTTTCACCACATTGTTTACCGCCTCTTTTAAACACATACTTAAAATATTTTCAGTTAGCAGCGAAACATGGTGGAGGGCAAATTCTCCCTTACATTCAAAATTAATTTGGGCAGCTTTTGTCATTTGTTTAACCCTGAATATTTCATCTTTCAACCGAATCCCGCGCATAGAAGAAACCATCTTTCTTACCTCGCTTAAGGCAGTCCGGGCTGTCTGCTGCACATCCTTTAATTCATCTCGTGCCTGCTCAGGGTCCTTCAAAATTAACTTCCGGGCTAAGTCTGTCTTTAAGCCAATCAAAGAAAGCTTTTGCCCTAGTGTATCGTGAAGGTCACGGGCAATCCGGTTTCGTTCCTCCAATTTCACAAGCTCTGAAATTCGCTTATTAGCGTCCTCGAGCTTTTCCTCTAGCTGTCCGCGCTCTTTCCGATTATGAATACTAAAAGGGAGAAGAATCACACTGATCCAAATTATGATGACAAACGGCAGCTGTTGAAGAAACAATTTTTCTTGCATGACAATATTATAGTTGATTGATGCTGACGTACTTATAAGATGAATAAAATATAAAGTTAAAAAAGCAATCCGGTCCTTAATATTTCCAATAAAATAGGCAAGAAAGAACGCAAAATAAACATAGCTATAGAGACTCGTCGCTGTTATCGATATGCCAATTAATATCAGAGTCCATAAATAAACAGGCCAGCCCTTAGAAATAAACGCAATCCGGTAGAGAATAAAGAATACTAAGGTCAGTAAAATACCTAGAACAATCCAGATCGTCGAAGTAGACTGGAATATAAAGTAAAAGGGAAGGATACCAAGTATGGTCCATATATAGGGTGCAATACCATTGTTCTTTTCAAACGTTAAATACTTTTTAATCATTCGTAGTTCCTCATTAGCTTCATACTTCCTGTCTCACTGATTTTTATCTTCTTAATAATTCATTTTAGCTGATATCCTCCCATCTTAAAACAAATTACTCCTTCATTACTGAACTTTCTTTATATATGTAAATTACATATATTGGTAATAAATAAACTCCTTAGCCTATATAATTAACTAGTCAGAATTTTATAAATGTTTACACCTTACAAATCTTGGCAACATATGTTTATAAAAACACTAGGAGGAAACAAAATTGGGAGAATTTTTTTTTGGCGGCTCCGAAATTCCTTATTTGCGATTTGGTGAGGGTGAACCATTAGTCTTTATTCATGGCCTTGGAGAAGTAAAAGAGGGCTGGTCAAACCAGTTTGAATTTGCCGATCAGTATGATTTAATCATACCCGATTTACGTGGTCATGGTGAGTATCAAAAGCCTGGAGAAATTTCAATAAAACACTTTGCCGAGGATGTCATTAGCCTATTAAAAGGTCTCGGGATTGAAAGCGCACACATATGTGGTTTGTCAATGGGTGGAATGGTAGCCCAAGAAATCTACCGTCAAGCCCCTGAAATGTGCCGTTCCTTAATGCTGGTCAGTACTTTTCACTATGCGCCTGAAACACTTGGAAAGCTCTTTTTAAAATATCGGAAAGCACATGCAGCAAATAAATCACCGGACGTACTAAGAGAAACGGCCGCAAAAATTTGCCTCTATTCCTGGAACAAGGATAATTTTGAGAAATTCCAGCAATTTTACCGTCCGAATAGAGAATATTATTTTAAATCGATGGAGGCATGCCTAGAAGTGAATAATTTAACTTTACTTCCTAAAATTAAGGTTCCTACCTTAATCATTGGCGGACAATATGATTCCGTCATTCCTGTCTGGGTACAGCTGCTGATGCATAAACAAATTCCTCATTCTGAATTTGTGATTTTCAGAAATACCGGGCACATTGCCAAACTCGAAGCGAAAGAAAGCTTTAATAGGACACTTAGAAGCTTTTTAAACAAGCACAAAACAGCAAGTTGAAGGAGGGGGAATTACATCCTCCTCCCCTTGCCTATACCTTTTATATATTTACTTGTACCCGAAATTATGACTAATTTTAAAGCGGATTTGAACGGCTTGAAGCCCATTGATGGACAATTTTTGCAAACAAACCCGATAAGGCCAAACTAACATGGCCAGCTTCTACCGTGATATAAGTTTTATCCTTACTAGAGGCTAAATCCATGATCGGTTTACTTTGCTCTTCCAGAATTAAATTATCACGCGAACCAGAAACGACAAATAAGTTGGCTTTAATATTTTTTAAGTCTACTTGTTTATTGCCAACCATCATTCCTCCTTTAATGAGCTTATTCTCTTTAAAGAGGTCAGTTGCCAATTGACGATATGCTTCCCCCGCAAATGGAACTTGATCAAGTGTCCATTTATTCATCCTGCGCCATTTATCAACATATTTGGAATCATGTGCACGATGCAGCAGCGTGGTATAATTTGTAAAATAAATCGGTGCACCGATTGCCCGGAACATACCTTCGACTAATTTAGGAGGTATAATTCCATAAGTATCAATAAAGCGTTCGAAGTTAATATCTCCTTCTCTAAGCCCTTCTGCCCATTTATCAGGCCCCATAAATGGCTGAAAATCAATTGGAACAGTCGCAACAATGAGATTCTTGATTGGCTCTTCTGCAATCGAAGCATAAATGGAAGCAATGGTCCCGCCTAAGCAATAGCCGATAATCGTAATTTCTTTAGCGCCTGAATGACGAATCGCCCGCTTAACCGCTGTACGTAGATATTTCTCAATGTAGGTGTCTAGCCCCATCTGCTTGTCTTCATAGCCAGGTGAACCCCAATCTAATAAATACACTTCGTAGCCCATGTTCGTAAGCCCCTCAATAACACTAGCCTTAGGGGCGATATCTAAAATGTATGGTTTATTAAACAAGGAATAAACGAAAAATAAGGGAATTTCATATTTTTTTTGTTGCGCTGGGTAATGCCATAATACCGATTTATTTTTCCTCCACACTTCATTCCTAGGAGTATGGCCAATTTGGGGCTCGGGTTCACTTAGAATCTTAAACACGTTAGCCCAGCGCTGCTTTTCCTTGTCATAATCCAAATCGGGCATGAATTCTGTTAAAGGTGAATCTGCTGCCAATGTAGTTTTCTCCCCCTTCTGTTAGTTTCCGGAAGCTGTAGCTGTTAACACAGGTTCGGTAGACTTTTCTTCTTTAATCAACTCTTTAATCGTCTCAAATTCCTGTTTAAAATCATTCAGTTTTAATAATTCAAACTTCAATTCCTGCAGTTCAGCATGCAGGCCCCTTGTATCTGCCAGTTCCTTTTTCGTCTTAACTAATTCCGTCTTTAATTGCTTGGTAAGTTTAATGATTTCTTTAGATACTTCAACAACACTTTCAATCTCTTTATTTTGTGACTTTACAGAATCCTGTAAATCCCATATTTGCTCCTCTAAGGCCTCCATTTTTTCTTCTGCTTGAAGGGTTAGGTTAGCCACGTTGGTAACATCATTCTTTGTTGGTAAATTAAGGACACTTGCCAATGCTTCTTGATTCTTTTTAAATGTTTCAAGATATCGTGAATGCAGGTCTGTCCCTCTGTGCGACATTTTTACAAAATCTTTATTATTGGTTAATAGAAAGATAAAATCATTAATCTGTTTTTCCCACATTAAACTAAATTTATGAAGGGATTCATATGGATCGTAATTTTTTTTGTCAGACATCTACCTTCACCTCATATCATTTTGTCTATTCTTTTACTTTTTCAAATATTTTTGAAAAGGTAAAAAGGCTGATTTAACCTGTTTCGTAAAGACGTCAACAAATAATTTTTGATTTTCATAGAGGACATTCGTTGTTTTCTTTACACTCTCGAGATACTTTTCGCGCCCCTTTTTCCTCATCGAAATGTACTGTTCTACTGTTTCTAAAAGCTTATCAAGTGCCTGAATCTGGCCTGTTGTTAATTTTTGAACAGGTGTAATTAATAGTTGAGCCGATTTGTTCTGAATATCTTCCACTACACGATTGATTTCCTCATAGGATTTAACAGGGAAGAAATTTTGCAGCGATGTAGTTGTCATCAAGAGTTCTTCTCGAGTTGACTGTTCCCATTCCTTTAACTCCAAACCAAATTGGGCGGCAACAGTTATGACATTTTCCTGATTTTGCTTTGCCTTCTCAACGTAGTTCCTTACCGCCTCTAAGAAACGCTCATCTTGTTTATTAAATCTTTCAGCCCATGCGTCTAATTCATCAAAACCAAGCTTCCATAATAAGTCAAGACTCGAAAGCTCTTTTTCTAATTCCTCTGTCCCTTGATTTTCTAGTACTTTTTGATTATTTTCACTCATAATTAATTTCCTCCTTAATAAATATCCATTTCAAATAGTTTCTTTAATTCCTTTAGTTCATTTTCCAATGTTTTAATAGGATGGCTGCGTTTATGGCATACCTCATTATTTAAATATGTGGACCAGTCTTCAAGTGATTCTCGAACCATTTTCAGCTTTTGTTGATTTGCCTTTTGCAGGTTAATAATCTGGTAGATGGATTCATCTAAAGAATCGATTTTCTCCGCTACCTCTATCTTTCTATTTGCAAGGGCAGCAAATTCATCCTTCGTTGCTAGATTCATACGATTTAGCCATCTGGTAGTTAATCGCTTATAGATCCTTACTTCTCGAAGATGTGAATCCATTGCCTTGCCAACTGCTGCTGTAAAGGCTCGGGAATTGGTACTAGCATGAATTCTTTTATTTATCTCTGCTTCGATTTGTTTATAAAATTGAATGGTATCTTGCTGTTTAGAATTCATGTTTGACCTCTTAATTCCTGCCTATTGGATAAATTATTGGACAGCTGCAGTGGTTCCCCCATCCACGACTAAAATATGACCATATACATAATTAGAAGCATCTGAGGCTAAAAACAATGCCGGACCCTTCATGTCGTCATCTGAACCAAAACGTCCTGCCGGTGTCCGCTCAAGTATTTTCTGTCCAGAATAATCAAGGATAGCCTTTGCCATTTTAGTCGGGAAGAAACCAGGGGCAATGGCATTTACATGGACATTATAGGGCGCAAGTTTCACTGCTAGGTCCTTAGTCAAGGTAATAACCGCACCCTTACTTGCAGAGTAGCCAATCGCATCCATCACCAATGGGTCTTGCCCGCCTACACCAGCAATGGATGCAATATTTATAATTTTCCCCGACTTTTGCTTGACCATGATTTTTCCTACAGCTTGAGAAAATAATAAAACACCCTTAAGGTTAATATCCATCACCTTATCCCATTTATCTGCAGGCATTTCTAATGCCGGTGCCCCCCAGCTCGTCCCACTGTTATTAACTAAAATATCAATTCGTCCAAATTCCTTTAGAGTCCCGTCGACGACATGCTGGATATCTTCAGGGTCAGAGACATCACATTTGAAGGCTAAGGCATGAACTCCCTTTTCCTTTAGTGCTTCTGTAAATTGTTTGCAGGCATCTAAATTTCTAGAACAAATAACGATATTTGCTCCTGCTTCTGCGTATGCCGTGGCAATTTGCTGGCCCAGTCCTCTGCCGCCGCCGGTTACAATTGCTGTTTTTCCTTTTAAACTAAAAAGCTCTTTAATATTCATCCGGACCCCTTCTCTCTAGTATTCTTATACTTTTAATAGTTCTTGTTCCCGCAAAACCCTTCTAAGGAGTTTTCCCACTGAAGATTTCGGCAGGTCCGGACGGATTTCCACTTCTTTTGGTGCTTTATAGGGCGCGAGATTTTCCCTTCCAAATTGTTTAATTTCCTCTTCCGTAGCAGAAAATCCTCCTTTTAGTTTTACATAAGCTTTTACTGTTTCACCACGGTAGGTGTCTGGAACTCCAATTACGAGGGCCTCTTCAATGGCTTCATGCTGATAAAGAACGTCTTCAATTTCACTAGGATATACATTGTATCCGCTTGCAATAATCATATCCTTTTTACGATCTACAATATAAAAGTAGCCATCCTCATCCATCCTGGCGATGTCACCTGTATACAGCCAGCCATCCTTTATTGTCTCCGCAGTATCCTGTGGACGGTTCCAATAACCCTTCATTACCTGAGGGCCTTTGATGACTAGTTCCCCCTCAACTCCTACAGGTGCATCGAAATATTCTCCATCCTGTTGAATAACGATCTTAGCAATTGTACTTTGGACAGGAATTCCAACACTGCCGTATTTTCTAGGAACAAACGGTGGACTGAAGATAGCCGTTGGTGCCGATTCTGAAAGACCGTACCCATCCAGCAATTTGACCCCGGTTCTCTTCTCAAATAATTTAGCTGCTTCTACAGGCAGCGGCGCCCCTCCGCAGCTTACGTAATACAACTGATCAAATCCGCATTCTTCCAACCCCGGCTGGCTGTTTAAAGCAAAATACATGGTTGGAACTCCAGACATTTGGAAAGGTTTTTCACGTTTTACTGTTTCCATTACTTCTTTAGGATCAAACCGTGGCAATATAATCTGGTTGGCCCCTTCTCGTATCCCGCAAAGGGCCGTACTGGACAGACCATAAACATGAAACATGGGAAGAACCGTTATCATTTTAAAATCATCTGGTTTCTTACAGGTTTTATAAGCAAAATCACAAACCTGGTTAAAGTTTGCTAGTAGATTAAGATGGGTAAGCATGACTCCCTTCGAAGGGCCAGTTGTTCCGCCAGTATATTGGAGCAATGCAACATCATTTTCACGATCAATATGTACTTCCGGGATGTTTATATGTTCATGAAGGAATTCGTCGAAGTATTGGTCTCCCTCTGCAAGAGCTGTTCTCTCGCCGCCAAGGCTGACCACAATCATTTTTTTCAAACTTGTTTTTGGTTGGACTTTTTTAACTTTATTGTATAGAGCATCTAGAACAACGATATACTGTGCACCTGAATCAGTTAAAACATGTTCGATTTCTCTTTCTACGTACATAGGATTTACCTGAACTGCTATTCCGCCCAGTCGAAAAATCCCAAATAAGCTAAAAATATAGTGTGGGGAATTTGGAAGCATAATGGCTACGCGATCACCTTTTTGAAAGCCTTCCTTATAAAGGCCTGCAGCAAATTGGTCTGTAACCACCTTGGTGTCTGTAAAACTCCAAACCTTTCCATAAAAGGTGAAGGCTGGTTTATCATGATATTGGATAACTGATCCTTGTAAAAAATCATAGAGGGATGGGTGTTCAATTAACACATGCTCATCAATCCTTGAATCATAGATTTTTAACCACGGCTTTTGTTGATAAACCATAAAATAGATACCTCCTAAGAAATTATAGTAACCTAGCAATTATTCCTTTTAATAACGCCGTCAGTCTTAGAAGTAAATCAACTTATTAATAGAATATTGATATAACTACGATTATTGTAGGAAAATGCCATTTTGTAAACCTTTCCTTGTCGACATTTTTCTTCATTTCTCTAATTCTTCCAGTCCCCCATTAATATTGCAGATGAACAAACCTTTAGATATAAGAAATTTTTAAATGCGAAGGTTTTGCCTGCCTTAATAACATGATGAAATTTGTCGAAATATTTTATTTTTAAGTTAGGTTTTCGACAACACTCAACGTTCATTGTTCTAAATCCTTATTGTCAAATGATGAATTAAAAATTTAAAAATTAATATTCTTCTATAAGATTTTTACAAAAACAAAGGATTGTGAGTTAAACTGCCCGGACTTAAAAAATTAGGAAGACCTGCCGGTTTAAGGTCTTCTATGGAACTTTCCTACATATTATTTACCGTTATTTGGAAACGAAAGGGTGATAGGGAAATGCCAATAACCAATGCCAATGGGATCGACCTTTATTATGAGATACACGGAGAAGGCGAGCCGTTACTATTAATCATGGGGTTAGGACTGAATTCAAAGTCTTGGTTTAGAACACTTCCGGCTTTAAGTAAGCAGTACAAGGTCATTATTTTTGATAATCGGGGAACAGGGTCGAGCGGTAAGCCCAATACACCTTACTCTATCGAACTAATGGCAGACGATACACGTGCGGTTTTAGATGCTGCTGGGATTGATTCTGCTCATATCTATGGCATTTCTATGGGTGGGATGATTGCCCAAAGGTTTGCAATAAAATATCCTGAACGGACCCGTTCTTTAATCCTAGGATGTACAACTTCCGGCGGGGTACAACATGTACAGCCTGGTGTTGAAGTTTCCATGATGATGTTGTCAAGAGGGTCTGCTACTGCGACGCCTGAAGAAATAGCTTGGGCTACAGTACCAATCCTTTACAGTGGAGATTTTATTGAAAGTCACCGCGACTTGGTGGCAGAAGATATTCAGAGGCGGGTCGAAATTCCTGTTATGCCCTATGCTTACTTGCTGCAGCTTCAAGCCTGTTTAGCCCATGATACCTATAGGGAAATTAATCAAATCAAAGTTCCAGTTTTGGTCATTCACGGGAATGCGGACCGGCTGGTGCCATATGAAAACGGAGTAACCTTAGCTGAGAACATTCAAAACGCTGAACTTTTGACAATCAATGGTGCCGGACACATTTATGTGACCGAGGCGAATGATTTAGTAAATGAAAGAATACTAGACTTTTTAACAAAATTAAACTAAAGAAAGGCCCGATTAGAACCTAGTCGGGCTTTTTCTCTGGTTATTTTTATGCCTTAACCTTCATCATTTCCTTATCTCGCAGCACCCTTCTAAGTAATTTTCCAACTGATGACTTTGGCAGATCGTCAAGAATTTCGAACTGCTTTGGTACCTTATAAGGGGAAAGATTATCCATTGCAAACTTGATAATCTCTTCAATAGTCAACGGAAACCCTTCTTTTACTTTAATAAAGGCCTTTGCCGTTTCTCCACGGTATGCATCTGGTATTCCAATCACAATGGCCTCTTCGACCCCTTCAAGCTGATAAAGAACCTCTTCCACTTCCCGTGGATACACATTGTAACCGCTTGCAATAATCATATCTTTTTTCCTATCCAGGATATAAAAATAGCCATCTTCGTCCATTTTGGCAAGATCACCTGTAAATAACCATCCATCCTTCAATACTTCTTCCGTATCTTTTGGACGATTCCAATACCCCTTCATAACCTGTGGGCCTTTTACAATTAATTCCCCGGTTTCCCCGACAGGAACGTCTACATACTCCCCTTCTTCAGTCTCACGGACTATTCTCAACACGGTACTTTGAACGGGAATACCAATACTGCCATATTTTCTTTGGATAAATGGAGGGTTAAAGGCAACAGTTGGCGCTGCTTCTGACAGACCATATCCATCCCTTAAAGCAATCCCTGTAATTTTCTCAAACTTCTTTGCCTGTTCGACTGGAAGTGGGGCACCACCGCTGCCAACATACCAAAGTTGATCAATACCTGATTCCTTTAATAACTCTTGATAATTGTTTAATGCAAAATACATGGTAGGTACTCCGGCAAAAATAAATGGTTTTTCCCTCTTAATCGTTTCGATAACTTCCTTCACATCAAAACGAGGCAAAACAATTTGATTTGCACCTTCGCGAATGCCGCAAAGAGCAACGCTTGAGAGGCCATAAACATGGAACATCGGCAAAACTGTTATCATCTTGAATGAATCAGGCAGGTCCTCACAAGTATTATAGATAAAATCACAAACTTGATTGAAATTGGCTAACAAATTGTAATGGGATAGCATAACACCTTTAGGAACCCCGGTTGTGCCTCCTGTATATTGAAGAACAGCGATATCCTCATGCGGGTCAATCTCTATATCTGGAATATTGATTTCTTCCTGCAAGACTCTTTCAAAATAGCAATCTCCATCTGGAAGGTCCATTCTTTCCTCATTGAAGCTAACCACAATTACCCTTTTTAGCGAGGTATCTACTTGAACCTTTTTAACCTTTGGATAAAATCCATCCAGGGCGATCATAAATTTTGCTCCCGAATCCTCCAAGACATAGGCGATCTCCCGTTCAACATACATGGGATTGACCTGAACCGCAATTCCTCCTAAACGGAAAATGGCAAACAAAGAAAAAATGTACTGAGGACAGTTCGGAAGCATAATTGCCGCCCTGTCTCCTTTTTTAAAGCCTTCTTTATGTAGTGCATTTGCCAATTTGTCGACAATCCATTTGGTTTCATTATAACTAAAGACTTTCCCGTAAAAGGTAAAGGCTGGTTTTTCTCCAAATCTACTTACAGCACTTTCTAAGAAATCATAAAGAGATTCATGCTTAACACTAACATTTTCCTCGACTCGTGGATCATAGAATTTCAACCAGGGCTTCTGCTGATAAATCATAAAAGCATCCTCCTTAGAGATTATAGTTTAATTTCACTTAAATTATTATTAGGAATCAAAAATTTGTAAATGCACATATCTCGACACCCTATCCACGATCACACTTGCACCATATGCCGAAAAATACTAGAATTGCTCGAAACCTATAACCTCATAACCTTGCCAATAAAGAATGCAGTCGAATTTCATCAAACTAATCCCTAGAGTTCACAAAAGTTTAACAATCAATTTTGAAATTTACTTGAATTTGGTTTATCCCCCTTAATAGAATTGGCTAAATGTTCAATAAACCAAGAAAGCAAAACATGAACCTTGGTTCATGTTTTATTGACAAATAAGATGACAATATGTCATAATTGAACAATAGTTCACTTTTTATGTTTAATAAATTAATAGATTAAGACTGGAGGTGTAGGCCTTACTCTTTAGGCCATACATTTGGAAATAGTTAACCTGATCATCATCGCCATTTTTATTGCCCTCACAGCCTTCTTTGTGGCTGTAGAGTTTGCAATTGTTAAAGTTAGAGGCACACGTATTGATCAACTTTTAAATGAAGGAAAAAAAGGTGCCAGAGCTGCTAAAAAAGTCGTAACACATTTAGATGAGTATCTATCTGCTTGTCAACTCGGAATAACCGTCACAGCACTAGGACTTGGATGGCTTGGAGAGCCAACCATTTCTAAGTTGTTACAGCCTCTCTTCACCTTACTGCAAATAAATAGTGCCCTAACACATGTCTTATCTATCGTGCTAGCATTTATTCTTGTCACCTTTATTAATGTAGTCGTGGGCGAATTAGCCCCGAAATCTTTTGCCATTCAAAAATCAGAAACCATTACGCTTCTCTTTGCTCATCCGTTGATCTGGTTTTATAAAATATTCTATCCGTTCATTTGGATTTTAAATACTTCGTCTAGATTATTGGTCGGCTTATTTGGTTTAAAACCTACGTCTGAAAATGAGTTAGCACACACAGAGGAAGAATTGCGAATTATTCTTTCAGAAAGTTATCAAAGCGGAGAAATTAATGAATCAGAATTAACCTATGTTACGAACGTATTTGATTTTAATAATCGGATTGCAAAAGAAATTATGGTACCAAGAACAGAAATGGTAAGTATATCTGTCGATGATCATCCTAACGACATTCTCTCGTTAATCAAGGAACAAAAATATACACGCTACCCCGTCATTAATGGAGATAAAGATAATATTATTGGGATTATTAATATCAAGGATATCTTAACTACTAAATTGGATACTAACTGGGCAGAGAAAAAATCTCTGTCATATTTCATTAAACCGGCCATCACTGTTATTGAAACCATTCCTATTCAACACTTATTAATAAAAATGCAAAAGGAAAGGACCCATATGGCGATCCTCTTTGATGAGTTTGGAGGTACATCGGGGCTGGTGACAGTAGAAGATATTATCGAAGAGATCGTCGGTGATATCCGAGATGAATTTGATACGGACGAGGTTCCTGATGTACGAAAATTAGCCAATGAGCATTATATTGTCAGTGGTAAAGTGCTAAT
This sequence comes from Neobacillus vireti, assembly GCF_036962465.1. Lineage (GTDB taxonomy): Bacteria > Bacillota > Bacilli > Bacillales > Cytobacillaceae > Neobacillus > Neobacillus vireti_B. The sequence goes on from NZ_JBALNF010000035.1 coordinate 52,759, forward strand.
TGAAACAGTAAACGATATTTTAGGCACTTCCATCTCAAATAAAGATTTAGATACAATTGGCGGCTGGTTCTTGTCAGAAAAATTTGATGCTAAAATGGATGACTTCATAGAATATGACGGTTATTTATTTAAAATCAAGGAAATGGAAGAACATCATATTTTATTCATTGAGATTAAAAAGCTAGTTCAAATAGCATCCCCACTCCACCAAAAATCGGTTTCTTAGAAAAAGATGATTCCACAGAAAACGGGCTGAAATGATTCAGCCCGTTTTCTGCTACTTTACCTTATGGGATCATATTGCCAGCAGCTTTATATATCTGATACCATTCTTCTCTTGTTAATCGGATATCAGAGCCTTGACATGCGTCTTTGAGGCGTTCAACTTTAGTTGTTCCAAGAACCACCTGAATATTAGCCGGGTGCCGTGTAATCCATGCTGTCGCAATAGCTGTATTGGTCACACCATATTTTGCGGCGATACTGTCGACCACCTCGTTCAGCTCCGGATAGTGCTCTAAATCTCCTAAGAAAGACCCGCTAAAGAAGCCATGCTGATAAGGCGACCAGGCTTGGATGGTCATGTCGTTTAAGCGGCAATACTCCAAAACACTCATGTCGCGGTTAATCGCTTGGTCCACCTTCATGTTAAGGGTAACCCCTGAGTCAATTATTGGTGTGTGGGCAATACTCAACTGCAGTTGATTCACTACTAACTTATGTGAAGTGTATTTTTGCAATAGTTCTACCTGAGCAGGATTATGATTGGAAACACCAAAATATCTAACCTTTCCGCTCGTCTGGAGTTCTTCAAAGGCTTCTGCTACTTCAGCAGGTTCCATTAATGGATCAGGTCGATGAAGGAGAAGGATATCAAGATATTCCGTGTTTAACCTCTTTAAGATTCCATCCACTGATTCGATAATATGCTCTTTTGAAAAATCAAAGTAGCCGTTACGAATTCCGCATTTACTCTGTAAAATCATCTTTTCGCGAATGGAAGAATTCATTTGAATGGCTTCAGAAAAAATCTCCTCTGATTTACCCTTCCCATAGATATCAGCGTGATCAAAGAAATTAATTCCCTCTTCCATAGCAGAACGTATTAAGTTCTCTGCTTCAGCTATAGAAAGTTGCGGCAAGCGCATATTCCCCATAATAATGTTTGATGCTTGAATATCTGTATTTGCAATGCTTATGTATTTCAACTAAAGCTCCTCCCTTCTACTTTCCCTTCATTATACCCCACAATGAAAGCGTGTACCATTGATTCAAACTTTCATTTAAATTAGTTTGTTTTCTCTTTTACCGCTTGTTCTCTGAATTCTTTTGGTGTCTGGCCATACCTTCCTTTAAAAATACGGTAAAAATAGCTGATATTATCATAGCCCACCTCTTCTATAATGGAGGAAATGGACATATCAGTAGTCTCTAATAATTCTTTTGCTTTTACTAACCGTCTTTCCTGAAGAAATTCTTTGAAGGTGTGCGAGGTTGCTTTTTTTATTGTTTTACTTAACCCATAGTGAGATTGGTTTAGTTTACCAGCCAACTCATATAAAGAGGCAGTCTTGTAATGTTCTTCAATGTATTGAAGGGACTCGACCACTAAATAGTGATTCATCGATTCTTCTTCTATTCTTTCCACTAAATCAGTATTCTTTATCAGTTCAATCATCAAAAGCCCCATATAAAGCTTAATGGATGATTCCGAAAAAGTGGAAGGATGCATGATTTCATAAATAATTTTCCCAATCATACCCTGGATAGACTCAACATCAGCCACTTTAAAATACAGGTATTGTCCATTTTGCGTGTTGTTATAAAGACTGCCGATCAGGAAATCGCTCACAATGTTACCTGAATTTAGGAACGAAAAAATAAAATCAAAAAAAGCAGGACGAATGATAAAGTTTATAACGATATCTTCTTTGGCACATGCTTTAATTTCATGTTCAATATGCTGATTTAGTAATAACAGTTCCCCTTTTTTCAAGGTAATGGGTCTGCCTCCGGCCGTTTGCTTCAGTTCCCCATTATAAACATAATTAATCTCAATATAATCGTGCTTATGCAAAGGAAAATCCACAAACCGGGTATGCTTTCGAACCATAATCATTTTGTCTTTACTAAGAAATTTTTCACTCTCTATTATAAAGTTTGTCTTACTAGTGTAAAGTTCTTTACTTACATTCTTGCGTTGATCGAGAATGAGTTTTTCTTCATCCGTTTCTTGGAGAAGCTCGTCTAAAAGGTCCTGGTTCATTGTAATCACCTTTTTCTAAATTGCAGTTTTCTTTTATTAGCCAAATCATAACATATTTTGGTGAACTATCTGAAAAATTCAATGAAACAGAGAAAACCTGGACCAACTAAAGCTGGACCCAGGTCATGTTCTCTTTATTCTATTAAACCGCTTTACCTTTAAATTCTTTTGATTTGCCAAACCGCTCTTCTTCAATTTGTTTTAGTGTTTTACCATTCGTATTTGGAGCAAGAAGAATTCCAATTACACAATGGATTGCTAAGAAGATAAGCATAACAATTCCTGCTGTTTTAAATCCTAATTTATCCATCACAGTTGGTAAAATAAATGACCAAATCGCAATGCCGAGTCTTACTAAGAAGTACATAATTCCTTGTGCACCTGCACGGTATTTTGTTGGAAATAATTCGCTAGCCCACAAACCGTAGAACGCTTGAGCACCGAAGCCAGCAGCACTGCCCCATAGAATAACAAAAGCAAAAAGTGAGAACCAGTTCATTCCTGTAAACGTTAAAATTAACCATGCTGCGATTCCCATTACCGCTCCTATTCCAAACAAGGAACGTCTGCTAAATTTATCTCCTAATTTCATGAATACAAAATAAGTGGTAGCCACGGTTAAACTCCAAAGCAGAACTTGAAGTAAATTCGCTTGTGTGCCTGTTAACCCGCCAACATTTTGATAGATATATGGCATGAAATAACCCATTGCACCCGCGGTTAAATTCCAGAATAAATAAATCCCAATTAATAAAAATAAAGCTTCACGATTTGGTCTTAGGCTTAATAACGTTTTGAGCACACCTTTATTATTGCCATTACCTTCTCTCGCTTCTCGTTCTTTGCCTTCTTTCCAGATCGCTGATTCTGATAATCCTTGTCGGATGTACCATGTAATAAAAGCAATAATTAATAAATGGATGAAAATAATTCTGCTTCCAAGTAAACCTAGTGGTGCAAGTAAGACGGCAAGTAAAAATGTAATTGCTGGGCCGGTGGACCATGCCAATTGTGCCGTTCCAACATGTGCAGCCCTTTTATCAGCCGGTGCTTCTTCTGCAATGTAGGTCCATGAGGCAGGTACACCGGCACCTACAGCAATTCCTGTAATGATAGTCCCGACTAATAGCATTGGAAAGTTAACTGAGACAGCAATTAATAAAACACCCAGCATATAAGCCAGCAAGTCATAGGTATATATAAATTTCCTTCCATATTTGTCACATAAATAACCGCCAAACAAAGCTCCTACTGCCGCTCCAAACGCATTGGCACTCAGTGCACTTAATAGGCCTACTGCTATATTATCTAAATGAAGATATGCTTGCCACATGGTTAAACTACTCGCAGCGGCAATGATAGATCCAGCTTCAATATAGTTCGCCATTGCAACAGAGATCGTCGCTTTCCAACCGGTCGTTTTTTTAGCACCAATCTTAGCCATTATAATACCCCCTAATAATTTTGTTTTTGTCCAGGAAACGGTTTCATTTCTGAAACTAGTACAACACTACTATTCTAAATAAAATACTTCCTCTAAATTAATTGATACTGGACTATTATCTGAATTCGTGTCCATTAGCGGTTCCATATATGCCCACCATTTTTTACAAATAGCGGTTTGTGACATATGCTCCCATTTCTCTTCATCCTCAATTTCTAAATAAGCAAATAATCTGCCGGTCTCTTTATCTAGAAAAATAGAATAATTATGTGCACCATGTGCCTTTAATTCTGCAGCCATTTCCGGCCATATTTCATCGTGGCGGCGCTTATATTCTTCATAGCTATCACGGTTAACAAACATGATACTCGCTTTTCTGATCATATGTATTTTCCTTTCTAGAATGTATTTTCTTTATAGTTAAACTATACCGTGATGAAACGCTTACTTGTAGGAGACAAAATTCAGTTAGGGGTGAAAATATTCAGAATGTTGGAAGGGGTTGCAATAAACAAAAGCGTAAGCGCCTTGAACAGGGAAAAAGTAGTTCATTTTTTTCTAGCCCCTACAAGCATAAGACGCTCAGGGAAAGAAGCCGTTCCTTGCCTTCATTCCCTGAGTGGCTGTAGATCATCGAGAGGCTAGGTGCTGGAGCTGGACTTCGACAGTCCTTTAATTATCAGGTATCCACAAGCGTTATTTTAAAATTTCCTGGTAAACGACAATAGAGTCAAGGATATTGGATCCTTGACTCTTTAAACCTCTTAATTATCTGATGCAATTTTAGAGAATTGATCTCTAAATTGCGAGGGTGTCTGGCCTATCCATTGTTTGAATAAGCGGCTAAAATATTTTGTATCTTGATAACCTACAGATAAGGAAATATCATAAATTTTCAAATCCGTTTTCTCTAGCAGTTCCTTGGCCTTTTCAAGCCTTGCGGAGGTGACATAATCCAAAATCGTCTCCCCAGTTTGGCTCTTAAAATAATCACAAAAATAGTTGGGGTTCATATAGACCTGCTGTGCAATTTTCTTTATCGAAATACTGTCCCCCAAATTATTCTTTATCCACTCTTTTGCAACCTGAATAGGATTATGCTGCTCCTTTTTCAAATCAGCCATTTTTTCCATCACTTGTATAATCCACATTTTCACCCTATCCTTCAATTGGATGAAATTTGCTGCATTTTTTGTAATACCTAAAGCATCTGTTAGTAAATTCGGATCCTCACTATAGCCATCATTTTCAATCCAATTATTCACAATCCCTATTAATAAATAATGAACCGCTTCATTAATCATAATCGGTGATGATAAGGATTCTATTTCATGAAAAAAGCCTTGTAATGCCTTAAGTAAATCATCCCTTTTTCCTTGAGCAAATGAGTTAATCACTTGTTCTGTAAATTTTAGGATAGAAGATGAGATTCCCTTTGATTTTTGAACTCTCATACTTTCAAACAAATCAGTCTCAAAGACTTGATTTCCTCCTTGAATGATTCGAAACTGAAGTAAGGTAAGCAGTTCGTTCTTCATGTCACTGAATAATGCAAGATCTTTAAATTCATGGCCCAATCCAATTGATCCTGTTAGCGTGGTTGATCTGTGTATGGAGATTCTAAGCTTTTCTGCAAATTCTCTTGAAATTGATAAAAAATTGGAAACACAGTTTTTGTCTGGAATGTGCAACAAAATCCAATAGTTTAACTTACTGCCCCGCCACCACCAGCTATTAATCTGGTGTATTCGAATTGTACCTGCAACCGTTTCTTCTAACATATTTTCAATTTTTTGAGTCCAGGTAGTCCAATCTCCGGGCAGAAATTCTCTTGTTTGTGATAAAACCTGATCAATACTAACATGAATTAATTGATAGCAGCCGCTTGGAAATTGCCGGATCCATTCTAGATACGCGATATCTTTTTCTTCATTCCATGTCATTTCACTTAATAGCTGCAGCTGTTTCGTGTACTCTAATTGAGAAGCCTTCTCTTGAATTCTGTGCCATTCCTGCTTTTCTTTATAAAGCATCTGGATTTTTTGTTTTACTTCATCCATCTGGATTTGAAACTGTTCCTTATCAATCGGCTTCAAAATATAATTAGCAGCGCCATCTCGAAGGGCAGTCTGCAAATATTCAAAATCATCAAATCCACTAATAAAAATGGTCAGGAAGGATCGATGACTTTTAAGTTTTTTATTTAAGGTTAACCCATCCATTTCCGGCATCCTAATATCGGAAATGAGCAGGTCAAAAGAAAGGGATTGATTGATAACCGCTTCATAAGCTTCTAATCCATCAGAAAATGTACCCACGATTTCCCATTCACTGCCTAATGATCGAACCATTCGTTCAATCCCTCTTCGAATTCTTCCTTCATCATCGACGATAACTGTTCTTATTTGAGTCATCTTCCCTCACCCTCCCTTTGAATCACGGAGTAATTTGTTACTTCATTCTTTAAAATGGCTGGAATTTGAATCATAATCTCCGTCCCTTTTTCAATGGAACTATTTACTTGTAATTCATATTGATCTCCAAACATCATCATGACCCGGGCGTGAACATTGAGTATTCCAAAACCTGACTCTCTTTTTCCCATTGGATCGGATTTTAATTTGCACTTTAACTCATCAAGCTTTTCTTCAACTATTCCTGGACCATTATCGCGAATGGTAAATAGGATATCTTTATCTCCGTGCTGATTAAAAATTTCTTTCACAAAAATCTGAATACATAACCCTTTTCGTTTCTCTAGTCCATATTTAATAGAATTCTCGACAAGAGGCTGTAAAATAAATTTGGGCGTAAAATAGGAGTCAGAATCAAGCTCCGTCTGAATTTCATAGGAAAGTCTTTCTTCAAACCTGTATTTTTGAATTTTTAAATAGTCCTGAATATGGTCAACTTCTTGTGCAATTGGCACCAGCCGATCCTTGTTATTTAACGAATAACGAAGCATCCTGCCAAGAAGTGTAACCATTTCAACAACTGTTTCAGATTCGCCGTCTTCAACTGCCATACTAATCGTTTGGAGAGTATTGTACATAAAGTGCGGGTTTATCTGCGATTGCAGCGCATATAATTCCGCGTTCTTTTGACGTATTTCAATAGAATAGTTTTTTTGGATTAAATCCCTAATTTCTGTAAGCATGGAGTCAAAGCTTTGGGCCAAGACGCCAACCTCATCTTTTGAATGAACAGGAATGGAGACACTTAAATTGCCTTCTTCCACTTCTTGCATGATACGGCCTAGTTTTTTTATAGGCTTTGTGACTGACCAGGCAAGAAAAACCGATATGAGACTCGTAATGATGACTAACGTAAAAAAGGCTAAAATGGTTACATTTCTAACCATATTCGTTCCCATTGTTAGATGTTTTAATGGAATACTATGAACTAAAATCCATTTATGACGTGCCGATTTATTTATACTTATAAGTGTTCTTTCTTGGGCTGTGCCGGTCTGAAAGCTTCCGTTTTCTATTGGGTAATCCTTTACTTCAGTAATAACCGAACCAATCTTTGATGAATCTGTATGGAAAATGACCTGGCCATTCTCATCCATCACCCACATGGCCGCATTTTTTTCCTTCTCTAGATCAGCTAGAACATCTTCAATAAATGATATTTTAACCGCTAAAAACATCGTACCAAGTGATTTTCTATTATCAACATCTGTTACCTGTTTCATTAACAAAATATAAGGAGGATTACCTTTAAACTTTAGACTTGCTTGATTAGGCAGGATGATTTCGACTTTCTCTCCTAAATCATGTTCTTCGCCATAGGGAAGGGAGAGATTTTCAAGATTAAACCCCTCATAGGGAATCCTCGTACTGACAAAGGAGCGATTTTTAGAGAGAAGGAATACCCCCAATACTTCTGAGCTATTATCAAGATAGGTATTCGTTAAGTAGCTTTCTACTACAAATTGATCCTGATTTAATTGAGATTGATTTTTATAGCTGCTATCTCTTAAAACAGACATAACATCGCTTGAGCTGTAAATAAGTTCTGGGAGTCTTTCTAACTCATCTAAATTGTTTTCTATATTATTATTCGCTTGCTTTAATAATTTAGGAATATATTCTCCGACTTTTTCTTCAATGGATTTGGTATATTCATAGTACGCTAGGACGCCTAAAAGGCCCATCGGAATAACCGTTAGCAAAATATAGGTAATAATTAGTTTCGTTGATAACCGGGAGTTTTTTAAGATTATTTTTTCAAAAAGCCTAGAAATCATATTGGTCGATATTCTCCCTTGTAAAGTCTATGGGAAGCCCCATAATGACGGTGTCACCTTTTATGTTGATATTCCCAACCCTTCCGATATGCTGTCCATCGTTAATATTTTTGCCGCTCAATAATTCCTTCGCTAGACTAACCGTTAAATAACCTAGTTTTTTAGGGCTCCATAATGTAATCATTTGAGCAGATCCATCTTTTAGATAACTCCGCATTAAATTAGGAGTAGAAAGCCCTGTTACCATAACCATTTCAGTTTTTCCCGCATTCTTAACTGCCTGTGCTGCTGCGGGTGGACCGACTGAGGAACTGCCTAGTATCCCTTTCAAGTTAGGATATGTTTTTAATAGCTTTTCAGCCCTTGTATATGATTTTTGGGGATTATCCTCCGTCTCAACCACTTCTACTAATCTCATTTCTGGATATTCCTCTTCCTGCTGCTTGATGATATAGTTCATCCACGTTGATAAATTGGCCGCAGCATGTGAACCCGTCATGATAGCGTACTCGCCTTTTTCCCCCATCTTAGAGGCCAAGTTATCCATTAAATGCCGGCCGAGGTTTTCAGGGTTAACCATATTTATAAAAAGTTCTCTATACTTTTTGTCGGTATCCGAATCCCATGTAATTACTCTTATGCCTTTTTCTCTTGCCTTTTGCAATACAGGTCCTAATCTTTCTGAATCATTAGCTGAAACAGCAATTAGATCAACGTCCCGCTGAATAAAATCCTCAATAATATTTCGCTGCTGCTTCCAATCCGCAATAGGCGGACCAGTGAATAAAACATTAAGGTTTAGGTCCTCCCCAGCTTCGAAGGCTCCTTCTTCGACTGCGTTAAAATAAGGAATTCCACTTACTTTAGGTACGATAGCAATCGTGTAAGTTTCTTTGTTTTCATTTTGTTTATGTTGCTCTTTCTTTTGATCTCCGTTATAAATAATTTGATATTTTCCGGAATTTAATTCGCAACCGCTTACAAATATTACTATTAAAAAACAAACCAAAAATCTAAAGTTATTTTTAATGTTCAACACCTCACATAAGAGAAGCTAACTAAATGGAAAGAAGAGGCCATCTATTAACCTGGCCTCCTAAATAGTATAACATATTTTGAAATCGTTTTTATTACTTAAATAACTTAGAGGATTTCCTTAAACATGGCAATAACTTCTTCTTTTGTAGGCTCAAATGGGTTTCCTGGAGCACAAGCATCTTTTAAAGAGTTAACAGCAAGTTTTTCTAAATCTACTTCTTCCACGCCTAGTTCTGCCAGCTTACTTGGAATTCCAACTTCTTTTGATAGTGCTTTAATCGCGGCAATTACCTCTTCCGCACATTGCACGTCCGTTTTACCAGCTACTTCAAGCCCGGCAGCTTTTGCAATCGCACGGAATTTCCTTGGGTCACGTTTAGCATTTTCTCTTTCCACGATCGGAAGTAGCATGGCGTTACAAACACCGTGTGGTAAATCATAAACTCCGCCAAGCTGGTGGGCCATCGCATGTACAAATCCAAGACCGGCATTATTAAAGGCAATTCCGCCTAGGAACATAACGTACGTCATTTGTTCACGGGCTTCAATATCATGACCATTCTTAACCGCACGAGGTAAATAGTTAAAAATAATTTCAACTGCTGCAAGGGCAGTCGCATCTGTTACAGCATAAGCACCTGGAGTAACAATTGCCTCAATTGCATGTGTTAGAGCATCCATACCTGTTGCAGCAGTTAATGCCGCCGGCTTATCGAGCATTAACTCTGGGTCATTTACAGAAATAGTCACTAAACTATTTTTATCTACCATAACCATTTTGACTTCACGTTCTTTATCGGTGATTACATAGTTGATGGTAAATTCACTTGATGTACCTGCAGTGGTGTTGACGGCAATGATCGGAATTGATTTATTTTTCGTTTTATGAACGCCCTCATAATCACGAATGTCGCCGCCATTTGTTAGGTAAAGACCGACCGCTTTTGCTGTATCTTGCGGGGAACCGCCGCCAACGGAAACGAGTACATCACATTCATTTGTTTTAAATACGTCTACACCCGTATAGACGTTTTCAATGGTTGGATTTGGCTTTACATCATCATAAACAATGTATTCAAGATTAATTGAATCTAATTCTGCTAGAACTTTACCAGCAACTCCACTTTGATTTAAAAACTTATCAGTTACCACCATTGCTTTTTTAAAGCGAAGATCCTTCACTAGTGGAGCTAACTCCTTTAAACAGCCTCTACCCATTAAATTTGTACTTGGTACATAATAAACACTCACTGCTATTCCTCCTTTTTATGTTCACTATTTCACAAATTTATTTTTAAAATTAAGGGACAATATGTCCCCTAATAGTAAATCCATTTATAAATTTAAGATTCCTGGTCTAGGTACAACATGGAATGCATCTGCAAGGTCTTGAAGCTGCTGGTCCGTAATAGTTTGTTTTTTACCGCCTTGAGCACATACAAAGGTATAAACCTGGGCTGCTTTTTCAGCTGTTTCAATTAGACCAAAAGTTTCATCCATTGTGGTGCCTGCTCCAAAGATACCATGGTGCGGCCACACGACAAGGCGTGTATGTTCCATTTTTTCTGCAGTTGCTTCGCCAATTTCATTCGTTCCTGGAATAATCCAAGGAATGACACCAACACCATCAGGGAAAACAACAATACATTCGGTACACATTTCCCAAAGCGTTTTAGTAAAATCTTCTTCCTTCAAGCTATGTGAAAATGTCATTGCAATCAAATTAGTTGCGTGGCAATGCATGATCACACGGTGGTTTTTGTCAGCTTCTAACCGTTTCATATGATTCATTAGATGTGTTGGAAGTTCACTTGTTGCTACCCCGCCATCTTCAAGGCCCCAAAGGATCTCATAGCTTTTTCCGTCCTCCCCAATCCGGATAACCCCTAGGTTAGAGGATGGATCATCTTTTACATTTTTGAAGTATTTTCCAGAGCCAGTAACGGCAAAGTATCTGCCTGCTAGTGCTGAAGCATTAAAATTCATAGGTACTGTTCTAACTACACTATCAATATCCAGATAAGGTAACACCTCAAACTCATTTAGTAAGTAACTAATATTTCCTCCATTACGTTCATCCCAACCCAATCGGTACAAATTAGAGGTGGCTTCCATCATTTCTTGGATAAATGGTGCTCTGTATATTAAATTTCTCACATTCAGACTCATGTTCAATCTCTCCCTTTAAAATAATTAAATTTATATAAGTTTGGTTAGTTATTTTCTTTACACTATTATCATAGCTTGATAACAAACATAAATCAACATAAAACAAAGAATATACCTTTGTTTATTTTTGGTTATTTAACATTTTCGCCACATTTTTTATTTGTTTGTTTCTGATTAATAAAAAGAAAACAGACATTAAAAGTCTGTTTTCTTTTGGCTTTATTTAATTTTGGTATAAGTTATTCATATGAGTCACCTCTAGTTCAACAAAAACTATTTAACAAGCCAAACTTTCGAAGAAGTTTGGCTGTAGTGGTTACCTTATTTTGATTCCATTTACTTTTACGCTTATATTTTTAGAAGGAGGAATGATTTGAGCTTCAACATCCTCTGGTAAAGTAATTTGTAAATCAATATAATCACCTAAATCCTTACAATAGATATCAATTCTCCCTTGTGGAATAGGAACGGAGCCTTTTATCCACTTAAGTCCATTTAAATTTGGTGCAATCGATACTTTCGTAAAACCAGGTTCCAATGGTTTTACGCCAAAGAAGAGAACCCCAAACACATAGGTAGGTGCTGCTGACCAGGCATGGCAATGACTGCGGCTAAAGTCTCCCTCGATTAATTCCCACCCTTCCCAACATGTTGTTGCATCATTTTCCAGCATATAACCATATGCATTCTTAATATTATCGAGTACTAGATCATTTTTCCCTAATTCCATTAATGCTTGATAATAGAAAAATAGGACAAAGGGACTTTTTATTTGGACAAACTTTTCTGGCGGATTTACTATATATTGTTCGATAATATCTCTGCGCTTTCCTTCCACACAGTTTGTAAGATAGGCAATTAAGTTTGTTTGAACACTATGAATTTTTGATCGAGTCCCGTCCTTATGAATACTATCAATAAATACCTTTTCTTCTTCATCCCATAAGTATTTGTTTATTGCTCGTTTCAATTCATCGGATAAAGTTAAAAAGGTTACTTCATCATCATTCTCCCCAATAATGAACGCTAAGTAAGCGGTTTGCCTTAATGCATCAACGAGGAGTGCATTTTGATGCGTGACAATATTATGCTCTGTATCCATCGGTGCCCAATCTAACATATTCCAAGCAGAAATTTCCAATAAACCATCTTGATTTATAAATCCTTGAAAATGTTGAACAGTCAGTTTTAGCTCCGGATAAACCTCTTTAATAAATTCTATATCACCCGTGTATCGATAATATTCATGGCATGCCTTCATCCATAAAATGGACCAAGCCGTTAGGACATTCTGCCATCCACTAGGCACATGGGATTCTGGCAGCGGCGAGCGATAAACGGATTTAGAAATTAACCTTAAACATCGTTTTACTAAGTCATAGTTTCCAAATGTATAATAATTCATTAAGGAAATATTATAAGAATCTCCCGTCCAAAGTGCCTGTTCATAGGCGGGACAATCAATAATGGTATCTTGTGTACACATTCGAATGGTATGCTTGGATATTTCCCAAATTTGGTTTAATTGATAATCCGAACTGCTAAAAGATCCGATATTTCCTGTAGGGAAGGTAGTAACATTTACTTTTATATTAAAAATTTTACATGGCGTTTTTAAATTACGGATTGTGAGCATCATATATCGAAAACCTCTAGGAATAAAGGACCGATAAACTTGCCGGCCGTCCTTAGCAACGTATCTTAATGAGTTATTCAATGAAAAAGTATGCTCGATTCTCCCATCCTGGTGGATACTTTCAAACAAGAAGAAGTCAAAAATAGCCCCCTTTAAAGCCTCTACTTCAAATTCAATATGACCTAAGTATTCCTTGCCAAAATCAATTAGATATTCTGTATCCCCTCTTTCCATCGGTGAGACAAGAGTAAAACTATGATTTGGCAAAACCATATTTTGCTGTTCAAATCCTATCGGGTAATTTCTTATATTTTCTTTAAAAATCGAAAGCAGGCTTACATTTTCGGTACAAACATGGCTATTCGGAATCGCCTTCGCCCAGTTCTTAAAGGGACTTAATTCACTTATGGATGATAACTGCTTTATTAGGAAATATTCATTTTCAACCGGAACCTCTAATTCGATGGGTTTACCTATCTGTAGTTGAGTGGTTGAATAAAAAGGTCCAAAGCCAATAAATTTAGCTTCTTCTTGGCTGAATGGAGCGATCAAATTAATTTCTTCAGGGAAATTCAATGTCAAATGGATTGTCGGTTCGTGAAAGAACCCGCCCAAATCAATGATTAATAAATTTCCACCCTTCCTTAGACTTACTTTTTCATATTTTCCATTTTGCGTTTTGTACTGCTCTCCATTAAGAGTGAACTCCCACTTGGCTCCTGCATGTGCATCAAAGGTGAGGGTCATTTCCCCTGATGCATCCTTGGTAGTGTAAAGTTCAGTCACTACATAACCCTGCATCGTTTTTCCTGAATTACAATCCAATTCTCCGGGAAAAAAAGTCGGTTTTAAATCAATCGAAAAGTGTTGTGAAACAGGTCTCACTTCTTTTAAAGATAATACACTTTTGGGATACATGGGTTCATTTGTTAAATGAGGGATATCCCGAGGAATCAGGCTCTTCCAAGGGCTTACTCCGAAGGGACCGATTATTTCTGCAACATCCCAACCAGAGTCGTCAAAGAAAAGCTGTTCCCAATCACTATCAAATAAATTTGCATTATAAATTTCTGCCCATGATAAACAATTAGACATTTTGACAGATTCTTTAATAAATCCTTCATGATTGGCAGTCTTCCACCTTTCATCTGTCAACAGCTGGCCAACCACCTGGCCTTTATTGTAGAAATCAATTTGCGCTAATAAGCCGCCACGCCCTTCGATATAATGCATTGTGCTCATTCCATAGTGATTAACTAACACAGCAATCACATTTTCTCCTTTTTTAAGACCGCTTAATTCATATTGGTCATAATACCATTCGGTGGTCCAGCCACGTACTGGTCCAGAGCCGATTAGTTGACCATTAATATAGACCGAATATTTTGTATCAGCTGATATTGATAATATTGCTGATTCATATTCCCCGCTAACACTGAAAGTCCGTCTGAAACATGTCCAATGATTTCTTGGATGTTCTCCGCTCCTATCCCATATCCAATTTGCTTTCCATTCCATAGATTTGCCTCCAAAGTTAAGACCCGATCATTCTTTGAACAGGATGAAATCGGGTCTTTGATCAAATCTCAATTTTTTGTAATTCCTTATTTAACAGATCCTGCCGTCATTCCAGCAACAATTTTCTTGTTAAAGATAATGAATAAGATTAGCGGTGGAATAGAGATCACTAAAATATTAGTAAATAGTAAATTCCACTGCGTGATGTACATACTCATAAAATTATAGAGTGTTAGCTGTAAGGTAGCATTCTCTGCACCTGGAAAGAAATACAATGGATTCACAAAATCATTGTAGACACTTACTGCTGTTAAAACAATTACGGTTGCTGATACAGGTTTTAGCAATGGTAATATAATATTAAAGAATAATCGGAACCTTCCACATCCATCTATTAAGGCTGCCTCATCAAGGGATCTAGGAATCGTAACCATAAAGCCTCGATACAATATAATCGTAAATGGCAGGTTTAATGCTACCTCAACAAGGACAATACCCGGCATGGTTTTAAAAAGTCCAATCTCTTGAAGCACCCAGATCGTTGGGACCACCGCTGGAGGAATGATCAACCCCGCGAGAATTAAAAAGTTAAAAAATGGCGTTACTTTTGTTACTTTACGCTGTAATACATAGCCAGCAGCAGCACCTAGTAAGATGAGAAGAATAATCGATAATCCTGTAATCATCACACTATTATAAAATGCACGTAAAATCATCCCATCTCTTGCATTAATAACAGCCTTGAAATTCTCCATAATGTGAAATGTTCTTGGCCAATCCATATTTAATAGTGATGATTCCTTTACATCTTTAAAGGCATTGATAATAACAAAATAAAATGGTATTCCAAAGATTCCTAGGGTAGTTATAACAGCAAAGCATTCGAATAGAACTTTCCATAGTTTTTTACGCGTCTTCACGTTACTTTTCTTTGTCATTATTGGTTTCGTTTCGATTTCACTAATGACCACTTTACTCATTACAAGTCCACCTCTTTACTATTGAGATAAGCATATAGAGGGAAGGCTAACGCAGAAACGAGTATGAATAAAATAACATTTCCAGCGGTTGAAAGACCGAAAAAACCTGCCTGATATTGCTTATATATAATGGAGGCAATCAGGTCAGTACTAAAACCAGGTCCTCCCTTTGTCATTGTCCAAATCAAATCAAACGAACGTAAGCCGCCAATAAAGGAAAGAATAATAACTGTGTTCATCGCTGGTCTGCTAAGAGGTAAAATGATGCTCTTAAATTTATGCCATGCATTTCCACCATCGATCATAAGTGCTTCATAGTAATCTTCTGGAATAGACATAATTCCAGCAATGAAAATAACGGTCGCCATTCCGACCCCTTTCCAAACATCAACCAAAGCGACTGAAACAAGCGCAATTTTCGTATCCCCTAACCAGTCTGGCCCAACAATTCCGATTCCTTTAAGGACAATATTAATTAGGCCCTGTGAAGGATGCATTAACATGGTAAACGCAATACCCACTGCAATCGTACTTAACAATGTAGGAAAAAAGATCATCGAACGAATAAATCCGACAGTTTTCAGTTTCGAACTAAGAAAAACACCTAGTAAAAGACCAAGAATGACTTTCAAACCTGATGTCACAACTGCGTATATTAGAGTGTTCTTAAAACCAATATTCAAAGATGGTTCTGATAAGAATGTCTTAAAGTTTTCAAAACCAATAAACTTCCAATCTGTTAACGTCCACCAAGTCATACTGAAAAAAAGTGACATAATGGTCGGCAACAAGAAAAAGACAAAATAAACGATACCTGCTGGTAAAAGGAAGTAATACGTATATGTTTTGTTTGCTGACTTATTCAACTTCCTCTCCTCCCTTCAACTCTTTCTAATAGATTGGCCCTGCTAGAAACTAGTCAGGGCCAATAAATCAATAGATTAATAACTATTTACCAACCTTTAAGACCTAGTTGTTTTGCTTGTTTTTCAACATCTTTGTCGTATAGCTTCGCCCCGTCTAAAGCTGAGCTAATTCCACTGCCCACTTGAGTTGTAATTTGCTCTAGGCTAGGCCCTTTAACTGGGCTGAGGAATTCAAGAGCTGGAGCCGTTTTGCCTGATTCAAAATATGGTTGCATATCCTTAACTGCAGGGTAAACATCATCTGAAAGCGTGATTCCTTTTACCGCAACCGGTCCAGTTGGTTTGATTTTGGATGTATATAGATCAATACCTTCTTGAGATACATAGAACTCTAAAAATTTCTTCGCTGCATCGATATGTTCACTATTTTTATTGATAAAGATTCCCGCAGGCATCCACACCGTTAATCCATTCTTATCAGCACTGTCACTTGGTTGTGGGAAGAATCCAATATCCTGCATTTTGTCTGGGGAAGTTGCTGCAATATTAGCTAAAGCGAAGGTGATCATTGGATACTGTACACCAGTCCCATCAGCTAACATTTTTAAGCCTGCATCATAACCAGTTGCAAGAAAATCTTTATTCATATAACCCTTTTTATAAACCTCAGCTAACTTTTCAAAGCTTCGCAGTGCTGCAGGGGTAGTCGCAATTTTTGCTTTATTAGCTGTAAAATCATCTGAAAAGTTCGGGTCATCAGCAAGAACATTATAGTTATCTGCAAGGACAATCACTTGAGATGTCCAAGTATCTTTATAAGTTCCGATTACAGCTGTTTTGCCAGCTTGTTTAATTTTTTCATTATTAGCCATTAATTCATCCCATGTTTTAGGAACGGAAAGGCCTAGTTCTGCATAAACCTTTTTGTTATATAACCAGCCGCCGGCATTTGTTGGGGTACCTGGAATTCCAAACACCTTTCCATTTGCTGAAACAGCATCCTTATAATCGTCCATAATATTTTCCATGAAAGGTTCTTTACTAAGGTCGACAAAATTTTGTTCAGGGTTCAGTGCTTGTAACTGCGAACCTGAGTTATTCCATACTAAATCCGTCATATCACCCGTTGCTAAGCGGGTTTTTATAATATTATCTCCCTCTGAGCCGCCAGGCCGAGTCTCAATTTCTACTTTAATATTATTCTTCTTTTCAAATGCATCGATAATGGCATTGATTCCATCTAATTGTGTCTGATTATCAATTAGAAAGGTTACTTTTTCTTTTTCTTTGCTTTTGCTGCTGCCGCCACCAGAAGTGGCTTCTTCCTTGTTGCTGCATCCGGCTAATATTCCTGCCATTAGTGCACTACTTAACAATATTGAGGCGATCTTTTTATTTTTGCTCCTGATCATCTCTTTTCCCCCTTTTTTAATGTAGTTCTAACCCATACATATCTGTGATATTAATACTAGGTGATTAATTTCATTCTAAGCGCTTTCATTTTTTTATATAAGTGGTGCTTTTTTTGGAAATACGTCCGTTTTTTTTAGATAAAAAAAGTCTTTCATTCAATTTTGTATTGAAGAAAGACTTTTTTCTCAAATTATAGCTACCAGCCTTTAAGTCCTAGCTGCTTTGCTTGTTTTTCTACATCTTTATCATATAATTCTGCGCCTGCTTTTGCTGAAATGGTTCCACTCCCTACCTTGATGGTAATTTGCGGTAGGTTTGGCCCTTTTAAGGGACTCAGATATTCCAGTGCCGGCGTGGTTTTTCCAGTTTCAAAATAAGGTAACATATCCCTTACAGCAGGGATAACTTTTTTCGGATCATTCATACCTTTTACGGCAAACGGCCCTACAGGGATCCTCTCATCAAAAAGCAGTTTCACACCTTCAGTAGATACAATATAAGATAACCACTCTTTAGCTGCTTCTAAATGCTGTGTATTCTTATTTACATAGATTGCAGCGGGCATAAAGATTGTTACTCCCTTGTCTTTAGGATTATCTCCAGGCTGAGGAAAGAAACCAATATCATTAATCTTATCTGGGTAATTCTTTACGATTCCCAAGAAAAACGATGATAACATAGGATATTGAACCCCAGTCCCATCTATTAACATTTTCAAACCTTCATTATAGGTAGCAGTTTGAAAGTCTTTGTTTAAGAAACCCCTTTTGTATACCTCCGATAATTTTTCAAAGCTCCTTAATGCTGCTGGTGTACTAGAAAATTTTGCTTTATTAACTGAAAAGTCTTCTGCAAAGGTAGGGTCGGCAGAAATAACATTATGGTTATCGGCAACAACAATTAACTGCGAAGTCCAATCATCTTTATAAGTACCAATGACTGCTGTTTTACCAGCGGCTTTAATCCTTTCACTATTGATTATTAATTCGTCCCAAGTTTTTGGCACAGTTAGGCCTAACTTTTGATAAACCTTTTTGTTATAGAGCCATCCGCCTGCAATCGCACTGCCGATTGGAAGCCCGAATACCTTGCCGTTAACGGTAACTGAATCCTTAAAGGATGGTACTATTTTCCGCATAAACGGCTCATCTTTCAAATCAACAAAATATTCCTCCGGATTAAGTGATTGCAAAAGAGATCCAGAATTATAAATAACCAAATCTGCCATATCACCGGTAGCCAATCGAGTTTTCATGACCTGATGACCTTCCACTCCGCTTGGACGTGTTTCAATATCTGTTTTTATATGATATTTCTTTTCAATTTTGGCAGCAACTGCTCGAATTCCCGTTTGATCTACTTGATTATCAATTAAAAGGCTTAAGGTAACTTCCTTTGGGGTGGATTTAGTTGTACTATTTTCATCGTTACTACTGCAGCCTGCTATAATAGACGAAAATATTAGAAGTATTCCTATCATCATTAAAAATATTTTCCTGTTTATCAACATACCCATTTCCGCTCTTTCTCTTATCTGTAAATGTATTAAAAAGAATCTCGATATTGCCCTGGATTGACTCCTGCATGTTTCTTAAATAATTCGGAAAAGTGTCTATAAGTATGATAACCTACCTTTTCACTAACTTCCGCTACCTTTTTCCCTTCCCTTAGAAGTTCTTTGGCCCGCTCCATTCGCAGCTTAGTCAAATATTTAATATATGATTGCTTCATTTCTTCCTTAAATAAAAGACTAAAATAGGTCGGATTCATCCCAACATACTCCGCAACATCCTGCAACGTCAAATCTTTAGAAAAATTCTTTTCTATATATGTACATGCTTTTTCTACGGCATCATGCTTTTTATCCTTACGAATTAAGAGGAACCAATCCATTATCATTTCCATTTGCCGCTTCAACCAACTAAACATTTGCTCTTTAGTATTCAATAATCTAATGTCTACGTGCGGCAAGTAATTTCCCTGACTTAAATTTGATATATCTTCTCCTGTTTCTTTTGCCACTTCCATTCCAAGGTAAATAAGTTTTAATATTTCACGCTCCATCACGTCTGGATTTAAGCGCTGTAATTGAATTTTGCTAATAAACTCCTCAAGCTGCTGGTAAAGTCCTGTCTTGTTACCCGTTCGCAAAAAGAAGATGATGGCTTCTTCCTGTTCCGATAAGTCACTTGGAATATTGGGATTTTCTCCTATTTCCTCAAACCGTATCCATTCTCCATGTTCCATAAACTGGCCATATCGTAATGCTTGTAATGCTTCTTTGTAGCTTTTGGGTGCGTCAGTAAGATTAGGATAGGTCCTTCCTGATCCAATGGTTATTCCGCGTTCATTCGGCCAATATATTAATTGATTCATCAGTTCTGTTGAATCTGCTTCCAGATGAAAAATAACAAGCAGGTGCTCTGCACCATTGCGAATACATACAGAAAAGTATGAAGGGTGACTCGGTAAGTCAGGGCCTTTTTCGGAAAGAGCCAAGACGGTAACCGCCACAATGTCCTTAACTTCTTCCTCAAAACTCTTCCTCCACTTCGGCAATACCTCATCACCCTGAAGAAGTAAATCCAAGGTTGCTTTTTGAATAAGCTCAATTCGACTGTCTTCCCATTTCTCCTCTAACGATAGGACTGTTTTTTGATGCTGTAATTTTTCAAGTATTCTTTGGATTGTATCCTCTATCATTGGGATGGTAATAGGCTTTTCCAGATAATCTGAAACACCTAACTTTATAGCTTTTTTTACATATTCAAATTCATTAAATCCACTAAAAACAACACAAACAATCTCAGGTGCAGCTTCTAAAATCTTTTCAACAACCTCCAAGCCATTCATTCCAGGCATTCGGATATCAGTAAAAACGATATCCGGGGAATATGTTTCAACTAAATCAATTGCTGCCAATCCATTACTTGCCGTACCTACCAGCTCAATTCCGTATTTTGACCAGTCTATCATCTTTTGCAATCCTTGAAGAACAATGTATTCATCATCAAATAACACGGCTTTTAGCACCCATTACTCCCCCTTTACCTTCACGGAAACTAATCTCTATACAGGTTCCTTCATCTACTTTACTTGAAATAAACAATGTACTATCCTCACCATAAAATAATTTAAGCCTCTCGCGTACATTTTTTATTCCATAGCCGCTTTCCGTTTTCTGCAAGTCATCAATCCCCACACCATCATCCCTGATCGTAAAGGTGATCCACCCCTCAGAGATTCTTCCTATTAACTTAATGTTCCCTTCACCAACTTTGGTCTCAAGGCCATGGTAGATTGCATTTTCGATAAAAGGTTGCAGCAACAGCTTAAGAATAGGTTTTTCCATTAAAGACGAGTCAACATCCTCGATATAACGAAACCGGTTTTGATAACGGAGATTTTGAATGGTCATATAATGGTGAATATGCTCTAATTCCTTTGAAATAGGAATTAGATCTTCTCCATTATTTAAACTCAGCTTGAAACTTTGTGATAGGGCAATGGCAATCTCCGCAATATCCTTATTGTTTTCCAAGATGGCCATCCAATAAATCGAATCCAACGTATTATATAAAAAGTGCGGTTTAATCTGGGCTTGTAATGCCCGAAGTTCGGCCTCCCGCTCTTTTAACTGCGAATGAATAAGCCTCTCGTTTAGTTCTTTATTTTCAACTGTGATTCTTTGAAATGTTTCGCCGATAACGCCTATGGTGTCAGATTCATTATTTTGCCCTGAACCCCACAACCCTTTTGCCCAATCAACGGTCATCTTCTTTAATTGCAGCCATGGTTGTGCAACTTTTCCAGATAAAAAATAAGAGATTAATAATGCTATGATCGCAATAATAGCAGAAATGCAGGCTGTGATAATGCCTATTTTATTTGACTGTTTTAATAGCACCTTTTCTTTTGTAATATTTGCGAATGTCCATCCTGTTGTGTTATTTGTATAGCTGCTAATTAAATAACCTTTTTGTTCTAAGTTTTGAAAAATCGATAAGGTATTCTTGCCCTGTGACAGCTCTTCATTCAGTGTTGAAGAATTAATAAATACATTATTTACCGCATGATTGGAAGAATCGATAACGGCCATTACACTATTACTGTCATCATTTAGAACTCTAGAAAACATTGATTTTTTAATATTAACAACTAATAAACCTATTTGTTTTGGGTTAAAAACATTTTGTGGATCCCGTAATAGTTTTACTGAAGAAAAAGTGGTATTTTCCCCTTCTAGGACATTATAGCTGAAGAAAATTGGCCTTCCTTGAGCATCAACACTCTTTTTATACCAAGCTGATTTTGAAATTTCCATGTACCTATTATTAAATTCAATACTGCCTATACTATTATGGTTACCGTAACAAACAGGGCGAAAATGAACATCAAATAAACAGACCGAATCAATATCTTCCGTATCAATGAAATAACTAGAGATTAAATCTTGCATTCGTTTGGTTGTGTTCTCGTCTAATACATTCTTGCCTACTTCCGAAAAGGCGGCGCTGTCAATTAACTCTTCTCGGACACTATTGCTCCATGAAATAACACGTTCCATATTAATAATATTCCGGAACAAAAGGTCTGTCACTTCACTGGAGGTTCGAAGATTATTACTGGTTGTTTCTACTTGATTCTGAACTAATGTATTTTTGGCAATATTAAAAGAGATAAACCCTAGTAATAAAAGAGGGAATATAGAAAGGCAGAGCATAATCAAAAAGTATTTATATCTAATTTTGTCACGATCATAATAATTTCTAACTCTTCTGAATACTTTTCTCATAATTGTCCGCCTTAGTAAAAATTATTTCCTTCAGATCAACTTAAACTTTATTTAGATTTATTGTCATCATAAATCTAAATAAAAAGGATTTCTATATGTATTAAAAAAATAATGGTTCCTATCAATATATTAAAATTTAAAATACCACAGCCCTTGTCTTTTAACTAGGGCTGTGGTACACATTCATTTTCAGGTTCGTTCCATTACATCATGCTACTTTATTTCACCTTGAAAGATATGCTGTCAATTCGAAGATCTGGAGCATGGAATTGAACATAGATCGTATGCTGTCCTTTTGGCGCATTATTTCCTAAATCTACTGTGACATCCTTATACCCAAGCTCATTTACAGTAACTCCTGCATTTTGGATAGTGTACGTATTCTTACTAGTAGATGGTACATTAATGGTAGCAAAAGGTGCACTATCTAATGAGTCAGCATGCAAGGTTATTGCTCCGCCAGCTGCATCAGAAGCAACGGAGGCGGTCACTTTCTGCGAGCCTGTCAATACCAGCTTCGGCAGGGCAACCCATGAACCGTTCTGCTTAGAATGAACCGCATAATAACCTCCAACCACTTTCTTCTCTTTTAAGTTATCAGCGGTACGGGCTTTAGATACTTCATTATAAACAACCTCATTAGCGGCGAATGCATGGTCGAAAACATTAAATAGCTTATTTGCAGGGAGCGCTGCAAGTGAATCACCTGAAATATCGATATCTTTCTTGGCACGGATATCTTGGGATGAGCTTCCTATCGTCAATTCATAGTTTCCATCCTCAACAATGAAATCACCCGCATTTACATCCCAAATGGCGAAATCCTTTGGATTCACGGATAGAGTTACAGTCTTTGTTTCACCAGCAGCTAAGGAAACTTTATCGAATCCTGCTAATTGCTTTTGTGGTGCATGACTGCCATATGCTGATTTTTTGTTTTTCACATATAACTGCACCACTTCTGAAGTATTAACCTTCCCTTCATTTTTCACTTTAACGGTTACTTTGAAAGGTGAGTTCCCTTTAGCTGTTGCTGGTACATTGAAATCGCTATACGAGAATTTACTGTATGACAAACCGTAACCAAATGGATAGGTTACTTTTGCATTTGTATACATGTAGGTTAGTTTAGATTCCTCTGGATCAGCATTGGTCATATCTAACGAATAACGTGGATCAATATCATCCAAAGTAACGGACGTATTCCCTTCAGGAATGGAGTACTTATTGATTTTCGGAAACGCAGACATATCTGCATACCATGTAGAAGCTAAACGACCTGTTGGTGCATAGTCACCATACAAAACCTTAGACAATGCATATGAATCGTATTGTCCGCCATACGGCTGGTATACAATCGCAGAGACGTTTGGATTGTTTTGAATCCTTTCCATCCCTACAGGGAAGCTGGATTTAACGACAACAACCGTCTTTTTACCCTTTGCAGCAAAAGCGGATGACACTTTATCAACTAATTGATAATCGGCTTCACCCATATTTAGATCAGAGCGATCGGTACCTTCTCCTGCACTGTGACGCGGGATAGCCCCGACAAAGACAACAGCGTAATCATCTGTATCTGCGCGTTTGACTGCATCTGCGCCAACTTCCTTAACAACAGTTTGTTCAAATTTCACACCATCGTTTCGGTTAGCAGCAATGGTTTTATTAGTTAGGGTCGATCCAGAAGTCTTAAGTTTTCCATCTGATCCTGTTGTAATAAAGCGTCCGTTTGCGTAATACCAATTCGAGAAATCTCCTGTAAACCCTGTCCTGTAACCATTAGCAATTAATGATACTGTGTGATCTGAATTATCCTCCACACGAATTGTAGGTGGGATTGTACTTGTGCTACCGAGCATTTGGGCAAGATCCCAATCATTATTTGTTAGGTTTAAAGGCGTATTATTTGTATTTCCAACAACTGCATTAGCTGCAGTCGGAGAAGTAACCCAAAGACCATTCTTTTGAGAACGTATGCTATAACCTTTTTGTCCCCAATCAAATACTTCAAATAATTGGGCAGGATTGTTCACATCCACCGGATCAGCAGTTGTGATTAGCTGAGAACCTTTTGTAACATCCACTGCATTTAAATCAGCTGTTACGGCTTGGCCGTTTAGTTTGGATTTCAACGCGACAACCTTAGCACCTGCCGAGTAGGACACGTTACTTGCCCCATTTGCTTTAATAATCGCCAACAAAGGAGAAATCCCTGAGTTTTCGATATTTGGCGTGGTACCTACCGAGTAAGTTGTTTTAAATCTTGAATCTGCATAAGCCCCAGAAACTGTAGCTTTTTTATTTTTGGTAAGCGGCAGTGTTCCATCATTTTTTAACAATACGATACTTTCCTCTGCTGCACGCAAGGCAACTTGCTGATGTTCAGCAGTATTGTATGTTGCAGGATCGGATCTTACATCCTTAGCCTCTTGAGCAAATGGGTAATTCTTAGGGATTCCGTTTTCATCCACCTCATTAAAAATACCGACGCGAACCATTTGGTTCACATGAGGGCGTGCTGCTTCGATTAAATCCTCTTTTGTAAGCCCGTATTTACCTTGCTCAACAGCATTCACTATTGCAGCAACATCATCTTTTGCATTTTGCTCATTTGGACCTGGACGCCCAGCGTTTGCCTTGGCTAATATCATTAAAATAGTGGCGTTCGTTCTGTCTGTGGCATACTGGGTATCGTACCCATTCCCTTCCGCACCTTGGAACACCAGTTGGTCAGCATTAAAATCTGGAGAGCTGTAGACTCCATATTTAGAGAAATTATTTGCATGACGTTGATATGGAGAAAGAATGTTTGGAATTCCATTCGTACGTCCGAATGATGTCATAACTCCACCAACAGAACCATTGCTAAGCGCTTTCAAAGGACTCTTGGTCTGATATTCAAAAATAGAACGAGCACTCGCACTATTACTAGATGATTGACGGAACCATTGTGCATTATAAACGGAAAAATGCTTCGTTCCTACCACCGCACGCATCCAGAATCCATCATCACTCTTTGCCTGATCGGTACCACTTAAGCCTGCTGCCATGTTATCAACCATTGTAGCAGCCATATTTGGATCTTCAGAAAAACCTTCATCAAATCTTCCACTAAGTGGATTGATCCGCATGTCACTGACAACTGTGAAGGCAACCGTGGCGGAAGCATTTGCACCACCATGTATGTTTGACTCCCCTTGCTTTACTTTTAATGTACTGATTTTTTCGCTTCCCATCACTTTTCCAATATCAGAAAGCAGTTCTTTATTCCAGGTTTGCCCCATACCGGTTAACGCCGGGAAATCAGTAGAAACCCCTTGAACATTGTCAGCTGCGGATAAAGCGCCAGGAATCACTTTCCCGGCATTTGATCCACGCTGGAGTGTGTAATGGTTCCTCGATCCTGTCGCATAAACAGCAGGTCCTTCAAGACCCGTGTAATCAAAATAAGCATCCACATATTCATTTAGATGTTCTGGAACTCCGTCAAACAACGGCATCCCATCAAAAACCCCTCCAATTTGTTTTTTAAATACAGGGATTTCTTCAGCTTTTTTCAATGGTGCATGAAAACCAACTAAACCTGCTGCAAGTGTCGTAGTAAGGATTATAGATAAAGTTCTTTTTCCCATCTTAGTGAGCTGGGATTTTTTCATCTAATTCACACCTCCCCCAAAAATCTAAAGCGCTTCCATTTTTACAAAAATAGGGACCGGCTACCTATATAAATATCATAAAGTATAACTTGTCAGTCTGATAGTGTCAGATTTTTCTGATTAATGTACGCTTTTTTTGGGGATAGAAAAGGTAATAAAAGGACAACCATTATTACATGGCTGCCCTCTTATTCTCTTACAAGTTATAGTTACCACATAAATGTTTTCTTGATTTCAGGCGGTACAGGCAATTCTCCATAACTTTTTGCTTTTCCAGGAATAGTTGAGTAATTATTTCTGCTCTCTATCAAGCAAATCCAATCCTGCTCATTTCCACGAGTAGGCGTTATCATTTTAAAAATGCGTCGCTCTTCAATCTCCAAACTAATTGTTTTCTCTGTTATAACATTTTCTTGTGTATAGCATTGTCCATCTCTAGGATTAAACCACCAAATTTGTAACTTTTCACTCTTCAACATGCTTAAATCTACCGTTTCCTCTCCACCTGAAGGGAAGTATAAACAAGCAAATTCCCCATCTTTTTCTACACATGCCTGTATGTGTTCATCTAAAATGTCTTCCATCTTTTCATTCTGTTCAATTAGTAACTCCTGACAAGGAATACATTTACTTAAGTCTCTAGATTCCAAAAAATCACGCAGGATTTTCATCTGCCATGCGCCAGGCTGGTCTAAAGCTTCAAACCAAGAATATTTTCGAAAACTATCTCTTTCCTTTTCCGAAATCATCCAACACACCGATGGATGCCCATATGTATGACCAAACGACCCTGCGAACAAACTCCAATAGGCACGTTTTCTCACCATCCATCCCCCATGAAAATCAGTTCCAATTGGCCAAGAGGTGGGCATATGTTCATATGCTGGTTCTCCATCAAAAACAGGCATAGGATTTTTTCTATTATAATCATTTTGTACTAATTCGTAATTTTTCGGTGTTACCCCATGTCCTGATTGAATCATAATAAATGATATCCAAGCATCATCTTCAGTCCAATAGGACATAGTTGAACATTCGCCTGTCTCTGCTTCATGGCATGCATGATAAGTCATTAAAAGTTTTTGCCAATCTGGATCTTTTTCGTTATATTTAAGGTCCTTTTGAAGAACTCCTTTTGCAATACCTTCCGCCATATTCCGCCAAACATCTTTGTAATCGACCCCTAGATGAATGGGCTGCCTGTCCCCGCCTAGACACCAAATGATATTGGTTCTGTCTTTATAGCGATTTCCAATCCATTTTCCATATTGATAAGCATTTTCTTTTGTAACAATCTTTTCTGAAAACTCACCCATCCAGTTATGTCCTACTACAAGTTCTCCCCATACAGGCAGTAATAAAACATAAAATCCATATTCTTCCGCTTTATCTATTATCCAGTCTAAATACTGAAAATATTTTTCATTAGGAGTGTTCAAATCATCATTTAATAAAGCCTTTTCTCCGGCAGGATTTCTCATTTCCTTGTCCTGCTCCGGGTCAAGTGCCACAATCTGTAATACTGTAAATCCTTGTGATTTTCGCTTTTGCATCAAATATTCTGCATCGTCCCATTTTAATCTGTGAGCGATTGTCCAATCCGTATCAGCCAGCCAGATAAATGGTTTCCCGTCCTGATGTGTAAAGAACCTTCTATTTTCCGAGACTTTTAGTCTATTCATATTTTTGTCGTCCTTTTTAAAGAAATTAGATCCTTGTCATTCTGACCGCCATGTACTGTCTTCCTGGAAGCTCAATTCGAAATGTTCCATCATAACTACCTTCCAGTCCTTTAATTGTCATATTCCACGTATCAATGACTTCTACTTTATACTTCGTCCCAGGCTTCATCCGATAATCTCTGAAACGCGGTTGATTAAAGCCGTAATAGAATAGATAATATTCATCTGGTATTCCCGCTGCAGGTGCATCCCATGACATAGGCAAAGGGTTCAACCCGTCGTTTGGACCTTCTTCCATGATGCTTCTTAAAAACGCAATGCGTTGGGGACTACTTCCATACAGGTTTCCGCCTTTAGACCACCATAAAACTTCATCAGAACGCAGATATGTTTCACCATGCCCGACATATCCCCCACGTAATGCACCTTCCCAGAATCGTCGTGTCATTTCTTCACCCGTAATGTTGCCCCATCCCTGATCAATGTCTCCTTCGTATGCACACTCGTCTATCACGATTGGTTTGTTCCACTGTTTACGCCACTCATCTGTACTTTCTGAAGTCTTGTAAACATCGATTCGTTGTACACTGCAATGGGTGATCCATGGACGGTTATAATCGTAAAATTGGGTTCCGTTGTGTATGGAGATTAAATGATTATAAGGGTCATTTTCCGTAATTATTTTAGCAATACGTTCCCAGTCTTCAATTTCCTTCGACCACATAAAATCATATTCATTGGCCAGAGACCACCAAACATTTCGATAGGCTGAAAGACGAGCAACGATGTACCGTAAATAACGGTCATCCACGCTCTTTTTCATTTCTCCAAATCCCCACCGATCATATGAATGAAACAGAATCAAATCCACTTCAATACCAAGTTTGCATAGATCGATAATTCTCTGTTCTAGATGCTGAAAGAACACTGGATTGAATCGGGTAAAATCCCAACCTTCCTCCATAGATCCCTCAAATGGGTAAAAAGGAGGTTCGTTTGTGTTAAATGCGTACGATTTTGGAAACACACACATCCGCATTTTGTTAAAAGGAGATGTTTTTAGTGTTTCCAATGTTTGCTTAATCAGTTTTTCTTCTTGATGAATCCATGCATAACAAGTCGTGCCAACTGGAATATACCTGGTTCCGTCCTCATGAGCAAAATGGAATGTATTTTGTACACGAACTGGACCATGATTCTCTTCCAATGGACTTTTACATTCAAAGTGACCTTCTATGCTGTCAAGTGATCTGGCTGTACTTTTCGTCCGAAATGTCCATATTCCCTCGGTGTCAGGCATAAATCGGATTCGGTACACTCCTTTTCCGTCATAAAAGCCCATTGTTTCTATAGTTCGGTCTTCGATACTAAATTCTGCACAAAGGGCTACATCAACAAATGGGTTCTCGTGGTCTGGTCCTTTCAATTCTAGCTCAAAAACGCCCCACTTCTCCACAAAGTCTGGCGATTCAACAGCCGCCGACCCAATGGCTATTGATTCGGCTTCATAGTTGGTATTAGGCGCGGTCTCTTCGTCTTTCTCTTGCTCATCTAAAACTGTTGCCAAATCTTGTTGTAAAGCTGCTACTGTCTCCGGCATCAATGAAGATTCCGGAGCAAAAAAAGCAAGCATCTCTAAATTACTTAACTTAATGAAATTACTAAACATTGGATCTAATATTAATTCAGATAGTTGCGGAATATGTTTTTCCAATATGTCCCTGGCATCTTTATTCGATAAAACCTTGCCTAGTTTCGTTTTCTCTGTAAATTCCAATTTGGGTTCCTCCAGCCGATTGTATTGATTAATTTACTAAAAGGCTATTTATTGACTGTTTCCACCCTTGATAATATTCTTTTCTTATATCACTTGTCATCAAGGGCTGATACAATTGATGTTCCTGATTAAGTGGATTTATTTCCTCTGTCGATTTCCAAATACCTACTCCTAAACCCGCTAAATAAACGGAGCCCATCGAAGATAATTCGGCTACTTCTGAAGCAATAACATCAATATCCAGCATATCAGCTTGATATTGCATTAAGAAACGGTTGCTTGTTGCTCCCCCATCCACGTTTACACTTTTTATTTGAATATTGGATTCAGATTGCATCAATTCAATCACATCCTTAACCTGATAGGCGATGCTTTCTAATGCGGCACGGACAATATGAGGTTTTCCAGTATTCCGGCTTATTCCCATGATTGCAGCGCGACTGTACGGTTTCCAATATGGAGCTCCCAATCCTACAAACGCTGGTACTAAATAGACACCTTGATTATCTGAAATCGAACACGCTAACTGCTCAGCCTCGCCAATTTCATCGATTAATTCAAGCTGCTCTTTCAGCCATTTTATTGTATCGCCGGTACTATTAATAATCCCTTCCAGCGCATAACTTACTTTCCCATTCAATCCCCATGCAATGGAAGTAACTAAACCATTGGTACCATCTACCAACTCTCCCGTTTGCATCAGAACAGAAGTACCTGTTCCATAGGTCGCTTTTGCCATTCCGGGCTCAAAACATTTCTGTCCAAATAGTGCACCTTGCGAATCCCCAATGACACCCGAAATAGGAAGTTGTATAAATGGAAGAGATGGGTCCTCCGTTACGCCAAAAAGTTCATTAGAATCTTTTACTTCAGGAAGCATTTCTCTTGGAATATCAAATATGTTCAGTAATTCTTCATCCCACTGAAGGGTATGGATATTAAAT
This sequence comes from Neobacillus vireti, assembly GCF_036962465.1. Classification (GTDB taxonomy): domain Bacteria; phylum Bacillota; class Bacilli; order Bacillales; family Cytobacillaceae; genus Neobacillus; species Neobacillus vireti_B. The sequence goes on from NZ_JBALNF010000035.1 coordinate 83,198, forward strand.
AGAAGAGTCCTGCTTGCATTCGAATAATCAGTCGCATGAACCTTCCCGCCGGTTAATTTCCAGATAAGCCAGCTATCAATCGTTCCAAATAAGAGCTTTCCTTCTCTCGCTCTACCTTTGACACCATCGACATGATCCAATATCCATTTAACCTTCGATGCAGAAAAATATGGATCTGCCTTTAATCCGGTTTTTGATTGGATAAGCGTTTCATACCCTTGTTTTTTCAGCTCTTCACACATATCTGATGTTCTTCGGCATTGCCAAACGATTGCATTGTAAACAGGGATTCCTGTTTCTTTATCCCAAACTACTACCGTTTCTCTTTGATTCGTTATAGCCAATACAGCTAATTCATTTTCTAGAACAGAAGTGGTTTGAACCACCTCTGTTAAAAGAGTTTTAACATTTTCATAGATTTCAACCGGGTCATGCTCTACCCAGCCAGTTTGAGGGTAGTGTTGCGTATGACTTGCTGAACATTTATGAGTGATTTGCCCTTTTGTATTAACAAGCAGAACTTTTGTTCCTGACGTGCTTTGATCAATTGCAAGGATATATTGCTCGTGAGACATTATGAACACCTCATCCTTTATTTACCATCTGTATAACAACTTTCTTGACATTGTCGACACTTAATCCATAATATTCAAATACTTCCGCTGTTTTTCCGGCAATAGCAGGTTCGTCTGGAAGACCGAGAATCTTAACAGGGACCGGGTGATTTTGTGAAACAACTTCAGCTACTGCTGAACCTAAACCGCCATAGATACTATGCTCTTCAATAGTGATAATTTTTCCAGTTTCTTCAGCCGCTTTCCGAATAGCTTCCTCATCTAACGGTTTGATGGTATGCATATTAATCACTCTGCAATCAATACCTTCCATTTGAAGTGCTTCCGCAGAATCCAAAGCAATTCTGACTGTCTCCCCTGTTGCAATAATCGTAATATCTGTACCTTCTTTCATCGTAACAGCTTTACCGATTTGGAATTCATAGTCTTCCGAAACATATGAATCTTCGACAGGATTACGGCCAATTCGTACATAGACCGGTCGATCATATTCCACTAATGCCTCGATCATTTTTTTTGCCTCATGACGGTCCGCTGGCATCATGACATCCAGACCTGGAATGGCACGAGTTACAGCAAGGTCCTGCAAAGAATGGTGTGACATTCCTAGCGCCCCATAACTAACGCCGCCGCTTATGCCAATTAATTTAACATTTGTATTAGAGTAGGCCACATCTACCTTAATTTGTTCAATACTTCTCATGCTTAAGAAACAAGCTGGTGAGGCAACGAAGGGCTTTTTACCAGATGCAGCCAATCCGGCAGCAACCCCAACTAGATTTTGTTCCGCAATCCCTATTTCTATAATCTGATTAGGTAATTCTTTACCGAAGTCTACTAGGGATGCCGATCCTCTTGAATCACTCGTTAAGACTAAAATATCTTTATTTTCCTTCGCTAAATCTAGTAAAGTCTTACTAATAGCTTGACGATTGGCAATTTTATTTCCTTTTGCACTTTTTAGAGCAACAATACTCATTGTAGCACCTCCAGTTGCTTGGAAAGTTCTTCTATCGCTAATTGATATTCTTCTTTACTGGGGACGTGATGGTGCCATTTTGCTACGTTTTCAGCGAATGAAATTCCTTTGCCCTTCACTGTATTGGCAACAATAAGAGTTGGTTTTCCTGAAGTTTTTAGAGCTTCCTCGAAAACTTCTACCAACTGTTCGATATCATTTCCATCTACTTCAACAACTTCCCATCCAAACGCTCTCCACTTTTCGCCGAATGGTTCAAGGGACATAACATCTTCCGTACTTCCTGTGATTTGCAATTTATTGCGGTCTATGATAGCTACTAAATTATCAAGCTTGTAATGTGAAGCGGCCATAGCTCCTTCCCAAACCGATCCTTCTGCCTGTTCGCCGTCTCCCATTAAGGTAAAGACGCGATGGGACTTCCCATCCATTTTGGCAGCCAAGGCCATACCAACAGCAACAGGCAGTCCATGTCCCAAGGCACCAGTATTCATTTCCACGCCAGGTACTTTATTGTTCGGGTGGCCAATTAATCTTGTTCCAAATTGAGAGAATGTCTTTAATTCCTCTTTCGGAAAGAATCCCTTGTCTGCTAAGATTGACCAATAAACTTCCACTGAATGACCCTTACTCTGAACATATCGATCACGATCTTCCCACTTTGGATTCTTTGGATCAACATTCATAATATGATAGTAAAGAACTGTTAAGATATCCGTACTGGATAGAGAGCCGCCTGTATGCCCCGTACCCGCTTCATAAATCATTGTTAACAATTCCATTCGGATTTCTGTTGCTTTCCGTTTTAGATACTCAATTTCACTCATTCTCTTTACCTCCCTGCTTATTTATTAAGGTCGCTTCCACGAAGCCATGCTTTGATTTCATCTACAGTTGGATCTACTGGGTCTGGATTCAACCCTGGGATATATTCGCATGCCTCGAACAAGGCAGGGATTACATTGGCATGGACACCTACTGAATGGTGAATATACGGACCTTTTACCAGCTTTTCTTCCCATAATGGCCAGTCATTTACTTCTACCCATACATACGATCCTCTTGTGAACGGCCCTTCAATCCCTTTTGCTTTTCCAAGGAAGATCGAATATTCACCATGATCCCCGTCAAAACGGGCAAGTGTCATTTCTCCACCCTTAATTTCCCCTTCATGTGTACCTGGAGAATGATCGTCAAATAAGAAGTGTTTGTTTAACTTTGGCTTTTCTTCGACACTTAACGATACTGGGAAATTTCCACAGTGGAATAATAATTCGCCATTAGGATTTTCAGGATGACGAATTGTAATATCAGCAAAGAAAGTTGGCTTAGTATTCATAGTAGCGGCTTGAACCATAATAGAGGTAATCGCTCCATGTATGTCTGTTTCACAAGTTACCGGAATCTGTTCGTCTGTCAGAATTGCATTAGCCAAACATGGCATGATGCCAATAATATCCTGCAGGGTTGACCAGCACTGAATGGCAATTGCTGTACTTCTTGTATCGGCAGCCAGTTGTTTCATTGCCACTTTTAAGGAAGCGATCCGTCTAACATCCTGTTCTGTTACTGCACTCCAGTCGAGCTTTTCCTTGATATAGCTCATTGCTTCATCTAATTCTGGACTATCAGTCTTCTCAATTTTCAACGTTACCTTTTTCAATTCATCAAGTGTAATTGGGTGAATCTGTATACCAAATGTTTCTAACAATTCACCTTCATTGCAGATAACTGACCAAAAATCAGACGGTCTTGTGGAAATCTGCAAAATTCGCAGATTATTAAACTGCTTGACAACATTAGCTGCAGCAATGAAATTCTTAAATCCACGTTCAAAAACAGGACTATCAACAGAACTGTTGGTGATATATGTAAATTTCACATTAAATCTTCTCAATACTTTACCTGTTGCAAAAATTCCGCATTGTGTATCACGAAGACGCATCCCATCTTCCAATGGAGCTTCGTCTCTTGGACCCCAAAGTAAAACCGGTTTGCCGATTGCTTTAGCTACACGGGCAACAATATCTTCTGTACCGAAGTTACAGTGAGGGAAAAATAAGGCATCCACTTCAGCATCTCTAAAGCGCTTAATAATCGCTGGTTCTTCTAAACGTTCATGCAGCAATCCTTCTTCATTAATCCCTTCCAAATCGACAATTTCCATATCAAAGCCAAAACCCTCAATTTTTTCGCGAATTAAGTTTTTAAACTTTAATGCATCTTCTTTACTAAATACAAATCTTCGTGTTGGAGCAAATCCGAGCTTAAACTTTTCCATTTTACTTTGCCTCCCAAGCAATATTCAAAATATAAATTGAAACATCATAGTAATAAAACGCATACATAAATATTACATTTCAAACAACTAAATAATTTTAGTTTTCCTTTGAACCAATAATAGCAACTATTAAATTATCAGTCAATTAATTTTATAAATTTTTTTAGTGTGTCACCTGTTTATTTATATGTTTTTTAGTATTTTTATAGTTTTTTCTTTATAAAACTACTATTACATTACTATTTTATTTATAGGAACATTTTTTAATCTAAACAACAACTAAAAATTAACTAAACTAAAACTAAAATAACTTAATGTATGTTATAATAAAATAAATAAAAAGTTTAACTATCGAAATGATCTTTTTATCTCTTAGGCAGGTGTTACTAAATTTATGAAAATAGATGATATTGCTAAATTAGCTAATGTTTCGAAATCCGCTGTTTCTCTAGCGTTGAATGGAAAAAACGGTGTCAGTCAAAAAACACGCGAGAAGGTCTTGCGAATCGCACAAGAACATGGATATATTCCGCGTCCGATTATTAAAGTTGATCAATTTTTTCAACCACATACAAAACTGCTGAGATTTGTGGCAATCACAAATGCAGGCATAGTAACAGAACAATATGAATCTCTCCCTTTCTTCACTGATTTAATCCATAATCTTGACAAACAAATTGGTACGAGTGGTTATTCACTTATGGTTTCTTCAATCAACATAGAGCACCTGCAAGATGAAATAACTAGACTCGAGCAAGAACAAAAGTCTGCAGGTATACTATTGTTAGGTACTAATTTAACACCGGAGCAAATTAACCTTGTTGCAAGCGTTCAACCAAATATTGTTGTGTTGGATACTTGTTTTGAAACGATGGATGTAAGCTTTGTCGTCATGAACAATGTATATGGTGCTTATCAGGCAGGACAATACTTAATGGAGTTAGGACATGAGCAAATTGGTTATGTGGGGTCAAATACGAGAATGTATAATTTCGACATGAGAAAGAAAGGTTTTTTACAGGCACTTAGCGAGAATGGGTTAAAAATTGCTGAGAACAATTACTTTTCAGTATCCCCGACAGTCATTTCATCCCAAGATACGTTTAAAGAGAAGATCATAAACCGTTTAAAGCACTTGCCTTCGGCTTTATTTTGTGAAGCTGACTATATGGCCATTAGTGTTATTAAGTCGCTCACTGAACTCGGCGTTAACGTTCCGGATGATGTTTCTGTTATTGGCTTTGATAACATCTTTGAATCACAAGTTATAACGCCTGAATTAACGACAATCCACGTAAAAAAGGACAAGATTGCACTAATTGCGGTTGAAAAATTAATTAAACAAATTGAAAATAACGACACGGATAAGATTAAAGTGTTTGTGGATACTGAACTGATTGAAAGAAAATCATGTGTAGTTTCTACACTAACGGAAAGTTAAATACAAGCCTGAAAAATACAAAACCTTAGCCTGGTAGGTATACTAGGCTAAGGTTTTTTTGTCGGAAATATACCCAGGTAATAATTAACCTAAATGAGCCATTTTAATAAATTATTTTAGTTTTGTTCAGTTATATTACCTACGGTCTGAAGAACGGAATTAATGGGATTATTTTATAACAATCGTATTAAAGGATTCAGGTTTTAACTCAAATTGATAGGATTGACCTCGGATTTCAAATACTAATTCCCGTTCTTTTTTTAGCGGATTGTTTACAATTAATACAATAGAATTATCCGGATTTTGGAATGCAAGAGCATGAGCCGTTAGCTGGCCTTTGGTTTCAAGTCTGACTGCTCCATTTTTCACAAAATGTGAATGATGTTTAACAACATAAAATTCAGGATTGTAGGTGAAGCTTTTGGTTTCTGGATCCACGGTAATCATTGAATTTTGTTCCCAGCCCCAAGTGCTGCGGCCTTTTGGCTCGAGCACAGCATTCCAGTATACATATCCATTTGCTCCATTAACAAAATAGTGACGGAACAGGTTGCAGACATATTGCGCATATTCCCACGTATTATTGCCGTTTCCACATTCATTTTCCGTTTGTAAGTAGCGTAATTCAGGATAACTCTCGGCAGTCCGTTGGATCGCATGTTTTCCCGCCCATTGATAGCCGACACCACTGATATACTTGTACGCTTCAGGATCACTTAGAACAAGACCTGCATACACATCATAATCAGATGTGGTATCTGTCATTAACTCCTGCCAAGGTTCAGGAGCATTGATCGTTCCCAACCAGATTTCCGTTTTTAGGCCATGTTTTTCAAATGCAGGTCCAAGATAATCACGGATAAATTCCTGTAATTGCTCCCCTGTCCATTTACAAGAAGGGAATTTTTGATCAGCCACCACTTCATTTTGAACATGAATTTGGTTGATTTTGATTCCTTCTTTTTCATAGGCTTGGACATATTTCACGAAATAAAGAGCATATGCCTCTAATACTTTTTTCTCCCAGCGCAGTGTTCCATAATTATAGGCCTTAGGAAATTTCAGCCAAGTCGGCGGGCTCCATGGTGAAGCGAAAAATTTCATATCCGGGTTTCTCTTTTGTGCCTCACGAATGTATGGAATCAGATATTTTTGATCTCGTTCAATCGAGAAATGCTCCATCTCATAGTCGTCATCGGTTTCATTATGACTATACCATTCCAAAGCATAATCGCTTGCACCAATTGGCAGGCGGCAAAGGGTAAACTGACAGTCGCCATCCGTTGCAAATAAAGAATTCAGCACTTTTGTACGCTCTTCTTCAGATAAGAGATTAAGCGCATTCATGCCAAGTTCATTAAAGCAGCTCCCAAAGCCCTCCACCACACGGCCTTTATTGGCTGTTATAATCAAATTGCTCTGTTTATCAGCGGTTTCGATCGGTTCCTTCGTTTGCCAATATGAATCTCTTGTTGATTCAATCCAATTTATAGTCATTGAATACCTTCCTTTCCATTTCTATGCAACAAGCCAAACTCATGGTTTGGCTTGTTGCAATACTTTATTTAATTATAAAATGTTTAGTTGACGATTGTTTGCGCATTAGTTGCATTCCCTAATCTCTCATTCAGCTGTTCTATAAGACTATTAAGCATATCCTCAGTAAATTTTTCTGGATTGAATGCGGCCATGGCTCGTAACGGCATAAATCTCATCATCGCCTCGAACATTTCAAAACCATCTGAATCTTCCCCGATATTAGCAAATGGACTGCCTTCATTTGCCTTGGCAAGCGTTTCCTGGACAAATGGGGCTAGAATTGGATTTGCGATAAGATCCCCAATTGTCGTGTTTCGATGGACTAACTTGTTTATGGTAACAGTAGAGTTTACTTGCAGCGTCCCTGATAAAATTATGTCAGCTGAAGACTTTCCTACAAGTATCTCAAATAAACCACTCTCCACATGCCAGTCCTTGAGGTCAACGTTGTAATATGCAAAAGCTCTTTTATCCAAGGTGAAGGTTACTTCTTTCTCTTCGCTTGGTTGTAACTCGACCTTTGCGAAGCCTTTTAATTCTTTCTCAGGTCGAATGACAGTACTTTCTACATCACGAACGTATAGCTGAACAATTTCCTTTCCAGCTCTCTCTCCTGTATTTTTAACTGTCACTTTCACCTCAACTGTTTCATTATCTAAAATAGATTCTTTGTTAATAACTAGATTCGAATATTCAAAGTTTGTATAACTCAGACCATAACCGAATGGGAATAACGGTTCAATTGCTTTCGCATCGTAATAGCGATACCCTACAAAAAGCCCTTCCTTATATTCTACCTTGTCCCCTTCCCCTGGGAAGTTAAGATAGGAAGGATTATGACGGAGTTCTTTCGGAAACGTTTCAGCCAATTTTCCGCTTGGATTTTCATCTCCAAATAATAAATCAGCGATTGCCCCTCCTAGCGCCTGACCTCCCAAATACCCTTCGAGAAGTCCTTTTACTTTATCTAACCACGGCATTTCAATGGGTGCACCATTACTAAGAACTACCACTATATTAGGCTGAACCTCTGCTACAGCTTCAATAAGAGTGCGATGGTTGTCAGGTATTCTTAAATGCTCTCTGTCATAACCTTCCGATTCATATCGGTCAGGAAGACCAACAAATAATACAGCTACATCGGCTTGGAGCGCTTTTTCCTTTGCCTCTGCAATTAATTGATCATCTGTATCATCATTTTTTAAATGATAGCCTTTTGCATAAATAACGCTGCCATTTCCAGCACTCTTTTCTATTTCCTCACAAATATTATCCAGCTTGGTCGGCTTAATGTGGGAACTTCCGCCCCCCTGGTATCTTGGGTTTACGGCAAACTCTCCGATTACGGCAATCGTTCCATCCTTTTTTAACGGAAGAACACCATCATCATTTTTCAATAGAACCATACCTTCCCTCGCCACTTTTCTAGCAAGCTGGTGGTGATCCTCTTTATCATAGATAGCATTTTCTTTTTTGTTATCAACTGCTTTGAAAATAATTTTTAGTAACCTCTCTACTGTTCTATCTAGTTTTTGTTCTGAAAGCTGGCCATTATTTACGGCATCTACTATTTTTCGATCACCTATCCCATTACTTGAAGGCATTTCTAAATCTAAGCCTGCTGCTAACCCTTTTGCGCGTTCATTGACTGCCCCCCAGTCTGACACAACAACCCCATCAAAACCCCATTCATCCTTTAAAATGTCCGTTAATAATGTTTTATTTTCTGAAGCATATTCCCCATTTACTTTGTTATAGGAACACATAACCGTCCATGGTTCGCCCTTTTTAACCGCATTTTCGAAACTAGCAAGATAGATTTCTCTAAAGGTTCTTTCATCAACGACTGCATCAACAGACAAACGGCGATGTTCCTGGTTATTGGCCGCAAAATGTTTAAGAGAAGTCCCAACGCCCTGACTTTGTACCCCATTAATGTGGCTTGCCGCTAATTCTGAAGAAAGGTAAGGGTCCTCTGAAAAATATTCAAAATTCCTGCCGCACAGTGGTGAACGTTTTATATTCGCACCTGGTCCAAGTAGAACAGCAACATCCTCAGCCTGACACTCTTCTCCTAAGGCAACCCCAACCTTATTAATAAGGGAACGATTCCATGTACTAGCGAGACCAACTGCAGAAGGGAAGCAGGTGGCCGGGACACTATCATATATTCCCAGGTGATCAGCACTTTGCTGTTGTTTACGAAGACCATGCGGACCATCTGTGACCATGATGGATGGAATTCCTAATCTCTCAATTCCTTTAAGCTGCCAGAAATTTAGCCCAGAGCAAAGGCTAGCCTTTTCTTCAAGTGTCATTTGTTCCATTAATTTTTTAATATCTCTTTCCATTCTTTAAATACCTCCCCATATTGTCGAACAAGAACTACCTTTTTATTTAACTTTTCTTCATACTATCGATTTGTGACTGTTATTTGTTTTGTCTGCAACGCCAGCCATTGGAGAAGTGTTACCTCTTTTCCATTTACTTTTACTGGAGAGCCATCATAGTCGAGTACACATTCGTCTTTTAGTGTGTAAATCCAAGAACCGTGGCCAAAAAATTCAAACGGGTTGCCTTCCTTATCCTTAAAAATGCCTGAGGTATCTACAACCTTATCAAAATAGGAAAAATGAACATTAGGAGCACCGGCTTCTAGCAGACGCTCATATGTTGGAATGACTGTTATTTCAGGTTTTACTGCTTCATCATTTTTGGCATGCGTAAACCAGATAGGAGTATTCTTTATATCTTCAATATTTTGATCCGTAATCACGTTGTCGTAGAGTGCTTCACATACAGGATAGGCGGCTGCGAAGAAACCAGGATAATCGATAATCATCCGCATCGTCATGAAACCGCCATTGGAACAGCCACCGATGTAGATCCGATTTGTATCTATATCCGGGTGTAAATGAATAAACTCATCGATGAGTGATTTAAGCGCTTTCACGTACATTGACTTTCCACTCATCGTATACTCACCACTGCCATCGTCCATCCACATAGTGGGCACTTGTGGAGCAAGGACATAAGCGCCGCCAAACATTTTCTGTACTTTTTCGCTTGATAGATTTACAACATTATTACCGGTATAGGCGACCGACGTGTCATATCCACCTTCGCCTGCACCATGGAGCCAGATGATCAATGGACGTTTTTCTTCGCTCATATTTGGTGTATAATAGCCGAACCGTAAGGGCATCTCAGCATATGATGACTCACTATTTACCCATCCTTTTACTTGCTCCATGCGACCGCCGCTGAAATGATCATAAACTAGCCCTGAAATAGAAACATTATCGGCTTGTATTTCTTTTACCTGCGTAATGCGAAAATCACAGAAAACATAAACATTATGTTCGTTAACAAACGCATTTTCCGAGTTTAAACGATTGATCGCCTCAACTTCAAGTTCTAGAGTGGCGAATTGGCCAATTTCGGTTTTATTCCCTTCGCCATCTGATGCATACGTATTTGTCACACGACAATAGCCTTTTGACGGATAACGTTCTTCGGAATTCCAATCTTTTCTTAGTTGAAGCACCTCGCCTGTTTCTTTGCTTCGTCGCTCGACATAAATGTTGAAAGTATCTTCCGAGAGTGCCTCTGATTTAATAGATTCGGGAAGCGGAAGAATGATTTTTGTAATATAAGGCCCATAGTCAGTAACTTCGGTCACAGTCATGTAAGAACGATTCATTTTTACTCTCCTCCTATTGATAAAACTAAATTTTAGTCATCCTAACAGCCATATACTGTTTTCCAGGTAGGTCTATTCTAAATTTCCCTTCATAAACACCTTCGAGTTCATTAATGATCATTTCCCAAGTATCGATGACTGCCACTTTATATTGAGTGCCAGGGTTCATCCGGTACTGTCTGAAACTAGGTCGATTAAAGCCATAGTAATATAAATAATATTGGTCAGGAATTCCCGCAGAAGGTGCATCCCAATCCGATTCTAGAGGATTCAATCCTTCTTCCGGGCCCTCTTCCATGATCCGCTTCAGGAAGCCAATTCGTTTTGGACTGTCTCCATACAACTTTCCTCCTTTGGACCACCATAAAATATCTTCTGGGTGAAGATACGTTTCCCCATGTCCCACATAACCGCCTCTAACTGCTCCTTCCCAAAACCGGCGGACCATTTCTTCCCCGGTGATATTTCCCCATCCTTGGTCAATATCTCCCTCATAGGCACATTCGTCGATAACGATTGGTTTATTCCACTGTTTTCTCCATTCATCCGTATTCTCAGCTGTTCTATATACATCGACTCGTTGAACGCTACAGTGTGTCACCCAAGGCCGTGAATAATCATAGAATCCAAAACAGTTATGAATGGAAATGAGGTGTTGGTGAGGGTCATTTTCCGTGATAATCTGAGCAAAGCGCTCCCAATCCTCTTTTTCTTTCGCCCACATTAAGTCGTATTCATTCGCTAACGACCACCATAGATTTCGATAGGCAGATAGACGAGCGGCGAGATATTTCAAATAGCGATCATCCTCGGCCTTTTTCATTTCTGCAAACCCCCACCTGTCATAAGCATGGTACAGGATAAGGTCGGCTTCAATTCCCAGATTCCCAAGATCTGCAATCCTTTGTTCTAAGTGCTGGAAAAACATTGGATTAAAGCGCGTAAAGTCAAAGCCTTCCTCAAGAGAACCTTCAAATGGATAGTATAAAGGCTCATTAGAATTGAATTGATAGGATTTAGGAAACACGCACATTCGCATCTTATTAAATGGAGATGTTTGTAACGTTTCCAAGGTTTGTTGGATTAATTCTTCCTCCTGATGAATCCATGCATAGCATGTCGTTCCAACTGGAATATATGGGGTGCCATCCTCATACGAAAAATGATATGTATTTTTAACGCGGACAGGACCATGGTTATCTTTAGAAGGACTTACACATTCAAACTTTCCTTCAATCCCTGCCAAAGATCTGGCGTTGCTCGTTGTTTGAAATGTCCAGATTCCCTCAGCATCTGGCATAAATCTGATTCGATAGATACCATCCCCGTCATAGAATCCAAGAGCTTGCTGGCGTTTCTCTTCATTACAGATAAATTCTGCTTGCAACGTGACGTCTGTAAAAGGATTGCCGTGTTGTGGACCATGAAGTTCGACCTCAAAAACAGACCATTTTTCTACGGTATTTGGGGTACTAACTTTGGCCGATCCCAAACTTACTGACTCAGATTCATAATTAGCTACCGGTGCAATATAACCAGTGTCTTCTTCTAACTCCTCTATCTCAGCCAGCTCTTTATACAGTTTTTCTACAATATCAGTTGTGCGTTCAGACTCAGGCAGCCGTGTAACCAATTGTTCCAACGTACTAAATTTAACAAACATAATTGGGAATTCAGTAGGTGCCAATAATTGTGGCACGTATTTTTGCAAAACTTCTTTGGCATTTTTATTAGCTAGGATCTTGCCCATTTTCATATTTGGTGAATAACTCATATCATTTGTTATCCCCTTTCTCTAAGGTTTTCAGGCTTTAGTCAGGAAAAGAAATGTAAATTGACTTATTAATATAAAAGAGAACTATCTTTTTAGCTCTCTTTAATCGTTCCTCATAAAATTAATGCGCTTCTGTTCTGGTCCTTTTCAAAGAGAAGTCGGCGGCTTTATTCATTTTTACAAATACATAGTTACTTAGCCACATAAGTAAAAATGCTATTATACTACCGCTAAAAAACGGAGTGACTCCGGGTATTTTTAAAAAGATGAAACATAGGAACCCTGTCAAAGTAGCCATACAAAAGGTTGGGATTGGATTGATGGTCATTAAAATAAATGAATTTTTAATCCCCTCTTTTAAGCTGACATCAAAATGAACCAATACCGGGAAGATATATAATAGAGTAAATAAAAATAACATGATTACAATAACATTTGGGACGTATAGTAATTTGAACGCCGGTACAGTGGTTGCCTCAACTATTCTTATGTTAGAGTACATAAAAAAACTAGATAGACCAACGATTAGCCCTAATAGGTTCCCTTTAACAAATTCTTTTTTATAAGTGGACCAAAACGTTTTAAACACTGGAATATCCGTCTGCTTCAATACCCATTTACGAACCACCGTGAACATAGCCAGTGTTGCAGGAAAGAAACCAAAAACAACAAAACCAAGCAAGGTAAATGCAATCCAAAGTACATTCACATATGCAAACCTTAGGACCCACTCTGAAATACTATAAAATCCCTTCATAAAACCAATCATTTTACATTTCCTCCTTGCTTTGTTTCTCCTGTCTTTGATTCCTTATCCAGGCTGCCACATTAATGCAGGAGGGCGATCGATAATCTACAAGCCCTCCATTATATTAAAACGATTGAATTAACCTTTAACTGAGCCTAACGCAATTCCCTTTACTAAGTACTTTTGGAAAAATGGATAGGCAATGAGGATTGGCAGGATACCAATTACCGCAATAGCCATTCGTACAGCTGTAGTAGGAATTTGAGCTGCCGCTGTACTTGTGTTAGATCCTAAATTGCTTGTTGCTAAGAATTGAATATCCGACAACATCCTGTTTAAGATGTTTTGAATACTAAATAATGATGGTTCCGTAATATAGACAAGTCCATTGAACCAGTCATTCCAATAAATGATGGTTTGAAGCAAACCAATCGTAGCCAAGATTGGCAGGGAAAGCGGAAGAATAATCGAGAAGAATGTCCTAAATTCACCCGCACCATCCATCCTTGCTGATTCAATTATCGGCTCCGGAATCGAAGTCATAAAGAATGTTCTCATTAACAAAACATTAAATCCGTTCATGAGTAACCCTGGTACGATTAATGCCCAGATGGTATTTTTGATATCAAACACTTGTGTATACACAAGATACGTAGGAACAAGACCGCCGTTAAACAATAGGGTAAAGAAAACGATGAAAGCAAAAACATTTTTAAAAGGTAAATCACGTCGTGAAAGACCATAAGCCAAAAACGATGTCATCACCAAACTTACAAATGTTCCAAATACTGTGACAAATACTGTAATTCCATACGCCCGTAAGATACTTGAAGAATTAGAGAGTAAATAATCATAGGCCGCAAAACTTACTTCTTTTGGGAAAAAGGAATACCCATCCTTCAAAATGGATGCCTCATCACTCAGGGAAGAAGATAAAAGAATGATTAAGGGTATGATGCTGCCTGCCGCAAGTATAATTAAAACGATATGTGATACCCATTGGGTAATTCGATCTGATCTATACATCCTTTTCCGCCTCCAATTTTAAAATAAAGCATTGTCTTTACTTTTTCTACGTACAAGATAATTTGATAATAAGACGAGAACGAATCCAACGATGGATTGATACAAACCAGCAGCAGCTGACATACCGATATCACCAAGCTGCATTAAACCACGGTAAACATAGGTATCAATAACATTGGTAGTGTCATAAAGAGCCCCTGAATTCATTGGTACTTGATAGAATAATCCGAAATCAGAGTAGAAAATTCTTCCGATGGCCAATAAAGTCATCATAATAATTACTGGCATAATCGAAGGAATCGTAATGTGAATGATTTGATGCCATTTATTCGCTCCATCCAGTGTGGCTGCTTCATAGTATTCTTGGTCGATACCGATGATAGCGGCTAAATAAATGACACACAAGAAACCCACACCTTTCCACAAATTGATAAAGGTTAAAATGTAGGGCCAATATTTGGCTTCGTTATACCATGAGATCCCATCCAACCCCAGCATTGGTAAAATGGTTTTATTTAAATAACCCACATCTTCGCTAAGAAAGGCAAATCCCAAATAGCTGACGATTACCATTGAGATTAAGAACGGTAAAAGAATGACACTCTGATAAAAGCCTTTTGCAAGTTTATTTTTAATTTCATTCAGCATAATCGCTACAGCAATAGCAATAATGGTATTTAAGATAATAAAGCCGCCATTATAAAGAATGGTATTACGAGTAATGACAAACGCATCTCTTGTACTAAACAGGTACTCAAAGTTTTTAAAGCCAATCCAATCACTGCCGAGGATTCCTTTCGCATAGTTAATATCCTTAAAAGCAATTACCAGACCGAACATTGGCAAATAGTTATTAATCAATAAGTAGACTAACCCAGGAAACATCATGATCAATAATGGCAGTGACCTTTTAAATTTAATCAGCTTAGTGTTTACTTTCTTTGCAGGAACTGCTTGGATCCCTGCTTCAACCTTTTTTACTGTCACTTCTGACATCCCTTTTCCCCCTTGTCAACGTTTTGTTTCCGCTTACAATTTTCTCTTCCAACTTATATCTTTATTTTATAAAACTAGTAATATTGAAACTATCCAAAATACGACTTCTTATTTTTGTTTATCCGACTTTTCAGAAAATAAATTCAATATATTTAGTGGAAGCGGAAGAACCGTCCCTATGCTTCCATAATTCTATGAAAAAGAGAACTAGTTTCACACTAGCTCTCTTTTTCTGTTCCTTATTGCTTTTTCTTCCAAGCTTCAAACTGCTTTTCCTTTTCGGCCATAATTTTATCCAGTCCTGCTGCTTTTAGCTTCTTATTAAACTCCGGCAGGCTCTTTTCTGGATCCAAAGTACCGGATTCAATACCTAGTTTATACTGATTAATTACGTTTGTAGAAGCAGCCATTTCCGTTTTCACCGGATCAGGATTAAACGTAAAACCAAAAGCTGGAGAGAAAATAGCAGAATCATTATGTTTCTTCATAATATCCCAATAATTTGCTGGATTTCCTTCCCAAGGATTTGTTAAGAAGTTATTTCCTATTTGCCATTGTCCAAATACGTATTTGGATTCCTTAACATTATCCGGAAGTTTAATCGTTCCATCAGAGTTAACTTGATAATGCTTTCCTTCAATACCGTTATCAAGTAAATTCATAATATCTTTATCGGTATAAAGTAAATTTATTAACTCCATCGCTTTTTCAGGATTTTGACTGTTTCTTGCAATAGACAGGTTAAAGCCTGTTGCTGCATCTGTATAAGAATATACATCTGACAATTTCACTGAAACCATGTCATATCCAGTAATTCCTTTTTCTTGCACATCAAAGCCTGGTTTCATATGGGAAAAATAACCGAAGCCTTTATTTGCCTTCACAATATTGGCAGCAGCTTCTTGTGAAGTCGCTGCATCCTTAAGTACATATCCGTCCTTGAACCATTTTCTAGCTAACTTGACCGCATCTACATATTCAGGTTCTTCAAACATATTCACAATTTTCTTGTCTTTAAAGGATACAACACCAAGATTGTCTCCTAGAATATCATACTTCCCACCGGCAATAACAGTAGTTGTCGTAGTCGCTTGCGTATTTACAATCGGAGTTAAAGTTGGTTCCTTTTCTTTTACAATTTTAAAAACATTATCTAAATCAGCAAATGTCTTTACTTGAGAAAGATCGATTTTATATTTATCGACAATATCCTTTCTCATGACAAATCCATAATAAGAACCCCAGTCACGGATGCTTGGAATACCATACATTTTACCATTGACTTTGTTACCCTCTAAAAGACGTTTAGGTACCACTTCTAAGATACCTTTGCCATGGCTTTTAACCAAATCATCTAATGCAAGGAGTTGTCCTTTTGAGGCTTGTGTGCTATATCCAAAAAAGGATGAAGTCACGACTAAATCTAGTTTTTCATTTCCTGTCAGCATTAAGTTCGTTTGCTGCTGATAGTTTGCCCCATTAATTGGTACTAATTTTACAGTGGCATTGATCTTCTTTTTAACGATTTTATTTATTTCATCCTGGACCAAGGGTAAATCATCCATCTTTGTAAAGGTTATATACGCCATATTAATCTGATAAGGCTGGCCATTAGTGTCCGATCCTTTACTCGTACTTGTACTGCTCTCCTTTGAACTGCATCCAGCTAAAACTAATACAGCTGACATGACGAATAGCAAAAAACGTGTTATTGCCTTAAAGTGCTTCATCCTTGTCTTTCCCCCTTATGATCTTGTCGAATCCATGGTAAGTTCAACTGAAAGCGTTACCACCTATCTAATTTTTAGTATAGAGGATGGGATAAAAAACACTTACTAAAAATACGACTTTTTATTTTTGTTATTACGACTTTTCCGAAAATATCGACTTCTTTCGATACTCCATCGGATTCAGGTTTGTCACCTTTTTAAAGATTGTGGAAAAATAGGAAAAATTGGAGTATCCAGCCGATAATGCCACTTCACTTACAGGTGAATTTGTTTCTAGTAATAGTTTTTTTGCGTATTCAATCCGCTGCTGCTGAAGATAGTCTGATATAGAAAATCCAGTTTGTTTTTTAAATAGTCTAGTGAGATAGTCTGGATTTAAATAGACGAAATTGGCAATATCTTCACGGGATAACCGCTGTTCACCAAGATTATCATGGATATATTTTTTGACTATATCCACCACCGATCCTTTTTCTAGAGGTAAATGAATTTGATCCATGGCTACATCTGCTATATAAATGACCCAATCACGGAGCGAATTTAAAGATTTTAAAACTCTGTGCGACTTCTCAGTCAGGAGGTTTTGTGAGTAAACTTGATTGGCTTGAATTCCTTTTACCTGAAGAACATAAAAGATTAATTGCAAAAAATCTTGATAAAACAGATGCAATGATTGTGCTGTTAGATTTTCATCTGACTTTTTCCAATTGGTAAAATACAGATTAATAGCTTTTAAAAATTTTTCTTTTGGACCACTTTTCATTAAGCTTGTCCACTCTGTGGTAGGGAGTACAGGGAAAGAACTAAAACCTTTTTTATTTTTGTGACAAACCATTGTTTTATTACTTTCGGTTACATTATTTCGATCAAATTCCTGCAAGGTTTGGACCATTCCGACTAAATCCTCAATAGGTACTGGATTACCGATGTAGCCGCAAAGATCACATAAAAAAAACTGAGCAAATTCCAAAATAAACTGGTTACAATTATCATTAAACTCTTTTAGATTAATTGGATTTTCCAAAGCAAGGATCAGTAAGACATAACCAGCTTCTAAATTAAGGACATATCCATCCATCTTATATTCTTCGATAATTTCAGTAATTGCTTTATTTAAAGCATATTGGCTCACTTTTTCTTCATGGACCGACAGTTTCTCTTTCCATTCTTGAACATGAAATAAAATTGGCAGAAAAGTATTACCATCTGTATAAGATAAATGATACCTCATCATTTGTTTATTAATTATTTCTTTTGTTGCCGGGAAAGCTTGTTGGATCAGGTCTAGCCAGAACCGTTCTTGCATAACCGAATGGTGGGATTCCTTTAATCGATGATAAGATTCCTCTACCATCCTGGTCTCTCTGTCTTTTTTGATCTTCTCCAATGCATCATGAATCACAGCTTCAAGCTCTTGATAGTCCACTGGTTTAAGTAAATAGTTGAAACTTTTCAATTGCAAGGCCTTTTTCGCATAGATAAAATCTGAATGGCAGGTTAGAAAAATCGCTTCCGTTTCGGAGTAATGTTCGCGTACCCACTTTAACAAGTCCAGGCCGGAGCCTTTAGGCATTTCAATATCACATAATAACAAATCAACCTTATGATTTAAAAATACCTCTTGAGCTTGTCTTAAGTTATTTGCTGTATAAACTGATGTGATATCATGCTTTTCCCAATTTACCCCAGCTTGTACACCTCTAATGGAATGAATTTCATCATCTACGATAAGAACATGGAATTGACTCATAACCATACCACCCCTTAGTTTAAATTAAATCATTAGGAATTTGTATTTCGACGGTTGCACCCTTGCCCTGCTCATTGAAAAATCGGATTGCTGCTTTTTCTCCATATAACAAACTTAGTCTCTGTTTTACATTCCAAATTCCCAGCCGCTCCCCTTCCTCATTTGTTAAAGGCTTGTCTTCATTTAAACTTCGTAAAACATCCTCTGGGAACCCTTCTCCCGAATCTTGTATTTTAATGTTCAAAAACTCAGAATCAGCTTCTTTCATTACCTCTATAAAAATATTAAGAGAGTCATCAAGATTAAAGGCATGTTTAATGGAGTTTTCAACAATGGTTTGAATGACTAAAGGAGGTATTTTGCAATTTAAAGATTCTGGTGGTGATTCAATAAAATATTTAAAGGATTCAGGGAATCGAAGCTGTTGAATTTTCAAATAATTTTCCGTGTGCTTTAATTCATCCTCCAATTTAACAAAATACGAATTACTGCGACACATAAACCGAAAATAATTGGCCAGACATTTTGCCATCTCCTGAATGATAGTAAAATCCTTTACTGTAGCCAGATTATAAATGATATTCAATGAATTAAGAAAAAAGTGTGGGTTAATCTGCAGCTGTAAATGCTTTAGTTCAGCCTTTTGTAAATTTAGCTTTTCTTCATATACATTTATTTTTAAGTCCTTAATTTCAGAAACCATATGGTTAAAGGTACCATTCATCATCTGAAATTCTGTCGAATTCCGATTGGCAGGAAGACGAATGTCGAGATCTCCTTTTCGCAGTTTCTTCATAGCAGAAACAATTAGATTAATAGGTTGCAGAAAGACTTTTCTCATAATAAAGATAAAAAATAGGAGAAACACTACCGCTAATAGAGTTATTAACGACGAAATCCGCTGTAAAAACGGAAGTTTCTCGAGGATTTGCTTCTCAGGTATTAATGCCGCAAGATAGAAATTAGCTTGTGATGATTTTTTTTTCATTAATACAAACCGATCTTTTTCCCCAGTTATGACATACTTTTTCTGCTTAATGGTTAAATCTATCTTTTCCTTTTTAATAAAGGCTTGATTAGTAATGGGTTCAAAATTAGAAGTTGCCAGCAATGCCCTTCCTGTATCACCAAAATCAATATATTTAAACGGTGTAATAAGTTTGTCCATATTCACCCAGGCGCCAACATATACTCCATTAACATTATAATATTGGATCAGGTAATAATTTTGTTTTCCCTTCCAGATATTCCATGTCCCTTCTTGAAGCCCATTAGGATTCTTCTCAAGTAACTGATAAATTTCATCCCTTGCTTCATAACGCCCAAAATAATCTTCTGAAGAATTTTGTGTAAATAATAAATCCTTATAGGCCTTTGAGTAGATAAAAATGGAATCAATAGAAGTGTATAAATAAGATTGATTGGTAATCGTATTAAATAAGCGAATTTTTGCTTCCTCATAATCATTGGAATCTAAGGAGTCATTATATTGAAGATAATATAAATCGGTATTGTTCTGAGTCATTTGAAAGATATATTTTCCAGCACCATCCAAACCTTTATCAATTTGGTCCATATAAATGTTCAGCATATTTTTGTTTGACTGGGCTACCTGACTCCTTATCACTTCCACCGCATAATAGTTATTTACAATATGAACCACGATTAGTGGACCAATAATAAATAACACACTAAAAAAGAGTTTAAATAGCAACGAGTTAAAAATAGGCTTCATCTTCCGCATTGGTAGCCCTCCTGATGTAATCCCTTACAAACTACTAAATCTTATTATACATGATTTATTTTTTAAATAATGAAAAAATTATAAATTAATTGTCGGCAAATCCATTCAAAAGTCCTATATTGATTACCCTCGAGGAACTTTTTTCTTACGCTCGGTCGTCAATAACGTAGAATAATTAAAACTGCCAATAAAGAAAAAAGTCTTGAGCACTCACTCAAGACCTGCAATGGGCATCCCAAAGGATGTGCAGAATCATATTTAATAGTGTATTCCTTGGTATTACCGGTTCCATTTGTTGAAGCTGTTTTTCACTATATAAGAAAAACTGCCTCTAAGAGAAAACGGTTCTTCGACACAAAACAAAAAGGCTATCAAATTGATAGCCCTTTACTAAACCTAAATTGCTTACCACTCGGCAATACTTCCATCCTTATGCCGCCAAATAGGATTTCGCCAATTGTGACCGACGGCCGCTAGCTTTCTCACAAACTCCTCGTCAATCTCAATTCCTAGCCCAGGCCCCTGCGGAATTGAAACATATCCATCTTTATACTCAAAAACGGATTTATCCTTAATATAATCCAGCAGGTCATTACCTTGATTATAATGAATCCCCAAACTTTGCTCCTGTATAAAGGCATTATGTGCGGTTGCATCCACTTGAAGACAAGCCGAAAGAGCAATCGGTCCTAATGGACAGTGCGGTGCTAATGCAACATCATAAGCCTCTGCCATCGAAGCGATTTTCTTGCATTCAGTAATCCCGCCTGCATGCGACAAATCCGGCTGAATAATGTCCACATGGCCATCTGCTAGAATAGATTTAAAGTCCCAGCGTGAAAACATCCGTTCACCTGTGGCAATCGGGATAGAAGTATGCTGAGAAATCTCTTTTAATGCCTCATTATTTTCAGACAACACAGGCTCCTCAATAAACATAGGACGGAACTGTTCCAATTCCTTTGCTAGAATTTTGGCCATCGGCTTATGCACACGCCCGTGAAAATCAATTCCGATTCCAATATACGGTCCGACCGATTCACGAACTGCCGCGATCCGCTCTAATACCTGGTCAATTTTTTCATATGAATCAACATACTGAAGCTCTTCTGTCCCATTCATCTTGACTGCCGTAAAGCCGGCATCGACTACCTTCTTAGCCGCCTGACCGACTTCCGACGGACGGTCTCCGCCAATCCACGAATAGACTCTGATGGAATCGCGGCAGGCCCCTCCTAAAAGCTGGTATACAGGAGCATTATAGTATTTTCCTTTAATATCCCAAAGCGCTTGGTCAATTCCAGAAATGGCACTCATCAGGATTGGACCGCCGCGATAAAATCCGGAACGATATAACATACTCCAATGATCTTCAATCCGTAAGGGATCCTTGCCAATTAGATATTCCATTAATTCTTCCACACAAGCCTTAACGGTTGAGGCCCTTCCTTCAATAACCGGTTCTCCCCAGCCCACGATTCCTTCATCCGTTTCGATTTTTAGAAATAACCAACGCGGGGGAACTTGAAAAAGCTCATAACTGCGTATTTTCATCCAAAACACCCCTTAATAATCTATTAAACTGGTAAGCTCATGACATCTTGAAACAATCTCTTCTGCCCCGAAAACAACAGAATACTCAACCTGTCGATCATCCGCCTCCACAATTTCCCAATCCTGATTGATATACCTTAATAAATGGGCAAATACCTTGCGTAATGGATTGGAACCACCTACAATAAACCATTGGATATCATCAGACTTTCCTAATGTTTGGAAAAGTGCCTGAAGGTCAGAATAGATTACGGCACCTGTAAAATAATTGGCCCGCTGGTTCTCATCCAGATTCGCAAATAAGTGGAACAAGCGAACATGGTAGAACGTTCTTGTTAACCCATATTTCTTAGCGGCTTCAAACCCTTTCTCAAGCATATCCTTGTCAATACTTTCCACTAAATTTTGATTTAGTGAGCTGGAAAGAATCGTCTCCTTCTGGAGAGCATGAAGCGTCTCCCCCCCTAAGGTGGATAAGCAGTATAACAACTGCTTGTGCTCGTCGACGGATACAAACTTGGTATGAGAACCTGGGAGGATCATCATTCCCTTGCCTTTTACCTTCAATTGCTTCAATAACCCAAATGTTTCTACTTCCTCCCCGCGCATAACATCAAAAGCATTAATAGATGGAAATGCATCATCTGAACTGTCGTATATAACCGAATTTTTCATCCCCGGAATAAAGATACAAGGGATATCGAAAAATTCTTTAAGTTTGACTGCTTTAGAACACCTTGCAAAGTCAGTTACACCAGCAGGGCTTGGAATGTGAGGCATTTCATATACTCCAAGATTCGAGGTAATCATCCCTGATGCAGTAATATATCCAATATCAGAGGCAGCTAGTTGATTTTTCATTAGTAATCGTGCTATTCCCTCACTTAATTTAGCTTTCAGATGGTCATTGTCCCCTGAAATCGCTGTATCTCTTACCCCTACACGAATCTTCTCAGCATCAAGGACTTGGCTGGTTATTCTATCGTAAAGCCTTATTCTGGAATTGGTCGTTCCAGAATCAATCAGGATTACCTTCATTGCCAGCACCGCTTTTCTTTTGAAATTCATATATGGTTAATCAAACTTTTGAGCAGTTGCTACGAAACATGCTGCCCGTCTTTCAATCTCTGCATAATCACCTGACATCAGAAGCTTTTCATCTACCAGTGAACTGCCAATTCCTAAGGCGCTTGCTCCTGCCTGTAAATAATCTGCTGCATTCTCGAGCGAAATCCCTCCGACTGCCATAGTTTCGACAAAAGGTAACGGGCCCTTTAAGTCTGATAGATATTTAGGTCCAAGAGATCTGATCGGGAATATTTTAACCATTTGGGCCCCGTATTCATAGGCAGTCAGCGCCTCCGTAGGTGTCATGACTCCTGGGATAATCGGTACATTATAGCGGTTTGCTGTTTCAATCGTTTCTTTTTTCGATGTTGGGGTGAGAATAAAATCTGAACCAGACAGAATGGCAAGTCTTGCCGTCTCTGAATCTAGTACTGTCCCTGCCCCCATCAGCAATTCCGGATACTTCTCCTTCATCCGTTCAATCCCGGCAAGAGCTCCAGGGGTATTCATCGTGATTTCAACCGCACGAATGCCCCCCCGGTAAAGACTTTCCACCGTATTTTCCAGACCTTCAAGAGAGTGACTGCGGATGATGGCTACCAGTTTTGCTTGTCTTATTTTTTCTAATGTCGAGGTTATCATTCTGCTCATCTCCTATTCGCTCATCGTATTTTCTTCCGACAGCCTTAGCCCTTTACACTTCCGCCCGTTAAACCCGCAATAATATAGCGCTGGGCAAATAGCGCCAATACCAGCACCGGTGCTGTAATGGTAACCGATGCCGCCATTAAACCTCCCCAGTTTATATCAGAGTATGAAATGAAGTTAAAGACCGCAATCGGCAAGGTTTTTGTGTTATCACCTGCAAGAATTAAAGAGAACATAAAGTTATTCCAGGAAAAAATAAACGCCAGAATCGAGGAGGTGACAATCCCCGGTCCAGAGATTGGAAGCATCACTCGGATAAATGCAGTCGGAATTGAACAGCCATCTACCCGTGCAGATTCCTCCAATTCATGGGGAAGCCCTTCAAAAAAGGGAATCATTACCCAAATAATAAATGGCATCGTGACTAGCATATGGCTCAATATTAATGAGGTATACGTGTCGATTAACTGCAATTTCGAGAAAATAATAAACCATGGAATCAGGAAGGAAATCCCCGGTACAATTCTGGCAACAAGAATTAATAGTCCCAGGCCCTGCTGCTTATATTTGGCAATTGCGTAAGCAGCCGGGAGTCCAAGGATCAGTCCGAAAAGGGTCGCCCCTACCCCAACGACAAAGCTGTTCCAAATAAACTGAAGAAAAGAATATTCTTTAAAAATACTGATGTAGTTACTGAAATTGGCAGTGATTTCAAAGATTTTAGAGGTATTCAATATTTGTACTTGCGTTTTGAACGACGCAAGGATCATCCAAAGGAAAGGTAGCAAGAACAAGAACAGGGCAAAGTAAACCCCCACATGAGTCAGGACGACGCTGATTTTCTTTGGTTTTTTCCCACTCATAGGTTTACCCCCGCTCTTTTTCGTAATAGGATCGTAAAGATACTGATGGAGAGAACAATCACAAAGAAGACCATCAGCAGGGCCGAAGCCTGACCAATTTTAAAATATTGGAACCCTAACACATATCCGTAAATGTTAATGGTTTGAGATGATGTACCTGGTCCACCTTGTGTGGTTGCATAAATAATATCAAAGGTTTTTAACGCATCTATCATTCTAAGTAATATAGCAGAGTAAAGTGTTGGCTTTAGAAGAGGAAGCGTAATTTTGCTAAACGATTGCCATGTATTCGCTCCATCAATCATTGCTGCTTCATAGGGATCCTTCGGCAAGGATACTAGGCCCGCAAGCACGATTAAGGCAATCATTGGTGTCCATTCCCAAACATCAATGAAGATTAACGAAGGCATGACAAGGTTTTGAGATGTTAGCCATTCTTGTCCTGGCAACCCTAACTTATGTAAAAAAACATTCGCAATCCCAATGTTTGGCTCATAAATCAATACCCAGATTAACCCTACTGCAACAGGGGTGGCCACCATTGGCAGCAGGAATAAGGTCTTTACAATTCCTTTTCCAACAATATTCTGGTTCATCAAGATGGCAAGGCCCACTCCGAGTACCGTTTCAATTGCAACGGAGGCAATAGTAAAGTAGAACATTAGTTTTAAAGATTTTATAAAAAGTTCGTCATGAAAAAGCTCTGTATAATTTTGAAACGCTATCCACATAGGGGGAGTAATGTTGGACATATTCCAATCATGAAAACTCAGCCAAAAGGTATAGCCCACAGGCATAACCATCATGAGCGCTACAAAAATCACAGCTGGCATAGTAAAAACCCACTTGATGTTACGATCAATCCAGTTTGTCATTTTTCTGTTCCTCCTTACTAGGTCGTGGCTGGACCTAAGACAAACGGCCTCAGAGAGCCCTCCGGTAAATCAAACCCAGATGGCTCACCGAAGCCGTTAAGAATTAGGTTAAATCAACTTTTTATTTTTCACTTTCAAGAATTTTTTGGAATTCTCCATCCGCTTTTTCTGCAGCTGCCTTTACATCTTTGCCTTCAATGGCTGCTAGAATGACATCACCAATGGTGTCGCGTGCATTTCCTACATTGATAACAACTGGACGATCATAAGGCACACCTTTCTCCCCGCCATTCGCCGCAATCGCTTCTGCTAAATCTTTCGGGAATTTCGCCGTTCCTTCTGCAGATTCCCAGACGGAGATACGCGCACCAGGATTTCCCTCTGCTTGAAGCTTCATAACCATTTCTTTGCTTTCTACCCACTTAATAAACTGCCATGCTGCATCCTTCTTTTCAGAGTTCGCACCAATACCAAGACCCCAAGAAGTAACATTATATGGCTTGGCACCATTTGGTCCAGCTGGGAAAGGCGCAAATCCAACCTTGTCTGCAACCTGTGATTTAGCTGGATCCGTTGCATTTGTGAATAAAGAGGAAGCATCTGTATAGAACGCTGCCTTTCCTTGAGTAAACACCGCCATTGCTTCTGGCCAGCTCATGTTTAAAGTACCTTTTGGCCCATATTTATTTAATAGATTTCCATAATAATTAAAGGCTTCAATCGCTTCAGGAGAAGTCAGAGTAGATTTCCCATCCTTCATGAAGTCTCCGCCAAACCCATATAGGAAGCTGGAGAACTGAGTAACAGCAGCGGCCCTTTTACCACGTGCAACAAACCCAGATACACCTTTAGCAGGGTCATTTAATTGCTTGGCTGCTTTTTCAAGTTCTTCGAGTGTTTTTGGAACCTCTAAACCTGCTTTTTCTAAAAGGTCCTTACGGTAGTATAGAACTTCCGTTTCCGTTACAAGCGGTAATCCAAATATCTTTTCGCCATCCTTTACACTGCCTAAAGAGGATGGAATGAAATCATCAGTGTAGCCCTTTTCTTTTGAAACATAACCTGTCATATCTGCAAAGTACCCGCTCTTATGGAACATCTTTCCGTCTTGAAGCGGACGGAACATGACTACGTCAATGTTCTTAGAGTTTGAAGCAAACTCTACGGCTGTTTTTTGTGTTAACTGGTCTTCAAAGTAGCTATCTACTTTCACTTTTATACCAGTCTCTTTTTCAAACTCTGGCAGCATCTTTTTAATAGACTCTGTCCATGGATGGTTGGCTGCAACTACCCGAATTTCCTGTACTTTTTTCTCAGCCTTATTGGATGAATTTGAACCAGAGGATGTCTCCGACCCTCCGCCGCAGCCCGCCAGTGAAGCACTAATCCCTACCGCTAACGCAAGAAACCCAGCAGCTTTCTTAAAACCTACCAAACTCTTTTTCATAATCTTCCCCCTTATTTTTTAATATACTAAAGATTGTGAATCTTGTTAGCGTTTTCATTATATTTTAGAGAAAAACGAATTACAATAGCATTTTAAAAAAATTTTTTTAGCAGTGATGAATACTATAAAAAATTTTTCTCAGTGTAATTCGTTTAGATACAAACCATAATTATGTTGCTGAAATAATTTCTAATACTGGATTCAGATGGATCCGCAACCCAGACTATTTGATATTTTATTAGAAGTTTCTAGTAGCTTCTTTAGGATAATTTCCCTTTGTATTAGCATTCTTTCTTTCGGACCTGCCACACTAATTGCCGCCTGAATGGTATGGTTCACCCCATATACAGGTGCTGCAAGGCAATACAAGCCTTCCTCATTCTCTTCGTCATCAATGGAATAACCTAGTTGAGCAAACAATTCTAGCTGCTGCAATAAGGACTCTTTATTAGTGATTGTCTTTTGGGTGATGGGCTCAAGTTTCAGTTGACTAATCATTTCTTCCTTCTTATTCGGCGGAAGAAATGTTAAAAAAGCCTTTCCTAATCCCGTACAGTACAAAGGCTTGCTTTTTCCAGGTTCTGCAGTGGTACGTATGGAACGATTACTGCTTAGTTTTACTAGATAAACTAATTCAGAACCCTCAAGCATTGCCATAAAGACGGTCTCCTGCACTTCTTCCATCAACTGTTTAAGATAAGGCGTTCCTTGTGAAGAAATATCCAAGTAATCCATTGCTACATTACCAAGTTGAACCAGTTTGGGACCCAGGTTATATTTTCTAAAGGCATCCGCAGTCAAGTACCTGTTTTTTAGTAATGTTTCAATTAAACCAGAGGTGCTGCTTTGTGGAATGGAAAGAGCTTCACTTATTTCTTTGATCGTCAATCCCTCTGGATACAGTGAAAGCAGCTCAAATACCCTTAACACTCGTTCTGCTGATTTAACAGACATCCATCTCCCCTCCTCTCTTATATCACATATGTGATTTAATATCATATATATGATTTACAATCTTATGTTACTACAGGGAATATATTCTTGCAATACCAGTTTTAAAAATTCAGATATATTTTTCAAAAAAGAATACGTCCCTCCAGTAAAGGACTTATATGATTACATTAAACTAAACTATACCATTATATGTTTTTAATTTTTTTCCTCAACGACAAAAAGACTGCCAATTGCCAGCTTAAGTTCTATCAAACCTATGAAAACTCCTTAGAAACAGCGAGTTTCTTTTTATCCGATAGAAACACGCCAAACATAATTTTTTTAGTTACGATATTTACGACAGCTAGGATCGTTCCTTGGAAGAATTAAACAGTGTAAAGTTCCTAGGAGATAATGGGATAAAGTGCTTGCTGTTTGTTAAAATTTAGAGATAAAGGCCGATGAACCTTTGTTGTCATGAGATTGATATAGGCTTTACCGTTATCCACTATATTATTTACACCCTTTTGCGGTTTTAAATTATCCCTTTTAGTCATTTCTTGTTTAAATTCCAGTTCGGCTTTTCTAGTATTTCCGTATATTTGATATACATGGAATCCTCCAAAAGAAAAGAAGAGTCCAATGTTTTGAACTCTTCCACATTTAATGATTTTTATAATTTCCTTCTTTATCACTTCACCCTGAACAATCTCTTAAAACTCTTCTTTTGAATCTTTCGGGCTTCATTCTCACAATTTCCTTTGTAGAATACGTAAATCGCGCCATTGTATCAGCTTTATATCCTCTGAACGCAGTAATTCTCGGATTTCTTGATCCCTAAATACATCAAATTCAAACCGCCTCATTGGCCAAGTTTCCGTGATGCCTTTTAATTCTCTGGTATCTAAGGAAGGATGGAAAACTAATTCCGTAACACCTGGTTTTAATGAACGTATACAGTTAATGGCGGCATCTTTTGTGATTTGATACACTGGTTCTGTTCCTTCAGCTGCAAAAAAAGGTAACATTTCAATATAATCTGGTAATTGAATCCCCTTTTTTTCTGCAAGCGCGATAATGTCTTCATGGTTTGCCTGCGTTCTGAACGAATGACCTTGTTTGGCATATCGTAATGGCAGTTGATACCTTTCACACAAATCTAACAGGATTTCCATGATGTGGTGCATGCTTCCCATGTGATTGTCAATGTTGGTGGGGTCTAATCCTAATTTGAGTGCTAATTCTATTTGAGCAATCGCTTCTTCGCGAAGATGTTCTGGATCTGCATTTGTTATAACCGTTTGTGTATCTGGAGGAAAGTACCCATTTTCATCCACTAGAGTTGACATATTTGATTTTAAAGGTCCCCATTTGTAGACATTCCATTCGGCTGTGTGGGTAAAGTGGATTCCCACATCCATCCTTGGATTTTGTTTAATGAGTTGGACAGCTTCCAATGTCCAAGGACATGTCATCATGAGACTTGTGGAAGTAATCGAGCCTTCCGTAAGGAGTGTATTGATGGCCTCATTTGTAGAATGACACATTCCGAAATCATCTGCATTAAGTATTAAATAACGTTCGTTGGACACTATTCTCCCCACCTATTAATATTTGTTTGATAGATACGGTTTCATTTAACCAGCGTGCTTCCTTTTTTGTTTTCGGGAAATGAAACGGTCTTTCATTACCCCAACGAGCGAATTTTAAGTCAAGTCCAACTAATTGCGTTAAAGTGTCAACTAGGATTTTCAACTGCTTAGGACAACTTAGTGTAGCGAACTATAATTGACTTCGGACAACTCCGCCTGTTTTCTGGCTTGTGCTGTCC